>JAAYEC010000010.1 GCA_012728915.1 Deltaproteobacteria bacterium | reverse complement strand
CCGGGTCTCATGCTCACTCACCCCCTTCCTTCTTGCCGGCCCCGGCATCGTCGTAGGGCAGCTTGGGCCCCTTGATCAGGTAGTGCAAAAACGACCCCGCCAGAATGCCGCCAGCCGCCAGAAGGGAAACGGGCTTCAGGAAGCCCCTCCACAGCGTGACGCTCCAGGGAACGCCCGGGTCGAGGTGGATCCCCGCGTAGACGGCCGGCTTCTCGGAGAGCACGTACGCCATGTGCGTGCCCCCGACGTACTGGGGGCCGTAGACGGTGCCGCCCACTTCCTTCGCGCGGGCCTCGGCCCTTTTCAGCTGGGTCTCCTTGTCGCCCCAGGACAGGGCGCCCGTGGGGCAGGCCTTCACGCAGGCGGGGGTCATGTTGTTGGCCAGGCGGCTTTCGCACATGTCACACTTGTAAACCTTGTCCGTCCCCGCGTCGTACTTGGGGACCTCGAAGGGGCAGGCCGCGACACAGTTCTTGCAGCCGATGCAGAGGTCGTGGTTTAGGCCCACCGTCCCGAACTCCCTGTTGTAGTACAGTGCGCCCGAGGGGCAGACCGTGACGCAGGCCGCGTCGGTGCAGTGCATGCAGGCCTCCTTGCGGAAGAGCCACTTCACGCCGCCCTTGTCGTCCTTGACGTCCTGGAAATGGATGATCATGTAGTTGTTGGGCTGAAGCGTCGGGGGGTTCTGGTAGGAGCCCCACTGTTTGGTCTGGCCGGCCTTCAGCGCGTTCCACTGCTTGCAGGCAAGCTGGCAGCCCCTGCAGGCGGTGCACTTGGAGTCGTCGTAGAGTTTGATTTTTTCCGCCATCTCACTTCACCCCCTTCTTTACGACGTTCGCCATGAAGGCCTTGCTCTCGGGGATCATCGTGTTGGGGTCCCCCGCGTAGGGCGTCAGCAGGTTCGCCGCATCACCGGTGGTGAAGATCTCCGGCTTCTTGTCATTGGCGTTGTACGGGCGGTTTGCCGTGGTGGCCCAGCCGTAGTGCCAGGGAACGCCGATCATGTGGACCGTGTTGCCGTCGATGTTGAAGGGCTTCATGCGCGGCGTGATGATGCAGACGCAATCCACCTCGCCGCGGGCCGTCCTGACCGTGACGAGCTCGCCGTTGGCGAAGCCGCGCTCCTTGGCGAGCTCCTCGCTCACCTCGACGAACATGCCGGGCTGCATCTCCGCGAGCCAGGGCACCCAGCGGGTCTGCAGGCCCGTCTGCCAGTGCTCGGTCACGCGGTAGGTGCTGCAGATGAAGGGGAACCGCGGGTCGCAGGACGCGATGGTGTCCACGTCCGTGTCCGTTCCCACGCCCTTCTTCTCCCATCGCTTGGCCACGGGGTTGTTGAACTGCGGCGACATCAGATTCTTTTCCACCGGGCACTCCATCGGTTCGTAGTGCTCGGGGAAGGGACCGTCGGCCAGACCCGGCCCGAAGAGGGAGGCGACGCCGTCAGGCTTCATGATAAAGGGCGGGCGCCCGCTGCCGGGGTCACCCACGCCGTCGGGCACGTCGCCCGTCCACTTCGCGCCGTCCCACTTGATGACGGCCCGGTTGGGGTTCCATGGTTTCCCCGTGGGGTCCACGGAGGCGCCGTTGTAGATGATCCGGCGGTTCACCGGCCAGGACCACGCCCACTGGGGGTAGAGGCCCAGTCCCGTGGGGTCCGCCTTGCCGCGCCGCTGCGCCATGTTGCCCGCGTCGGTGTAGGAGCCGCAGTAGACCCAGTCGCCCGAGGAGGTCGATCCGTCGTCCTGCAGGAAGGCGAAGCTCGGGACCTGCTGTCCCTTCTTGAAGGACACCTTCTCCTTCGTAGCGGGGTTCTCGACCACCTTGTCCGCCAGGAAGGTGCCGTTGATCTCCCTGGCGATGGCGTGGGCGTCGAGGTGGTAGCGCCCCTTCTCGTCGAACTTTCCGTAGTTCCAGGTGAGCTTCGTGACGGCCTCCCTGTTGGGGCCTCCCTCCTTTTCATAGAGGGCTTTCAGCCTGAAGTAGAGCTCGGTCATGATGTCGCCGTCGGGCATCGCGATGCCGACGGGATTGACGGCCTTGTAGCGCCACTGCATCCAGCGGCCGCTGTTGGAGATGCTGCCTTCCTTCTCGATGGACGAGGCGCAGGGCAGCAGGAAGACCTCCGTCTTGACCGTCGCCGGGTCGAAGCCTGGGCTTCTCCAGAAGGAGCCCGTCTCGTTGTCGTAGAGGTTGACGTTGACCATCCAGTCGAGTTTCGTGAGGGCCTGGCGCACCTTGTTGGAGGAGGCGCCGGAGTTCGCGGGGTTCATGCCCCAGGCGAAGAAGCCCGTGAATTTCTCCTTGTACATCTGGTCGAAGAGGGTCAGCCAGGAATAGTCGGCGCCGTCGTCGAGCTTGGGCAGCAGGTTGTAGGCTTCGTCCAGGGTGGCGTTCATGCCGTACATGGACCGAAGGAAGCTCGCGATGTACTTGGGCATGTTCTTCCACCAGTTGAGGCTCTTGGCCTCCGTGGTCTTGGGGGTCCTGGCGTCCATGAAACTCTTCAGGGTGGAGAGGGAACTTCGCGGGGTCCCGATGTAGCCCGGCCAGATGTGAAAGAGCAGCCCCTGGTCCGTCGATCCCTGGACGTTGGCTTCTCCGCGCAGGGCCTGTACGCCGCCGCCCGGGATGCCGATGTTGCCCAGCAGCAGCTGGATGATGGCCATCGTGCGGATGTTCTGGACGCCCACGGTATGCTGCGTCCAGCCCATGGCGTAAAGGATGTTGCCCGCCTTCGCGGGGCCCGTCGTGGAGGTGTAGGCCTTGTAGACCTCCAGGAGCTTGTCCTTCGGCGTGCCCGTGATCCGGGCGACGAGGTCCGGGTTGTAGCGGCTGTAGTGCTTTTTCAGGAGCTGGAAGACGCAATGGGGGCTCGTCATCGTCGGGTCTTTCCGGATGACGCCGGCCTCGTCGGTCTGATACGCCCAGGTGGCCTTGTCGTACTTGCCGCCCGTGAGGCCCGAGAAGACGCCCTTGTTGTCGCCGGGCAGCCTGAAGTTGGGGCTCACGAGGAAGGTGGCGTTGGTGTAGTGCCTGATGTATTCCTCGAAGCAGAGCTTGTTATCGAAGATGTACTTGATCATACCGCCCAGGAAGGCGATGTCCGTCCCCGAACGGAGCGGGGCGTAGAGGTGGGCCTTGGCGGCCGACTGGGTGAAGCGGGGGTCCACGCAGACGAGCTTTGCGCCCCGCTCCATGGCCCTGGTGATCCACTTGAAGGAGACGGGGTGGTTGGCCGCGGGGTTGCAGCCCATGATCAGGATCACATCACTCCACTGGAAGTCAATGTAGTGATTCGTCATCGCGCCGCGTCCGAACGACTCTGCCAGAGCCGGTACCGTGGCGCTGTGTCAGATCCGGGCCTGGTGTTCGATGTACACCAGACCCAACCCCCTCAGGAATTTCTGATAGAGCCAGCACTCCTCGTTGTCCATGGCGGCCGAGCCGACGGAGGCGATGCCCTCCGTGCGGTTGACGAGCTCGCCCTTGGCGTTGCGCGCCCTGAAGCTCTTGTCTCGGCTCGCCTTGATGTTCCGGGCGATCCGGTCCAGGGCCCAGTCCCAGTCGACCTCCTGCCACTCCGAGGCGTGGGGCGCCCGGTAGAGGGGCTTGTCGAGCCGGTTCTTGTTGTTGGCCATCTGGTAGATGGAGCCGCCCTTGGGACAGAGCGTGCCCTGGTTGATGGGGTTGTCGGGGTCTCCCTCGGTGTTGATCACCTTGCCGTCGCGGACGGACACGATGATGCCGCATCCCACGGAGCAGTAGGGGCAGACGGTCAGGGATTCTTTTGTGAAACGTGTCTTGAGCTCTTTGGCGTGCGCCTTGGCCGGGCTCAGGCTGATGCCGAGACCGCTTGCGGCCAGGGTCGCGCCGGAGAGCTTGAGGAAACCTCTTCTGCTGACATCCATAAAAACCCTCTCTCCTTTCAAAGAATGTCGCGGGAATCTCTCTCTTTCCCGGGTCTCCTTTCCAAGCGCGGGAGGCAGGGCCGTTTCCAGCCATACCCGGCGTCAGCCCGTCATGGAGATCTCTCTGGCTTTCTCTTTAGAACGGGCGGATCGGAGACATCATTTCCCGGCGGGACCGCCACGGGTGAACAGTCCGGCTGCTCCGCAGGAGGAAAAAAGGAACGAATCAGGACACGGGAGCGCCTGAAAATGGCGATTTCCTATAATAAAAAGAGCGCAAGAAGTCAAGGTTTATTTGGCCGAATCGCCTGTGAAATCAAGTACATATGTCATTTGTGACATATAGAATTCGTCTGCCGGCCCGGCGGTTGCCTCTTTCCTCGCCGGGCGATAACACCCCGGCATCACAAACAAATTCATCCGGCCGGAATACCGGGCTCTCGGCGTATTTGTGTCAGAATTGACATAGTTGCGGTGATCTGCTACAAGGGCTTTGCCTTCCCATTCCAACCGTATCGCGTCGAAAGGAGCGAGGAGATGGCAGAAGAAATCCGGTGGGTCAGAACACACTGCGCTCGGATGGACCACGGCGGCTGCGCCCTGCTGGTCGGGGTCAGGGGTAACGAGATCGTCCAGATCAAGGGAGACCCCGAGGGGTACCTCAACAGGGGCTACACCTGTTTCAAGGGACGGGTTTCCGCCGACCGTCTCACGCATCCCGATCGTCTCAAGCACCCCCTGAAGAGAGCCGGTGCGAGGGGCGAGGGGAAGTGGCAGCGCATCTCCTGGGAGCAGGCCCTCGCCGAGACGGCGGAGAATCTCCTGAAGATCAAGGAGCAACACGGCGCGCGGGCCGTGGGGTTCGGAGTCGGCATGCCGAAGGGGCTCGAGCACTTCGTGCTGATCCGCCTGGCCAACATCTTCGGCTCCCCCAACGTCATCGCATCGCAAGACGTCTGCCATGCCGGAAGGGAAATCACGGGCATCCACACCTGCGGCTTTTATCCCGTCGCCGATCTGCACAACCCGACGAAGCTGATGTTTTTCTGGGGCAGCAACCTGGCCTCCACCAGCGAGGAGGGGCAGATCTACAGCCAGGTGGGCGCCCAGCTCAAGGGCGGCGCCAAGATGATCGTTGTCGACCCCCGCAGGACCGAGCTGGCCGAAAAGGCGGACCTCTGGCTCCAGCTTCGGCCCGGGACGGTCCAGGCCCTGGCCCTCGCCATGATCCACGTCATCTGCGAGGAGGGTCTTTACGACAAGGATTTCGTGGAGAAGTACACCCACGGCTTCGACGAGCTGGCGCAGCACGCAAAGCAATACGCCCCGGAAAACGTTGCGGGGATCACCTGGGTGCCGGCGGAGTCGATCCGCAAGGCCGCCCGGATGTACGCCGAGGCCAAACCCGCCGCCCTGCAGTGGGGCAACGCCATCGAGCACGACGTCAACCTTTTCGATGCCACCCGCGCCCTGGCCTGCCTGATGGGGATCACCGGGAATCTCGAGATCCCCGGCGGCAACGTCAACGCCCGTGACCCCAAGATCATGGGCCTGGCCCCGTTTGTCCGCGCCGACCTCATCCCCGACAAGCGCACGGAGATGATCAGCGCCCATCACCGCGTTATCCCTAGGCTCATGACCATCGCCCCGGCGTATTTCCGAAAGGCCGTCCTGGAGGGGACGCCCTATCCCGTCCGCGGCTACTACGGGATGTGCACGAATCCGATGGTCACCTGGGCCGACAGCCGGCTTACCTACGAGGCGTTCAAGAGCCTCGATTTCGTCGCCGTCGCGGAGATCTTCATGACGCCCACGGCCGCCATGGCCGACATCGTCTTCCCCGTGGCCCACCAGTACGAGATGAACGACATCGGCCACTACGGCATCGGCCACGGCATGATCCTCGCCCGCCCGAAGGTCGTCGAACCGCCTGAGGAATGCTGGCCCGACATGAAGATCATGAACGAGCTGGGCAAGCGGGTCTCCCCGCCGGAGCTGTGGCACGAAAACCACGAGCAGTTCCTGGAGGACGTCCTGAAACCGTCGGGGCTCACCTACGCGCAATTCGTCGAGAAGGGGTACCTGAAGGGCCCGTCCGGCACCCGCTCCTACGAGGCGAAGGGGTTCCCCACGCCCACGGGCAAGGTGGAGCTGCGCCTGAGCACGGCCGAGAAGTTCAGGCTCAAGCCGCTGCCGGAGTTCACGGGGTTCCCCGAGCCGGACGACCCCGAGTACCCCCTGCTGGCCATCAGCGCCAAGAGCCGTTACTACCTGCTGTCCTCCTACCGGTGGGTCGGGAGGCTGCGCGAGAAGAGGCCCCACCCGCTCGTGGAGATCCACCCCGACACGGCCGCGAAGCACGGGATCGGCGAGGGTGATGACGTGGTAATCGAGACGAAGTACGGCTCCATCACCCAGAAGGCCCGCGTGACGGACATCATCGACCCCCGCGTGGTGAGCCCCGCCCTGGGCTGGTGGTTCCCCGAGGCATCGCCGGAGACCCAGTACGACTGGCGAAGATCCAACTACAACATGCTGACATCGGTCGGGAAGCTGGGCAGGGAGTTCGGGACGCCGAACATCAAGAACCTGCCCTGCCGGATCCGGAAGGCGTCGTGATCCTTTTCGTAGCGCGCCCCCGGCGCCGGTCCTCCGAAGACGGGATCGGCATTAGGCAGGCGGTGCTTGCGATCCCTGCCAAAAGGCTCCCGCGAGGGAGCCTTTTGGCAATCGGAGCGGCGAGGACGGAGCGCCAGGGGATGCCCCGACCTTCCGGGCATTGTCGGCGGCGGGGTTCAGTGGGAACCGGCCCTGTCGAGCAGCGCCGCTGCCGGTTCGCAGCCCAGGGCCTTCGCGCGGAGCAGGTCGGCGGCGACGCGCGCGGAGCCCGGGTCGAGCCTTTCGCGGGTGATGCCGCGGTTGTACCAGGCCACGGCGAAGCCGGGCTTCAGACGGATTGCGGTGCTGAAATCGCGGATGGCCGAGGGGTAGTCTCCGCACCGGGCGCGGGCCGCGCCCCGGGCGTTGTAGACCTCGGCCACGGCGAGACCCGCGCGGATAGCCCGGGTGTAATCGCGGGCCGCTTTCTCGAAGTCCTTCGTCTCCTGGCGGCTGAGGCCCCTGAAGTAATACGCCTCCGCGTAACCGGGCTTCAGCCTGATCGCCCTGTCGAAGGCGTCGATCGCCCCGCCGTGGTGCCCCAGGACGGCCAGGACGTTTCCCCGCAGGTTGTGGGCCTCGGCCAGGTCCGGATTCGCATCCAGGATCAGGTTCGACAGGGTCAGCGCTTTCCCGTAGTCCTCCGCGCCGACGGCGCACCAGCCCATCTCCAGCAGTTGATCGACCTGATTCGTTTTCATTCCCGCCGTTCCCTCCGGGGGACGCTCCCGTCCCGATCGTGCGGGTTCCGCTGCGAAGGGCTCACCGGTAGGGCGACTCGCCCCCGCAGGCCCGACAGCGCTCGCCGTCCCGCACCGGGTATGCCTCCCCGCACTGCGGGCATGCGGCCACGGGTCCCATCTTCTTCCGCCTTAGCGTCTCCGGCCGGACCCGAACGCGCTGGACGCTCAACAGCTTCTCCCCCGCTTCCCGGATCTCCTCGAACAGCCTCCGGGCGTCCTGTTCCTTCTTGGGCTTGAGCTTGAAAAACCAGGCCTTTGTCTCCGGCCAGGCCTCCATCTTGGCCGGGTCGAGATACACGCGCACCCCCTCGCCGCCGTATTTTTCGTAGAACGTGACGGCGTATCGCCCGAAAGGCAGGACCGTGAGCCACCCGTTCCCCACCGTGCAGGGGGTGAGGAGCTGCACGGCGTCGGGGAGGCACACCGGTGTTTCGCAGATCGCGTCGAAGAGCTCCCCTTCCGGGAGGGATTTGAGTGCCAGGTCGACCATGAAGCCGCCGATGACGAGCCCCGGGGCGAGGCTGCCGTGGAAGGATTTGACCAGGTGAAGGTACTCGTCGAAGGAATAGTTGCCGATTTTCATGAAAAGATCCTTTTAATAGGCCAGGGCCAGCCTGGTCGCCCTGGCGGCTTTCGCCCCGGCGTCCATGCCGGCCGCGGGGGCCGTGATGCGTTCCATCCACTCCTGGTCAACCGAGCCCGCGACGATCGGCAGGACGGTGTTGCCGATGAAAAGGGCCTCCGTGACGTCATGGGTGACGTAGACCATGGGGCATGTCCGCTTTCCCATGATTTTTTTCAGCCCGTTTCGAAGGATCCGCCGCGTGACCACGTCAAGGGCGGAGAAGGGCTCGTCGAGAAGCAGCAGTTGCGGGTTTCTTGCAAGCGCCTGGCAGACGGCGCAGCGCTGCCTTTCGCCGCCCGATACCTGGTGGGGCTTGCGATCGCGCAGCTCCGCCAAGCCGAAAAATCCCATGAGCGCATCCACCTCCCCGCGGTCCCGCGCCGCGAAGGCCGCGTTGCCGTAGAGCGTCAGGTGCGGGAAGAGCGAGTAGTCCTGGAAGACGTAGCCCAGTTTCCGCTTCTGCGGCGGAAGGTTCACGCCCCGCGCCGAATCGAAGAAGAGCCGGTCCCGGTACACAATCCGCCCCTCGTCGGGCGTCACGAGGCCTGCGAGCATCCGGATGATCGTGGTCTTCCCGGAGCCGGAAGGCCCGATGAGGGCGAGCGTCTGCCCGTCGGGGCAGGACAGCTCCACGTCGATGGTGAAGAATTTCGTTTTCTTTTTCAGTACGGCCGTAAGTCCCATGGCTATTTCCTCGTTAAGCGGTTGACCAGCAGCAGAAACCCATACCCGATCGGGATGAAGGCCAGCGACAGGGTCCAGGCCTTCTCGTATTGCATGGACTCGACGGCTTCGTAGATGGCGATGGAGGCCACCCGCGTCTCCCCGGCGATGCTCCCGCCGACCATCAGGACGACGCCGAAGGCGCCCATGGTGTGCAGGAACACGAGGATCGCCGCCGCCGCGATCCCGCTGAGGCTGTTGGGGATGATGACCCGGAAGAACGTCGCAGCGGGCGACAGCCCGAGGACATAGGCGCTTTCCTTCAGGCGGGGGTCGATCCTTTCGAAGGACGCCTTGATCGGCTGGACGGCGAAGGGGAGGCTGTAGAAGATCGAGGCGACGACGATCCCCGTGAAGGTGAAGAGCAGTGGGCCGCCGAACAGGGTCTCCCACGCCCGTCCCACGGATCCCCTCGGTCCCAGGACGAAGAGCAGGTAGAACCCGATGACCGTAGGCGGCAGGGCGATGGGCAGATTGAAAAGGGCCTCGACGAAGGATTTGCCGGGCCAGGCGCCGTTGGTCAGCCACCAGGCCAGCGGCGCCGCGAGCCCGATGAGGATCACCGTCGCAATGGCGGCCAGTTTCGCCGAAAGGTAGAGGGGCAGCAGGTCCATTTAGCGATAGCCGTACCGTTTCTTGATTTCACGCGCTCTCGGGGAATCGAGGTACTTCAGCAGCCGGGATGCGTCGTTCTTTGCAGGCGTCCGGGTCAGGACACAGGCCGCCTGCAGGATGGGAGGCGCCTCTTCGATCGGATAGTGGCATCCCTTGCCACCCTGTTCCGACAGGGCCGAGGAAAGGGCGCAGAAGGAGCCGTCCGTCCCGCCCGACATAGCGTACTGGAAGGACTGCCCCACGGTCTGGGCGATGACGATGCGTTCCCGGATTTCGTCCCACAGGCCGGCTTTTTTCAGGGCCGCCTCGGCCGCCGCGCCGTAGGGGGCCGTGACTGGGTTGGCGATGGCGATCCTCTTCACACCTTTTCGCCCGATGGCTTCCTGCCAGGTTTTCGCCCCGCAGAACTCCCTGCCGCTCCCCCAGAGGACGACCCGTCCCGTCGCGTAGAGGATTGGCTTTTCCGCCAGGCCCTTTTCGAAAAGCGACCGCGGTGTCTTCTCGTCGGCCGACAGGAACAGGTCGTACGGGGCCCCGTTGACGATCTGGCTGTAGAAATTTCCGGTCGAGGAATAGGTCGGCTCGACACGGATGGCCGTCTCCTCCTCGAAGGCGGCGGCGATCTCCCCGAAGGGGATCATGAAGTTCGCCGCCACGGCGGCTTTGATCGCCCCTGCCGCGTGCGACAGGGCCGGGCAGAGCAGGACGAGGGCGGCCGCGCAGATCGCGGCGACCCGGCGCAGCGGGTGCAGGGCCGGTGCCGGAGACACTTGGAAACGGGTTTCGTTCATCATGGGATGTCCTCTCGATCTTTCTCCACCCGCGGAAGCGGGGAGGGGTTATGTTAGGGCTAGCATGAGGGCCGGCAAAAAAAAGCACGGCCCGTCCCTCCGGGGAGAGGCCCGTCCGAAGGGGGCCTTTCCCCGGAGGGAAGCGTCTTATCCGTGCTCTCCTGCGGCGGGTTTTTTTTCTTCGCCGTAGACGACGAGGGTTCCGTGCTCCTCCATCTCCCGGAGCCACCGGGGGTGCTGCTTTTTGGCCCATCCCCGGGTCACCCATCCCGTGGCCATG
>JAAYEC010000009.1 GCA_012728915.1 Deltaproteobacteria bacterium | reverse complement strand
GCTGAGGCCCTATGAATCAGCCATGTGAAAGAGCAAAAAACACAGTTTAAGCCATCCGCACACTCGTTTGACCCGATAATAAAGGACAAACGAGAAAAAGAAGTCAGATTTTCAACACCCTGCTAGGCAGGAGCGCGGGGCTCGGGATAAAAGATAAAACAGGAAACGACGGTTCAAGAGAAGGAAATGGCGAAGAAGACGTCACACCCGGTCAACGAGAGAATCACCCCGCGGGAGCTCAAGGAGCACGGGGTTCGATACGTCCTGGACAAGATCCGCCGGTCGAAGGGCTACTACATGACCAACACCGAGAGGGACCTCTCCCAGTCGGATTTCAAGAACCGGGTGCTGCCCCACACGCAGATGCTCGTGGCCGGGGAGCGAAACGCCTGCGGCTATTTTTCCATCGAGATCTCCGGCGGGGCCTCGATCCACGTGGACATGCTGCGAAAGCAGATCAATCCCTTCGAGAAGCTGCGGGTCCTCAAGTCCATGATGCCCGAGACCCTGTTTCAGACGCTGGTCCGGGGGATCAACCTCTTCGGGTATCGGCCCTACCCGGACAACGTCGTCCGCCTGACGATCCAGCATTTCGCCGAGGTGATCGACGTGTTCCGCGTCTTCGACTTCCTCAATGACGTCCGGAACATGATTCCCGTCTTCGAGGAGGTGAAGCGCGCCGGCCGGATCCTGGAGCCGGCCATCTGCTTCTCCACGGGGCCCGAGCACACGGACGGCTATTACGTGGGGAAAGTGGGCCAGATCGTCGACATCACCGGTGAGGACATCATCCTGTGCATCAAGAACCACGGGGGACTCGGGACACAGAAGCGCATCGGGGATCTCGTGAAGGCCATTCTCGACCGGTTCCCCGGGCTGCTGATCCATTACCACGGCCACAACACCGACGGCAACGACATCGGCCGTACCGTCGAGGCCGTCCGAAACGGGGCCAGGATCGTCAACGGCGGCGACCACTCCTTCACGGGATTCTACGGCCCGCCCCCGTTGCTGACGATTGTCGAGACCCTCGAGGACTACGGCTACCCCTGCATCGGGATCGACAAGCAGGCCGTCATCGACACCTCCAACAAACTGCGTCCCGAGCGCGAGCACTACAAGGACTTCGAGTCCCAGTTCCTCGGCTTCGACCCCACCGTCCAGATCCACAAACTGCCCGGCGGGGCCACGGGGTCGAGCTTCGAGCAGGCCGTAAAGGGCAACTTCCTGCACCTCATGCCGGAGATCCTCCAGCAGGAGCTTCCGAAGGTCCAGGTCGAGCTCGGCAACTGGTGGAGCGTGACGCCGGGCTCCCAGATCCTCTGGACCACGGCGGTCAACAATGTCCTGAAGCGCGCCCGGTACAAGGATGCCACTGACGACCTGAAGAACCTGATGCTCGGCCGGTACGGCGAGCTGCCTTTCCGAAAGCCGGCCGACTGGATCTACGAGGCCGTTTTCGGCCCGAACTGGAAGAAGACCGTGGAACGCGACTACGGCTACCAGAAGATCGAGGACGTGGACCTCGCCATCGAGAAGCGCGTCCTGGAGAAGAGGCTCGAACGAAAGGTCTCCGAGGAGGAACTGGTCCTGTACCTGCAGCACCCCAATGACGCCGTAAGTTTCTTCAAGTTCGAGGAAAAATACGGCAAGGTGTGGGTCCTTCCGCCCAGTGTCTGGTTCAAGAAGGGCGGGTTCAACCTGGGCGACACCTTCGAGTTCCCCGATGCCTACGGGAAGCTGCACTCGATCGTCATCGGGCCCCAGCGCCGGACCTCGAGCGGCGACGCGGTGACCTACCTCGTCATCGACCATCACCCCGAGCCGATCCTGACGGAGCTCGAGCAGGAGGGTGCGACGGCGGAGACGAAGAAGGCGACCCTCAGCGCCAAGGAGCTCGATGCCCTGGCCAGGGACGGCGACATCCGCTCGCCCATCAAGGGATCCGTCAACGAGGTTCCCGTGTCCGAGGGCGACGAGGTGTCCGCCGGGCAGGTGCTCATCGTGCTCGAGGCCATGAAGATGCTCAACAACGTCGTCTCGGCCATCAACGGGAAGGTCGTGGAGGTCTTCAAGAACCCCGGCGACCCGGTCGATGTGGGTGACCCGCTGCTGTCGGTCAAGAAAGCCCCCGAAGGAGAGGTGGGAAGCCACGGGTCCCGCGCGAGGAAGGGCTGATTTCTGATCTCTGGGAATCCACATGGGGCCGGATTCGTTTCATTTTTTTCTGAAACGGGCGATTTCGTCTTGACAGGTCGCCCGTTTGCGGGTATTTAGACGCCTGTCTCCGGAATCCGGCGGTTTCGGTGGTTCGTGACCGGGGTCTCTTTTGACGCGGTGATTTGGGGGATGCAGAGTGTCCCTCGGCATCACGCGCCGTCTTTCCTCCCGTACTTGCCAGGGAAAGCGGGAAGCCTCCTTCCCCGGTTCCCGGGTGCAAAGAAAGGATGAGGATGAGCAATGCCGAAGCATTTTTACACCCTCCTGATCATCCCTCATAAAAAGAAAGACTCCGTCAAGAAGTTCCTCGCCACACCGCGTCATTTCCGCCTCGCCACAACCTTGTTGGTCGCCCTGTTCTGTTTTCTCGGCTATTGTGCCGTCGATTACCTGACGATCAAACTCGAGCAGATGGAACTTTTCAACCTGCGCCGGCTCACATCCACCCAGCAGGAGCAGATCGACACCCTCGAGGGGAAGATCACCTTCTTCGAGCGGAAGCTGGCCGAGCTCAAACAGGTGGATGAAAAGATCCGCACGATGGCGATGGATCTGGCCGGCAAGCCCCGCAAGGCATCCAGGAAGGAAACGGCGCCTGCCCGGGAACAGGCTCTCGGCGTGGGCGGCCCGATGCCGGCGGGGGAAACCGGCGCCGACAAGCTGACCAGCCTCAACCGGCACATGGACCGTTTGCTGGAGGATGCGTCCGCCCGCGAGCGAAGCCTTGCCGAGCTGCAGGAATTCCTGCGCGCTCAGCGCTCCATCGCCGCCGTGACGCCCAACCTGTGG
This sequence comes from Deltaproteobacteria bacterium, assembly GCA_012728915.1. GTDB lineage: Bacteria > Desulfobacterota > Syntrophia > Syntrophales > UBA2192 > UBA2192. The sequence continues at coordinate 32,641 of JAAYEC010000009.1, read as the reverse complement.
CCCGTCACCGGCTGGGTGACCTCCGAGTTCGGACCCAGGGCCAACCCCTTCGGCGGCCGGCGGGAATTTCACTCGGGGATGGACATTGCGGCGAAGCTCGGAGCCCCTATCCAGGCGCCGGCCGACGGGATCGTGGCCAACGTGGAAAAGAGACCGGACCTGGGCCTTCTCATCAAGGTCGAACACGGAAGGGGCATCTTCACCCTCTATGCCCACCTCTTCCGCTCCGCGGTCAGCAAGGGACAGATGGTCAAGCGCGGGGAGGTCCTCGGGTATGTCGGCAACTCGGGCCGCAGCACCGGGGCCCACCTGCACTATTCCGTGAATCTCAATGGAGTCTATGTCAACCCCAGGAAGTATCTGCCCTGATTCCCTTTTGCGAAAAAACAGGGTATAGTATCCGAAAATCCGGTAAGGGCTTACCGGGTTTTTTTTAGGCGGAACCATGCTGAATTTCATCCAGAAGCTGTTCGGGACGAAGAACGAAAGGGAGCTGAAGCGGATCGCGCCCCTCGTGGACGAGATCAACCGCTTCGAGGACGGCATCCGCGGCCTCTCCGACGGGCAGCTGAAGGCCAAGACGGCCGAGTTCAAGGAGAAACTCGCGGGCGGCATGAGCCTCGACGACATCCTGACGGAGGCCTTCGCCGTGGTTCGGGAGGCGGCCCGCAGGACCGTGGGGATGCGCCCCTTCGACGTGCAGCTCATCGGGGGGATCGTCCTTCACGAGGGCAAGATCGCGGAGATGAAGACGGGCGAAGGGAAGACCCTCGCGGCGACCATGCCCCTGTACCTCAACGCCCTGACCGGCAAGGGCTGCCATCTCGTCACGGTGAACGACTACCTGGCGCGCCGCGACGCCGCCTGGATGGGCCCCATCTACAACTTCCTGGACCTTTCCGTCGGTGTCATCGTCCACGGCCTGACCGACGCGGAACGGCGCGCCGCCTACGGCTCCGACATCACCTACGGGACGAACAACGAGTTCGGATTCGATTACCTGCGCGACAACATGAAGTTCACCCTCGAGGACTATGTCCAGAGGGACTTCCACTATGCCATCGTCGACGAGGTGGACAGCATCCTCATCGACGAGGCGAGAACGCCACTCATCATCTCGGGTCCCTCCGACGAATCCACGGACAAGTATTACCGGATCAACCAGATCATTCCCGGGCTCCGGCGCGAGAGGGACTACACGATCGACGAGAAGGCGCGGGCCGTCGTCCTCACCGAGGAAGGTGTGGCCCGGGTGGAAAAGGCCCTGAAGGTGCAGAACCTCTATGACCCGCGCAATATCGAGCTGCTGCACCACGTCAACCAGGCCCTGAAGGCCCACACCCTCTTCAAGCGTGACGTGGACTACGTCGTCAAGAGCGGCGAAGTGCTCATCGTCGACGAGTTCACGGGCCGCCTCATGCCCGGCAGGCGATACAGCGAGGGCCTGCACCAGGCCCTCGAGGCCAAGGAAGGCGTCAAGATCGAGCGGGAGAACCAGACGCTCGCGTCCGTCACCTTCCAGAACTACTTCCGCATGTACGAGAAGCTTGCGGGGATGACGGGCACGGCGGACACGGAAGCGGCCGAATTCCAGGAGATCTACGGGCTCGAGGTCATGGTGATCCCCACGAACATGCCCATGATCCGGACGGACCATCCCGACGTCATCTACCGCACGGAACGGGAGAAGTTCGAGGCGGTCATCCAGGAGATCAAGGACCTCCACGGGCAGGGGCGGCCGGTCCTGGTCGGCACGATTTCCATCGAGAAGTCGGAAAAGCTCAGCGGGCTTCTCTCCCGCCAGGGCGTGAAGCATCACGTCCTCAACGCCAAGCACCACGAGCGCGAGGCGGAGATCATCACCCAGGCCGGGCAGCGGGGGGCCGTCACCATCTCGACGAACATGGCCGGCCGCGGCACGGATATCAAGCTCGGCGAGGGGGTGGCCCGGCTGGGCGGCCTGCACATTCTCGGCACGGAGCGCCACGAGAGCCGGCGAATCGACAACCAGCTCCGTGGCCGGTCGGGACGCCAGGGAGACGCCGGGTCCTCCCGGTTCTACCTGTCCATGGAGGATGACCTGCTGAGGATCTTCGGGGGAGAGCGGATGGGGGCGATCATGGACAAGATCGGGATGGAGGAAGGCCAACCGATCGAGTCCGGCCTGCTGTCCCGGCAGATCGAGGCCGCCCAGCGGAGGGTGGAGGCCCACAACTTCGATATCCGCAAGCACCTCCTCGAGTTCGACAATGTGATGAACGTGCAGCGCGAGGCCATCTACGAGCAGCGCAAGGCCGTTCTGAAGGGCGACGACCTGTGGGGCATGCTCGAGGAGATGCTCGACGAGGTGGCCGAGAACATCGTCCGGGAATATGTCGACGAGAAGCAGCACCCCGAGGAGTGGAACCTCAAGGGCCTCGACGACATGGTGTACCAGCTCTTCTCGCTCAAGCTCCGGTTCAGCGAGCCCGGACGCAGCCCGGGAGGGCCTGAGCAGATGCAGGAGGAGATCCACAAGGCCGTCCTGGAGCACCTGCGCCGGAAGGAAACCGACTTCGGCAAACCCCTGTGGGACTACCTGATGAAGGTGATCATGCTGCAGTCCATCGACACCTTCTGGAAGGACCATCTGCTCGGCATGGATCACCTCCGGGAGGGCATCGGGCTGCGGGGCTACGCGCAGAAAGACCCGGTTCGCGAATACCAGAAGGAAGGGTACGAGATGTACCTGGAGATGATGTACCGCGTGCGCCAGGACTCGCTGCAGAAGCTCTCGCTCGTGCAGGTCCAGCGGGAGGAGGAGGTGGAAGGCCTGCGGGACCGGACGCAGCGCGATGTCGTAGAGTCCCACGGCACGGCAGGGGCCCCCGTGAAGCAGGTCAGGAGGGATTCATCCGGAAAGGTCGGCCGGAACGATCCGTGCCCCTGCGGCAGCGGGAAGAAGTACAAGAAGTGTTGTGGGAAATAAAAGGCTGAGGGCGAAAGGCGAAGGGCGAAGGGAAAAAGGCAAGGGGAAGGCCAATCATGGCAAACGGTGAGCAGAAATACGAAGTCCCCGGGTTTCAGGCCGGCGGGATCGCGGCGGGGATCAAGGAGGACGGGCGGAAGGACCTGGCCCTTCTGTACTCCGAGGTGCCGGCAAAAGCCGCCGGCGTCTTCACGACGAACGTTTTCAAGGCGGCGCCCGTGCTGCTCGATATGGAGCGCATCAAGAGCGGCACGACGAGGGCCGTCATCGTCAACAGCGGCAACGCCAACGCCGCAACCGGCGACGAGGGCTTCCAGGATGCCGTGAAGATGGCCCGATTCTGCGCCGGGGCTCTCTCGATCGACGAGGCGCAGGTCCTCGTGGCCTCGACGGGCGTCATCGGCCGCAAGTTTCCCGTCGACCGGGTTGCGGGAAGCGTGAGCAGGCTGGTCAAGGGACTCTCGCCAGGCGGGATTCCCGAGGCGGCCGAGGCCATCATGACCACGGACCGATACCCGAAGATCCAGTACCGGGAAGGGCCCGTCGGCGGCAGCGATGTCTGCGTCTGCGGCATCGCCAAGGGGGCGGGCATGATCGAGCCCGGCATGGCGACGCTGCTGGCTTTCATCCTCACCGATGCCGACATCGACGACCAGGCGATGAGACGTGCGCTTCGGGATGCCGTGGACCAGAGCTTCAACGCCATCAGCGTCGACGGCTGCATGAGCACCAACGACACGGTTCTCCTGCTGGCCAACGGCATTGCGGGGAACAGGAAGATCCGTGCCTCGACGAGGGACTTCACCGTGTTTGCCGCGATGCTCACCGAGGTGATGACGGAGCTGGCCAGGATGATCGTGCGTGACGGCGAAGGGGCCACGAAGCTCATCGAGATCGTCGTCGAAGGGGCCAGGTCGGCGGCAGAGGCGAAGGCCGTCGCCTACCAGATCGCCCGCTCGAACCTGGTCAAGACGGCCTTTTACGGGGGCGACCCGAACTGGGGTCGGATCATTTCAGCCGCCGGGGCGGCCGGGGTGGCGCTCGACCCGGCGGCCGTCGAGCTGACCTTCGACGGCCTGCCGCTCTTCCGGCAGGGCCAGGGGATCGCGAGCCACCTGCAGCAACTCGTGGAGGTCATGAAAAAGGACCACATCCGGGTGGTCGTCGGGCTCGGCCAGGGCGTCAAGAGCTTCCGGGTCTTCAGCTCCGACCTGAGCCTCGATTACGTGAAGATCAACGCGCATTATACGACATAACAACAGGCAAAGGGTGAAAGGCTAAAGGCGAAGGGTAAAGGGCAAAGGGCAACATCATTGCCGGCTTTTCCATTCGCCCTCAGCTCTTAGCCATTTTTTATTTGCCAAATTTTTTCGATTGTGCTAGTTAAGCCCGTTCTATCACTCACACCCTCGGATCGGCGGCCTGTTGCCCTTCACGGGAAGGGTTCCCCGCCGGGTTGAAGGGGTGGAGGAATCAAACAGGAAGGAGAAACCCATGTCCACCGTATCGATGAAGCTGCTGCTCGAGTCCGGCGTCCACTTCGGTCATCAGACCAACAAGTGGAATCCCAAGATGAAACCCTACATTTTCGGCGCCCGCAACGGGATCTACATCATCGACCTCCAGCAGACGGTCGAGATGTTCAAGGGGGCCTACAGTTTTGTCGTCAACACCGTCGCCGACGGCGGTGAAATTCTCTTCGTGGGCACGAAGAAGCAGGCCCAGGAGTCGATCCGCGAGGAGGCCGAGCGCTGCGGGATGCCCTACGTGAACTACCGCTGGCTGGGCGGCATGCTCACCAACTTCTCGACCATCAAGAAGCGGATCGACCGACTCAACGAACTCGACGCGATGTTCTCCGACGAGTCGGTCCATGTCTTCCCGAAGAAGGAAATCCTCCTTTACCAGAGGGAGAAGGAGAAGCTCGACAGGGTGCTCGGCGGGATCCGCCGGATGAAGGGTACCCCCGCGGCCGTGTTCGTCGTCGACCCCAAGAAGGAGGACATCGCCGTCCACGAGGCCCGGAAGCTGGGCGTGCCCGTCGTCGCGATCGTGGATACCAACTGCGACCCCGACGTGGTGGATTACATCATCCCCGGCAACGACGACGCCATCCGGGCGATCAAACTGTTCGCAGCGCGGATTGCCGACGCTGTCTCGGAGGGCAAGCAGAAGTTCGAGGAGAAGATCCAGGCGGAGAGCGACAAGCGGCCGGACACGGACGCGAAGGAAGAACCGGCCGGGGAGACGGACGTGCCCGACAGCGTCGAACTCAAGGGAACGGAGACGGGCGCGGAGCAGTCTGCGAGTTGAACAGGACCCCAGACATATCCCGACGAGGGGAGGAGGTACAGGAGCATTGGAAATTGCAGCGGATCGTGTAAAAGAACTGAGGGTGAAAACGGGCGCCGGCATCATGGACTGCAAGGAAGCCCTGAAGGTTTCGAACGGCAACTTCGACAAGGCGGTGGACTTCCTGCGAGAGAAGGGGCTCTCGGCGGCCACGAAAAAATCCTCCCGCGCCACGAAGGACGGGCTGATCACCTCCTACATCCACATGGGCGGAAAGGTCGGCGTGATGATCGAGGTGAACTGCGAGACGGATTTCGTCGCCAAGACGGAGAACTTCAAGAATCTGACCCGCGACCTCGCCATGCACGTCGCCGCCATGAACCCCCTGTACGTGAAGCCCGAAGACGTCCCCGAGGCCACCCTGCAGAGGGAAAAGGACATCTACCGGAAGCAGGTCATTGCCGAGGGCAAGCCAGAAAAGATCGCCGACAAGATCGTCGAGGGCAAGCTGAAGAAGTTCTACGAGGAAGTCTGCCTTGTAAAACAGAAGTTCATCAGGGACACGAACATGACGGTCGAGGACCTTATCAAGGCCTCGATTGCCGCGACGGGGGAGAACATCCTCGTGAAGCGGTTCGTCCGGTACCAGCTCGGCGGCGACGAGGCGGCCGACAACGCGCTGTAGGCCGGATCCGCCCCCGGGGCGGCCGCGCAGGGACGGCGGAGACATGACGGCAGGCAAGGCTGCATACAGGAGGGTTCTCCTGAAGTTGAGCGGGGAAGCGCTGATGGGGGGGCGGTCCTTCGGCATCGACCCGGCGGTCGTCCAGGCTCTGGCTGCAGAGATCCGGGACGTGGTCCGGATGGGCGTGGAGATGGGCGTCGTGATCGGCGGCGGCAACATCTTCCGCGGCATCGAGGGAAGCGCCCGGGGTATGGAGCGCACCCAGGCGGATTACATGGGCATGCTTGCCACCGTGATCAACAGTCTGGCCCTGCAGAGCGTTCTCGAGGGGATGGGCGTCAAGTGCCGCGTCCAGACGGCGATCGAAATGCGGGAAGTCGCCGAGCCCTTCATCCGCCGCAGGGCCACCCGCCACCTGGAAAAGGGACGGGTCGTTATCTTCGCTGCGGGGACGGGAAATCCCTACTTTACGACGGATACGGCTGCCGCGCTGAGGGCCGCCGAGATCCGGGCAGAGGTCATTCTCAAAGCAACGAAGGTCGACGGGGTGTACGACAGAGACCCCGTCAAGCATGCCGATGCAAAAATGTTCAAAAAGATAAGTTACACCGAGGCATTGGCGAAAAACCTTAAGGTAATGGATGCAGCCGCCATTTCCCTTTGCCGGGAAAACGAGATTCCCATTCGGGTGTTCAACATTTCTAGGAAAGGCAACATCAAGGCCGTCATCAGCGGCAGATCCGTGGGAACCATAGTGGGAGGATGACATGAGCGAGATGACCGACCTCGTCTTTTCCGAGATGAAGGAAAACATGGAAAAGAGCGTGAAGTTTCTCGAGAAGTCCTTCAGCAAGGTCAGGACCGGGCGCGCCTCGCTCGCCCTGCTCGACGGGATCAGGGTGGACTACTACGGAGTTCCCACGCCGATCAACCAGGTGGCGTCCCTGTCGGTTCCTGAAAGCCGGCTGATCCAGATCTCGCCGTGGGACTCCGGCGTGATCCCCGGCATCGAGAAAGCCATCCAGAAATCCGAACTGGGTCTGAACCCGATCAACGACGGCAAGATCGTTCGAATCAGCATCCCGCCCCTCACCGAGGAACGCCGTAAGGAGCTGATCAAGATCGTGAGAAAGATGGCGGAGGAGGGAAAGGTGAAGCTCCGCAACCTGCGCCGCGACGCCAATGAGGAACTCAAGAAACTCAAGAAGGACGGGGATATCGCAGAGGACGAGCTCTTCAAGCTCCAGGCCGACGTGCAGAAGGTGACGGACGATTTCATCGAGAAGGCGGACAGGGCGCTGCAGACCAAGGAAAAGGAGATCATGGAAATCTGACCGTCGCCTCGCGCGGGAAAAAAGAAGACAGGGAGCCTCCGGGCTCCTTTTTTTTTGCCGGCCGCGGAGGAGCCGAAACATCCCTTGAAAATGTCGGCCGGCTGTGGTAGTCAAGCGTCAATTCATTATTGAAAATCGATAAATAGAGCCTGAATGGATCAACTCGACAAAACCAACCTTCCACGGCACATCGCCATCATCATGGACGGAAACGGACGGTGGGCGCAGAATCACTCCCTGGGGCGCATCGCCGGCCACCGGGAGGGGACGGAATCGGTGCGCAGCATTGTCGAGTGTTGCCGCCGGATCGGCATCCCCTATCTCACCCTCTATGCCTTCTCCTCGGAGAACTGGAACCGCCCCGAGAAGGAAGTCAAGGCCCTCATGACGCTTCTTGAGCGATATTTGAAGTCCGAGCTGAAAAGCATGATGAGGAACAACATCCGTTTGCTGGCGATCGGCCGGACGGGAGCCCTTCCGCCGAGGGTCAAGGCCGTGCTGGACGATACCGTCGCCAAGACGGCAGGCAACGCGGCGATGACCCTGATCCTCGCCCTGAACTACGGCAGCCATGACGAGATCCTGCAGGCCGTCAGGACGATTGCCGAGGAGGCGGGGAGGAGGGCAATCGACTCGGCGTCGATCACGGAGGAGAGCTTCGCGGCCCGTCTCCACACGAGGGGCCTTCCCGACCCCGACCTGCTCATCCGGACGAGCGGAGAGTACCGCCTGAGCAACTTCCTCCTGTGGCAGATGGCCTACACGGAATTCTATTTCACCGAAACCCTCTGGCCCGATTTCCGGGAGGAACAGCTTCTCGAGGCTCTCCTCGAGTACCAGAAACGGGAGCGGCGGTTCGGGCAGACGAGCGCCCAGCTGCAGAAGACACGGTCATGACCAGCCCGCACGTCAAGAGGTGGGTCACGGGCATCATCGCCGTCCCCGTCCTCTTCTCGATCGTATATTTTGCCCCGGAGCCCGTCTTTGCCGGCTTCGTCCTCCTGGTCACCGCCGTGGCTGTCCTCGAGTACAACCGGCTCGTGTTCGGGCGGGACGGGGCCATGGAGAAACGCGCCCTCATGCTCTTCGGGCTCCTGGCGCCCCTTGCCGCCGCCATGGCCGGCGCGGCTGCGGTCCTGGCCGTTGCAGTCCTGTCGAGCCTGCTGGTCTTCGTTCTCACCCTGTTCGGCGTGAGGGAAGGCGCCCTCGATCTCAATCCGCTCGCGCGCTACGTCCTGGGCTACCTGTACCTGCCCGTCATGCTGTCGCACTTCATCCTGCTGAGGAGCGACGGCCAGGGGGTGGCCTGGATCTTCTTCGTCATCGTACTTGCTTTTTCGGGGGACATCGCGGCCTTTTACGTGGGCAGGAGCTTCGGTCGGCGCAAGCTCATGCCCCTCGTGAGCCCGGGGAAGACCGTGGAGGGGCTCCTGGGCCTCGCAGTCGGAAGCGTGGCGGGTTGCCTGATCTACCGGCATTTTTTCCTGCCGGGGGTCCCCGCGGCGCATATCGCCGCCATCGGCCTGGCCGGCGGGATTTTCGGACAGCTCGGGGACCTGTTCGAATCGCTGATCAAGAGGGCATCGGGCGCGAAAGATTCCGGCGGCATCCTGCCGGGCCACGGCGGGATCCTCGACAGGCTGGACTGCCTGCTGTTCATCGTGCCCTTTGTCTACTACTACAGGACGTACGTGCTCTCGTGAAGAAGATCGCCATACTCGGCTCGACAGGATCGATCGGGGTCAGCGCCCTCGACGTGGTGACGAGGAACCCCGGGGAGCTCCGGGTGGTCGCCCTGGCGGCAGGCCGCAACATCGATCTGCTGAGCGAGCAGGTCCTCCGGTTCCGGCCCGAGATCGTTTCCGTGATCGACGAGGAACATGCCTGCTCGCTCCGGGAGAGGCTGGGCTCGGAATGTCCCGGGGCCGTGCTCTGGGGCGACGAGGGATATTGCCGTGTCGCGACGGCGCCGGGGGCCGGCCTCGTGCTCTCGGCCATCGTCGGGGCCGCGGGACTCCTGCCGACGATGGCGGCCATCGAGGCGGGCCGGGACGTGGCCCTGGCCAACAAGGAAACGCTTGTCACGGCCGGGCCCCTCGTCACCGAAAAGGCTCGTCTGAAAGGGGTGCGGCTCATCCCCGTCGACAGCGAGCACAGCGCCGTATTCCAGTGCATCGAGGGGAATCCGACCGGCAGCGTGGCCAGGGTCATCCTGACTGCATCGGGGGGGCCCTTCCGGAGAGCGACGCAGCAGGAGCTGGAAAGGGTTACCGTCGCCGGGGCTCTCCGGCATCCGAACTGGGCGATGGGCCGGAAGATCACGATCGACTCGGCCACCATGATGAACAAGGGGCTCGAGGTCATCGAGGCCCGGTGGCTCTTCGGGGTCGGCTATGACCGCATCGACGTGGTCATCCATCCCCAGAGCATCGTGCACTCCCTCGTGGAGTTCGTCGACGGCTCCGTGCTGGCCCAGATGGGCCAGCCCGACATGCGGGGGCCGATCTCCTATGCGCTGTTCTACCCGGACAGGCACCCCGGCGGCTTTCCGCCCTTTCATCCCGTGAAGGCGGGCGTCCTGGAATTCCTGGCCCCGGATGTCGAGCGCTTCCCGTGCCTGAGGCTCGGTTACGAGGCCGGCAAGGCGGGGGGCACCATGCCCGCGGTCATGAACGCGGCCAACGAGGAGGCGGTTAACGCCTTTCTGGAAGGGCGCATCGCGTTTCTGGACATTGCCCGGGTCATCGAGCACGTGATGGCCCGGCATGCCGTTGTCGAGCTGACCTCGCTGCAGGCCGTCCTGTCGGCGGATGCCTGGGCACGAGGGCAGGCCGAAGAGATCATGAAAGAAGGAACAGGGTGATTTTTCCATGGGTGTCAACGTCGTATCGGTCGTCGTGCTGCTGGGCGTCCTGATCTTCGTCCACGAGCTGGGGCATTTCCTGCTGGCCAAGTCCCTCGGGGTGGGCGTCCTGAAGTTCTCGCTGGGGTTCGGTCCCAGGCTCATCGGCCGCAAGGTGGGCGAGACGGAGTACATGATCTCCATGGTGCCGCTGGGAGGGTACGTCAAGCTCCTGGGCGAGTCGGACGCGGACAATGTGCTTCCCGCGGATGAGCGGCGTTCCTTCGTGAAACAGCATGTCCTCAAGAAAATCGCCATTGTCGTCGCAGGCCCCCTGTTCAACTTCCTCTTCGCGGTCCTGGCCTTCGCCGTCATCTACATGGTCGGCGTGCCGAGCCTGACGACGGACATCGGCAGCATCCAGCCGGGATCCCCCGCGGAGGCCGCGGGCTTTCGCGCCGGAGACCAGGTCGTTGCCATCGACGGGAAGACCGTGATCCGCTGGGGCGAACTGGCCGATACGATCTCCCGGAGTGAGGGCCGGGAGCTTGCCGTGAAGGTGAAGCGGGACGGGGCGCTGCAGGAGATCCGCGTGAAGCCGGAGCTGGCCAGGGGGAAGAGCATTTTCGGAGAGGATGTCGACATCTGGAAGATCGGCGTGGGGGCGTCGAGCAACACCTTTCTCGACCGCCAGAATCCCTTCCGGGCCCTCTGGTCCGGGGTGGAGCAGACGTGGAACATCACGGAGCTGACCGTCATCAGCATCGTGAAAATGGTCCAGGGCGTCGTCTCCCCGGACTCCCTCGGGGGCCCCATCGCGATCGCCCAGATGGCGGGCGCCCACGTCAAGAAGGGGATCATGAACTTCGTTTTCTTCATGGCCCTGCTGAGCATCAACCTGGCCGTTCTGAACCTATTCCCCATTCCCGTGCTGGACGGCGGACACCTGCTGTTCTTCCTCATCGAACTCGTCACGGGAAGGGAAGTCAACATCCGGTGGAGGGAGCGGGCCCAACAGGTGGGGTTCTTCATCCTGGTGATGCTGATGATCTTCGTGTTCTACAACGACATCATGCGGATCTTCGGAGAGTAGTGCGCAGCTCTCTGGCGGGATGGCAGCCGTCTCAAGCCTGCATTCGACGGTTTGAGCTTCGAAACCATGAAGATCGGAAGATCGGATGTTAGGAAGAGCGGATAAGAGAGAATAACAGACCAGGACGGGAAAATATTTTCTTTCCGATCTTCCGCTCTTCATAGCTTCCTAAGTTCACAGCCATAGAATGTAAGCCCCGCATACGGCTTTATAGTCCAGATTGCCTGGGCATTCATCGTTGAGGATATGATCACACTGGCCATCGACACGGCGACCAAGACGGCGGGCGTGGCCCTGCTCCGTGACGAGCGGGTCCTCGCGGAGTATTTCTTCAACCTGCCGCTCAACCATTCCGAGACGGTACTGCCTGCCGTGAACCAGGCTCTCGCGCTGGCGGGGCTCGGCATCGGGGATGTCGGCCTTTTCGCGCTGACCGTGGGACCGGGGTCGTTCACGGGCCTGCGCATCGGCGCCAGCACCGTCAAGGGGCTTGCGTTTGCGACGGGAGCTCCCGCTGTCGGCGTCTCCACGCTCGAGGCGCTCGCCTGCAACGCCGCGGGGTTCGCAGGCCTGGTCTGTCCCCTGATCGACGCGCGCAAGGGCGAAGTGTACGCGGCGCTGTATCGAATCGACGGGGAAGGACGTCCCGAGCCGGTGCTGGACGAACGGGTCGCCGCGCCCTGCGAGATCCTGCCGCTCGTCGAGGGGAACGCCCTGTTTCTGGGGGACGGGCTGGCGGCGGCGGCCCGCCTCATCGCCGAGCGCCCCAGGGGGCTTTCCCATTTCCTTGCCCCGAACCAGCAATCGGTCCGGGCCTCGAGCGTCGCGCTCATCGGCCGGAGACGGTACCTGCGGGGCGACGTGCTCGATCTCGCGACCTTCGTTCCGCGCTACCTCCGCCGGTCGGAGGCCGAGGTCCGTCTCGGGGAAAAGCCGTGAGCGGAAGGAGGGCGAAGGCCCGCGGCGATTCAATTTTCGCTACATTGCGCCGGGGGTTTGTGGTATAAGCGAAGCTCTTTTGCAGAAGCAGGAGACGGACATGGAACAAGCCGACGAACTGCTCATCGAGCGATACATCCGGCAGGACGGCGAACTGAAGCGACACGTGGACGATCACCGGAGACTCGAGACCGCGCTCGAGGACTTCAACCGGCGGATCTACCTCACCCCCCAGGAGGAAATGGAGCGGAAGACGCTGCAGAAGATGAAGCTCGCGAGCAAGGACCGGATCTACGCGATCCTCTCGAAGTACAGGCAGGGCGACTGAGCGCCCCGGAGCAGGGAGACAGGCGGACGCATGGACAGGCATGGGGAATATATCGTGCGGGAAGGAATCCCGCTCATCGTCGCGCTCGGGCTCGCGGCGGCCGCCCTGTTCTGGGTGGGCCTGAAGGGCTTTGCCTCGGCCGTCTTGGCGGTCATGCTGTTCGTTGCCTTCTTCTTCCGGAACCCCGAGAGGGCGGTCCCCTCCGGGGAAGGACTTCTCGTGTCCCCCGCCGACGGGAGGGTGCTCAACGTCGAAGAGGTGTGCCTCGACGGGTTGCTGCAGGGCACCTACCGGAAGGTCAGCATTTTCATGAACGTGTTCAACGTCCACGTCAACCGCGCCCCCCATTCCGGGCGCGTGGAGAGGATCGAGTATCAGGCGGGTAAATTCCTCTCGGCCGATCTGGACAAGGCCTCCGCGGACAACGAGAGGAACTCCGTCCTGATCCGGACGAAAGAAGGGAAGGCGTTCCTCACCATCCAGATCGCGGGGCTCATCGCCCGAAGGATCGTCTGCTGGGTCGGGGAGGGCATGGAGGTTGTCAGAGGTCAGCGGTTCGGACTGATCTGCTTCGGCTCGAGGCTCGAGGTCGTCCTGCCGCTTGAATCGAAAATCCTCGTCCAGGCCGGCCAGAAGGTGCGCGCCGGGGAAACACCGCTTGGGGTCCTGTGATGGACAAGAACGTCAAGAGAGAACGCTTCCTCAGGAGAGGGAAATTCTTCCCGAAGGACCAGATGAAGAAGGGGGTGTACATCCTCCCCAATCTCTTCACGACGGCGAGCCTCTTCGCGGGCATTTACGCGATCATATCCTCCATCCAGGGCCAGTTTCTCCACGCGGCCGTCGCCATCCCGATCTCGCTGATCCTGGACGGCCTGGACGGTCGGATTGCTCGGATGACCCACACCACGTCGAGCTTCGGCGTGGAATACGACTCGCTGTCGGACCTGGTGGCGTTCGGGGTGGCGCCGTCGGTTCTGGCCTACACGTGGTCCCTCTCCTCCTTCGGGAAGTGGGGGTGGCTCGCCGCGGCCCTGTTCACGACGTGCGGGGCCCTGCGCCTCGCCCGGTTCAACGTCCAGATCGGAGTTATCGACAGCCGTTACTTCAACGGGCTCGCCATCCCAGCGGCTGCCATCGTCGTCTCCTCGACGGTGCTGCTCTACGATTACCTGGGAGGGGAGGGCATGTTCACGCACGTCTCGATCCTGATCGGGATGATCGCGCTGTCGCTCCTGATGGTGAGCAGCATCAAGTTCTACAGCTTCAAGGACCTGCACTTCCTGAGCCGGGAGCCGTTCATGACGGTGGTGCTGGCCGTCATCCTGATGATCATCGTCCTGGCGGAGCCTCAGATCATGATCTTTACCTTCGCCGTCAGTTACGCGATTTCCGGTCCGGCCTTGTGGGTCCTGCAGACGGCGAGACGCCTGTTCGGGCCGGCCAAGGGGACGCAACCCGCCGACGCCGGCGGGGCCAAGACGGAAACGAAACCTAGGACCGCGCCGTGAGCGGCATGCCGCCGTTCGCGGGAGGATACCGGATGCACGGGACGAGACGCTCGAGGAGGGAAGGGAATCCATGAGAACCTACAGGGTAGCCGTCGTCGGCGCCACGGGCGCCGTCGGAAACGAAATGATCAGCATTCTCGAGGAGCGGAACTTCCCCGTGGGCGAACTGAGGCTGCTGGCCTCGGAGCGATCCGTCGGCAAGGAGCTGGAGTTCAGGGGCAAATCCTACCCGGTACAGGTGCTGAAGGAGGATTCCTTCGACGGCATCGAGATCGGGCTCTTCTCCGCGGGAGGAAGCATCAGCCAGGTGTTTGCTCCCCATGCGGTCAGGGCCGGGTGCGTGGTCATCGACAACACGGCGGCGTTTCGCAACGAGCCCGACATCCCGCTCGTCGTGCCCGAGGTGAACCCGGAGCAAATCGCCGGCTTCAGGAAACGGGGAATCATCGCCAACCCCAACTGCTCGACGATCCAGATGGTGGTCGCCCTGAAACCCATCCACGACGCTGCGCGGATCAAGCGCATCGTCGTGTCGACCTACCAGTCCGTCTCGGGAACGGGGAAGAAGGCCATGGACGAGCTCATCGACCAGACGAGGGCCCTGCTGAGCTTCAAGGAGCCCGTGGCGAAGGTCTACCCCTACCAGATCGCCTTCAACTGCCTGCCCCAGATCGATGTCTTCCTCGAGAACGGATACACCAAGGAAGAGATGAAGATGGTCTGGGAGACCAGGAAGATCTTCGGCGACGAGTCGATCGGCGTCACGGCCACGACGGTGCGCGTGCCCGTGCTCCGCGCCCACTCCGAGTCGGTGAACATCGAGACGGAGAAGAAGATCAGCGCGGCGGAGGTCAAGGAGCTGCTGGAGAAGGCGCCCGGCGTCATCGTCGTGGACGACCCGGTCAAGCGGCAATACCCCCTGGCCATCACCGCCGCGGGCAAGGATGGGACCTACGTGGGCAGGATCCGCGAGGACGAGTCGATCCAGAACGGGATCAACCTGTGGGTCGTCTCCGACAATCTGCGCAAGGGTGCGGCCCTCAACGCGGTCCAGATTGCGGAGATCTACGCCAGGGACTATTTGAACTGAGGCAAAGGGCAAATGGCGAAGGGCAAGGGGGAAACCGTCGCATCCAAGCCGTTTGCCTTTCGCCGCGAGCCTGTTTGCCATGCGCATCATTTCGGGGAAGGCGAAGGGAAGGGTCCTGACCGCGCCGAAAGCGAAGGCTCTGCGGCCGACGACGGACCGGCTGAAGGAATCCCTGTTCAACATTCTTCCGGTCGAGGGCCGGCGGTTTCTCGACCTTTTCGCGGGGGCAGGCGGCGTGGGCCTCGAGGCCGCCAGCCGCGGGGCCTCGAGGGTGCTTTTCGTGGAAAGCAACCGGGCCTGCGCACGGGCGATTCGGACGAACATCGAGCGATGCGGGTTTCTCAACATGCCCGCCCGGGGAGACGGGGCCCCGGAGATCGAGGTGATCGAATGCCCGTCGGAAAGGGCCCTGAGGCTTCTCGGGCACCGGGGGGAATCCTTCGACATCATCTTTGCCGACCCGCCCTACGGGGAGGATGCGGCAGGCGAGGCCCTCCGGCTGATCCGGTCCCTCGGTCTGCTCGCGCAGGGGGGTCTCGTCGTCGTCCAGCATTCGGTCCGGGATGAGATTCCCGTGCGCCGGGAGGGGTACCGGCTCGAGGAAAGACGCCGGTACGGCGACACGATGCTGAGCTTTCTCGCCGTGCCGTGGCGCTCGGAGGGGAAAGAGACCCGGGCCGGCGATCAGGCGAGACCAGACGGATAGCGGGCGGCGCGCAGCAGGAAGCGGCGGGCCGAAATCACGCAGGGGAGGGAGACATGGAGAGATTGGCGGTGTATCCGGGCTCGTTCGATCCGATCACCAACGGGCATCTCGATATCATCAAGCGGGGCCTTCGCTCCTTCGACCGGCTCATCATTCTCGTGGCCTACAACCCGAACAAATCGGGGCTGTTCAGCGTGAACGAGCGCATGGAGATGATCCGCCAGGTCGTCGGAGACGACCCGCGGATCCGGGTGGACAGCTTTTCTGGTCTCCTCGTGAACTACGTGAGGGACGCGGGCGCACAGGTCATTCTGAGAGGCCTGCGGGCCCTTTCGGACTTCGAGTACGAGTTCCAGATGGCCCTCATCAACCGGCGCCTCAACCGCGACATCGAGACCGTCTTCCTCATGACGGGCTACAAGTGGTTTTACACGAGTTCCAATCTGATCAAGGAGGCCGCGGGCCACGGCGGCTCGGTCCGCGGACTCGTTCCCGAGATCGTTCTGCAGAAACTGCAGGCCAAGTACTCCACCCTGTCCGGAAAGGGATAAGCACATGAAACTCGGACCCCTGACTCGAGTGCTCAGGCCGTCGCCGACGCTGGCGGTCACGATGAGGGCCAAGGCCCTTCAGAAGGAAGGCCGCGACATCATCGGCTTCGGGGCCGGCGAGCCCGATTTCGACACGCCCGACAACATCAAGGCCGCGGCGATCCGCGCCATACGGGAGGGGTTCACAAAGTACACGCCCGTCGGCGGCATCGACGAGCTCAAGGACGCCGTCATCGAAAAGCTCAAGAGGGACAACGGCCTCGCCTATAAGCGCTCCGAGATCATCGTCTCCACGGGGGCGAAGCACACCCTGTTCAATATGGCCCAGGTTCTCTTCGGACCGGGCGACGAGGTGATCATCCCGGCGCCCTACTGGGTCTCGTATCCGGACATCGTGCAGCTGGCCGATGCGACGCCCGTCATCGTCGACACCACCGAGGAGGAGGGCTTCAAGCTGACGCCGGCCACGCTCGGGAAAGCCCTCACCGCCAGGACGAGGGCCCTCATCCTCAACAGCCCCTCGAACCCGACGGGAGCGGCCTACACGAGGAAGGAACTGACGGCCCTCGCGGAGACGCTGAGGGGGACGGAGATCATCGTGATCAGCGACGACATCTACGAGAAGGTCGTCTATGACGGCTTCGTGTTCGCCAACATGGCCACTGTCAGCGAGGAGATGAAGGACAAGACGATCCTCGTCAACGGCCTGTCAAAGTCGCACGCCATGACGGGCTGGCGCATGGGGTACGCCGCGGGACCCGAGAACGTGATCGCGGCCATGACGGAAATCCAGAGCCAGAGCACGTCCAACCCGGCCTCGATCGTGCAGAAGGCCGCGATCGAGGCGCTCCTGGGCGACCAGGCCTTCATCCCGATGATGGTGACGGAGTTCAAGCGGCGACGCGACACGATCGTGGCGGAGCTCAACGCCATCCCCGGCATCACCTGCTCGACCCCGCAGGGGGCCTTCTACGTATTTCCCCGGGTCTCCGCCCTGTACGGGAGGACATTCAGGGGAAAGCCGATCACGAACTCCAGCGAGTTCGCCGAGTTCCTGCTCGAGGAGGCCAACGTGGCGGTGATCGCCGGCGGGGCCTTCGGCAACGACGGGCACATCCGCCTCTCCTACGCCACGTCGATGGAGCTGATCGTGGAGGGCATGAAGCGCATCGCTCGGGCGGTCGCGGCGCTGGGATAAAGCGCGGCCGGCCATGCCCTCCGGGGAAGGGAAGGGGTTATGGGAGGATTGTTCGGAGTCGTTTCCAACCAGAACTGTTCCAAGGTCCTGTTCTACGGGACCGACTACCATTCGCACCTGGGGACCGAGAACGGCGGCATGGCCATTTTCGGGGACAAGGGGTTTTACCAGACCATTCACAGCATCAGCCAGGCCCAGTTCAAGTCGAAGTTCATCGCAGACTACCGGGAGATGAACGGGACCATGGGGATCGGCTCCATCAACAACGTGGCGCCCCAGCCCCTGATCGTGCGCTCCAAGTTCGGAACCTATGCCATCGCGGCAAGCGGCCTCATCACGAACAAGGACATCCTCGCCGAAGGGCTCCTGCGGCAAGGTGTTTCGTTCAGCGAAATGGCGGGCGGCGGCGTCAATCCCGTGGAACTCGTGGCGCGGCTCATCAACCGGGGCGAGACCCTGATTGATGGCATCGTCAACATGCAGAAACTCCTCGAGGGATCGCTGTGCCTCCTGATTCTCAAGGACGACGGGATCTACGCAGCCCGGGATCTCTTCGGACGCTTTCCGCTGGTCGTCGGCGCGACGGGGAAGAAGGGGGAGTACGTGATCGCCACCGAGGCCAGTTCGCTGCAGAACCTCGGCTATGACGTGCTCTTGTACCCGGGGCCCGGTGAAATTATGACCCTCAGCCGCTCCGGGATCAAGCAGCTCCGGCCGCCGATGGCCGTGAAGAAGGTCTGCGCGTTTCTGTGGATCTACACCGGGGAACCGTCCTCGACGTATGAGGGACGCTCCGTCGAGATCGCCCGCGAGCACTGCGGCAGGGCTATGGCCCGCAAGGACCGGGTGAAGGCGGATTTCGTCACGGGCATCCCGGATTCGGGGATCGGGCACGCCGTCGGATATGCGCAGGAATCGGGCATCCCCTACAAGAGGCCCCTCGTGAAGTATACCCCGGGCTACGGCAGGAGCTACACGCCGCCGAGCCAGGAGATCCGGGATCTCGTGGCCACCATGAAGATCATCGCCGTGCGCGAGGTGATCCGGGGGAATCGAATGGTCGTCTGCGATGACTCCATCGTCCGGGGAACGCAGCTGAAGAACTTCACGATCAAAAAGCTCTGGAATAACGGCGCCCGGGAGATCCACCTCCGCGTGGCCTGCCCGCCCCTCATGTACCCCTGCATCTACGGGAGCTCGACACGCACCAAGGGGGAACTGGCCGCCCGCAAGGCCATTCGAAGCCTCACGGGCAGGGACCGGGAGGGCATTGCCCCCTACCTGAACCCCAGGACGAGGGCCTACAGGGAGATGGTCGAGTGGATTCGAAAGGACCTCAACGTGACCTCGCTCAAGTACCTGACCATCGACGAGATGATCGACGCCATCGGGCTGCCCGAAGAGGACCTGTGCCTCTATTGCTGGAGAGGCTGTTGAGGCGGCTTTGCCGCCGAGAAAGAGGGTGAGGGGGTAAGAGGGTGAGAAGGTCGGATTGCCCATCGGTCGATGGCTTGCCTGCCGACTCGCCAAGCTCCTTACCTTCTCAACTTCTTACCTTCTGATTTATTGGGGCAGGGTGCACAAGGCCCTGCTTTTTTTTGTTTTTCGTGATATGGGGTAGTTGTGTGGAGAGCTTCAACCCGGTGAATTCATGAGTGAACCCGCTGCCATCGAGAGAAGGAAGACGAGACGGATCCGCGTGGGCCCGGTACCCGTCGGGGACGGCGCTCCCGTGGCGGTGCAGTCGATGACCTCCACGGACACCCGGGACGTGGTGGCGACGGTCAGACAGATCGAGCGCCTCGAGAAAGCCGGCTGCGAGATCATCCGCGTGGCCGTCCTCGACGAGGAGGCGGCCCGGGCCATCCGGCGCATCCGCAAGGCGATCGGGATTCCGCTCATCGCCGACATCCACTTCAGCGCCGCGCTGGCCATCGCCTCCCTGAAGAGCGGCGCCGAGGCGATCCGTGTCAACCCCGGAAATCTGGGAAGGGAGAAAATCCGAGAGATCGTCGCCGCCGCGAGAGATTGTGGGGCGTCCCTGCGCATCGGCGTCAACTCGGGGTCGGTGGAGAAGGCCCTGCTGGAGCGGTACGGGGGGCCCTGCGCCGAGGCGCTCGTGGAGAGCGCGCTGGGCAGCGTCGCCTTTATCGAGGATCTCGGGTTCCGGGAGTTCAAACTCTCGCTCAAGTCCTCGGACGTTCCCACCATGATCCGGGCCTACCGGATGGTGTCGGAAAAGACCGATTGCCCCCTGCACCTGGGGGTCACCGAGGCCGGCAGCGTGCTGGCCTCGAGCATCAAGTCCTCCATCGGGATCGGCGCTCTGCTTCACGAGGGGATCGGCGATACGGTCCGCGTCTCCGTCACGGGCGACCCCGCCGTGGAGATCGCCATCGCCTACGGCATCCTCAGGGCCCTGGGCGTCCGGAAGGTGGGGCCCGACATCATTGCCTGCCCGACCTGCGGGCGCTGCGAAATAGACCTTCCCGGCCTCGTGGAGGAGGTGGAAAAGAGGTTGGCGGGGATGAAGTCGCACCTGAAGATCGCCATCATGGGTTGCGTGGTCAACGGGCCTGGAGAGGCCGCCGAGGCGGACATCGGCATCGCCGGGGGCCGCGGCCTCGGGATCCTGTTCAAGCGCGGAAAGCCGGTCAGGAAAGTGAAGGAGGAGGAACTCGTCGGGGTTCTCCTCCGGGAAATCGAACGAATGACATCGGAAAGGGGGTCGTAGACATGCGGTATTCCCGGATGTTCCTTCCCACGGTCAGGGAGGTGCCATCGGATGCGGAGGTCATCAGCCACCAGCTCATGATCCGTGCGGGCCTGATTCGCAAGCTCACCTCGGGGATCTATTCCGTCCTTCCCCTGGGCTACCGGACCGTGAAGAAGGTGGAGGAGATCATCCGCCAGGAGATGGACGCGGCAGGCGCACAGGAGGTCTACCTCCCGGCTGTCCAGCCCGCCGAGCTCTGGCAGGAGTCGGGGCGGTGGGGCTTTTACGGCAAGGAACTGCTGCGGTTCAAGGATCGTCACATGCGCGATTACTGCATCGGGCCCACCCACGAGGAGGTCATCACGGATCTCGTCCGGAACGAGGTCAAGACCTATCGCCAGCTGCCCCGGAACCTCTATCAGATCCAGACGAAGTTCCGTGACGAGGTCAGGCCCCGGTTCGGCGTCATGCGTTGCCGTGAGTTCGACATGAAGGACGCCTACAGCTTCGACGCGGACGAGAAGGGCGCCGACCTCAGCTATGAGAAGATGTTCAAGGCCTACTCGCGCATCTTTACGAGGATCGGCCTGATATTCCGTCCCGTCGAGGCCGACTCGGGCAATATCGGAGGCGCCTACTCCCACGAGTTCATGGTCCTGGCCGATACGGGCGAGGACGCCCTGGCCTTCTGCTCGGGGTGCGACTACGCGGCCAACCTCGAAAAGGCCGAGATCGAGAAACCCGTCGAGCAGCCGCTCGACGTCTCGCAGTTCAAGCCCCTCGAGACGGTCCACACCCCGGGCGTCCGAACGATCGAGGAGGTCTCGGCGTTCCTCGACGTCACCCCTCAGGATATCGTGAAGACGCTCGTTTTCACGGCCGACGGAAAGCCCGCGGCCGTTCTCATCCGCGGCGACGAGGAGGTCAACGAGGCCAAGCTGCGCAACTTCCTGGGCGCCGATGCCGTGGAGCTGGCCACCGACGACATCGTCCTGGAGGTGACGAACTCTCCCAAGGGGTTTGCCGGCGCCATCGGGATCCGGGCTCCCGTCTACGCCGACTACTCGCTGATGAATCGTGTCAACATGGTCATGGGGGCCAATCGGGAGGACTACCACGTGAAGAACGCCAATCTCGGCCGGGACTTCGCCGTGAAGGCCTTCGCGGACCTCCGGATCATCAAGGAGTCCGACAGCTGTCCGCGCTGCGGGAAGCCCGTCCGCTTCGCCAGAGGCATCGAGGTGGGGCACGTCTTCAAGCTGGGTACCAAGTACAGCAAGGCCATGAAGGCCGTTTTCCTCGACCGGGACGGCAAGGAGAAGTTCATGATCATGGGCTGCTACGGGATCGGGGTGGGCCGAACGGTGGCGGCCGCCATCGAGCAGCAGCACGACGATCGGGGCATCCTCTGGCCCATGACCATCGCCCCGTTTCAGGTGATCGTTGTGCCCGTGAACGTCAACGACGGGAGGATTGCCGCCGCGGCCGAGGAGCTCTACCGCACACTCGGGGAAGAGGGCGTCGAGGTTCTCCTGGACGACCGGGACGAGAGGGCCGGCGTGAAGTTCAACGACGCCGACCTTATCGGCATCCCCCTCCGGGTGACCATCGGGCCCAAGGGCCTGGCTGCGGGCAACGTGGAGTTGAAATTCCGCCGGACGGGAGAGACCCGGACGATCCCGGCCGGGGAAGCGAAATCCGTGATCCGGGGCATCGTCAATGCGGAGCTGAAGGCCCTGAATGATCCGAATAACGGACATCCTCGATAAGGTCGGAGAGTACGCCGCCCCGGCGGACCTGGAACGGATCGAGAAGGCCTACATCTTTTCGGCCTCGGTCCACGCCGGGCAGATGCGTCTGTCCGGCGAACCCTACCTTACGCACCCCATGGAAGTGGCCAACATCCTGGCCGACATGAAACTCGACGCAGCGACGATCGTGACCGGCATCCTGCACGACACCGTAGAGGACACGCTCGCCACCCTCGAGGAGATCGAGGAGGGGTTCGGCAAAGAGGTCGCCGCCCTCGTCGACGGGCTCACGAAACTCTCCAAGATCACATTCGCCAGCCGCGAGGAGCGGCAGGCGGAGAACTTCCGCAAGATGATCCTCGCCATGTCGGCCGACATCCGGATCATCCTGGTGAAGCTTGCGGACCGGGTGCACAACATGCGCACCCTCGAGTTCCAGACCGAACAGCGGAAAATCACCATATCCACGGAGACCCTCGAGCTCTACGCACCCCTGGCCAACCGCCTCGGGATCAACTGGATCCGGATGGAGCTGGAGGATCTGGCCTTCAAGTACCTCTACCCCGAGCCCTACAACGATCTCGTGCAGCGCATCGCCAAGCGCAAGGAAGAGCGCGACAAGTACACGCAGGAAGTGAGGGGCATCATCCAGCGCGAGATGGAAAACTTCGGCCTCAAGGGCGAGGTGGAGGGCAGGGCGAAGCACTACTTCAGCATCTACCGCAAGATGGAGGCCCAGCGGATCGAGGTCGACGAGGTCTACGATCTGATCGCCTTCCGCATCATCCTGGACTCGAACAGGGAACGGGAGTGCTACGAGGCCCTGAGCGTCGTCCACGCCCTCTGGAAGCCCGTGCCGGGCCGCTTCAAAGACTACATCGCCATGCCCAAGGCGAACAACTACCGGTCGCTGCACACGACCGTCATCGGACCCTACGGGGAGCGTGTCGAGATCCAGATCCGCACCCGCGACATGCACGAGTGGGCCGAAGGGGGCATCGCCGCCCACTGGCGCTACAAGGAGCGGGGGGCGCTCAAGGGAAGCGACCAGGAGCAGATCCAGAAGCTCCGGGACCTTTTCGAGGTGCAGCAGGAGCTCAAGGACCCCCGGGAGTTCATGAAGAACCTTAAGCTCGCCCTCTTCCCGGACGAGGTCTACGTCTTCACGCCGCAGGGCGACGTCCGGGCTTTCCCGAAAGGGGCCACGCCCATCGACTTCGCCTACAGCATCCACACCGACGTGGGCAACCAGTGCGTTGGGGCCCGGGTGAACCGCAACATCGTGCCCCTGTCCTACCAGCTCCAGAACGGGGACACCGTCGAGATCAGCACCCAGCAGGGGCGTCACCCCAGCAAGGACTGGCTCAAGCATGCGGTGACCTCCCGGGCCGTCTCGAAGATCAAGGCCTGGATCAAGACCGAGGAGCGCAACAAGAGCATCGCCCTGGGTCGAGACATCCTGGAGAAAGAGTTCCGCAAGCACAAACTGAGCCTCACCCAGATTCTCAAGGCCGAGGAACTCAAGAAGATCTGCGGGGAGTACTCCATCGAGGAAGTCGACGATCTCATGGCCCTCATCGGCTACGGGAAGATCTCGGCACGCCAGATCGTGAACCGCTACCTCCCGGAGGAAACGGAGAAGAAGGAGGATTCGCTTCCGGAGAAGATCTGGAAGAAACTGCGCAAGCCCGAGACCACCGGGGTGTCCATCACGGGGATCGACGACGTCATGGTGCGATTCGGCAAGTGCTGCGACCCCCTGCCGGGCGACGAGATCGTGGGCTACATCTCGCGCGGCAGGGGAATGAGCGTGCACCGGGCCAACTGCCCCATGATCGCGGATTTCGATCCCGAGCGAATCGTGGACGTGCAGTGGAACATCACGGAGAAACACACCTACCCCGTTCATGTCCGGGTGACCTGCAAGGACAAGAAGGGGTTGCTCGCCGAGCTGAGCACGGCCATCTCCACCCATGACGTCAATATCAGTCACGCCACGGTCGAAACGATCCCCGGGGAGCAGGCGATCTGCGAGTTCGATCTCGACGTCCGGGACCTGAAGCACTTCAACGATGTGGTCGCGTCGCTCAGGCGCCTGAGGGCCGTCATCGCCGTCGAACGGGTGCGCGTGTCCGATGCGAGGCCGGAGAAGAAGCCCGAGAAGAAATCGGACAGAAAGGGGATGCACTGATCGCGCGAAGCACGGGGCGAAGGGCCGATCTCCGAAACCAGGTTGTTCGGGTTGACACGTCCGAAGCCTTCCGGTATAAATTCCCAGCTTGCAAAGAACGTGCAGAGCCCAATAGCAGCAGTCCGGTGTGCATGATGAAAATCCGAGTGTTGATCGCGGTTGTTTCGGCTGTCCTGTTTGCCTTGGGGATCGCGCTGCCTCCGTTCACTTCGGCGAAGGACCCGACGGGGAAATTCGTGCTGGTCATCGACCCCGCCCACGGAGGGCCGGACGACGGTGTGCAGCTGGCTCGCAAGGTCGTGGAAAAGGACATCACCCTGTCCATCGCGACCCTCGTGAAGCGCAATCTCGAGGACGCGAAGAATGTGACGGTCCGCTTCACGAGGATGGGAGACGCCGGGGTAGCGATGACAGACCGGGTGGGGGCGGCCATCAAGGCCCAGGCCGACCTGTTCATCAGCATCCACGTCAATGCCGGCTTCGAGAAGGAGGCAGCGGGCTACGAGCTGTACTTCCCCGGCTTCGCTGCGCAGGAGACGGCGAGGGGGGCATCCAAGGGGGAGTCGGCCGCCATCGTGCGCGATTTGGTCCGGACGAAGCACCTCAACGAGACCGTGCGGTTCGCCCAGATCCTGCAGAAGAATCTCGAGCCCGTCTTCCCGCGCCAGGCACGCGGGCTGCGGTCCGCGCCGGTGCCTATTCTCAAGAACGTCGCAATTCCCGCGGTCGTCCTCGAGACGGGCTTTGCGACCAATCCGAACGACCGCCGGAAGCTGCAGGACGAGTCCATCCAGGCTTCCGTCGCCAAGGCGATCGCCGACAGCGTGAGGGAGTATTTCCAGTGAGCGCCCGATGAGGAGAGACGGAAGGAAAGCGGACGAGATCCGTCCCGTCATGATCGCGCGGGATTATCTTCGTCACCCCAAGGGCTCCGTCCTCATCGAGATGGGAGACACGAGAGTGATCTGCGCGGCCTCCGTCGAGGAAGGAGTCCCTCCCTTTCTGAAGAACTCGGGCCGGGGATGGCTCACGGCCGAATACGCGATGATCCCGTCCTCGACGCACGAGCGAAGCGCGCGCGAGTCGGCGAAAGGGAAGATCGGGGGGCGAACCCATGAGATTCAGCGGCTCATCGGCCGCTCGCTGAGGGCGGTAACGGACCTCACGGCGTTCGGGGAGCGGACGATCCATGTCGACTGCGACGTCATCCAGGCCGACGGCGGGACCCGGACGGCCTCCATCACGGGCGCCTTCGTCGCTCTGGCAGACGCCTTCCGGAACCTCCGCCGGGAAGGCCTTGTCGACCGGATGCCCATCCGGGACTTCGTCTCCGCCGTCAGTGTCGGGATCGTAGACGGCGAGATGCTCCTCGACCTGCAATACGAGGAGGACCGCCGGGCGGAAGTGGACATGAATGTCGTGGCGACCCGCGGGGGGCTGTTCATCGAGGTACAGGGGACAGCGGAGGCCGTCCCGTTTGCGCGGGAGAGGCTCGACGCCATGACGGATCTCGCCATGAAGGGAATCGCCACGCTCACGCGAAAGCAGATCGAAGTTCTCGGGGAGGCGCTCTGATCCGCCGAATCGTACTGGCTACCAGAAACGAGGGGAAGGTCCGGGAACTGAAGCAGATGTTGCGTGATCTTCCGGTCGAGGTCCTTTCCCTGCGTGACATCCCGGGCGTGCCCGAGGTGGAGGAGGACGGCGAAACCTTTCGGGAGAATGCCCTGAAGAAGGCCGGTGAGGTCGCCCGGCACACATCGGAGGCGGTGCTGGCCGACGATTCAGGGCTCGAGGTGGATGCCCTTGGCGGAGAGCCGGGGATCCACTCGGCGAGGTACTCGGGGGAGGCCGCCAGCGACGAGAGCAACAATCGAAAGCTCCTGTTCGATCTCCGGAACGTGCCGCAGGGCAAGCGGGGTGCCGCGTTCCGCTGCGTGCTCGCGTTGAGCGACCCGGACGGCCGGAGCGAGGTCTTCGAGGGCACCTGGCGGGGCGAGATTCTCTTCGAGCCGCGGGGGTCCATGGGCTTCGGCTATGATCCGCTCTTTCTGGACACGCGGCAGGGTCTCACGGCTGCGGAGCTCCCCCCGGAGGTAAAAAACCGGATCAGCCACCGGGGACAGGCATTTGCGAAGTTCAGGGCGTGGCTCTTGAAAAAACGAAGCCAGGAAGAGCAGAAGTGAAGAAGAGCTGAAAAAAGACGAGAGGCATTTGTTCGTCCGCTCTTCCGCGCTTCATAACCTCCTGACTTCCTGTCTTTATACGGGGTGTGGCGCAGCCTGGTAGCGCATCTGCTTTGGGAGCAGAGGGCCGTCCGTTCAAATCGGACCACCCCGACCAGGCAATGACGGGGGGTACGAGATAACCGCCCCCCTTTTTTGATTCCTCCCGGGTCGGTCTCGCGTCCATTCCGGGTCACCATGTCTTTCCGTCGCGCAGAAACATACGGGGTGTTTACGAGATCCCGAAGACGTCAATCCCTGCCGTTCGCCGTTCCGTTCCTGGCGGTTTTCCTGCTGGTCGCGACCGCCGCGGCTGCTTCGTCAGGCGAGTCCGTAAAAGTCATCATCGAAGGCCTTTCGGGGAAAGAGCGGGCCAATGTCGAGGCGGCGATGTCGGTTCCACCTGCACTCGTCCGGGAGGGAAAGGTGGACCGGTTGTGGCTCGATCGCTTCGAGCGCCAGGCACCTGCCAGGATCAGAGAGGCCCTGGAGGTCTTCGGGTACTACAAGCCCGCTATTGCCACGAACCTGGACACGCCCGAGGAAGGTGTATACCGGTTGACCGTCCGGGTCCAGCCCGGCGAGCCGGTGCGCGTGGCAGCCGTGCAGGTTCGCGTGCAGGGGCCCGGGGCCGCCGATACGGCGCTGGTGCAGGCGGCTTCGGGTTTTCCCCTGCGCACAGGGAACATCCTTCGACACGAGGTCTACGAGAAGGCCAAGGGGGAGCTTCAGGCAAAGGCCGTGGAGAAGGGGTACCTGGACGCGCAATTCACGGTCCACACGATTCGGCTGGATGTCGACGCGTCGAAAGCCGATCTCGAGCTGGTTCTCGAAACGGGCGAGCCGTACCGATTCGGCGATGTGCACTACACCGGCGCACCCCGCTATCCGGAATCGTTCCTGCAGACCTTTCTCGATTTCAAGCCGGGCGATATCTATTCTGCGGAAAAAATTCTTCAGAGCCAGCTCAACTTTGCGAGTGCGGAAAGGTTCCGTTCCGTTGTCATTCAGCCCGACAAGGCGGGAGCCAGGGAGCACACGGTTCCGGTGAACGTCGAACTGCTCCCCTTGCCCCGAAAAACCGTGCGACTGGGCGCCGGGTACACCACGGACTACGGACCGGGGTTTTCCGCTCGGTACGAGGACCTGAACGTCTTTGATACCGCGCAGAGACTGGAAAGCGAGCTGAACCTGAGCCAGCGCCTCCAGGGGGCTGCGTTGCGATACGTCCAGCCGGGCAGCGCCGACTTCAGGAGCAACACCAACACACGCCTGTCCGTCCAGCGGGAAGACACGGTGAGCTATACCACGAAATCCGTCTCGGCCGAGATGGAAAGGACGAAAGGGTTCGGCAGCGACAGGCTCGGTTCGATCTATCTTCAGCTCCAGCAGGAAAACTCCACGGCAGGCGGTGACACCACCAATACCTTTCTCGTGGTGCCCGGCCTGCGCTTTTCCGAAAGCCGCTACGACAGTCTCGTTCGACCGACCCGGGGGTTCTACTACAAACTCGAGGCAAGGGGGACGACGCAGCATTTCGGATCCGACATCGGCTTCGCCCAGTTCCTGGGAAACGGCAACATCCTGGTACCACTTCCGCAGAGAGGATCCGTCAAGGTGAGGGGGCAGGTCGGGGCGACGTCCATGAACGGTGACTTCATGGATGTCCCGATCCCGTTCCGGTTCTTCACGGGCGGTGACAGCAGCGTGAGGGGATATGCATACCAGTCGCTGGGACCGAAAGATGCCCGGGGCAACGTGGTCGGAGGAAAGCACCTGCTGGCGGGGAGCATCGAGCTGGAGCGGGCCATCGGCACGGACTGGGGAATTGCCGCCTTCTATGATGCGGGGAATGCCTTTGACGACTTCGGCAGTTTTCAACTCGCCCAGGGCGTGGGACTGGGCGTTCGCTACTACACTCCCGTGGGGCCGATCCGTCTCGATCTGGCGCGGCAGGCCGGGGTGTCCGACCCGCAGTACCGGTTTCATTTCACCGTGGGGATGCAGTTTTGAAGAAACTCCGCAGCATAGGACTTCCCGTCCTGTCCCTCATCGTCGCGGCGGCTGCCCTGGGGGCTTGGCTGGTCTGCAGCACGGCCGGATCGCGCCTGGTGATGACGACTATTTTTCGCCTCCTGCCCGTGACGGTCGAGGCGGAACGGATCACGGGGCAGCTGGCCAATGACCTGATCCTGAAGGGCCTCCGCGTGGCCTGGCCGAGCGGGGATGCGCGGGTCGCCACGGTGCGTATTCGATTGCAGCCCCTTTACCTGCTGGCCGGCACGCTGTCGCTGGCCGAAATGGATGTGCGAGAGGTCCTCATCGACGATAACAGCCCGGAGAGCGCCCCGCCCTACGATCTCGATTGGCCCCGTGCGCCTCGTCTGCTGACGGTCACAGGCGGCCACATCCGGAAGTTTCGCCTGGAGGACGTGTCCTATCGGAAACGCGGCAGGGAACCCGTCGTCCTCCGCGAGGTCCGGGGGGAAGTGGTCTGGGAGCGCGGATCCGTCCTGTCGGTCAGGGACGCTCTGCTTCGCCTGCCAGGAGCGCGAGTGGAAGGAAGCCTGCAGGCTGGCTTCCTGTTTCCATCCCTTCGGGCCGATGTAACGGTGAAGCCGGATCGGGACTCCGTGAAATTCGACGTCCTGACGCTGAACGCGGATCTCTCCGCGGGAAAGGATCCCGAGCAGGTAGCGGGAGTCATCCGGATTGACGCGCTCTCGGGCCGCAGACCGCAGGTCCAGCTCGAGGGTGAAATCGGGCTGACTCGGAAGGCTGTGCATTTCCGGAATCTTCGATGGAAGGATGGCGAAGGGCGGGCCGTCGTGACCGCCGAGGGAAGGGTGGACGTCTCGACGGAGCGGATCCTGGCAGGCGCCTCGTTCCAGATCGGGGAGGTGAGCTGGATTCCGGCGTTGTCCCTCACGGGTGCAATTGAAGCAGAGGGCTTCCCTGACCGTTACGATGGACGAATAGCCCTGCAGAGCCACGGCGAGGCGTGGCGGTCGGCACAGCTCTACGGCGACCTTTCCGGCAACCTCAACGGGATCCGGGTGAGCCGGTTGACCGGCCGCCTCCTGGACGGCACCGTGGAGGGCGCGCTGAGGGGCTTATGGGACAGAGAAATGTTATGGACAGGGTCCCTTCAGGCGAGGGCTCTCAACCCCGCAAAGATCAGCCCGGAGATGCGGGGCGTCATCAACCTGAATGTCGAGGGTGCCGTTCGTTGGCCGGAGGGGGGCTCTCCCGAAGCGCGCCTCAGGGGGGAACTCCTGAAAAGCTTTCTGCGCGATAGGGCTCTCACCGGAGCGGTCGATGCCCGGTGGAAGGCCGGCGTGCTGCGGCTGGACAGGCTATTCCTGCAGGGATCCGGTTTCGAGGCAAGGGCAGCCGGCTCTATCGGGGAGCGGCTGTCCTGGGCCGTGCAGGTGAGCGATCCTTCCGCGTTCGTCCCCGGCAGCGCGGGGCGGCTTTCCGCGTCCGGCTGGATTCGTCGCGCAAAGGAGCGCCTGGCCGGCGCGGCGACAGTCCGTGGCAGCAACATATCCATGACCGGGGTCCGGGTCTCAGCCGTCGAGGCGGATGCGGTGCTGGGGAGCGGCGAGCCGCAAAGACTCGGAGGAAGGGTATATCTCAAAGGGCTTGCCCGCGGGCCCGTGCGGATCGGCACTGCAGAGTTGAAGACCACGGGGACGGTTGGGAATCACACAATCCGGGTCCTGCTCGAGTCTCGTGAAGGAAAGATGGAGGCAGCGCTGCAGGGCCGTTATGAAAAGGCCGTCTGGTACGGGGTGCTGGAGACGCTGAACGGTCGCGATACGGCGGGTTCGTGGGGCCTTCGGGATCCCGCGTCTCTCGTGGTGTCCGCGGAAAGGACGAGCGTCAGCCCGGTGAGGATCGCCGGAACGGGAGGCGAGTCCGTTGATTTTTCCATGGATGTGTCCGGAGACCCGATGCGGGGTTTTTTCTCGGCCAGATGGCAGAAGATCAATCTGGCGCGGCTGGACTTCATCCTGTCGGACTGTCAGATCCGTGGCCTGACGGAGGGCCATGTCCGGGCGGATTTCCGTGAGAGGGACAGAGCAACCGTCTCCTCCGCGGTGGCTCTTGCCGGGACCATGACCCTCGACGGCCTCACGCTGGATGTCAAGGAAGGCACCGGAAAACTCGACTGGGACAAAGGGGGCCTCACGGCGTCGGCCCACGCGGACCTCGGCCGGTCCGGCCGCCTGGCGGCGCGCCTGTCCTCAACCGATCCGCCCCGGGCCGGCCTGCCGGAGAGGGGCGATTTCCGTTTGACGGCGGATCAACTCGACGCTGCCCTTTTGAAGCCGTTTTTCCCGGAACCGTTGTCCATGACAAGCGCGCTGTCCGGATCGGCGGCCGGGAGACTGCTTCCTCGATCGCGCCTCGATGCCGCAGGTGAGGTGAAACTCACCCAGGGCGCTTTTTCCCTGCAGGACAAGAGAGGGCAGGTCACGGCGCACGCGCAGAGGGCGCAGCTGCGCTGGACATGGCGGGAAAAGACGTTGAGCGGGGATGTCGATCTTCTGCTCACCAATCACGGCTCTCTCAAAGCCGATTTCCATCTCCCCATCCCGGCAAAGCTTCCCGTTGCCATCGAGGAAGAGGGACCGATACGGCTCGCTGTGCGTGCCGACATGCGGGAGAAGGGACTCCTGAGCGCATTATTCCCGAGTCTGATCCAGGAGAGCAGGGGGCGTTTCGATCTGGACGGTAACGTGAGCGGCACATGGAGAATCCCGAACGTTCACGGGACATTGAAGATAGAACAGGCAGACGCCTATCTGCCGACCACGGGCATCCAGCTAAGCGATGTGGCGATGGACGCGCGGTTCGAGGACCAGGCGGTCCACATCACTTCGTTCCGGGCACACTCGGGCCCGGGAAGCATCGAAGGAAATGGTACCGTGCGCCTCAAAAACCGGGAGATTCGCCAGATCGAGGCGAGACTCGAGGGGGAGCGGTTCCAGGTCGTGCGGCTGCCCGAAATGGAGATGCTCGCCAGCCCCCGCCTGACCTTCGAGGGCTTGCCGGGTGTCCTCAAGGTGCGCGGCAGCATCACCATCCCGGAGCTTCTCATCCGGGGCGGCGAGAGGGGAGCCGTGTCCCGGCCCAGCAAAGACGTGGTGATGGTGGGAGAGGGCCGCGCCAAGGAGAGAAGACGTCCTGTTCCCGTCGACCTGGAGGTCCGGGTTGTTCTCGGAGACCGGGCGTTTGTCAAGGCCGAGGGAGTGGATGCGCGCATGGAAGGGGATGTTCTGCTTGCGGCCCGGTTTCTCGACGCGATGAAGGCAACCGGCGAGATTCGGCTCAAGGACGGCACGTACAGCGCGAAAGGTCTGCGACTGGACATCACCCGGGGACGCATTGTTTTCGAAGGCGCTCGGGCGGATCAGCCGAGACTCGACGTGCTGGCCCTGCGAACCGTCGCGGAGAGGCCCGATCAGGCCGGACAGTCATTGGGCAGCTTCAGGGAAGTGAAGGCGGGTGTCATCATCACGGGGACCCCGCAGGCGCCCCTGGTGAGGCTTTACTCGGAGCCGGCCATGTCCGACGCAGACGTTATGAGCTACATCGTTCTGGGCCGGCAGGCTGGCGCTGATGCGTCCAAGGCGGCGATGCTCGGCGCGGCTGCCGAGGCCCTTCTTTCCGGGGGCGGATCCGAATCGACCCTGAGCCGGCTGAAGCGCCAGTTCGGCCCGGATACGGTGGACATGAAATCCACAAGGGCGGGAACCGCAAGCCAGTCGATCATCACCGTGGGCAAGTACCTGCAGCCCGACCTTTACGTGAGCTACGGCCGCTCCCTGTTTAACGAGGACTACTTCGTCTCCCTGCGATACGCCCTGTCCCCGAAGTGGGAAGTGGAAAGCAAGGCAGGGGCGCAGACCGGCGCGAACCTCTACTTCCGGATCGAGTTCGACTAGGGCGGGCCGAACCCCGCCAGCCCCTGCCGTCCCGGCTGTTCGCGCCCCCGTTCATCAGGGAAGAGTCATGACCCCGTTGCCCCCTGCAGGTCCGGGGTGATCGCCCGCAGGCGCGCCACCGGCCCGCAACGTGCCGCGCAGGCCCGTTGCCTCATAAATAAATGTTACCGAAGATGGGGCTCAGGTCGCTGACGACAGAGAGTCCGTTTATAGCAGAGATCGAAGATTTTTTTAAGTTTGTGTTCCATGGCCTTGCGCAGCACGAAG
>JAAYEC010000008.1 GCA_012728915.1 Deltaproteobacteria bacterium | reverse complement strand
GCTGAGGCCCTATGAATCAGCCATGTGAAAGAGCAAAAAACACAGTTTAAGCCATCCGCACACTCGTTTGACCCGATAATAAAGGACAAACGAGAAAAAGAAGTCAGATTTTCAACACCCTGCTAGGGGGTGCCGGCATCGCGGGGTCGGCCTCATCCCGGGTGAGGCTCACGCCGATGTCGGCGCCGGGGGGATTTCCCCGTCCCGGCGCACGCGGCGGCTCAGTCCGTCCCTTTCAGGGTATCCAGCAGGAAGGCGCGCAGACGGCCGTAGTCGGCGGGAAGCTCCACGGGCTCCCCCGTCCGTTTCTCCAGGTCCCTCATGCTCTGCGGCACCTCGGGGGTGATCCCCAGCAGCCCGACGATCTCGTCGGGGAACTTGGCCGGGTGCGCCGTCTCGAGGCTCACGCATGGCCAGGCGACGGGACCGCGGCAGGACTCCAGGTAGAGCTCCAGGCCCCTCCAGCCCACGGCGCCGTGGGGCTCAAGCAGGACGCGGTGCTGCTCGTAGACGCGCCGGATCGTCTTCTTCGTCTCCTCGTCGGAGACGCTCACGGAGAAGATGCGTTTCCGAATCTCCCGGATGTCGGGATAGGCGTGCACGAGCCCCGTGCGGTCCACCGTGCCCCCGTAGAGCTCGAAGAACCGGGCCAAGTTGCTCGGGTGGCCCACGTTCATGGCGTTGGAGAGACAGGCCCTCGACGGCGAGACCTTCTCGTAGACTCCCGTTCGGAGGTAGTCGGGGAACTCGTCGTTCTCGTTGGTGGGCATGACGAGCATCCGCACGGGTAGGCCCATGCGCCGTGCGTACTCGCAGCCCAGGGCGTTGCCGAAATTCCCCGAGGGAACGGAGAAGACGATCTCCTCGCCCGGTTCGGCCAGCCGGCCATAGGCGTAGACGTAGTAGACGCTCTGCGGCAGGATCCGGCCGAAGTTGATCGAGTTGGCGGAAGTCAGGTTGAGGTGCGCAAGGCCCGGATCGGAGAAGGCCTGCTTGACGAGATCCTGGCAGTCGTCGAACTTGCCGTCCACGGATAGCGCCAGGACGTTGCCGCCGATCGTGTCGAGCTGCTTTTTCTGCATCCCGCTCACTTCGCCGCGCGGGTAGAGGATGGTTACGCCGATTCCCTCCACGCCCTTGAAGGCCTCGCCGACGGCGCTGCCCGTGTCTCCCGAGGTGGCCACGAGCACGTTGAGCCGTTTGCCCCGGTCGCGCATCCGGCTCATGAGCCGCGCCATCATCCGGGCGGCGAAATCCTTGAAGGAGGCGGTGGGGCCCCGGTCGAGCCGCATGATATACAGGCGGCCGCTGACCCGCTCCAGGGGAACGTCGAAGTTGTAGGAATCCTCGACGATCTCCCTGAGCGCTTCCCGGGGCAGCTCGTCTTTTAGAAACGCCTCGGCCACAAGAAGGGCCGTCTCCGCGTATGGGGCCCCCTTGAGCGCGAGGACCTCGCCGATGGAAAGCGCCGGAATGGGCTCCGGCATGAAGAGCCCCTCGTCGGGCGCCTGCCCCTGGATCAGGGCATCGCGGAAGGAGACCTGCCCCTTGAACGGCGTGATGCCGTCCACCCCCGCGAGGCGGCGATTGGTGCTGTAGTAGCGGATCATGGGTTGCCTTCGGGCCTCTCTAGCGAATCCGGGACTCTTTCATCATCGGTCAAATGCAAAGCCCTCGCCGCCGATTGCGAAGCCAGGAAGTTATGAAGAGCGGAAGCTCGGCGTGGCTGGAAGATCGATCTTCATGAGCCAATACTCGACACGCGCGCTGCAATGTGAAGATGCGCCTCCTGCTGCGGTCCTCCCTCACGGGCTCTCCGGCCGATATTCCCGGATGTAGTCGAGGAAGAGTCTATGGTGCGCCATTAAATCGAATTGCCGCCGATAAATCAAATGAAAAGCGCGCTCCATCCGGCAATCCCCGATGGAGACGGCCGCCAGAAGGCCCGACTCGAGCTCCCGCCGGATGGCGTGGGCCGAGATCACCGAGACGCCCAGCCCCGCCAGGATCGCTTCCTTGACCGCCTCGGAACTGCCCAGCTCCGCCACGACGTTGAGGTCCACCGGGCCGGGGCTGCCCGCCCCCCGCAGGCAGCCCTCGACGGCCTCCCGGGTGCCCGATCCTTTCTCGCGGATCACAAAAGGCTGCTTCCCGATCTCCCGGAAACGGACGACCTTCCGCTTTGCCCAGGGGTGCGCCGCGGGGACGGCCAGCGTGAGCCGGTCCTTCCAGAGGGCCTCGGACACGAGTTTCCCGGCCGGGGGCATTTTCCCGATGAAGCCGATCTCGGCCTCGTTTTCGAGGATCATCTCGACCACCGCGCTGCTGTCGGCCGTCCGGATCGTCACCCGGACCCCGGGATACCGCTCCCGGAACCCGCCGATGGCGCGGGGCAGGATGTACGTGGCCGGGATCGTGCTGGCCGCGATGAGAAGATCCCCTGCTTCGGTTTCGCGCAGGCGCATCACCCGGTCCCCGGCCTCCTCGCGGAGTTTCAGAATCCGCCGCGCGTAATCGCAGATCACGCGGCCCTCCGGGGTGAGCGTGAGGGTCCGGCTGCCCCGATGAACAAGCTTCGATCCCAGGACGTCCTCGAGGTTGCGGATATGCTTGGTGAGCGACGGCTGGGTGAGGAACATCCTCTTGGCCGCCCGGCTGAAGCTGCGCTCCTCCACGAGGCGCACCAGGGCCTCGAGTTGAAGCAGATTGACATTTTTCATGTCCGCCCGCATGGCCTGCCCGTACCATGACTTCTTTCGATAATCAAGGGTCTTTTATGAATAATATGAATTTGAACTATTCAGAAAAGTGCGCTACGAATTCTCCCGGTGCCGCGTCGCCTCGCAACCCGCGGCGGAAGGGAGAGCCTGCATGGCCAACCCGTTTGCAGCCCGAGCGGGAATCGTCGCCGTCGGCTGCGCCATCGGCGTGACGGCGGTGCTGCTGCAGTACTCCGGGAACCCCCCGAACATGGGGATCTGTGTCGCCTGCTTCGAGAGGGACATCGCGGGCGCCCTCGGCCTGCACCGGGCGGGGGCTGTGCAGTACATCCGCCCGGAGATCATCGGGCTGACAGTCGGGGCCTTCCTCGCCGCCCTGATCGCGAAGGAGTACCGGCCCCGGGGCGGCTCTGCGCCGCTGGTGCGCTTCTTCCTCGGCGTCTTCGCCATGATCGGCGCCCTCGTGTTCCTCGGCTGCCCCTGGCGGGCGCTCCTGCGGCTTGCCGGCGGCGATGGGAACGCCGTCACGGGCCTTGCGGGACTGGCCGCGGGGATCGGGATCGGCGTGTTCTTCCTCAAGTCGGGGTATAGCCTCGGCCGGGCGCAGACGCAAAACGCCGCGGCGGGGATTCTCTTCCCGGCCTTCATGGCGGGGCTCCTCCTGCTTCTCGTCTTCCAGGTCACCTTCGCCGAGGGCGGCCCCATCTTCTTCAGCAGGACGGGGCCCGGCTCGCAGCACGCCCCGCTGCTCGTCAGCCTCGGGGCGGGCCTCGCCGTCGGGGCGATCGCCCAGCGCAGCCGCTTCTGCACCATGGGAGCCCTGCGGGACGTCATCCTCCTCAGGGACGTTCACCTGATGAGCGGCGTGGCGGGCCTGCTCGTCGCCGCCACGGCCATGAACCTCGTCCTGGGACAGTTCAGGCCCGGCTTTGCGGGCCAGCCGATCGCCCATACGGATCACCTCTGGAACTTCCTGGGCATGGCCCTGGCGGGCCTGGCCTTCGTACTGGCCGGCGGCTGCCCCGGCCGGCAGCTGTTCCTCTCCGG
The DNA here is from genome assembly GCA_012728915.1 of Deltaproteobacteria bacterium. Lineage (GTDB taxonomy): Bacteria > Desulfobacterota > Syntrophia > Syntrophales > UBA2192 > UBA2192. Next base: position 42,426 of record JAAYEC010000008.1, on the reverse strand, counting down.
CGAGGGAGACCTCGATGCCGGCATCTTCGTCCTGGGGATGATCGTCGGGGCCGGCGTGTCGCACAACTTCGCCCTGGCCAGTTCGCCCGCCGGCGTGGCCCCCTTCGGGCCGGCAGGCGTTGTCGTGGGCCTCCTGTTCTGCCTGGCCGTGGGATTTTCGATGCGCGAGAGGACCCCGCGATGAGTCCGTCCGCCGTGAAGGAGGAGGAGCGGCCCATGAGTGCGATTCGGATCGATGCCCGCGGCCTTTCCTGCCCGCAGCCCGTCGTGCTGACGAACAGGGCGATCGAGGCGGGCGCGACGAACCTGGACGTCCTCGTCGACAACGAGGTGTCGAAGGAAAACGTGCTTCGCCTGGCGAAGCGGCGCAGGTTGTGGGCCTCGCTCCGCCAGGAGGGCCCGGACATTGTCATCGAAATCGCAACGTAGTATAAGGGATGCGGACCGGGGCCTTCCTGAGGGAGGCTCCGACTCGTTTCGGAAGGGACACCATCGTTCATGTTTTTCAAATCGGAAAAGAACAACGGGTTCGAAGGCGGCGGTCTCGTGCTCTTCGAGAGCGTGGAAGGGGCCCTGAGCGGCGAGCGCGCGCTCAAGGCCGAAGGGATCGAAAACCGCCTCGTGGCGCCGCCGCCCGAGCTTCGACGGGGCTGCGACCTCGCGCTCGAGATCAATCTCGTGGAAAAACCCGCCGTGGAGCGCATGCTCGGCTCCCGGCAGGTTCATTTCATCGACATCCTGCCCACGAGGGGCGGCACGGAACTGCTGCAGGTCGTCCAGGTGACGGACTTCGGCGAGGCCGTCATGGTCAAGGCGGGCAACATGAAGCTCACCTTCGACAAGGTCTCGGGCGTCGTCCTGAACATCTCGGGCGGCGGCTGCCCCGACATCCCCTACCTGCACGCCGAGATGCTGGCCAAGCCGCTCGACCGCGCGCCGCGGCCCCGGGAGATGGGGCACACCCTGTGCTCGCTCATGCTGGACAGGGCCTACGTGCAGTCCCTCGAGATCTGGAAGAACGGAGGGCGGTGACACCATGCTGTTGATCTGCGGCACTGCACCCCGAAAAGACCTCCCGTTGACGGAAGGGGAGGCGATCCTTCAAGGGGACACGCTGCGCATCGGCGGGGCGGAAATCCCCTGCACCCAGGGCACGGCGGCGCTGGTGAGCGCCGCCGGCGCGACGCTCGCCTTCCTGCGCCAGCCTGCCCCGCGGACCCTGCTCGTGGGCGACGACGGCTCCGGCAAGGGAAGCCGTCTGCTTTACGAGCACCTGATCGGGAACCTGCCGCGGATCGCCCCGCAGGTCGTCGTGCTCCACTACATGCTCCCCGTCATGGGCCTCATGAGAAAGGTGAGCGAGTCGGCCTCGAAGGCGAAGAAGCGGCCCTTCATGATTGCCGATGCCGCGGCCATGTACGCGGCCAAGGCGGCCGGGATCGCCCGCGAGTTCGATCTCTTCACGCCCGATCTCTCGGAGCTCGCTTTCCTGGCGGACCCGCAGGCGACCCACCCCGCCTACGTGAGCCGCCACCTCTTCGAATCGGACAGCTCGCGGATCCCGGAACTGGTCGCCGCCGCTTACGCACACGGCAGCGCCGCCCGGACGCTAGTGGTGAAAGGCTCAACGGATCACATCGCGCAGGACGGCCGGATCGTCGAGCGGCTGGCGGAACCAAACATCCCCGCCCTCGAGGCCATCGGCGGGACCGGGGACACGATCAGCGGCATGGTCGGGGCCCTGGTGAGCGCGGGGTTTGACGCGGTCACGGCGGCCCGCATCGCCGTCCGGGCCAACCGGACGGCCGGTCTTTACGCCGGGGCCACGCCGGCCACGCGGATCTGGCAGGTTATCGAGACCCTGCCCCGGGTATTCGCCGACCACCTGGACAAGTGGGCCCGGCAGGCAGTGGACCGGAAAATCGAAAGGAGCGCACCGTGACGGAGGAAAAGAAAATCCGGCTCACCGAGATGGTCCACGGGGCCGGCTGAGCCTGCAAGATCGGTCCGGAGGACCTGAACCGAGCGCTGAAAGGGCTGACCGTGAGACCCGACCCGAACCTGATCGCGGGGATCGAGGGGTTCGAGGACGCAGGGGTCTACCGCCTGAGGGACGATCTGGCGATCATCCTGACGCTGGACTTCTTCACGCCCGTCGTGGACGACCCCTATCTCTTCGGGCAGATCGCGGCCGCCAACGCCCTGTCGGACGTCTACGCCATGGGCGGCCGGCCCGTCACGGCAATGAACATCATCTGTTTTCCCCCGAAGAAGCTCCCCATGGAGGTGCTGAACCGCATCCTGCAGGGCGGGCTGGACAAGATGCACGAGGCGGATGTCACCCTCGTGGGCGGTCACAGCGTGGAGGACGACGAGCCGAAATACGGTCTCTCCGTCACGGGGGTCATCCACCCCGGCCGGGTCCTTCGCAACCGCGGCTGCCGCGTCGGCGACAGGCTCGTCCTGACGAAAGCCCTCGGCACGGGGATCGTCAGCACCGCCCTGAAAGGGGAAGAGGCCGACCCGGCCCTCGCAGACAGGGCCGTCCGGGCCATGATCACGCTCAACCGGAAGGCCGCCGAGCTGATGACGCAGATGCCCGAGATCCACGCCTGCACCGATGTGACGGGGTTCGGCCTGCTGGGGCACGCCTGCGAGATGATCGAGGGAAGCGATGCGGGGTTGAAGATCCAGGCCTCGGCCGTCCCGTATTTCGACGGCGTGCGGGAGCTCGTGGAAAGCGGGTACGTACCCGGGGGGCTCTATCGGAACAAGGACTTCCGGATGCCCCTGATCGACGTCCGGCCATCCTGCCCGGAGTGGCTCCTGGAGATCCTCTTCGACCCCCAGACGTCCGGGGGGCTGCTGGTTGCCCTGCCTGCAGGCGACGCGGAAACGCTCGTGAAGAACATGCGCGAGGCCGGCATCGCCGATGCGGCCGTGGTGGGCGAGGTCGTGGCGGAGCCCCGGGGGAAAATCCTGGTCGTCTGATGTCCCGAGCGGTCTACTCCGTCTGCCGGAGTCTCTGCGCCTCCTGCAGCAATTCGTACTGGCGCTGGCGGTTTTCCCTCGTCGCGGGCATGGGCTCGCGGGCCTGCGCTTCGAGCCGTTCCGCCTCCTGGAGCCGCTTCTGCCTTTCGCGCTCCCGCTCCGCGTCGCGTTTCTCGACCGTCTTGACCACGTCGTCGAGCTGCCGGTCCCTCTGCCGGATGGCTTCCTCGGCCGTCATGGAGCCCGGCGGGAGCCCTGAACCAGCACGCTCCACCGCCTCTGCCGGCGGCAGGGCTGCAGCCGGCGTTCCCGCCACGACGGGCTCGGCCTTGACCCCTTTCGGCGGCTTGTCCGTGAGCACGACCGAACCGTCCCTGTCCGTGTACCTGTAGATCGTCTGGGCATGGGAGGGCATCCCGACCAGAAGGACCAAGCCGAAAATTGCAAGGGCCGTCCAGCGGTCCCGAAGCGTTTTTGTCCTGCACCTGTCTCTGGACACTTGCCCCTTCTCTTGTCTCTTTCTTCCTCTTACCCTTCGCCCTTCGCCTTTCGCCCTTCGCCTGCCCCTTATTGCATCTCCCGCAGCCGCTGCACCTCGTCCATCAGCTTGCGCTGCCGGTCTATGTTTTCCTGGGTGGGCTGAACGGGTTTCCGGGCTTCCCTCTCCAGACGATCGGCCTCCTCGAGGCGGCGCTGTTTTTCCTGCTCTCTCTCCCGCAGCTTCCGCTGCACCTCTTCCTGCTGTTTCTGGATCTCCTCGTCGGCGACTTTCCTCATCTCGGCGTCCCCGGGCTTCTCCGGGGGAGCGGCCTGGTCCCTCTGTCCGGGCACCGGCATGGGGGGCGATGCCTGATCCCGGCTCCCCGGCACCGGCATGGGCGCTGTGCCCTGCGTTTCCGGAATCCTTTCCCGGGGGACGGGGTCCTGATGATCGAGGAGCTCCGAGCGCACTCCCGGAGGAGGGTTGTCGGTGATGACGACCCTGCCGTCCCTGTCCGTATAGCGGTAGAGCTGGGCCTGGGAATCGCCGGGCAGCAGCAGGCTCACGATCCAAGCGGAAACGAGGACGGCAGCCGGCAATCTCGCGGGGTGCTTGCTCATGGTCATCTCTCCCTGTCGGTAATCGATAAATCTTCAAAAGGGGTTATCGACTGCATCCGCCGTTTTCTTTAACGGTTCCGCTCCAATCTAGCGCCAAGGCACAAAAGAATCAATCCTTCGATTCGATGCCCTCCAGGGCCCTGCGGATCGTGCCGCCGCCCAGCAAGACCCCGTCACCGTAAAGGGCGACCGACTGGCCGGGGGTCACGGCTTCCTGCGGCTCGTCGAAAACGACACGGAGAAAGCCGGGACCCGCCGTCACCCGGCATGCCGCCGGCCGGTGCGCATAGCGGATCTTCGCATGGGCCGCGTCGGGCAATCCGTCGACCAGCAGGTTCACGTCCCCGGCCTCGAGGCCCCCGGACCGAAGGGCTTCCTTCGGGCCGACGACGACGAGGTTCTCCGCGGGGTCGATGGAGACGACATACAGGAGTTCCCCCCGACCGGCCGAAAGCCGGGCCCGCTGGCCGATCGTATAGTGAACGATGCCTCGGTGCGTTCCGACGGTATGTCCCCGGCAGTCCACGATCCTTCCCGGGGCCGGATGGGGAAGGCGGGCCTCCAGGAACGGCCCGATCCCGCCCCGGGGAATGAAGCAGACGTCCTGGCTGTCCTCGCGCTGCGAGACGGGCAGACCGGCACGCGCCGCCAGCTCCCGGACCTCCTGCTTGGTGTGCTCGGCCAGCGGGAAGCGTATCCGTCCGAGGGATTCCCGTCTTACGCGCCAGAGAAAGTAGGTCTGGTCCTTCCGGCGGTCTCTCGGAACGGCCAGCGCCGGCTTGCCCCCCCGGTCCACAATGCGCGCGTAATGCCCCGTGGCCAGCCCCTCGAAGCCCAGCTCGCGGGCCTTTTCGAGAACCATCCCGAACTTGATGTCCCGGTTGCACAGCACGCAGGGATTCGGGGTCCTCCCCTGTCGGTATTCCGCCAGGAAGGGCTCGATGACGAGCCGGTCGAGGTCGGCGGTGAAATCGGCCGTGTGGTGGGGAATCCCCAGCAGGCGGCAGACCCTCGCCGCATCCTCCGCATCCCCTGGTCCGTAGCCCGCGCCTCCCCCGCCCGTCCGGAACAGGGTGAGCCCGGCAATGTCAACCCCCCGTTCGGCCAGGATCAGCGCCGCCACGGAGCTGTCCACGCCGCCGCTCATGGCCACGAGGATTTTTCCGGAGGCGGCCGGCGCGCGGGGCATCGTGAGGACCGCCCCCCGGGAGGCGAACCATCCGGCAAGTCTCTCCATGGCGTCGCGCTCGCGCCGGGAGAGTTCCCCCGAGCCAAACGTTTCCCCGAAGTAGCCGTTCACCACGACCGTGTCCGTTTTTTCCAGAATCGCCGCAAGCCGCCCCGGATCGCCTGCCTGCAGGTAGAGGCTCACGTCGTTGATGAAAAGGATGTCCCGCCCCGACGTCTCGGCCTGTCGGAGAAGGCCTTCGACGGCATCCCGGTTCCGGCGTGCCTTGTCCAGCGCCTCCGCCTCGGTCGTCGAGGTAAGGCGGGGAGCAACGACGGGCGCGTGCAGATAGACAACGCCCGCGCCCTCCGGCGGCGCAAGTCGTCCCCCCACCCCCCTGAGCCCCCGGTCTCGCAGGCTCTCCTCAGGGATCTGCGGCGCGAGATCGATGACGACGATCCGCCCCGCCAGCCCGCGCCTGCAGAAATCCTCCAGGATTTCCCGGCAAAGGGTCGTTTTCCCCGAGTTGACGTCGCCCAGGATCAGCGTTTTCCTGTCGAGATAATCTCGACCGTTCATGACCGTTCCTCTATTCAGGGTATGCACGCAACCACTCTTCTTCCACTCCGCCCTTCCTAACCTCCGCTCTTCTCGACTTCGCCCTCAGCCGGGCCGCCCGTTTTTTCCCTGGCTGCGCCCCCGAAGGTCTCCGGCAGGAGAAGCAGCGAGAACGCCCCGATCACGTAGACCGCCCCCGTGACGGCAAGGCCCGTGGAAAGGCCGTAACGGCTCCCGATCTCGCCGATCGTGTAGGGGGCCAGCACGGCGCCGATCCGGCCCATGTTCCAGCAGAAGCCTCCGGCGTAGGCCCGTATGCGCTCCGGGAAAAGCTCCGCGAAGTACGCCCCGAGCACCCCTCCCACGCCGGGGAGTCCGAAGCCCACGACGATGCCCCACCAGAACAGGAAGATCGGGTCCTTCACGACGATGTAAACCCATACGGCGCCCGCTATGGTGCCGAAGGCGGCGATCATGGCCCTGCGGCGGCCGACGCGGTCCGCCAGGAACCCGAAGAACTGGAAGCCGAAAAACATCCCCGCGTACATGACCAGCGAGAAATCGGCCATCCTGGTGAGGCTCAGGCCGCGTTCGCGGGTGAGAAAGGTGGGAATCCAGTAGGCGGCGCCCCAGTAGCCCGCCAGATTGATGAGGCTCACCAGGGTGGCCAGAAGCGTGGTCTTTCCCACCCCGCCCCGGAAGATGTCGGCGATGCCGACCCGGCCGGTCTCCGCGCCGCCGTCCCGAGTCTTTCCGGCGGGACGGTCCCGCGGGACGAGCCGGGCCGCGACAAGGGCAAAGGGGATCGAGGCCGTCCCCAGGAGAAACAGGAGCCTCCAGTCCGTATCGAGGACGATCCTGCCCGCAAAGGAGGCCATCACGGCACCGACGGCAAAGCTGCTCAGGACGAACGAGGCCGCCCTTCCCCGGTACCGCGGCGACCAGTGATCGGCGATGAGGGCCGAGCAGGGGCCCCAGATGCCGCCGATGGCAAGACCTGTCAGGCCCCTCAGCGCCATCCACATGCCCAGGCTGTGGACCAGGTACACTGCGCCCATCCCGGCTCCGAGCCACAGCAGCGCCGCGATGAGGGCGACGCGGCGCCCCCGGTTCTCGGCGATCAGCCCGAAGACGACGCTGCCGATCATGGCTCCCGCCATTGTGGCCGAACCGATGAGCCCCCCCTGGGGCAGCGTGATGTCGAGCACCTTCAGCAGGACGGGCATTGCGATGGCCAGAACGATCAGGTCGTAGCTGTCCAGCAGGTAGGCCGCAAAGGCGGCCCACAGGACGGGCCAGCGCCGGTTGGTGCCGGCCTCCGATGCAGGTTGATCGTGCATGGTTTCGTGCCTTCAAAAGCGGTGATCCCGGCGAGGGGATGAAGGTGAGAGGTTGAGAAGGTGAGAAGGTTGGAGTATCGGACGGATGCCCTTCGTATGTTTCTCATCCTCTTACCTTCTTACCCTCTCGTCTTTACGGGCGGAGTCTACCGGCGCGCCCTTCACCCGTCAAGGACGATAAAATGGCCTTGACCCCTTGTCCAGGAAATGTAAGATGGGAACGCCCGCACCCCTGACGACGGGCGCGCGAGGTTCCCGTTTCCGGATGCGTTTGACCCGGCACAAACCCTCTGATCATGGGCGTTTCCAGGAAGAGCTTCCAGATTCAGGCAGCGGGGCGCCGGCTCCACGCCGAACGACTCGACCCCGATCCTGTCAACGCGGGCGCCGACGGAGCGACGCTTGTCTTCCTGCATGAAGGGCTCGGCAGTATCGGCCAGTGGCGGGATTTCCCGTTGCGCCTGAGCGAAAGGACGGGCCTCCCGGCCCTGGTGTACGATCGCTGGGGATACGGCAACTCGGAGCCTTTCACCCTTCCCCGCAGTGCCCGTTATCTTCACGACGAGGCGCTGAGCGGTCTGCCGGACGTGCTCGACGCGTGCAATATCGGCAGCGCCGTTCTCGTCGGGCACAGCGACGGGGGTTCCATTGCGCTGATCTACGCGTCGGCCCACCCCCGGGGAGTGCGCGCGGTGATTACCGAAGCCGCCCACGTGTTCGTGGAGGATGTCACCATCGAGGGGATCCGGGAGGCCGTCGAGCTCTACGCCTCGACGGATCTCGGCGAGCGGCTCGCCCGCTACCATGGGAACAAGACGGATCTCGTCTTTCGCGGCTGGGCCGATACGTGGCTCTCGCCGGAATTCCGAAGCTGGAACATCGAGGAGTTCCTGCCGGGGGTCCGGTGCCCCGTCCTCGTCATCCAGGGCACCGGCGACCGGTACGGCACGCCGGCGCAGGTCAGGGCCATCGAGCGGCAGATCTCCGGGCGGGCGGAGACGATGCTCGTCCGCTGCGGCCACGTCCCGCACGCCGAGGCGCGGGATGAGGTCCTCGAGGCCATGGCGGGGTTTATATCGGAAACGCTCGGAAGAAGGTGAGAAGGTGAGAGGGTAAGAAGGTCGGAGAAGCAGCAGCCAAACAAGGCTCCTCCGCCGGAGCGAACCATCTCAACCTCTTAACTTCTCAACCTCTTAACCTCTATTCTTGCGGGGAGCGGGGAGAATGGCCAGGGAAAAAGAAAAGGACGACCCCAGCCAGGAACTGGCGGCCCTGAAAAAGCGTGTCGCCGAGTTGGAGAAGACTCTCCAGAACGAGCGGGAGACCTTCGGGACCATCATTCAGAAATCGCCCTACGGCGTCCTGCTGCTCGGCGAGAGGGGGAAATTCATCTACGCCAACCCGGAGTTCGTCCGGGTCACCGGATACGCCCTCGAGGACATCCCGACGGGAAAGGAGTGGTTCCGGAAGGCATTTCCCGACGGGGAGTACCGCAAGAAGGTGATCGAGACCTGGAAGGCCGACATGGCGGCCAACGTCAGGGGCAGCGCGCGGGTTTTCCACGTAACCTGCCGGGACGGCAACGCGAAGATTCTCGAGTTCCGGGCGGCGCGCATCGACGAGCGGCGAGCCATGGTCATGCTGACGGACATCACGGACCGCAAGCGCATCGAGCACGCGCTCATCGAGAGCGAGGAACGCTTTCGGATCCTCTCCGACAACTCCCCCGTGGGCATTGCACTGGCAAGGCCCGACGGGACATTCGAGTACCTCAACCCCCGCTTCACGGAGATCTTCGGATACTCCATCGACGATCTCCCCGACAGCGAGGCGTTCCTCAAGCGGCTTTTCCCGAACCCCTCGTACCGGGACCTCGTGCGATACTTCTACCGCGAGGATCTCGAGAACTTCACGCAACACGGCAAGGCGGGGGAACGCGTCGTGACGGTCCGCGCCCGCGGCGGCGCCGACCGGATCATGCACTCCCGCATGGTGGTTCTCGGCAACGGCAAGCAGCTGATGACCTACGAGGACATCACGGACCTCAAGAAGATGGAGGCCGAGCTGTTCCACGCGCAGAACATGGAGGCCGTGGCCACCCTGGCCGGAGGGATCGCGCACGCCTTCAACAACATCCTCATGGGCATCCAGGGCTACACGGCGCTCATGATCTCCGAGACCAAAGCCGATCACCCGGCCTACGGCCGGCTCAAACGGATCGAGCAGCAGGTCAAGAGCGGCTCCGATCTCACGAACCAGCTCCTGGCGTTCTCCAGCGGCGGGCGCTACGAGGTCAAACCCTGCAACCTGAACGACATCATCGAAAAGACCTCGAACGCCTTCGGGCAGACCCGGAAGGACATCACGATCCGGAAATCGCTCGAGCACGACATCTGGGCCGTCGAGATCGACCAGGTGCAGGTGGAGCAGGTCCTCGTCAACCTGTACGTCAACGCCCAACAGGCCATGCCGGACGGAGGGGAATTAACCCTGAAGACCCGGAACGTGACCCTCGACGAGGCCTACGTCCGCAACTACAGGGTCAGGCCCGGCGACTACGTGATGGTCTCCGTCACGGACACGGGGATGGGAATCGACGAACGGACGAAGGAGCGGATCTTCGAGCCCTTCTTCACCACCCGCGAGATGGGGCGGGGGCGCGGCCTGGGGCTCGCATCGGCCTACGGGATCATCCGGGGACACCAGGGAATCATCAACATCTACAGCGAGGAGGGCCAGGGGACGACCTTTAACCTCTTCCTGCCCGCCACGGACAAGGCGGCCGTCAAGGAGACGGTCCCGCCCAGGGGACTGCTGGAAGGAAGCGAGACCATCCTCTTCGTCGACGACGAGGATGTGATCATCGATGTGAACCGGGAGATCCTTGAATCGCTGGGCTACAAGGTCGTGGCCGCCAAGAGCGGCCAGGAGGCCATCGAGATCTACCGGAAGCTCCGCGGCAAGATCGGCCTCGTCATCCTGGACATGATCATGCCCGGGATGGACGGCGAGGCGACCTACGACAGCCTGCGAAAGGTCGACGACGACGTCCGGGTGATCCTGTCGAGCGGGTACAGCAAGAACGAGCAGGCGAAGGCCATCCTCGAAAAGGGCTGCCAGGCCTTCATCCAGAAGCCCTTCAGCATCAGCGACCTGTCCATGACGATCCGGCAGGTGCTGGACAAAAAATAGGGCAGCCGCCCTTCCGGGAGGCCGCCCGCTGCAACGGGATGTCCGTTCTCAGGACTTGCCGTCCGATGTCGACGAGGATGCCGTCTCGGTGGCCGGCGCGGGTGTTTCGGCAGCGGTCTCGCTCTTTGCCGCGGTCTCCTTCGGCGGCGCCTGGCGTCCGCCGTAATCCGTCACGTACCAGCCGCTGCCCTTCAGGTGAAACGAGGAAACCGACACCAGCTTCGTCACGGGGCCCTTGCAGAACTTGCAGCTCTTCAGCTCGGGGGCCGTGATGGACTGAACCACCTCGAACTCCCTGTTGCATTTCCTGCATCGATACTCGTAGATCGGCATGACAAACCCTCCTGGACAAAACGTCGAAGCCCGATCGAAAGGGCCTCAACCGTAGGATTCGAGCAAACTGTAGCGGCTGCTGAAGCAGTCGAGCACGAGGCCCAGGTCCTTGTCGGCCGAAGGGCGGAGAACCGTCCGCGTGATCTGATCGACCGTTTCCTCCTCCTGCAGCCTTTCGGCGCGCGGGGCCGCGAAATCGGCCTGCCCGCCTGCAAACCGGATGACGTGCACCAGCTCGTGCACGGCAATGTAGAGCATGAGGGACTCGAGCCGAATGAAGGAGTGGGCTCTTTCGACGGCGCCGAGGATCCGGTTGTCCTGCAGGCAGATCCGGTAAAAATCGTAGCTCCGGGGTTTTCCGGCGTTCTCCTCCTTGCGGATCGTGTACTTGCACAGGTGAGCGAAGGCTTTCCCGTCCACCTCGTGCTCCTCGAGATGGGCCAGCGTCCGCACATCGTAGCGCTGGGCCCTCATCTGGTCCTCGGTCAGGTGGAAATAGCGGCCCGCAAGCCGCTCCGCCTGATCAAATACCCCTTTTATCTTCGACACTTGAAAGGGGTTGAAGTACATGACAGACAGACGCCTCCCATGCGGACTTCAGGAAGTCAACGGTAATATAAAAATTTATCGTTTTTTGTCAAGAGACGGTTCTCCCAGGCGCAAACGTTGTCCATTTCCGCACGGATGGTCCGGTAAGGTCCGCTGCAGGACGGCTGGCTAGTCCTTCAGCCCCGTTTCTTCGCGCGTCATCATGGTGGCCAGCATGGTGGCCACCAGTTTCTCTTGCCCGTCCTTTACCGCATGCACGTCTCCGTAACAAACCGTCAGGGCCCGGCCCGGTTTGAGGACTCGGCCCCGGGCAATCAGTTTCTCGCCCTCGGCAGGGGACAGGAAGTTGATTTTATATTCGGCCGTCAGCACCGCGGCAGAGGCAGACATCCGGGTCAGCGCGGCGTAGCCGCAGGCGGTATCGACAATCATGGTTACCACCCCACCATGAATGAAGCCATGCTGTTGTGCAAGATCCGACCGAAACGGCAGCTCGATGGTTACTTCACCCGGTTCAACCACGGTGATGGATGCCCCTATCGTTGCCATCACGGTTTGACGGGCAAAACTCTCCTTGACGCGCTTCTCGACAGAGGTTTCCATAAAAAAACTCCTGTTGCATGATCGTTTGCCGAAAGCCCGCGCACGCTGCAGGGAAAACGCCGGCTCAGCGCAAGCCCTCAGGCCCGTTTCCCTTTCTTTTCCGAGATCGTCTTCACGAGCTCGTCCAGACCGGCAGGCGGGGCGCGGTAGCTGTCCCGCTTGACAAGGAATTCGTCGCTCCGGGGTGCTCCGATGGGATGCGCATCGGGTTTTCCCTTCAGCCTGTGATAGTGATGCATATCTGCCTCCGACCCATGTGTCTCTACTCATTTGAAGATGTCTGTTAAAGGAAGGGTCAGTCCCACTTCGGGCTGGTACCGCAGAAACGATGGGATGGGATAGCGGATTCCCGTTTCATGCGTCCGGGCAAGACCCTCCACCAGCTGCTTCAGATGGGACGCGGGCAGCGCATAGACCATTTCGTGATCCTGCGCCGTTGCCCAGACCCGATCGCCGTTTCCGGGCACAACGACTTTCGGGCACTGGTCCAGAAAAGCGCCGATGACGCCTTCCGTGCAGGAGGCCGCGCGACCGGAAAACGAGCAGGTGATCGGCATGCCCGTATGATGGGTGCTGCCGTGGAGGCAACGCATGAGCTGTGCCGGGTTGAGATAGATCAGGATGACATCCGGCTTGATCCTGGTCCGCTCCAGCGGCGAGTAGACAACGGCTTCACATTCTCCAGGCTTCAGGCATCGCAAGGATTGATAGACGGTCTTCGCGGCCTCGCTGCCGCCCGCATAATTCATTTTGGTGAGAAACTTCACGACGGCATCCGGATCGGCCGTTTCCCACCCGTAGGTATGACCTGAAATTGCGCATCCCAGGTCGTCTTTGGCCATCGCAATCGTCCAGCCGTACTTTCGGGCGACAGCCTGGGCCTGGCAGTGGGCCATTTTCACCTTCATGTGCTTCAGGGGGGTTCGAGTCCCTTCGGGCATGTTTTCTTTGTTTTTCAAAAAGCGGATTGCCACCGGAAATGTGTCTACGTTGATGTAGCCCTTCAGTTGCCTTCCCAAGTCTTGCCATTCCTCCATGGTCTCACTCCTTCGGCGCCTTGAACTTGTGCAGAATACCCCGCAAGACCTTCTTGAAGGCATCCACTTCAGCAGGCGAATAACCCCTCTGGATCTCCTCGTTGATGCGCCTGATGACGGTCAGCGCCCCGGCCGCCTCCTCGCGGCCCGCCGTCGTCAGCAGGATCGAAATCGCCCGCCGGTTGTCAGGGTCCACCCGGCGCACGGCCAGCCCGGCTTTCTCGAGCCGGTCCACCAGGCGCGTCATCGCCGAGTTGTCGACCCCGATCACCTGTCCCATCTCCGACATGTATCGCCCGTCCTTCTCCCTGAGAAGCAGCAGGATGGCCGCCTGCGCGAGGGTCACCCTCCCGCCCCCCTCTGCAAGTGCCCTGTTCGTGTGATCTTTCAGGGCCTGCTGGGCGATGGAGAGAAGATAGATCAGGCGCTCGTCGTTGCTCATGGCTCCCCTGCGGGATCGCTTACATTTGCGATCAATATAGTTGATGCGTCAACTGTTTGTCAAGACCTTTCGGGCTGCCGTCAACGGGACATCGCGCAAACGGGGGGGGCGACATTCGGGGGGAATCCCGGCGGGTTGCCCGTCCGGCACGAGGAGGAAGGAAAGGGCCGCCTTTAAACGATCTCGTTTCGACCTGCCGGTCTGTTACAGGGGGCCCTTTTTGTCCCTGTGTGCCTGCAGGGAATACTCGATCACCCGGCTGATGAAATCGGCCTGGCTCAGGCCCTCGGCCGCCGCCTGGTGGAAGAGCACCGTGGACGGCGTCATGCCGGGCAGGGTGTTGGGTTCGAGCACGAGGACGCGCCCGTCGCAGACGAACATGTCGATGCGCGAGTAGGCCTTCAGGCCGAGGGCCCTGTAGGCCCGCACGGCCGTGTCCCGGATCTGCCTCAGCAGCTCTGCGGGCACCCTGGCAGGGGTCTTGTTCTCCCCCTGGCCGTAGAGAAACTTGTCCTCCAGCGAGAGGATCTCCTGCGTGGGGATCGTCTCCGAGGGCGTGAGAGCCCGGGGCTCGTCGTTGCCGAGGACGCCGCAGGTCACCTCCATCCCCGTGATGAACTCCTCCACGACGGCCACGTTGTCCCACTCGAAGGCCGAGGCCAGGGCATCCGGGATGCCCGCCGCGGAGACCACTTTTTTCACCGCCGTGCTGCAGCCCTCGCGGGTGGGCTTTACGACGCAGGGGAAGCCGAGTTCCGTTTCTATTCGTTTCAGCAGGGAGTCGCGCTCCGCGCCGTCCCAGGCCCGCCGGTCCACGGCAACCGTCTTCGGAACATCGATCCCGCTCATGGCGAGCACCTTGCGCGACGTGTACTTGTCCATCCCGAGGGCCGAGCCCAAAACGCCCGAACCGCTGTAGGGGATCCCGAGTAGCTCCAGGAGTCCCTGAATAGTGCCGTCCTCGCCGTACTTGCCGTGCAGCCCGATGTAGACGAAATCGACACGGCCTCTCAGGGCCTCGTAGGGAAGAGGCTTGGCCTCTTCGACCAGGTCGATCTCGATGTCGGCCGTGCTGTTGCGCATCAGTAGTTTCAGCGGGATTTCCCAGAGGGAGCAGCGGCTGTCCATGAACAGGGGAAGGGGGTCGTATTTCTTCCGGTCCATCTTGCTGAAGATGTTGCGGCCGCTCTCGAGGGAGACCTCCTTTTCCGAGGAGACACCCCCCATGACGACACCAACCCTGAGCTTCGCTCCGTTCTCTGCTGTCATGCACCGGCCCCTGTCTTGTTTTATTGGGCGGAACTATAGTTAGAAATCGAAGGGATGTAAAGCGCGGGTTTCTCCAGCATCCCCCCTGCCCCGATACGCTTCTTTACAGCGGCCCCTTTTTCTCCCCGTGGATCCGCATCCCGATCTCTATGAGCTTCGAGACGATCATGCCGGGCAGCATCCCCTGCTCGGCGGCCTGCTCGAAGAAGAAGGACGAGGGCGCCATCCCCGACGAGGAGTTCGGGTCGGTGATGAGGACCCGGCCGTCCTTGAGGACGAAGCCGTCGATGCGCCCGTAGCAGCGGAAGCCCAGAGCCCTGAAGGTCCTCACGACGTCGACCTTGATCGTCTCCGCGATGTCCTTCGGGATCGTCTTGGGCGGGGTGAACTTCCGGCAGCGGCCGGGCATGTACTTGTCGTCGTAGGTGAAGAACTCGCTCTGGGGGTGGATCTCGGTGAGCGAAAGCGGCCGGGGCTCTCCCTCGTCCTCCAGCACGATGCAGGAGAACTCCGTCCCGTCGAGGAATTCCTCCACGAGGACCGCCCGGTCCCATTTCAGAGCCGCGGCCATGGCCCCGTCGAGGTCTTCCGCCCTGCGCACCACGGTGACGCCGATGCTCGAGCCCTCGCGGACGGGCTTGGTCACCAGGGGAAGGCCGAACTCCCCGACGAGACGCTCCCTCACGGCATCGCGGTCTTCCTCCCAGCACCGCTGCTCGACGACGGTGCTCCGCGGCACCCCGAGGCCCTCGGCGCGGAGGATCTTCTGCTGGATGTCCTTGTCCATCCCGATGGCCGAGGCCAGGATGCCCGGCCCCGTGTAGGGGATGCGCTGAAGCTCCAGGAGGCCCTGGATGCAGCCGTCGTCGCCGTACTTGCCGTGCAGGGCGATGAAGGCAAAATCGATCCGCGTTTTCAGAGACTCGTAGGCGACCGGCTCGGCCTCCGTCTCGAGGCGCTCCGCAATGTCCGTTGTCGTGTTCTGGGAGACGAGCTGCCAGGGCAGGATCCACAGGCGGCCGCCGGGCGCCATGAAAAGAGGGACCGGCTCGAAACGCTCCCGATCCATGTTGTCGTAGACGTTTCGCCCGCTGTTCAAGGACACCTCCCGCTCGGAGGACATCCCGCCGAAGATGATGCCGACTCGTAATTTGTCCATTCCGTCCGTCCGGTCTTTACAAGGGGGACGAGGGGCATTCTGCCCTTCGCCTTTCGCCCTTTGCCTTTTGTCTTTAGCCTTTAGCCTGTCTTCAGAGATCCCACAGGAACGTCACGCCGCTGTTTGGAAAGATCCACTCGTCGTCGCGGATCTTGAGGCGGATCCGCTTTCCCGCCTCCTTCGTCACTTCTGGGTAGGGATGCTTGCCCGCGAAGAAGCTGATCTCCCGGACGTTCTTCAGGTTCATCCCCTCGTAGTCGAAATCGATGTCGAGGCCCCGCGTGGGGTAGACGAGAAAGACGGAAAAAAGGTTGTTGCTGCGGAACTTCTTCGTCTCGATCTCGATCTTCATGCGGACCTGCCGGTTGAGCTTCTTTCGAAGCGAGTCCCCGCCGCCGCACCAGATCTCGAAGCCGCGCTCCGTCGTCTCCGAGCGGAGGATGGGAACCGCCTCGTTGTCCACGCAGACGCGGACTACGCGGAAATCGCTCTCCTTGAACCCCTCGTCCTTCGCCGTCAGCAGCCACCGGTACTCACAGCGGGGCTCGTCGAACAGCAGCGAGAGCTGCCGGTTGTTGAGCGCGCAGCCGATGAGGAAGATCGAGTTGCGCAGGGTCTTCGTGTACTCGATGTGCGTCGAGACCTTGAAGAAGTTCTCCGCCTGGGGGTCCTTCGCCTTCTCCGCCGCCGTGAAGTCGGAAACCCTGATGTCGTAGCGGAAGTTCGTCCGCAGCTCCAGCTGGCGGTCCTCCTTGCCAAAGAGGGCCTCGAACATCTCGTAGAAGATGGCGTCCCCCAGTTCGGAGCTGCGCGCGCGCGTCTGGAAGCAGCGGCGGATCACGCTGTCGATCCGGGAGATCGACTTCACCTCGTCGGGGATGAAGATGCGCCGCAGCCTCGGCTCCACCGCATCGGCGCGGCCCTTCTGGATGAAGACGCGCGGGGCCCGCTTGCCCAGCGCGCAGAGCACCTCGTAGCTGATCGTCTTCGCCTTGGCGGCGATGTCGTTTGCCGGGATGTACTCACCGCCCTGCCTGCCCAGCAGCACCACCTCGTCGCCCACCTCGCACTCGGGCAGGCGGCTGACGTCGAGGGTGCACATGTCCATGGAGACGCGGCCCACGAGGGGCACCCTCTTTCCGCGGATCAGGGCCTCGCCCCGGTTGGACAGGATGACGCCGTAGCCGTCGCCGTAGCCCACGGGGATCGTGGCGATCCGGGTGGGCTTCGTCGTCACGTAGGTGCGGTTGTAGCCGATCCCGTAGCCCCTGGGGAACTCCTTGAGCAGCAGCACCTTCGTCTTGAAGCTCATCACGGGCTGCAGGTCGGCCTTCCCCTTGAGGCTCTCGGCGGGGTAGATCCCGTAGGACATGATGCCGGGGCGAACCATGTCCAGGTGAAACTCCTTGAAGTTCAGCAGACCGCCGCTGTTGGCCAGGTGCTTGACAGGAATGTAGATCCGGCTCTCCTCGAGCTTCTGGAGAAGCGCCCTGAACAGATTCCACTGCTTCTCGTTGTAGTCGTCCCCCTCGACCTCGCTCGAGGAGAGGTGCGTGAAGAGGCCCTCGACAGAGAGGTTCGGCAGCTCGAGGACCTCCTCGATCGTGCGGAAGGCCTCGCTGTGGATCGTGCCGCCGCGGCCCATGCCCGTGTCGACTTCGATGTGAATGGGCATCCGGGCCTGGGCCTTCTTGAGCTTCTTCTGGAGCTCCCGGGCAAAGCCGAGATCGGAGACCGACGGGGTGAGACTGTACTTGATGATCTCGTCGATCTCGAGGCCCATGGAGGGGCTCAGGATGAGGATCGGCGCCTCGATGCCGCCCACGCGCAGCTGAACGCCCTCGTCGGCGTTGGCCACCCCCAGCAAGGTTGCACCGTTCCGGACGGCCACGTTGGAGATCTCGATGGCGCCGTGGCCGTAGGCGTCGGCCTTGACGACGGAGAGGATCTTCACGTCGGGCCCTACTAGCTTGCGCATCTCGTGCCAGTTGTGCGTGAAGTTGTCCAGGTCGACCTCGACCCAGCTCCGGTAGTTGAGCCCGTTTCCCTTCTGAGCGCCCATCCCGTTCCCGTCACCCTGGGGTTATTGCTTGGAAATGCCGCACGAATTCACCCGGATACGTTGCCCGAAACGTTACCAGAAAATGCGGGGATTGCAAGGGGTCAAGATAGTTTCCGTCTTGACAAAGGCAGGGGATGGGTTTATATGTTTCCCTTCCAAATCGACGGCATGCCGATGTAGCTCAGCCGGTAGAGCAGCTGATTCGTAATCAGCAGGTCTGGGGTTCGAATCCCCACATCGGCTCCAGTAAACTCAAGGGGTTGGCCATTCGAGGTTAGCCCCTTTTTCTTAATTGCTAACGTATAGCTAACGAGAATCGACACCATTAAGAACTTTTCCACCCTCCCCTTCCATTCGATGCTATTGGCCCATGATGCTCTGTGGACTCGCGTTTCTTGCATAAAATCGGCATAGGGGCGACGGGTAACCCCCGCCGCCCCCTGCCACACCACCCGGCATGCGGGTCCGCACCGGGCGGTTCGGTAAGTTGAGGTTACGTTCCGAGCCGGGGAAGCCCCAGCCCATCAACGTAGCGGTTCGGAAGGGCCGCATTCAGGCTCATGGCCGAGTTCCTCCACCAGCGGCGGGCATTGGCGGCCACCTTTGCCGCGTTGATCTTCGACATCCCTCGGGCGCGAAGTTCGCGATAGACGGTCCGACCCCGTTTCCACTGTTTGAGTTGCACCGCTCGGAGACGGTGACGGATCCCTTGATCGAGTTCCCGGAAGACGCCGGGCGTATCCGCCGGGTCGACGTACGCTTTCCAACCGCTCAGATACCCCCGAAGTTCTTCAATGACTCGCTCCATGCTCCGTCCCCCGTTTCGTCGGGTGATGGCTCGTACCCGGTCCTTCATGGCGGTCATGACCTTGGGGGCCACGCGGTGCTTCACCGTCCCTCCCGGGCCTTCGGGGCTTCACCCCTCTTCCCTTGCGGCCGCTCCGTCTCATCGGTCATCTGGGCCTTTTGCCTTCGTGGCGCACGTCCGTTTCGCTCTCCTCACCGTTCGGCCCTTCGCGCCTCCGCTACTACGGTCTCTGCTGACTTCTCGCTCCGTGTCGCCACGTCGGCCCTTCAGCCGCAAGGCGAGATCTCCCCAGGTAAGAACGCAGCCCTTCCCCGCACGACCGCCGGATTTATGCCGCCTCGGACTCGACCACGAGAGCTTTGCGGTCATTGGCCCGCTCGCCCTGCCGGGCGTCGCCTCCTATCCGGTTTCTGTTCGTCGGCCCGCGGCTTCGCTCCACGCTTCCTTCCCGCGTTCGGTCGCCCTCGCGCAGCTGCGCTTCGCTTCACTCGTCGTGGTCAACTCGTGGGAGAACTTCCACCTCCAAGACTGCGCCCATGCTGGGCGCACCACAGGAAGGCGCAACCCTCACAGGTTGCACCTTTTCTATGCCGGCAGGGTTGCGCGGGGAAGCGTTCAGGTGTTTGCCATGGGGGATCTTTCTCAATCGCAGATCGCCACGCCTCGCGAGGCTCGGGCCTGCAATGCCCCTGCCCTTCCCTGAACCTCTCACTGCTGCGGGACGGCTTCCGTCCCCACGCCTCGCGCCGGGGTGCCCGCGCCGGGCACGTCGGGTTCGGACCTGGGAATGGTCGCGCCTCGCTCCTCGACCTTCTTCTGCCGGTACTGGATGTAGGCGTTGCGGATGGAGACGTAGGGATCGATGGCTGCGTCCTTGATCGCCTCGTAGTCGCCGATCTGCAGGGAGGTGTCGTTGATCGCCTGGTATCCCCGGACGGCCGTGCAAGCGTACCACGGATCGAGGTAGGAAATCGGGTAGCTGAAGAAGTCCCCTACCATCCCCACGGTGTCCCGGGGGCTCGAGGGCCCGAAGAACGGCCACACGATGTAGAACCCCTGCCCGACCCCGTAGACGCCGAGGGTCTGGCCGAAGTCCTCGTCCTGCCTCAACAGACCGATCTCCTCGCCCCCGGCCGGGTCGAAGAGGCCCGCCAGCCCGATCGTGCTGTTCAGCATGAAGCGGAACAGTTCCGTGGAGGCGCCGATGAGGTTGGCCTGCAGCACGCAGTTGACGAACCGGATGGGGGCCCGGAGATTGGAGAAGAAGTTCCCCACGCTGACCCTCGCCGGCTCGGGCACCACCGCGCTATAGCCCTCCGCCACGGGCTTGAGGACCCAGAAGTAGAGCCGGTCGTTGAAGGTGAACATGGCCCGGTTGAAGGGCTCCCAGGGATCCGCGATCGTCACCTGCTCCGCGGCGGGGACGTCCTCCATGTCGTAGTCGAAGTCGTCCTCTGCGGCCTCGCTGTCCCCCTCCGCCCCGTCCTTGCCCGCCGGCGGGGCCGTCGCCGCCTCCCGCACGGCCGGTTCGGGCGCTGCGGGGGTGACGATCGAGGCACCGGACGCCGCGGCGGGCGCCGCCGCCTCGCCCGGGGATACCGGGGGAGACGAGTCCGGGGCTCCGTGGGCGAACTCGGGGAGGAGGAAGACGGACAGGGCGAAGACACAGAGCAGACGCCTCATGATTTCTGGTCTTTCACCTTTTTCCGGAGGATGTTGAGCAACTCGCCGGGGCTGTTCTTGGCGAGGATCTCGTTGAACTGCGAGCGATAGTTCATCACGAGGCTCACGTTCTCCACGACGATGTCATAGCATTTCCACGCCCCGCCCTTGTTCTTGAAGACCCGGTAGTGCATCGGGATCTCCTTGGACTTCGTGACGGCCCGTGTCTGGACCTCGACCCGGTTGTTCGAGATGGGCAGTTCCCTGTCGAAGACGATCTTCTCGTCGGAGTAGGCGAGGATCCGGTCACCGTAGGTCTTCTCCAGGACCTGCTGGAACAGCGGCAGGAACTCCTTGCGCTGGTCCTCGCTCAGCCTGTTCCAGTTGCGGCCCAGGCACCACTTCGAGAGCTCCTCCTGGTCGAACATCTCGCCGTAGATCACCCGCAGCCTCTCGCGCTTGGCCTCCTCCTTGAGCGACTTGTTGCGCAGCACCTCGAGCACCTTGTTGACCTCGGCGCGCACCGTCTCGAGGGGGGCTGCGGCCCGCGCCGGCCCGGCGCCCAGTACGAGCGCAAGCAGGCTCACCGCGATCGCCAACCGTTTCGTCATCGTCTTGCTTGTCATTTCTTTTCCGGCTCCTCCTTTTTGACGTCCCCGAAGGCATACTTGCTGATCAGGTCGCCCACGTCCACGGCGGCCTGGGTCTGGATGATGGAGCCGCCCGGCTTGAGGGGCTCTCCGATGCCGCCCGGGTCGATGCTCACGTACTTGTCGCCGATGAGCCCCTCCGTCTTGATCGCCGCAAGGGCATCCTCGTAGATCCTGATATCCTTCCGGATGAGCATCTCCACCTGCGCCTGCTGGGCCTCGGCATCCATGCCGAGCTTGTCCACCCGTCCCACCTCGATACCGTACATCTGCACGGTGCTCCCGGCCCGCAGGCCCGAGACGGAGCTGAACTTCGCCAGGACGCGGTACTGGTCGCCCTCGAGGATGCCGATGTTGCCGAGCTTCACGGTGAGATACCCCACGCACAGAAGCCCTATTGCAACGAAAATGCCTACGGCGGTTTCCATGGCGTACTTTTTCATGTGCCTTCTCCCTGGTTGATGCAGCGGATCCGGGATATGACGCGCCGGTCCCGTCTCGCGGATTCGATCACCCCGTCGATATCTTCATCGGGCCGGCCCTGGGCGAGCCCCGCCAGCAGGGTGAGCTCCACGCACAGCTCGGTGCCCGAATGCCTCTGCGCCGAGGCCCAGATGTCCAGGATGGCCTGTTCCTGCCCTTGAAAGTCCCGGATGTACTCCCCCAGGATGCCCTCCGCCTCGGCCCGGTCCGTCGAGGGCAGGACCGTGACGTACTCGTTCATGCTTCGCCGGGTGGAAAAGCCGCCGACGGCCCCGAAGTGCTTGCCCAGAAAGATGCCCAGGCTGCGGAGGGCCTCCTGCGCCGCGTCGTGCCCCAGATGCCCCGCCACGGCGTCGAGCCCGTCCAGGGAGAACACGGCAACCGCGTAGGCGTCCCCGAGGGCCCCGCCGCGCAGCTGTCCCTGGTACCTCAGTTTGAACTGCCGCCTGGAGTGCAGCCCCGTCAGCTCCCGCTGCAGCCCCTCGAGGCTGTTCACCACCTCCTCCTTGAAGGGGTGGTCGAATTCTTCAAACTCCTCGGGCGTCCCCTGGAACACGATGCTCTTGCCGTAGAGGGCGAGAATGCGGTTCGAGATGAAGTACACATCCGGGATCTCGTGGCTCACCAGGATCGCCGTGAAACCGAAGGAGCGCTGGTACTGGGCGATCATGCCGAGGATGGCGTTCTTGCGGACGGGGTCCTGGCCGGTCGTCGGCTCGTCGAAAAGCACGATCTGGGGATCCGTCACGAGGGCCCTTGCCAGGGCCACGCGCTTCTGCATGCCCCCGGAGATCTCCGAGGGGTACTTGTGGACGGCGTCGGCCAGCTCCATCTGCTCGATGCGGGTCATGACCCGCCGCCGGATCTCGTCATGGCCCAGGTTCGTCGTTTCCTGGAGAGGCAGGGCGATATTCTCGAACACCGTCATGGAGTCGAACAGCGCGTTGCCCTGGAACATGTAGCTCATGGGCAGATCGCCTCTCCGGATCCGGTCCAGGGGCTGTCCCCGGAAGAGGATGGTCCCCTCGTCGGGCTTGTGCAGGCCAATGATGTGCTTGAGCAGCACCGTCTTCCCCGTGCCGCTCAGCCCGATGATGGTCGTGACCTCGCCCTCGTAGATCTGAAGGTTGACGCGCTCGAGCACCGTCTTGCCGTTGAAGCGCTTCGAGACGTCCTTGAATTCGATCAGCGGGGTTGCCATGCTCTACCCTGGTTTTTCTTCTCTCAAATTCCCCTCGTTTCCCCTTTTACAAAGGGGGAGGAAGGGATTTTCTAGATCAGCAGCGACGTCACCACGTAATCCGCGATCAGGATCAGCACGCAAGAGATCACGACCGCGGCGGTCGTGGAGCGTCCGATGGCCCTTGCGCCGTAGCTGTCTGTCCGCATGTGCGCGAAGTATCCCTGGTAGCAGCACACGGTGGTGACGATCACCGCAAAGACCATCGCCTTGATGAAGCCGTCGGTGACGTCCTTCATGTCCACGCTGGACTCGACGCGGTAGAGATACGTGCCGGCATTGACGCCCAGCAGGACCACGCCCGAGATGTACCCGCCGATGATCCCGACCACGTCGAAGATGGCCGTAAGCAGGGGAAAGCTGATGACGGAGGCGGCGATCCGCGGGCTGATCAGGTACCGCAGCGGGTCGATGCGCATCGTCCCCAGCGCGTCGATCTGTTCAGAGATGCGCTGGCTTCCGATTTCGGCCGTGATGGCCGAACCCGCCCGGGCCGTGATCATGATGGCCGTGAGCACCGGGCCCAGCTCGCGGATCAGCGAAAGGGCCACCAGGGTGCCGAGGGCGCCCTGCGAGCCGAACTTCACCAGCGCATGGTAGGACTGCAGCCCCAGGACCATGCCCGTAAAGAGCCCCACCAGCACAATAATCGGGACGGATCCCGCCCCGATCAGGTAGAGCTGCTCCAGGACCTTCATGATCTGCCTGGAACGGAAGATCCTCAGAAAACCCAGGAAAAGAAAGATCGTCGAGGCGCCCAGGTTGTTGACCCAGTTGATCGCCCTGCGGCCCGTTGCGGCGAAGGGGTCCGCCAGCCACCGGAGCGGAGACCGGCGGGACTCATCCACGGGGTTGGGTAGTGGCGTCATGTCCCGTCTTCCTTTTTCCCGGGTGGCGCGCATGTCGGAAACGCTTCTCCCGGGGTTAAAACGATCGCAGCTTATCACAAAAGACAGGGGCATTTAAAGCCCCTTTCCCCTCCGCGAAACCCGGCTTGACAGGCGCGATATGGGCCGGTACCCTGAACGGGAACATCACCGCTGCCGGGAGGCCGAGTCTGCCATGCGTGTCACCGACGGAACCGAGATCTGCCAGGTCTGCAAGCAAGTCCCATCGATCATCTACTGCGACGGCTGCGACAAGCCCCTGTGCCGCTCCTGCCGGAAATTCGACATGTGGCAGCAGGGCTGCGGCTCCATCCCCACGAAAGTCTTCTGCCTGGCCTGCGCAAACAACCCCTGGATCAACCCCTGGGGCAGCGCCATAGATTAGGGTTCGGGGTCCAGGGTCCGGTTAAGAAATCCCATTCCTCCAGGCCCTGTACCCGGTACCCGTTACCCTGAATTATTCGTCTCTCTCGAAGATCTGGTCCACGAAGTGCTGGAAGGGGCCGGGCACCTTCTCCTTGGCAAAGGCGACGACCTCGTCGACGACCTTCCGGGCCGCCTCGTCGCCGGCGCCCGTGATCTCCTTGATCTTCTTCAGCAGCTCGTCCATTCCGCTCTCCTCCGTCAGATCGTGATCTCCTCGCCCAGCACGGGAACGCGCACCGTGCCGGGAAGGCCGTCCCGCCTCCAGAGCTTCAGCGCTTCGTCCTCCCACTGCCTGTCCGTCCACCCCCACCCGGGGTTGCCCTCCCCATCCTCATGCCCGCCCATGTGGACGAGCAGCGTTTCCCGCGGCCGAAGGGCCCTCGCGAATTCCCGGGCCGTCGCGAAGGACAGGTGTCCCGTGCCGAACCCGGCGACTTCCTCCACGCTCCAGGAGAAGCAGTCGAGCAGGAGATAGTCGGCCCCGGACAGGAGCCGCACGGCCTTCCGCTGCGCCTCCGTTTCAGGGTTTGCAATCCAGGTATTGCCGCCGTCCAGGTCCCAGAGAAGCGCCGTCTTCTTCGTCGCGGTCTGCACGACGAAGCAGGCGCAGTTGTACCGGCGCTCCTTGAAGTTCTCGGCGCTGATGTCGGCGCCGGCGTGGGAAACGGAGACGGGCGTGATCGCGATGCCCTTCGCCCCGAGGGGAACCGGGTCGAGGAGCGTCCCCGGCGGCTCGGACTCTTTCGTGGGCCGGCCGTCGAGGCAGCGGTGCCACTCGTAGGAGAAGTTCTTCGCCAGCCACTTGCCGGTCCCTTCCCGGCACCACGTGGGGATCCTGGAAAATGGTTCCCCCCGCCGACGGGCCGTCCTCCGCATCGTCTCGCCGAGACGGTTGAGCTCCAGGCTGTGGTCCGGGTGCCAGTGTGTGAAGAGGAGCCAGTCGACGCGGGCCTCGTCTGCGCGGAAGGTGTTGCGGAGGCTGTTCACCACGCCCAGTCCCACGTCGACGAGAACATGCCACGCAATCCTTCCGTCATCCTCCCGCCCGAGGATGGAGACGGAGACGTTCGCCACCGGCTCCTTGCGGGCGCAGCGCGGGCATGGACAGCCGAACTCCTGCAGGAAGGCATTGCCGAATCCGTTGACGACCAGGGAGTAGTTCATTGGCGGCTCCGTCCAAGAGATTCTTTGAAATCGTTCAATCCTGCACCTGCCGACTGTCCCTGATGCAGGGTACCGGTTTTCCTATCACGTTTTCCGCGGTTCGGGAAGGCGCGAGACGAAAAGCAGCAGCATGACCGGGATCAGGGCCGCGCAGGCGAGCACCGGCCGGATGCCGAAAGCGTCGGCGAAGGCCCCCGCAATGGGCGTCATGGTGCCCCCGAGCCCGAAAGCGAAGCCCATCATGAGGCTCGACGCCATGGAGCGGCCTTTGGGAGCCAGGGTCTGCGCGAGGGTCACGCCCAGCGGCAGGGTGGCCATGATGAAGAACCCCGACAGGAACATGAGCGGGTAGACCCAGAGGCCCCCGGCCCAGACGAGAAGCAGAAGGCAGGGCGACGCCAGGATGAAACTGCAGAAGAAGAGCTTCCGAAACCCAATCCGGTCCGAGCAATAGCCGAAGATCATTCCGCTTGCCGTCCCGGCCAGGGAGAAGAGGGTGATCATGGCCCCGACGGAAACGAGGCTGAAGCCCTCCTCGACGTAGAGCACGGGAAGGTACGTCCGGAAGACGTGAGCCACGAAGGCGCGCAAGACCATGATGACCCAGATCAGGGCGATCCATTGCCAGACCTGCCCGAAGGCCTCCCGCAGGGTACCGAAAAAGGTATCGCTCTCCAGCTTCTCGCCCTCGGGTACGGGCACCGTGAAGAACAGGTAGGCCAAGACCGCGAACCCCGGCGCCATGAGCCAGGGCATCGCCGCAAGCCCCCGGTCGCTCACGTACCACGTGATGAACAGGGGGCTGATGGCGAAGGCGAAGGTGCCGCCCATGTTGAAGATCGAGTAGGCAAACCCGGGTCGCGAGCCGGCATAGGGATAGACCATCCCCGCCACGGAAGGGTGGAACATGGCCGACCCGATGGAGCCCAGCGCCGTGAGGCACAGCAGGACGGCATAGGAGGGCGCCGCCCCGGTGAGGGGCACGGCGGTCACCGACAGGAAGATGCCGCCGAGGATGAAGAACCGCGTGCGGTATCGGTCGGCGAAGTAGCCCACGTTGGGCTGGACGACAAAGGACAGGAAGCGGCCCAGGCCGCTGATGACGCCCACCTCGGTGAGCGACAGGGCGAAGACGCCGGCAAACACCGGCAGCAGCGGTGTCGTGAAGGCATTGTAGAAATCGCCGGTGAAGTGGATGAGGGTGAGGGCGAAGAGAACCCGGATGTTTGCTTTTTTCGGCGGTTCGGTCATGGACGCTGTTTTCGCAAAACGCGTTTCGATTAACCTACGGGAACGCCCCGGCCCTGTCAAGAAAAGCTCCTGAGGATTGCGAGCGCCGACAAGACGACGGGAAAAGGGCAAGCGGATCCCATCCCCCGTTGCGGACCGCCCGCTGGGAAGCCAATGCGCGAAAGGCCGGAGGGTCATTCCCCCGGCCTCTTCATCT
This sequence comes from Deltaproteobacteria bacterium, assembly GCA_012728915.1. Taxonomy (GTDB): domain Bacteria; phylum Desulfobacterota; class Syntrophia; order Syntrophales; family UBA2192; genus UBA2192. Next base: position 15,855 of record JAAYEC010000008.1, on the reverse strand, counting down.
TCGTGGTTCCCGCCTTTCCCGATACCCGATTCCCTATACCCGATACCCTCTTTCATCCCCCCGTGACGACGATGAGACTGAAGACGGACTTCCAGGTCAGGGGCTTCACGATGGTGTCCTTGCCGAGCCTGGCGGCAAGCGCCCTCGCGTCTTTCTTGTGGTTGGCGGCGAAGTACACCGTGTTGGCGGGGTAATCGGAGCTCTCGGCCATCCCGACGCTCTCCACCTTGTACCCCATGGCCGCCAGCCGCTTGGCCATCTTCCGGGCAGAGTCGATCTTCCCCTCGCCGGAAAGCACTTTCAGGCGGATGGCCTTGAGGCCCGCCGCCCTGCCCGCGGGGGCGGCCTCCCGGATGTCCGGCGCAGCCGGCTTTGCCTGCTGGGCCTTCATCCGCTCCACCTCGCTGACCATGGCCGCCTGCCTGGCATCCTGCTTCGCGATCTCCTCGGACTTGAGCCGCAGCTGATCGTCCTTCGCGGCGACCTGCCTGTTCAGCTCGTCGTTCTCCGCCTGCAGCGTCTCGTTCCGGGCGGCGAGGTCCCTGTTCTTCCTGTCGAGATCGGCAACGGTCTTGGCCAGCGTGTTCGCTTCCGCCTCCTTCCGGTCGTAGGCGCTTTTCGTGACCATGCAGCCCGACAGGGCCATCACGAGCAGCACGAGCGTCACAAGACACAGGGATCGGTTCGGCATGAGGCACCCCCTTTGGTGTTCGGTGTCGACTGTGTCTTCCTATAGACGAAACCCGGCTTTGCTGTCAACGCCTTGCGCGGCGGCTCGTGGAATTCCCGCGGGGAATGTGGTAGGAGTGTCATTCCCCGACAGGGAAGAAAGGAGGCAAACCATGGCGCACATCCTGAGGACACCGGCCGGCACGTTCACGATCGAGCCCGACGAGGCGGACTGGGAAAGGGTCAAGCTCTGCATCGGGGGGTTCTGGCTTGCCTCGTTCGAGACCGCCGAGGATGCGGCCCGCGCCGTCACGAAGCGCGAAACGGGATGGCCGGACTGGGACCGGGAGAAGGAAAGCCCCTGCCCGGCCTGCCTCGCCGACTGGGAGGAATGCTGAATCCCCTCAAGGTTGCCCCGCCGCTGCCGATAGGCAGTGTGAAGGAAGACCCGGGGGTTACGGCATGTCGGAAGCGATCCACACGGCCCTTTCGGCCTTGAGGGCAAACCTCAGGAAACTCGACGTCACGGCGGACAATCTCGCCAACGCCAACACGCACGACTTCAAGAAGGGCAGGGCCTCCTTCGAAGAGGCGGCCCCGGCGGGGGTGAAGGTCACCCTCACACGCGTCGAGACGCCGGGCACCCCCCTGCCCCCCGACGAGGTCCTCGGGGAAGGCCACGCGATGTCCAACGTCTCCGTGGAAGAGGAACTCGTCGACCTGATCACGACCCGTCACGCCTTCGCCGCCGGCGTCAAGACGATCCAGGCGGAAGACGAAATGCAGGGCACCCTGCTCGACATCCTCGCCTGAACCGTTCCCGGGCCCTCTCCTTCGAACTTCTTTTCTCCCCGCGCCCGCCTGTGCTATAAGAACGTGAGCGTTGTCCACAGCTCCGGGAGCGGTCCCATGACATCCCTGAGGGAATCCATTATCGACTTCATCTACCGGACGGCCACGGGGCCCGCCCCCGTCCGCAAACGGCTCGCCCCCCTGGGCGGGGCCTTTTTCCTCGGCTCGGTCCTGCTCGTGATCGCCGCCGCGCTCGCCGCCGATCGCCTCCTCGCGCTCCCTCCGCTCGGGTCATGGCCCGGCTCGCTCCTCTTCGCCCTGCCCCTGCTGGGCGCCGGCGGGGTCCTGTGGCTGTGGTCCGCCGCGCAGTTCGTCCGGGCCAAGGGGACCCCCATCCCGCTCGATCCGCCGCCCCGCCTCGTCCAGGAGGGCCCCTACCGCCACGTCCGCAACCCCATGCTGGGCGGCGTGTTCCTCATGCTCCTGGGGCTCGGGCTGCTGATGCGGTCGTGGTCGCTCGCCTGCGTCTTCACCCCGCTGTTCATCCTCGCGGCCCTCCTGGAGTTCAAGCTCATCGAGGAGCCCGAGCTGGAACGCAGACTGGGCGATGCCTACAGGGAGTACCGGGTGCGGACGCCCATGCTGATCCCGAGGCCGCGGCCCTCGCGCCTGCTGCTCTGGGCCCTGCCCGTACTTCCCGCGATCATGCCGACGCTGAAGGCGCCGGGACCCGCGCTGGAGACGATCAAGCTGCCGCCCGGTTTCCGGATCGAGCTGTACGCCTCGAAGATCGAAGGCGCCCGATCGATGGCTCTCGGGCCCGAGGGCGTGCTGTTCGTCGGAACGCGAAGCGAGGGAAAGGTCTACGCCGTCATCGACAAGAACGGCGATCAGAAGGCCGATGAGGTCATCACCGTCGCCCGCGGGCTCAACATGCCCAACGGGGTCGCCTACCGCGATGGCGCCCTGTACGTGGCGGAGGTGAGCCGCATCCTGCGGTTCGACGACATCGCCGGCCGCCTCTACAACCCGCCGAAGCCCGTCATCGTGAGCAAGGCCTTCCCCAAGGACCAGCACCACGGCTGGAAATATATCGCCTTCGGCCCCGACGGGCTGCTCTACGTCCCCGTGGGGGCCCCGTGCAACGTCTGCGAAAAGAAGGACGGGCGCTACGCCTCGATCATGCGGATGAGACCGGACGGAAGAGACCCGGAAATCTTCGCCTCGGGGGTGCGGAACACGGTGGGCTTCGACTGGCACCCGGAAACCGGAGAGCTCTGGTTCACGGACAACGGGCGGGACTGGATGGGCGACGACCAGCCGCCCGACGAGCTGAACCGCGCCCCGAAGAAGGGGCTCCATTTCGGGTTCCCTTACTGTCACGGGGACATTCTGGACTCCTCCTACGGGAGGAACCGCGACTGCGGCGAGTTCACGCCGCCGTCGATCAAGCTGGGCCCGCACGTGGCCGCCCTGGGCATGAAGTTCTATACCGGCCGCCAGTTCCCGGCGCAGTACCGCAACCAGGTGTTCATCGCCGAGCACGGCTCGTGGAACCGCAGCAAGCCCGTCGGCTACCGGATCACCCTCGTGCGCCTCGACGGCAGCCAGGCCGTCCGCTACGAGACGTTCGCCGAGGGATGGCTCGATGGGATCTCGGCCTGGGGGCGGCCCGTGGACGTGCTGGTCATGCCCGACGGCGCCCTGCTCGTCTCCGACGACCGGGCCGGGGCGATCTACAGAATTTACTATAAAGAATAGGCGCCGGGCATCGGGCAGAAACGCGTGGAAGAATGTTTTTTCCCGAATCTTCGCCATGCACCCCTGGCCTTTTGCCACAGGCCTGTTCAGAGGAGGGATCATGAACTTTGTGACGCTGAAGGAGGCGCTTTTTCTGGCCCTGGACAAGGAGAAGAAGGCCAACGAGCTCTACCTGCAGTTTCGCGACAAGGTAAAGGACGGCGCGGCCAAGGCCCTGCTGCAGCAACTGGCGGACCAGGAGATGGGGCACTGGAAGATGATCCGGGAGGCGCTCGACAGCGGTTCCGTCGAGGGCATCGGGGCGAAGGCGTCGGGCCGAGACATCCGGGTCTCGGACTACATGGTGGAGATCGAACTGACCCCGGACAGCAGCCCCCAGGACATCATGGTCTTCGCCATGCAGATGGAGAAGAAAGCCATGGACTTCTACGGAGGGCTCCTCGATCAGTATCGCGGGACAGGCCTCGAGGCCCTCTTCAGCCGTCTGGTCCGGGAGGAGACGCGGCACAAGGAGATCCTGGAGAAGGAGTACGAGGAGCACTTCGCGCAGTGGATGTGAAAAGGACGGGCGCAAGACACTGGGCCAAAGGCGCGGGGCAAAGAACAAAATAAAAAACGCGCCGCGATTCCACCGGCTCCCCCCGGTGATCCGCGGCACGTCAAGGAGAAGAGAGAATGTCCGGGTGCGCCTACTCGATGATGGCGTAGAGCCAGGCGCCTACAATCGAAAAGCTGACCGTTATCACGAAGAGGTACTCGTACACGTCCATGCCTCCGGTTATTGACAAAGGCCAACCAGGATACCGTGCCGGACGAATACCCCAGTCAGCTCATGAGCTCCCAGTCGGTAGCTTCCTCTTTCAATGGTAACCGCCTTGACCCCTCCCGGGGTACTGTCCGGGTTCATCGTGAGGTGCTGAAGCTAGCGGGAGCATCATTTTCTCTTCGACCCTATTATCGGCCGTTCCGGGCCCGACCTTTAGGGAGTGTGCGAAAACGAGCCTTCCGGGATCATGAGATTTGCCAGAATCGTGCCAGAGGCCATCGGAGAGGCCATCTTGACAGACCGGGCCGAGTGCTCTATTCTTCCCCCGTCGAGTGCGCGCCTCGGACGGCCGTATTCAAGCGTACCATCCCGAAATAACTTGGGAATCATCCGATCAGATCCTGCAGGACCGCCGGCGGGAAGCGGACATCCCGCATGTCGATCGGAAAAACGCACAAAGGAGAAGAGCCAATGGTATCCAGACTTCGCAAACCCCTCCTTGCACTGGGCATTGCCCTGTACCTGTCCTGCCTCATGGTTTCGCCTGCCCTTGCCGGCATGGTGGGAACGGTGACATCCCAGGGCGGAGCGGTCGAGACCCGCCAGGACGAGATCAGCCGGATCCAGCGGGCGCTGGAAACGGAGATCGTGAAGGAGAGGCTCAAGGCGCACGGCCTGAGCCCCGGGGAGATCGAGCAGAAGCTCGAGGGCCTCTCGGACGACCAGATCCACCTGCTCGCCCAGGCCTCGGACCGGGTGCTGGCCGGCGGGGACGGTCTGGGTGTTGTCATCGCCATCCTGGTGATCATCCTGCTCGTGATCCTGATCCTGAAACTGACTGACAAGAGCATCGTGATCAAGTAAGGCGCTTGAAACGAATCGTCGTCCTCCTTCTATTGATGGCTTCGAACGCCCTCGCTCTCGAGATCGAGGGCGTTCCTTTCATCCGGCAGGACACCAGGTTCTGCGGCCCGGCCTCTCTTGCCTCGGTGATGGCCTATTACGGGGCGCCGACGGACCAGAAAACCGTCGCGTCCTCGGTGTACAGCGAGAAACTCCAGGGTGCCCTCATCACCGACCTGGAGCGCTACGCGCGGAGCGCGGGCTTCGAAACCCGCACCGCCCGGGGGACCGAGGAAGGGCTCAAGGCCGAGATCGATCGGGGACGGCCTGTCATCGTGCTCGTCGATCTCGGGTTCTGGGTCGTCTCGAAACCTCACTACCTGGTGGTGTACGGCTACGACGGCGAGGGCTTCAGGGCACACGACGGCTACACGCCGGGCAACCATTACCCCTACGCCCGTTTCGGCGAAATCTGGGAAAAGATGGGGAACGCTTTCCTTCTCGTATACCGGTGATGGCAAAAGCCGAAGGGCTCAAGGCAAAGGGCACATGAAGAAATCCATCCTGCTGCTGTCCGTTCTCGTCCTGGCGGCCTGTGCGATGCCGAAGATCGTCATCCTCGAGGACCCGTTGACGGCGCAGCAGCACAACGATCTCGGGGTTGCCTACGAGGAGAAGGGCGATTTTGCGCTTGCCGGGAAGGAATACGAAAAGGCCCTCGGGAAGAACCGGGAATGGGTGATCCCCTACCTGAACCTCGGTCACCTCTACTACCGGCAGGGCAGGCTCGACGAAGCGGAGAACATCCTCCGCGAGGGCCTGAGGGCCAAGGGCGATCACCCCGACCTGCTCAACAACCTCGCCTGGGTCCTCATGGAGAAGGGACGGCTCGAGCACGCGCAGTATCTCATCGACAAGGCGATCTCGATCGAGGACAGGGAGGAGTACCGGGACACCCGCCGGGAAATCCTCGAGCGGATAAAGAAGGAATAGGGCGATTACTCCGGGAAGGAAAAAGGGGACAGTCCCCTTTTCCTCCACTCGGTTATTCCGAGAACACCTCCATCACCGCCTCGGCCATGAGCCGGTAGCCCGCCACCGTCGGGTGAACGCCGTCGAACTGAACCAGCTCCTGGAAGTCGACGGCGCCGGACTGCACCTGCCGCCTCCAGTGCTCGTGCACCCGCGCCACGGGCAGCCCGAATTTTTCCGCCATCTCCTCGAGCTTGCCGTAGAAGAACTTCTCGACGAAATCGTACGAGCCGGGGTCATCGAGCCAGACGGCCGTGACCAGGACGACCTCGGCCCTCGTGTTCTTGCGGATCCCGGCCACCATCTCCTGGATATTGCGGCCGAAGAGCTCCGACGAGTAGCCGCAGAAGGCGTCGTTGAGGGCGAACTCGACAAGGACGCAGTCCGGCTCGTAGAAGTAGACATCCGAATCGATCCGGTCGAGCCCCCCCGAGGCCGTGTCGCCGGGGATGCCCTTGTTGACAATTTGGAACGACGCCTCCGGGTAGCGCTTCCGGAGCATCTCCTTTAGAAAGTCGAGGTATCCTTTGCTGACCTGCCAGCCGTAGGTAAGGGAGTCGCCGATGGCGACGATCTTCACGTCCTTGCCCGCATTGAGCTTCGCGATCGTCCTCTCCGCCCGGATCATGCCTGCCTCCCGTGGAAAAAGGTCTACGGGAAAATACCCGATCTGCCGATACCTGTCGAGGGAAAAGGGCGGCCCGCCCGCTGCATGGTAATTGCATGATTTTGATGTTCGGCCGCAGGTTTCGCGGCAATCCACCCGGGAGGAAAGAAGACCATGGGATCCGACAACCTGATTTTCCTGGAAGTGCTGGAGTGGTTCGACGAGACGGGACAGGAACTCGTCCACCGCATCCCCGGGAAGGGCTCCGGCGAGATCAAGTACGGCGCCCAGCTCACCGTGCGGGAAAGCCAGTCGGCCGTGTTCTTCTACCAGGGCAGGGCCTACGACGCCTTCGGGCCGGGCCGGCACACGCTTTCGACCCTCAACATTCCCATCCTCACCAAGGTGCTCAGCATCCCCTGGGGCATGACGAGCCCCCTGCGCGCAGAGGTCTACTTCGTCAACATGAAGCTGTTCCCCAACCTCAAGTGGGGGACCCGCGACCCCGTCGCCTTCCGGGACTCCGAGCTGGGCCTCATCCGCCTGAGGGCCCACGGCGTCTACAGCATCCAGGTTCTGCAGCCCGCCCTGCTCGTCAACCGCCTCGTCGGCACGCAGGGCATGTACGGCACCCCGGAGATCGAGGACTACCTGAGCCAGGCCATCGTCTCGCGGTTCAACGACCTGATGGGAGAGACGATCGACACGGTCTTCAAGCTCCCGGGCCGCTACGAGGAGCTCTCCGCAGGCCTCGTGAAGAGGCTCCAGGAGGACTTCAGCCACTTCGGCCTGGGGCTGCAGGCCCTCTACATCAACTCCATCACGCCGCCGGCCGAGGTGCAGAAGGCGATCGACGACAAGAGCCGTCTGGCCGTCTTCGACGACGTGAACAAGTTGCTCAAGGTCAAGGCCGCCATGGCCCTCGAAAAGGCTGCCGAAACGAAGACCGAGGCCGGCGCGGCTCTCGGGATGGGCCTGGGGTTCATGATGCCGGCCTTCTACGCGGAACACATGAGGCAGGGGGGCCGGGCCGAGGCCATCACGTGCCCCGAGTGCAGCGGCCCCGTGACGGCCGACGCGAAGTTCTGCCCGGGCTGCGGCCACCAGCTGCTCGTCTTCAGCCGGTGCCCCCGGTGCGGCAAGAACCTGACGCCCCACGCGAAGTTCTGCTCCCGCTGCGGCAGTCCCGCCGGCGAGGCCCCGCGACCGAAGCCATGCCCGCAGTGCAAGGCCGAAAACCTGCCCGACTCGGTGTACTGCAATCACTGTGGAAACAAGATCGGATAGCCGGCGCTGGCAGATCGATTTCGAGTGTCCCCGCTGCGCAGGGGCCGTGAGCCTTGAGGAGACGGAGCGGATCTTCACCTGCGCCTGGTGCCGGGTAAAACTCTGCCTCGGACACCGCGGGCACCTGGAGTGCGTCATCCCGCCGCCCGCACCGCCCGACGGCGAGATCCTGTACATCCCGTACTGGCGCCTCAAGGGAATGGCCTTTTCCTGCCTGTCCCGCGGCACGATCGAGGCTGGCGCCGTCGACCTGAGCCACATCGCGCTCGCCGCCCCGTTTCTCCCCTGGTCCCTCGGCATCCAGCCCCAGCTGGCCAGGCTTCGCCTCCTGTCGCCGGGCATCCGGGGGACATTCTTCTCGCCTTCCGTCACGATCGGAGAAGCCCTGGCAGGATACGAGGCCGGCATGAAACAGCTTGGCGTTTCCCCCTGGACGGCCCCCGCTCATCACCGCGCCTGGATCGGCGAGCAGGTGAGCCTCGTGTACTATCCCCTGGCCCTGAGGAACGGCGAGGTCGTCGATGCGCTGCGGGGCAGACCGGTCATGCCCGCCGCCCGGTGGGAGAAGGCGGCCCTTGCAGTGTACAAGCCCGAATCCCGGGTCCGGTTCTTCGCGGCCGCGTGCCCCGACTGCGGATGGGACCTCGAGGGAGACAGGGACACCCTCGTTCTGACCTGCCGCAACTGCGAGCGCGCCTGGCTGCGGGGGCAGGAGGGCCTGGAGGACATGGACTTCCGCGTGATCCCCGACGACTCGGGAGGGCCGCAGGTCGGCCTGCCCTTCTGGCGCATCCGCGCGGCGGTCGACGGGATCCCCCTGGACACCTTCGCCGACTACGTTCGCTTCTGCAACCTGCCCAGGGCCGTCACACGGGCCATGGAGGAGGCGCCCTTCTTCTTCTGGGTGCCCGCCTTCAAGACCGGCGCAGGGCTGTACCTGAGGCTGATCCGCCGGATGACGCTGTACCAGTGGCAGGGGGAATTCGGGCGGCAGATGGGCCCGTTGGAATGCCACCCCGTGACCCTGCCGGCCGAAGAAGGCGCGGAGAGCCTGAAGACGGCGCTGGCAGACCTCGCCGCCGACAAGAGGAGTGTGCTGCCCAGGCTTGAGGAAATCGGGATAACGCTGAAGGAGGCGGTCCTGGTCTACATGCCCTTCCGGGCCAGGGGCGGGGAGCTGATCCAGCCCCGGATCCCCCTCGGGATCCAGCGGAAGGCGCTCCAGTACGGATTGAACATCTGACGGGTCGTGCAGCGAAACAAAAAGGATGCCCCCCGCCTCCACTCTCTCTTCTTGAACTGCCTATCTCCCTGGTGATCCTCTCTCCTGCAGAAGGACTCTTAGGTGGCGGGGGGCACTATTCGCGATGAGGAGAACGGAGGGTCAGGGATTTCCACAAGACCCCGGGACGTGTTCCAGAGCCCCTGCCGGATCGCCAGGGCCCTCACTTGGTCAGGAAAAACCTCAAACTGGGGCTCAACTCACGGGGATCGCCCCCGTCTTTTTCCCCGTCGTTTCCCTCTGACCCTCCGGCGGCTTCGTCCCCGATCCGTCTGTACCGGCCCGAAAATCGAAGCCTCTTCTCCGAGTCCCGGGAAGAAGCCTGGTCTTGATGCTTCATGGATGAAACCCCGAAAACGGTCGACCCGCTCCGTCGCGTCGTCTCGCATTTAAACCCTTCGCGACCAGTGGCGCGTCAGCCCGGGTACACCTTCGTACCGGACACATTTTTAATCCAGCAGCGGAGAAAAGGCAATAACAGATTAAGCACTGCATAATATCAGGTTATAGCTGATATTATGGATAAGGGGCCGTTTTTTAACGGGCCTTGCGACCCCGGCAGGCTGTTTCCTGGTAGAACACCGCCCCGTGGCGGCTAGAATGTGGACAGGAGAAAGGACCGGAGGTTGGCCTTCTTGTTCTTGATGCCCAGCTTGATCCGGATGTTGTCCCTGTGAAAATCGACAGCCCGGGCCGAGACGCCGATCACGTCAGCGATTTCCTTGCTTGTCTTTCCCTCCCGGATCAGGCTCGCCACCTGGATCTCCTTCGGGGTGAGGTTGAGGTGCCGCGTCCCGAGGTTTCGCAAAAACGGCGACAGGACATCTCGAAGATGATCGTCGAGGATATCCAAATAGGAGGCCTGCTCATCGGTGAGGCGGCTTTTCCTCAGTTTTTCCACGTAGGGGATGACCAGTTTTTTGACATTCGAGAGGATCCTCTCCTCAAGTTCGCTCTTGTCCTCCTCGCGGTGCTTGAGCAGGACCCGCAGGGCCGTGTTCATCTCCTCGAGATTCCGGGACTTGAGCTCCAGCTCTTCCTCGCGCTTGCGCAGGGCCTCCTCCATCCTGCGCCTCTCGGTGATGTCCCGGATCGATTCGATCGCCCCGATGACGTTCCCGGCGGAGTCGCGCAGGATGCTCGCGGTGCCGTGAAGGTACCGCTGCCCCCCCTTGAGGGCGGGCATGTAGGCCTCGCCCACGAGGATCGTGTCCTGGCGCTCCGTGGTCACATAGGTCCCCTCGAAGCGGGGATCGGGCTTCAGGGCGAGGTCGATCAGGATGGGCCGGCGCTCGCCGTAGAAGGGTAGCGCGTATTCGAGGTCGCCCCTGCCGATCATCTCCCCGGCAGGCACTCCCGTCATCTCCTCCATGGCCCGGTTCCAGGCGATCACCTTCCCGCCGGAGTCAATGACGAAGGTGGCGTCCGGCAGAAAGTCGATCACGTCGGCGAGAAACCGTTCCGACTCCCGGAGCTTCTCCTCGGCCCGTTTCCGCACCGTGATGTCCATGAGGGAGGCCACGCTCTTCTTCGTGCCCGGGATCATGGAGACCGTCATGCTGACGATCCGGACCCTGCCGTCGCGGTCACGGAACCGGACCTCGTAGCTGCGCGGCGCCGAGTCCGGATCGACCCGGCGGCGGGCGTGAAATGTCAGCATCTGCTCCAGGTCCTCCTCGTGGATGAACTCGGTCCAGCGCCTCCTGCCCTCGATTTCCGCCTTGGAAAAGCCGGACTGTTTCTCAAACTCGGCGTTCACCATGGAGATGGTCATGTCCTCCTCGGAGATCATCATGGCGGCGCCCGTCGTCTCGAAGATCGCCCGGTACCGCGCCTCCGGGTCCGCGACCGCGCCGGGCCGGGAGGGATCGGCCCCGCGGTCTCCCTTCACCCGCTTTTCTCCGCGCTTCGCCATGCGTCCGCCTTCAGTTCAACGGCCCCCGGGGGTTCTTCCGCCCCGGCGGCCCCCCTGCGTTCTCCGCCCCGGCGGCCCGGTACTGGGTGAGTTCCCAGCCGTCGGCGCCGCGGCCGCAGCGCAGGACATAGACCCCGCCGTCATCGGCAAGCACCTTGAAGTAGTCGTGGTCCTCGCCGAACCAGCGGTCCAGGATCTCCACGACCTCGCGGCGCTTCTCGCCCAGCCGAAACCGAAGAGGCCTCTCGCCGGACCTGTACCCGTCATAGCTTTCGACACGAATCTTCATGGCGCGAAGCCCTTTCCACGGCCCACGGCATACCGCCCGGGAGCTCAAGGGATATCCATGCCCTGTCGTCCCGTGCCTGCCTGATCCTTCGCCTGCCGATACCTGGAGCCTGTCTGCCGAAACCTGGTCGTCTGATCCTATCAGCCCGAGGAGAAATGTCAAGTTGCCCCGCCAGGACCGGAAACGAAACGGGCCGCCCGCTCGAACGAGGGGCGGCCATGCCGGTCACGGGGGTTCTGATCACGGTTTTTCTGTCGGGGCGCATCACCCTCGCCCGAGGAGGATCTTCCCGACGCGGTCCACGACAAACGAAACGTCCCGGGCGCCGATGTCGTTGTGCAGCACCATCCGCAGCGTTTGTTCCGTGCAGACCTTGACCCGGACCCCGTGACCGGCGAGCCTCTCCGCAAACAGGGGCGCCCGCCAGCCCGCGGGGCTCACATCGAGATTGACGATATTGGTCAGGATCCCTCCCCGGTCGGTCCGGAGCCCCATGGACTCGAGGCCCTGACGCAGCGTCTCTGCGTTTTCGTGGTCCTCGGACAGGCGCTCGACCATCCTGGTCAGGGCCAGGATGCCTGGGGCCGCAATGACGCCCGCCTGCCGCATGCCGCCGCCGATCCGTTGACGGATCCGCCGCGCCTCGTCGATGAACCCCCTCGAACCCATCAGCATCGAGCCGAGGGGCGCCGCGAGCCCCTTGCAGAGGCACACGTCCACGGCATCGCAGAAACCCGTCAGCTCGTCGACCTTCGTGCCCGTCGCCAGGGCGGCGTTGAAGATCCTTGCTCCGTCCATGAAGATGCGCAGCCCGTGCCTGCGGGCAATCTCGACGGTATCGGCATACCGGCTCCTCTCGACGGCAAGCCCCCGGTCGAGGTGGAAACTGTTTTCCAGACAGATCAGGCGCGTGCGCGCCCGCTGGACGCCGGGGGGCATGATCGCCCGGCTGAGCTCATCCGTGTCGTAGACCCCGGTGTCGCTTTTCAGGGGCCGGGGCTGAGCGCCCGAAAGCGCCGAGATGCCCCCGGCTTCGAGGTTGTAGAGATGGGAGTCGGCAAAGACGACAATCTCGTCGCCGGGCCTCGTGAAGGCCATGACGGCAATCTCGTTGCTCATGGTCCCCGAGATCGTCAGCAGGGCCGCCTCCTTGCCGAACATCCCCGCCGAAAGCTCCTCGAGTTCGATCACCGTGGGGTCGTCACGGAGGATGTCGTCGCCGACGGCGGCGTTCTTCATGGCCTCCCGCATCTCGGCGGTGGGCTTCGTGACGGTGTCGCTTCTCAGATCGATGATTTTCCCCGGCTGTCGGGGGATCTCAGTCATGTCTTTTCCCCCGGACGTTGCCGGTGCCCCTGTCGCCGCGCGGCAGGGGATTGCCGCGCGGTCCCGGATCCCGATGGATCTCCCCGCGCGCATCCGGCCGCGGCTCCACGGACCGTTGCCGGTATTTCTCGCGGAGCGATTCCCGCTGCTCCCGGGGAAGCCGGCGGTACGTGTCGCGGAGCGATTCCCTCTGATCGGGCGGAAGCTGGCGGTACCACTGCGAGCGCTCGCGAAGGCGCTGCTGCTCGTCCGGAGGCAGCTTCCTGAAATCCTCATATCCCCGGCGGATCATGTCCTTGCGCTCCGGGGGGAGTTCCCGCCACTTCTGATACCGCTGATTGGCCTGCTCCCGCTCGGCCGGCGTCATGCGCTGCCAGCGGTCGACGCCTTTCCGTAGCCTGTCCTGCCTCTCGGGGCTCATGCCGTTCCAGCGGTCCTGGAACGGCCTGAGCGTCTTCTGCTCCTCGGGGGTGAGCCGGTCCCAGGGGGTGCCGCCGGCCTGCCCCCAGGCCGTTCCCGCCAGAAACAGGATCAACATCGCGATGAGGATTGCGGTCCGCCCGTTCATCTCCAGTGTCCTTCCGAACGCAGGCCTTATGCACTGCCGCCGTTGTTGCCGGCCTCCGCAAGCCATTCGTAGAAATCCATGTCTTCATAAATGTCCAGGTTGTCTGCGTACAGGACCATCTCGAACTCATCCAGGCTCTTCACGGGAAGTTCCGGCTTCGGCGGGTCCACCCAGATCGCAAAGACCATCACCGCCGCCGCAGCCGTGGCGAACGCCCCGACGCGCATCCAGTTCGGGATCCGGAAGAAGCCCCGGTTGTGCTCGTCGGCGGCCTCGAGAGCCTTCGCGCGGGCCTCCCGAAGCCGCGAAAGGGTCGAGGCATCGAGACGGTCTTCGGAGGCCAGAAGGCTCTGCCTGGCCTTTTCGAGGAATCGGGTTTCTTTTTCGCCGAGATCGCCGTTCATGGCTGAAATTCCTCCAGCGTGCCCTGCAGGGCATGCACGGCCCGGGAGTAGTGCGTCTTGACGCTGCCTTCCGAGCATCCCATGGCCCGGGCGGTCTGCGCCGTATCGAATCCCTCCCAGGCGCGCAGCACGAAGGCCTGCCGCTGCCTCAGGGGCAGTTTCTTCAAGGCCCCCCGCAGGGCCTCCGTGAATTCCTTCCTCATGACCCCCTCGGCCGGATCCGGTGACGTCGTGTCGGCCACCCGGGCCATCGGGTCTTCCTCATCGCCGTCCGCCTCGCGCGGCCTGCCGAACCAGTCGTGGACTCTCCGCCGGACGGCGGCACGCCGATACCAGTCGGTAATCCGGCTGTGCAGGATCCTGTAGAAAAGGACGCTCCACTCCCCTTCGGGCCTGCCCGAGTAGAGCCGGGCAAAGTGGAGCATCGTGTCCTGCACGATGTCGAGGGCGTCATCGGGACTTCCGCAAGACAGCCGGGCCATCCCGAAAGCGCGCCTTTCCACCTGGGCCAGGAAACGGTTCAGTGCCGCGCGTTGGTCCAGACTCTTTCTCTCCCCGCCCCCCTGGCGACAGGCGACCGCGGGGGGACCTTCGTTGGTATTAACGTCTTAAAAATCGAACGGTTGACACCGGATCTTCACATTCTCAGGACCTTGGCGCCCCGGATCCTCCGGTCCCTGAGCTCCGCGAGGGCCCGGTTCGCCTCGGCGAGCGGGTATTCCCGGACCTCCGGCAAAATGGGGATGCCGGCAGCCAGTTCCAGGAATTCCCCGACATCGGCCCGGGTCACGTTGGCCACCGACTTGATCTGCTTCTCGAGCCAGAGGTGGGCCGGATAGTCCAGCTGCAAGAGCCGGTCCCGGTCATCATCCTCCTTCCGGATCGCGTTGATCACGAGCCGCCCGCCGCTCTTCAGGCTGGCGAGCGCCTCCACGACGGGGCCCCAGGCGGGCGTCGTGTCGATGACGGCGTCGCAGGGCTCGGGCGGCCGATCGTCGATATTCCCGGTCCATGCGGCGCCCAGTTGCCGGGCGAAGTCCCGCTCGCCCCCGCTCCGGGCAAACACGCAGATCTTCGACCGGGGGTACAGGTGCCGGGCGGTTTTGAGGACCAGGTGACCCGAGGCCCCGAAGCCCGTGAGCCCCAGGACCTGCCCGTCCCGGAGGCCCGCAAGCCGCAGCGAGCGGTAGCCGACGGCGCCCGCGCACAAGAGCGGCGCGGCCTGGGCATCGGAGAACACCTCGGGGACGGGATGGGCGAAGGCCTCGGGAACGGCCATGTACTCGGCGTACCCCCCGTCGGCGTCCCGCCCGGTGGCCCGGAAATCGGGACAGAGGTTTTCGTTGCCGGCCAGGCACTGGGGACAGGTCCCGCAGGCCGAGAAGATCCAGGCCACACCCACGCGCGCCCCGACGGGGAATCGGGCCGATCCGGGCCCGTTCTCCGCCACCCGGCCGACGACCTGGTGCCCCGGGATGACGGGCAGCCTCGGCGGCGGGGTCCGACCCTCGATCTCGTCGAGCTCCGTGTGGCAGACCCCGCAGGCGCTGACCTTCAAGAGAATCTCGCCCCGTCCGGGCCGGGGGTCGGGAAGGGCGGCAGGGCGAAGGGGGGCCCTGTCGTCGCCGAGGCTTACAATTCGGTCCAGCATCATCGCTTTCACGGCCGCTTTCCTTCCCTTCGCCCGCAGGGGAGCCCCCCTTGTCCGGCTACGGATTATAGCCCCGCCGGGACCTCTTTTCACGCAAAAGATGCGGCGATATCCGGCATGCATCTTGCTTTGCATCCTCGTATAGCTTCTGATCTTGAACAGAATACGGCAGGCCTAAGGAGAAACGTGATGCAGAGGGGAGTTCTCACAAGGGACGACGTAGAGAGATTCGAAGGCGAACTGGGGAGACTCGTGGTGGTGGGGAAGGCCCTCGAGCTTGCCCTCATCAGCCCCGCAATCCGGGAAGAGCAGAAGAAGAGCTACAGCCGGGCGCTCCTGCAGTGCGAACGGGCGCAGCGGAAATTCCGGCGCGACCTGATCGCCATGAGGGTCGGACTTGCCCGCTGGGCCTCCCGGGGCAGCGTCGGACAGGCGGCCTGAGCCCGCGCTCCACGTCCGCTTAGCATCGAGACAGACACAGGCAGAGCCTTGCGCCCTGCCTTCTTTTTTTTCCGTACCCGGCCCACCGAAACCCGGGGTAACGTCAAGAGTTATGTGTCATGATCAGGAAAGGGGTCATGGTATTTTCTTTCAGGTTTTCATGGGTAAAGATGGCATAGAGGATTCTCTCCATGCTGGTTCGATCCGAGAAGACGCCCATGG
>JAAYEC010000080.1 GCA_012728915.1 Deltaproteobacteria bacterium | reverse complement strand
GGGCGGCTTCGAGAATGTCGTGGAGGCCGAGGACGGGGTGGCGGCTCTCAAGGTCCTGAAGTCCCAGCAGGTCGACTTCATCATCTCCGACTGGAACATGCCCAACATGAGCGGGCTCGAACTGCTGAAGGCCGTTCGAGGCGACGACGAGCTCAAGGCGCTTCCCTTCCTCATGGTGACGGCGGAGGCCCTGAAGGACAATGTCGTGGCGGCCGTCAAGGCGGGCGTGAGCAACTACATCGTCAAGCCCTTCACCGCCGAGGTGCTCAACGAGAAGATCGAAAAGATCGTCAAGAGCCTGGCGGCATAGACCGGCAAAGGACAATTTCCCATGGATGTGCGGTTCATCAACCCCTTTCTCAACGGGACGGTGCAGGTCCTGAAGACCATGGCATTCGTGGAGCCCAGGGCGGGAAAACCCTTCCTCAAGAAGGACAGCCTCGCCCGGGGGGACATCTCGGGGATCATCGGCCTGACCGGCGCGGCGCGGGGTTCGCTTGCGCTGAGCTTCAGTGAGAGCAGCATCCTGAAAATCGTCTCCAACATGCTCGGCGAAGAGATCAAAACCCTCAACGGCGACATCAAGGACGCCGTGGGCGAGATCACCAACATGGTCTCCGGTGCCGCCCGGAAGGAACTTGAGACCCTCGGGCTGAACATCACGGCGGCCATCCCCACCGTGGTGGCCGGCAAGGATCATTCGATCAGCCACGTGCTCGGGGGGCCGAGCATCATCATCCCCTTCGAGACGCCCCAGGGGCCCTTCGTCGTGGACATCTGCATCAACGCCGTCGAGCGGAGGTAGGCAGGTCGGACCCGCACACCTGATTGCCTTTTGTATTTCAGCGCGTGATCTGGTACTTCCGCACGACCTCCCGGAGCGCGGCGAGCTGCTGCTCGCCCATCATGAAGGTGTAGCGGTTGCCGCCCTTGAAGGTCACCGTGACGGAAGTGGATTTCGCCAGCTTCGCGATCTTGTCCTCTTCGACGACCTCGTTGTCGGACCACTCGTGGATGCCGTCGGCATCCACGGAGGACTGCTTCTGCGGGTAGATCGTGTCAACGGTCAGTTTCGTCCCGTTCTGGCCCTGGAGGGTAACGGATTCGTAGGAGAGGTACTCGGGGGCCTCGTACCGGGTCTTCACCCGGTAGAACTTCTTGCCCGTGTAGCGCTGGATGAAGTAGACCTCCACGTAAAATTTCCGGTCATCGCCGATCGGCTGCGCGAGGCTGCGGGTGGACCGGTACACCTTCCATGACTTGATGGGGTCGTCCTCGATGAGGATGTGCCGGCCGATGTCGCGCTGGGCCTCGAGGTCCTCCTCCAGCTCCGAACGGAACTCTTCCCGCAGCGCCAGGAGTTTTTCGCCCAGGTCTTTCGTCAGGAAGACCGTCTTCATCTCCCGGTCGATCAGATCGATCCGGCCCCGCAGATCCCGGACCCTCTCGACGGATTTGACGGTGTTCTGGTAGTTGTTCCGGGCGAGATTGCCGATTTCGGCGATCTTTTCCTGGGCCTCCGCGGCCCGGGGGCTTGTCGGGTAGCGGTCCGTCAGGGTCTGAAATTTCTCCAGGGCCTCGCCGTAGCGTTTCTCCCCGTAGAGTTCCATCCCCGTCCGGTAGTAGAAGTCGGACAGGTCCTTGAGCTGTTTCAACTCCCCGGAGAGGGTGTCGTTCTGCTGCCGGGACAGCAGTAGTTCCTTGTTGAGCCGTTCATTCTCGAGCTGCAGATCCTCGAATTTTTTGTAGGAAACGCAGCCGGACAGAAGGAGGGCACAGACCAGCAGAAGCAGGAAGCGATACATAAGGACTCCATGAAAACATAAGCCGCCATCCGCAAGAAATCATCATGCGCAACAGTCGCTATAGTAATTACTAAATAACGCTATTTGAGCGGATTTTCAAACCATTTTCGAAGTCTTCTCGGGCCGTAATCATTGCTGTGCCGTAAGGTGCCGGGATCAGTGACGAAACGTCAAACCGCATACGGAAATGCGCGCAGGGGGATCGGTCCCCGTCCGAAGCGGCAGAGGATGGAAAGACAGCATGCAAGGAGCCGGCCGCCTTGACGCCGGGGGGACGATCTGTTAGGGGGTGTCAGGGGTAGGTCAGGGGTCCTATGATCTGGCACCAGCAGGAGGTCAAGGCGGTCCTCGCCGAGCTGGACGTTCCCATCGACGGCCTTCGTTCGGAAGAAGCCGGCAATCGACTTGCAAAATTCGGCCGCAACGAGCTGGTGGAAAAGGGCAGACGCTCGCTCCCGGCCATGTTTGTCGATCAGTTCCGGGATTTCATGATCCTCGTCCTGATCGCGGCAGCCGTCGTTTCGGGTTTGCTCGGCGAGGCCGCCGACGCCATCGCCATTCTCTTCATCGTCCTGCTCAACGCCGCCATCGGCGTCACCCAGGAGTACCGTGCAGAAAGGGCCATGGAGGCCCTCAAACAGATGGCCGCCCCCGTCGTGCGGGTCTTTCGCGAGGGAAAGATCGCTTCCATCGCGGCCGCGGAGATTGTCCCCGGGGACCTGGTGCTGCTGGACGCGGGGGGCATCGTCCCGGCGGACATGCGGCTCACGGAGGCGGCTGTCCTCAAAGTCGATGAGGCGGCCCTCACGGGCGAGTCGTTCCCCGTGGAGAAGAACACCCGGGCGCTGCGCGAGGAGAAGCTTCCTCTGGGGGACCGCTCGAACATGGCCTTCAAGGGCACCGTCGTGACCTCCGGCCGGGGCGTCGGCGTGGTCGTCGGCACGGGGATGAACACGGAACTGGGGAAGATCGCCTCCCTGCTCCAGGAAGAGGAGGGAGTCAAGACACCCCTCCAGAGACGTCTTGCCGTCTTCGGCAGGAAGGCGGCCGTGGCGATTCTCTTCATCTGCGCCTTTATCTTCGGCGTGGGGCTCCTGCGCGGGGAGCAGCCCATGCTGATGTTCCTGACGGCCGTTTCGCTTGCCGTTGCCGCCATCCCCGAGGCGCTGCCCGCCGTCATCACCATCTCGCTCGCCCTGGGAGCGCGCAGGATGGCGGACCACAATGCCCTTGTCCGCAAGCTCCCTGCCGTGGAGACCCTGGGGTCGGTCACCTATATCTGTTCCGACAAGACCGGGACACTCACCCTGAACCGGATGATCGTCGAGGAGATCTGGGCCGACGGTAAACTGCTCGGCAGCGGTGAGGTCGAGACCGGACGGTTCGACCTCCTGATGAAGGCACTGGCGCTCAGCAACGATGCGCGTCCCCAAGTGTACGAGGATACCGTCGGGGTCACGGGCGATCCGACGGAAGTCGCCCTCTTTCGTGTGGCCAGGGAGTACGGATACGTGAAGAGCGACCTCGAGAAGGAGCACCCCCGTGTAGCCGAAATCCCCTTCGACTCGGAGCGCAAGTGCATGACGACGTTTCACCGGTGGCCCGGGGGGTACATGGCCTTCACGAAGGGCGGCGTCGACGTGATGCTCGAAAAGTCCGTCAACGCGCTTGCGGGGCGCAGCCCTGCGCCGCTGGACGCCGCCCTGGTCTCGGCCGTGAACGAACGGATGGCGGGCGATGGCCTGCGCGTCCTGGGTGTGGCCGCCCGGCTCTGGGACCGCGTGCCCGACGCCCTTTCCCCCGGGCAGGTCGAAGAAGGCCTTGCCTTCCTGGGCCTCGTGGGCATGATGGACCCGCCCCGCGAGGAGGTCCGACGGGCCGTCTCCCTCTGCAAATCCGCCGGGATCCGGCCCGTCATGATCACGGGCGATCACCCGCTGACGGCGCTCTCCATCGCCCGGCGCATCGGGATCATCGAGGACGGGGGGGCGGTGATGACCTGCCGGGACCTGGACAGCACGCCCCCGGAGGTCTTTGAGCAGAGGGTGCAGGACATCAGGGTCTACGCCCGGATGATCCCCGAGCAGAAGCTCAAGATCGTCAAGGCCCTGCAGGACCGGGGGCAGTGCGTGGCGATGACGGGCGACGGGGTCAACGACGCCCCCGCCCTGAAGCGCGCCGACATCGGCATCGCCATGGGCATCATGGGCACGGACGTCTCCAAGGAAACCTGCCACATGATCCTCCTGGACGACAATTTTGCCACGATCGTGAGCGCCGTCCGGCAGGGCCGGATGATCTACGACAACATCCGGAAGTTCATCAAATACCTGCTGGCCTGTAATACCGGCGAGGTCCTGACGCTCTTCCTGGCCCCGTTCTTGGGGCTGCCGCTTCCCCTGCAGCCGATCCAGATCCTCTGGATGAATCTCGTCACGGACAGCCTCCCGGCCCTTGCGCTGGCCGTGGAGCCCGCCGAGGGGGACGTGATGGATCGGCCGCCCCGCGACCCGAAGGAAGGCATCTTTGCCCACGGCCTGGGCGTCTTCTGCATCTGGGTGGGCCTGTTGATGGCGGCCCTCTGCATCGGCGTCCAGTACCGGGAGATATCCGCGGGCAATGAAGACTGGAAGACGATGGTCTTCACGGTCATCGTCTTGAGCCAGCTGGCAACGGCCATCGGGGTCCGCTCGGAAAAAGAGTCCATCTTCCGGCTGGGGCTCTTCACCAACAAGGCCATGATGGGGGCCGTTGCCGCGGGGGTGGCACTGCAGCTTGCCGTGATCTACGTGCCCTTCCTGAACCCCGTCTTTGACACGAAGCCCCTCACGGCTGGCGAGCTTGCGCTCTGCACGGCCCTTTCCCTGGTTCCCCTGTGCGTGATCGAGATCGGGAAATTTGTAAAAATGAAAAAAGGCTGATATGATCCGCGCTGCAAGGCCGCAGCCCCGCCGGGGCGCTGCCCTCGGCGGGATCGCGTCATGGAGCGGGTGGCGGCGGCAATTTCAAGAAGGAGGTCGATATGTCCAAAACCGAGAAAAATCTGAAGGAGGCCTTCGCCGGAGAGTCCCAGGCCAACCGGAAATATCTCGCTTTCGCGAAGAAGGCCGAGCAGGAGGGGTTCAAACAGGCGGCGAAACTGTTCCGGGCCGCTGCGGAGGCGGAGACGGTCCACGCCCACGCCCACCTGCGGGAGCTCAAGGGAATCCGGTCCACGAAGGAGAATCTCGAGGAGGCCGTCGACGGCGAGTCCTACGAGTTCCAGAAGATGTACCCGGGGATGATCGACGATGCCAGGGCCGAAGGAGCGGCCGGGGCCCTCCGCAGCTTCGAGTTCGCCAACGCCGTGGAAAAGATCCACGCGGCCCTCTACAGGAAGATGCTCGAAAACCTGGGCAGGACGCCCGAGGTGGACTACTGGGTCTGCCAGGTCTGCGGGATGACCGTGGAAGGCGAGGCCCCGGACGAATGCCCCGTGTGCAAGGCCAAAAAACAGATGTTCAAGAAGGTGGACTGACGGCGGGCAAAAGGCAAAAGGCTAAAGGCTTCAGGAAAGAAAATCTCCCCCTCTTTTCCCCTTCGTTAAAGGGGGATGGTAGGGGGATTTTTCTTGGCCCTGGATCCTGTGTCCAGGTTTTTGGGCTTTCCGAGACCCGATGCCCGATACCCGGGAAATTGGGCTTGACTTGGCCTGTGCGGTGCGGATAGAAATTCTGTCCAGAAGTCCGGTTGGTGCAGGGGTGCGGAGATGGGGACGAGGGGTACATCGACGGTGGATCCGAAACGGACGCTGCTCGGCGTCTGGCTCCAGGCGACACGGCCTTTTTCCCTGACGGCATCGGTGCTGCCCGTCGTGATCGGCGCCATGCTGGCCGCATCCTTCGACGGGCCTGTCGACTGGCCTCTTTTCCCCCTTATCGTCGCCTGCTCGCTGCTGTTCCACATCGCGACGAACATGGTGAGCGATTACTTCGATTATCGCAAGGGGGTGGACCGTGTCGAGACCTACGGCTCGAGTCGGGTGCTAACCGATGGCCTGCTGACCCCGAAACAGCTTCTCGCGGCGGGCGTCTTCCTCTTTGCCGCGGGCTTTTCCCTCGGGCTCCTGCTCGTGGCCGTCCGCGGGTGGCCCATCTTCATCCTGGGCATCATCGGGCTCCTGGGGGGGTGGTTCTACACGGGAGGCCCAGTCGCCTACAAGTACGTGGCCCTGGGCGACATCCTCGTCTTCATCCTCATGGGACCCCTTATGGTGATCGGCTCCTACTTCGCCCTGACGGGCGGTTTCAGCCTGACCGTGCTCTACGCGTCGCTTCCCGTGGGCTGCCTCGTGGCCGCCATCCTTCACGCCAACAATCTGCGGGACATCCCCCATGACGTCAAGGCGAATATCCGGACCATGGCCATGGCGCTGGGCGTGCCCGCCGCCAAGGCCATCTACGTGGGCCTCGTGGCAGGGGCCTACCTGGTGGTAGCCGTCATGGTCCTGGCAGGGCTCGTGACCCCGCTGGCCCTGGCCGTCCTGCTCACCCTGCCGCTGGCGGTGCGGAACGTCAGGGCCGTGCTGGCCAGCGTCCCGGGCAAGCCGGAGTCGATCGCCATGGGAGACGTCATGTCAGCCCAGCTCCACCTGGCCTTCTGCGCCCTGTTCGGGCTTGCCCTCTTTGCCGGAACCCTCCTGCGATGACCTCCGTCGCCCGGCTCTGTGCCCTCGCCGCCTTCTTCTGGTTCGTCCTGTTCTCGCCCTGGACGGCCCCCCGGGTGAATTTCTGGCTCTTCATGGCCATGGCAACCGCCGTCCTGTCCGCAGCGGGGCTGTGGCTCCAGAGAGACAGGCTGCGCGAGATCTACGCGTTCAACCCCTCCCATGTCCTCATCGGCCTTGCGTCGGCCCTCGTTCTCTATGCCGTCTTCCTGGCCGGCAACCTCGTCTCGACGCAGATCTTCCAGTTCGCGAAACCGGAGATTGCGGACATCTACAGCACACGGGCGCAGGCGTCCCCGCTGACCATCGGGCTTCTGCTTCTTTTCTGGGTCGGGCCCGCCGAGGAGATCTTCTGGCGGGGGTTCGTGCAGGAGCGGCTCTACGCGAAGTGCGGGCGGACGGGCGGCTGCATCGCCGCCTCCCTGATCTACGCGGCCGTTCACGTCTTCGGGTTCAACGTCATGCTCTTCATGGCCTCGCTCGTCTGCGGGCTGTTCTGGGGGGGCCTGTATCTGAAGTACCGGTCGGTCTGGCCGGGACTGATCTCGCATGCCGTATGGGACGTTCTTATTTTCGTGGTGATACCGGTGCAGTGACCGGAGGGCAGCGTCTACGAAGGTAAGAAGGCAAGAAGATGAGCAAGAGATGGATCGGGAATCACATTCCCGGTCCTTTTTTTTCTGACCCTCTCACCCTCTCACCCTCTCACCTTCCTGCCTGTAAGGCAGGACGAGCGCCAGCAGGAGGCCGATGACGGGGAGGGCCATGATCGACTGCAGGGCTGCATACACGCCCAGGTGATCGGCTACAACGCCCAGCAGCGTCACGCAGATGCCGCCCGTCCCGATGGCAAACCCCGCCATGAGACCCGAAGCGACGCCGAGACCCTGCGGGATCAGATGCTGGGCCATGACGATGGTGACGGAGAACGTGGAGATGAGGATCATGCCCAGCAGCCCGAGAACGGCGAAGAGCAGGAAGCCCTCCGTCACGAAAAACAGGGGCATCAGCAGCGAGGACAGGAACAGGGAGAGGACGAGGTAGCGCTTGTGTCCCCACCGGTCGGCCAGCGGCGCTCCCGCCAGGGTGCCGACGGCCCCGCCGGTGAGAAACGTGGTGACCAGGGTCCCGGCCTGCAGGGCGTCGCCCCGCAGGGCGTCGATGATGTAGAAGGGGATGTAGGTCAGCAGGCCGACCTGGATCCAGGAGCGCATCACGACGATGCAGACAAGCACGAAGAGGGAGAACCACTGCGCTTTCCCTGCACCGTCCTGCCGGGCGGATCCCGCGTCCGGGGCCGCGGCGCGGGGAATGGCGATCGTGCGCCAGGACAGCAGGATGGCGGGGACGAAGAGCAGGGCGGGCGCCAGCATCACCGGCAGGCGTTCGAAGCCGAGGGACTGCACGACGAAGAGCGCCAGCAGGGGGCCGATGGCAAAGCCCAGGTTGCCGCCCACCGAGAAGATGGACATGCCGGTGACCTTCCTCTTGCCCGTGAAGAAGTGGGCCGTCCGGAATCCCTCGGGATGGTACGAGGCGATGCCGAGGCCGCTCAGCACGACCAGCGGCAGGACAAGGGAGAAGCTCGAGGGGAGGGCGAGCATGGAGAACCCAAGTGCCGCGCAGAGGCACCCCAGGGGCAGGAGCAGGGGCTTTTCCCTGCGGTCCGAGATGTAGCCGAAAAGGGGCTGGATGATCGAGGAGGTGAGGGTGCCCACCAGCAGGATGGCGCCCGTTGCCGTGTAGGAGAGCATGAGCTTCGCCTTCAGGAACGGCAGGATGACCGGGAGCGCGCCCTGGTAGATGTCCGTGACGAGATGGCCCGAGGAGAGAAGAAGCAGGACTTTGAGGTTGAACCTGTTCGAAGACAAATGACCCGATTTCCTTTATCCCGACCCGGTGTCCGGGACGCGCAAGGGATCCTCTCACAACGGAGGAGCCAAGTCAAGCCGCCGGGCATCGCGGCATGGCATGGATATTGCTTCTATGATAGTGCGGCCCAGCCCGCGTGAGGTTTCCGGGACGGAACACGCAGAGCGATACGGCGAGGGGAAAATGGAAGCCAAATCCAGGCCGACCAGCGAAAAGACCCTGGGACAGATTCTTTTCGAGAAAGGCATCATCAGCCGGGAACAGCTCGACCGGGCCTTGAGGGTTAAGGCCGAGCAACCCGGAAAGTATCTCGGCGAGATCCTGTTTGAAATGGGGATATCCCAGGAAAAAATCAACCGCGCCCTGTACTATTCCAACAAGCGAAAGACCATCGGCGAGATCCTCCTGGACCAGTCGCTCATCACCCGCGAGCAGCTCGAGGAGGCTCTGTCGAAACAGAAGAAAATCAAGGAGAAGTGGGGCCACACGAGGCCCCTGGGACTGCTGCTCATCGAGCTCGGATACATCAACAGCCGCGGGTATCTCACGGCCCTCTCGAAACACTTCAACATGCCCATCCTGTCCATGAAGGACTACCAGCCCAGCCCCCAGCTCCAGAAGGTCATCGGGGAGCGCTACGCGATGGAGAAAAAAATCATCGTTCTGGAAAACAGCGCCAGGACGATCAAGCTCGTCCTGGCCGAACCGTCCACCCAGATCATGGAGGAGCTCCAGAAGGCCCTCCCCGCGGGGAAAACGGTGGAATACTACCTGGCGAGCTACGGGGAGATCGACGAAGGTCTCCGCCGCGTCGCCGATCCCTTCAGCTTCACGCAGTACCGGTAGCGGCTCCGCCGCTGGCTACAGGCTTCAGGCATCAGGCTCCAGGAAAGAAGAAAGGATCGAGGGAAATTCCCCCGATCCTTTTTCTTTACTTCGCTGCCCGTGGTCTTTTTCTTCACTCAGACACTTAGGCACTCAGGCACTTTCTTTTGCTTCTATCACATAACACTTCTTCACCGGCCACTGCTTTTACGCTCCCGTCACCGGGGGGTCTCCGTCGTGCTTTGTCGCCCGTTCCCTGATCTTCTCGAGCCATTTTTCCCGGTAGAAATATGCCGCGAGCAGGCATAGCCCCGTGACGGCGAGAAGGGCCGCGAGGGGCCAGAACCGGTTGTTCCGCGCGAAACTTCCGAAGACGGAGAGCATGATCGTGCCGAGGAGCCGACCCGCGGTGGAAATCACGAGAAAGGTCGCGGTTCGCATGTGGGACAGGCCCAGGATGTAGCAGAGGTAGTCCTTCGGAAACCCGGGAATGAGGAACAGGAAAAAGGCGATGAATCCCCCCTTGCGCTCCAGGACGTAGTCGTACTTTCGCAGCGTCTCCGGCTTGACGACCCGCTCCACCAGGGGCAGGCCGAAGAAATGGGCGAGCAGGAAGGCGATCCAGGAGCCGATCGTGAGCCCGACCGTCGAGTACAGGGTGCCGATCCATGGGCCGTACAGGTAACCGCCGATGAACCCGCTCACCTCGCCGGGGATGGGGGCAAAGATGACCTGGAGGATCTGCAGGGCGATGAAGAGGACCTCGTCGTAAGGGTCATGGGAGGTGATCAGCCGGGCCGCCTGTTCACGATCGGAAAAGAACACGTACAGGTCGTAATGGAAGAAGAGATACGCCCCGACCGAAAAGAAGGCGACGAGAACCAGGGCGCTGAGGATGTAGTGTCGTTTCATGGGGTCAGGGCTCTGCGGTCACGCACGGCAGCGGGCTCCGTGCCGTGAGCGCCTCTTTTTAGCAGAGATCGCGCATGAACACAAACCCGATTCGCCGATGGCGGTTTCGCGCAACGATTCGGGCTTCGGAGCCCGGGGACGGATGGGGGGGGGGGGTGG
>JAAYEC010000007.1 GCA_012728915.1 Deltaproteobacteria bacterium | reverse complement strand
CCGAGAAGAACAGGAAGACGTTGCCGCCGGTGATGTTATGATCTTTCAATTCCATGACGGCAACCGTGTACTGCACGACGCCGCCGCCGACGAGCCAGGCGAACAGGATGGGCAGGCCTTCGGCCTTTACCCAGCCAAGAAATACGGCCCCGAAACCAAAGCAGGCCACCGCGAGGGCGCCCAGGCCCGCAGGCCCCGGAGATGCAAAGGTGTGTTCCTGTGCCATAGAAAAAATCCTCCTTTTTTCTATTAAGAAAATGAAATGTGGTACTCAGAATGAATGAAGAAAAAATTGACACCTTACCAAAAAAAACCCTCTGTCACCTCCCTTCGTTTTGACGTTTCAGGCCCGACCTCTCATTCCGGGCCGTTCTCTGAACGATGCTTGAGGCGCTCGTGCGAACCAAAACCCCTGTTGGTCATTGGTAAGATGATCTGCATTCTTGGCACACGCTATCAAAGAACTCTTCCCCATGCAATACACCCTTCCTATCAAAGATAAAATCGTCCTGTCAAGCAGAAAAACGCCGGGCGCTCCGGCCCGTGCGGTTTTCCCCCCGCGGGGGCCGGACGGCTGTACGGGCCTCCCGCTCGAGGGCGAGGCGGCAGACCGTCTAGGAGGCCCGGTAGGCGAACAGGATGATGAAGATACCGATGAGCCAGAAGAGATAGGCGAGGATCCGGTGCCTCTGCCGGGAGTCCAGTTTTGCCATCATGGAGATGAAGTTCGCCTTCTCCTCCTGGACAGGCCGCGCCGGGGCCTGCGGCTTGTTCTTTTCCTTTTTCGACATGGCGGGATCCTTCTTGCGCCTGGTTTGCGATGCCTCCTCCATAATGGAAACGGCCGGGCCTGTCAAGGCAAAGGCCGGCACGCCGACGGGGGGATGAAAAAAGCCCGGGGGCGGACCCGGGCTCCCCGGCCGACCGGTGCAGGCCGGATCACTTCCCGCTCTGGTACGGGTCCCAGTCGAAGCCCCACAGGTCGCTGTGCAAGGGGATCTTGTAGTTTCTTCTCTCCTCGTAGGCGGGGTACCGCCTCGCCTTGCCCTCGGCGGGCATCATGCTGACGGGGAATTTCGGCGCCAGCAGGCCGTGCTTTCGGGCTTCCTGCTCCAGCCACTCCCGGTCGTCGGGGTGCGCGATCGAGATCAGCGCCGTCGCCCGCTCGTAGCCGTTGAGACCGCGGAGGTTGACGATGCCGTACTCGGTGCACACATAGTGGGCGAGCTGCGCCGGGACGTCCACCGACGAGCCCTCGGGCAGAAAGGGGACGATGCGGGAGGTGCCGTGTTTGCTGCGCGACGTCATGGAGGCGACGCCCCGGCCGCCCCGGCTCTGGGCGCAGAAGGCCACGAAGTTGAAGTAGCCGCCGGTGCTCGAGATCGGCCGCTTTTCGTAGAAGCCCGAGCACTGCTGGCCCAGGAGGTCCACGGCGACGCAGTTGTCGATGGCGATCATGTTGTCGATCCGGGTCAGGGTGTGCAGGTTGTTGGTGTAGCTGATGTCGTAGACGGCCAGGTTCGGGTTGCGGTGAATGGTGTCATAGTACCACTTGACGTCGACGGGGAAGGCAAAGGTCCAGGCGCTCTTTCCGCGGTCGGCGGCAAGGCTCTTGTAGCGGTTCGTGACCTGGCCGGACTCGATCAGCTTGATCAGGCCGGCGTTGAGCATCTCCGTGTGGATGCCGAGATCCCGGAAGCCGGCGTTGGCCATTGCGCCGACACAGGCAGAGGGCAGGGAGCCGATGCCGAGCTGGATGACATCCCGGTCCCGCATGATCGTCATGATGTGGTTGGCGATGGCCTCTTCCTCGGGCTTGGCCTTGATGGCCCTCTCGTTGATCTGGGGCCACCGGTACCGTTCCACGTCCACCTCGACCCAGTAGTCGATCTCGTCGATGTGGATCGTATTGAAGCGGCCGCCCTCGGCCCAGGGGTAGTCGGATCGCACCTCGATGACGGACTTCTTGGCGCACTGGGAGAAGATGCCGGCATTGTTCGTGCCGTAGGAAAAATTCGCGAATCCGTGCGGATCCCAGGTGGTCGCCGCGTTCCACCACCAGTCGAGGCCCCGCTTCTCCTTCACGGCGTTGACGAAGCGGTAATGGCAAAACCACATCCCCATGGCCCATCCCCACTGCGCCCAGCTGGTCACCTGGTTTGTGTCGCGGGCCTTGCGGCTCCAGGGGAAGAAGAAATACTCGTGGAAGCAGTGGTATTCCTGCTTGGGGTCCACCTGCTGGAATTCGAGATGGGGATAGAACATGGCGTAGTTCCAGATCTCGATGTCTTTCACCTGGCCGGGGCCGGGGCCGAGGCGCCTTGCCAGCTCCTTCATGCACTCCGTGGAGTCACCCCCGACGGATCCGGGCTGGATCCAGTCCCCCGACTTGACCATGTCCACGATCTGCTGGGGTGTCCTTTTCTTATCGCGGATTTTCTGCTGCACAGGCGTCGTCATTCTGCTCCCTCCTTGAGAATGATGGACCTTTCCACGACTTGCAAATTCCGCTGGCTGTGCTCCGGCGCGCCGGCAGGGTAAGAGGTGCGGCCCTGACGGGTTGATCACCTTCCCTGCCAGGCTGCAGTGTCGATGATGGCTGGACCTTGTAAGATCAGTTTTTGATTAATCTTTCGTCCCGCATTTTGTCAAGACAAATAAGCCCTTGCGGTCGGGGGGCGGCCTTACGAATGAGGGCATTTTTTCTTGAAAAATGCATCGCCGGAGACGGAAATCCCCGGTTTATGGAACGAAAATTGAATACAACATATAGTGGTCGATGGACAAAGAGGCACATCCGGTGGTGGTTTTTAGCCCTTTACATCGTTATGGCGCTTTGGTAGAGTGTTAAAAATTTGAATCAGCCGTCAGCGAACTGACAGAAGCACGGGGATGGAATGAAACTCAAGCGGCTCGAGATCATCGGGTTCAAGTCCTTCCGGGACAGGACCGTCATCGACTTTTCTTCCGGCATCAGCGGCATCGTGGGGCCAAACGGCTGCGGAAAGAGCAACATCATCGACGCCATCCGATGGGTCATGGGGGAGCAGCGGGTGTCGCTCCTGCGCGGCAAGAAGATGGACGACGTCATCTTCAACGGCAGCGAAGAGGCGCAGCCGGTGAGCATGGCTGAGGTGACGCTCGTCATGGAGTCCGGCGGGTATCCCTTTCCGGCCCCGTACGGAGACTGCTCGGAGGTCATGATCACGCGCAGGGTCTTCCGCGACGAGGAAGGCGAGTACTTCATCAACAAGGTCCGCTGCCGTCTGCTCGACGTGAAGGAGTTCTTCATGGACACGGGCGTGGGCGCCCGGACGTACTCGCTCGTGGAACAGGGCAGCATCACCAACCTCATGGAGGCCAGGCCCGAGGATCGCCGGCAGTATATCGAGGAGGCCGCGGGGATCACGAAGTACAAGAGCCGCAAGGAGGCGGCTGTCCGGAAGATGGAGTCGACGAAGCAGAACCTGCTTCGCCTCAACGACATCATGCGCGAGGTCAAGAGCCAGCTCAACGCCGTGTCGCGGCAGGCCAAGCGGGCCGAACGCTTCAAGCTGCTGAAAAAGGACCTCCGGGAGATCGAGCTCGCCCTGGCGACGCAGGTCTTCGCGGAGATGCAGGGCAGGAAGGCTGACCTGCAGCGGCGCTACGACGACTCCTCGGCCGCAACCGACGATGCGCGCTCGCAGCTCGCCGTGCTGGAGGCCCGCATCGAGGAATTCCGGGCCGAGATTGCCGAGAGCGACCAGGACGTCGAGCGGCTCCAGGAAAGACTCTACGCCTCGAAGAACGAGATCAGCATCCAGGAGCAGGGCATCGAACACGCCCGGGCGAGGCTCGACGACCTTGCCGTCCTGAAGGAGAGGGGCGCGATCGAGCTGGAATCGCTCCGCGCCCGCCGCGGGGGAGTGGAGCGCGAGCTGGGACAGCTCGAGGCGCAGTCGGACGAATCGGACGGGCGCATCGCCGCCGGCCGGGAGGCGGTCGCCCTGCGGCAGGCCGACGTCGACGAGCTCAAGAAAATCGAGCAGGGGCTCAGGGACGGGCTGGAGGAGGAGAAGACCGCCTATTTCGCCGCGCTGACGGAGCAGTCCCGCCTTCAGAACGCGCTGTCCGCCCACAGCAAGAGCCTGGAGGACCTCAAGCGCCGCTCCGAGCGGGAGGGCCGGGAGCTCGAGGAGCACGAGGGCCGCCTGGGCCTCGCCGAGGAGAACCTCGCCGGCACCCGCGCGGGTCTCGAGGAAGACCGGGAACGCCTGGAGGGCCTGCGGGGGAAGACCGCAGAGCTGCAGCATCTCATCCAGCGCTCCCGCGCGGAACTGGAGGAAGCCGATGAGAGGGTGTTCCGGCTCAGGGAGGAACTCGGCAAGAAGACCTCGCGGCTCGCCTCGCTTCGCGAGTTCCAGAACCGCTACGAATGGTGCGGCGCGGGCACCCGGTCGATCATCCGGGCCGGGGAGGAGGCCGGCCTTTCCCTGGACAGTGTGCACGGGCTCGTGGCCGACCACATCGAGGTTCCCCGCGAGCACGAGGTCGCCGTCGAGGCGGCCCTGGGGGAGAGGCTGCACTATGTCGTCGTCAGGAGCCAGGAGGAAGGCATCCGGGCCATCGACTACCTGAAGACGCGAACTGCGGGCCGCAGCAGCTTTGTCCCGCTCCGCGTTCGCGCCAGCGCCGTCGACCGGGCATCGACGGAATCGCTCCAGGGCACGACGCGGCTTCTCGACGTGGTCCGCGTGAAGGAGGAGTTCCGCAACATCGCCGAATATCTCCTGGGCGACACGTTTCTGGTTCCTGACCTGCATTCCGGCATCGTCCTGTGGCAGCGAAACGGATTCCGGGGGACCCTGGTGACCCCCGACGGCGATATGATCAGCCCCCATGGCGTCCTGACGGGGGGAAGCCGGGCCGTCACCGAGGAGAGCAGCCTGCTGCAGCGCAAGAGGGAGATTGCCGACCTGGAGAAGGACGCAAGCCGTCTCGAGGGCGGGCTCCGCGAGGAGTCGCAGGACCGCGGCGCGCTTGCCGATCGCATCGCCTCGATGGAGGAGGACTGGGAGTCGGGCCGCGACGCCGTCCGCGAGGCGGAGCTCGAGCTCCAGGGCCGGAAGAAGGACGTCGAACGGTACGAGAACGAATTGAACTGGATCCGGCAGCGCGTGGGCGTCATCCGGTTCAACCGCGAGACGCTTCTGGCCGAGGAGCAGGAGGCGGCCGGGAAGATCGCCGCAACGGAGCGCGAACTCGAAACGGCGGGCGTCCGCTGCCTCGAGGTCAACGGCCGGCTCGAGCAGACTCAGCAGCGGTGGCAAGCCCTGAAATCGGATCTCGAGGGCAGGGAAGCCCTGCTGACGGAGGCGCGCGTCGCCCAGGTGGCCCTGGAGGAGAAGCGCAACGCCGATCTGAAGGCGCTGGAACGCCTCCGGGACTCCCTCCGCACGCTCGAGCTCGAGGTCGAGACCCGGCTGCAGAACCTCGGGGAGGCCGAGCGCAGCCGGGAGGAACTCACGGCGAAGATCGAGCAGGACCGCCGGTCGCTGGAGGCGTTGTACGCCGGCTACGGGGAGATCGAGAGGAATCTGGCCGCCGCCCGCGAGGGGCAGACCTGGCGGGAGGGCAAGATGAACGCGCTTGAGGGCGAAGCCCGCGAGGCGCGCAGGAAGATCGAACAGGCGCTTCGCGAGACGGGCGAGCTCGACATCGAGATCCGGGAACTCGCCTTCCAGGCCGACGCGCTGAAAAACGGGATGCAGGAGAAGTACCAGGCCGCCCTCGATGAGCTTGCGCCGGGGTTCGTCCCGCTGGATGAATCCCGCATCGCGGAGCTCCGGGAGGAGATCGACCGGAAGAAAAAGGCCGTCGAGGAGTTCGGCGAGGTGAACCTGATGGCCATCAGCGAGCACGAGGAGCTCCAGACGCGGCACGAATTCCTCTCCGGCCAGATCAACGACCTCAACGCCTCGCTCGACTCGCTGCAGAAGACGATCGCCCGGATCAACCAGGTCTCCCGGAAGCGCTTCTCGGAAACCTTCGAGGCCGTCAACCAGTGCTTCCAGTCCGTCTTTCCCAAGCTCTTCCGCGGCGGCAAGGCGTCGCTTCTGCTCACCGACGGCGAGGACCTGCTGGAGGCGGGCGTCGACATCGAGATCCAGCTGCCGGGCAAGCGCACGCAGAACATCAGCCTGCTCTCCGGCGGCGAAAAGTCCCTTGCGGCCGTGGCGCTCATCTTTTCGATCCTGCTGCACAAGCCCACGCCCTTCCTGATCCTCGACGAGGTCGACGCGGCGCTCGACGACGCCAACATCGCCCTCTTCAACCAGTTCGTCAAGGACATCTCCGAGCGGTCCCAGATCGTCCTGGTGACGCACAACAAGCGGACCATGGAGGTCTCCGACAACCTGTTCGGCGTGTCGATGGAGAAGAAGGGCATCTCCACGCTGGTTTCCGTGAATTTGAACCAGATCGCCGCCTAGGCAGAGGAGGCGGCCCAAGCGGCAGGGAATGAGGCAGGGAAATCCCCCTCCGCCCCCCGTTCATCCAGGGGATGCCAGGGGGATTTGAGTCTCTGCACGAATCAACCCTTACGCCGGTCTGCGGGCTCCTTCGGCGAAGCCGCCCGGCAAGGAGGGGGATTTTTTCAGGCTGGACAACGAATCACGGGCCATTCTATAAAACTGCAGACGGAAAGGCCCGTACGCGTCAAAGGGAAAGGACATCATGTTCGGAGATCCGGAAAAGAAGGGCTCCTTCTTCGAGAGGCTGAAGGAAGGGCTCAGCAAGACGAGGCAGAGTCTCGTACGAAACGTCGACCAGGCGCTCTTCGGCGAGAAGAAGATCGGTGCCGACCTTTTCGAGGAGCTCGAGGAGATGCTCGTCACGGCCGACGTAGGGCCGGCATTCGCCGCGGAGCTCATCGACGAGATGAAGGAGATCGCAAAGCGCTCCGAGCTCGGCAGTCCCGACGTGCTGCGCACCATCCTGCGCGACAACATCCGCTTCATCCTCAAGCAGCGTGAGGCGCCGCTGGACATTCCGAGGGACGGCCTGTACACCGTCATGGTCGTCGGGGTCAACGGCACGGGGAAGACGACGACGATCGGGAAGATCGCCAACGAACTGAAGTCCCGCGGGCACAGCGTGATGCTCGCCGCCGCCGACACCTTCCGGGCCGCCGCGATCGAGCAGCTCGAGGCCTGGGGCGAGCGGGCGGGCATCCCCGTCATCAAGCAGAAGATGGGCGCCGACCCCTCGGCCGTTGTCTTCGATGCCCTGCAGGCCGCGAGGGCCAGGGAGGCGGGCGTCCTCCTCATCGACACGGCGGGACGGCTCCACACGAAGGTCAACCTCATGGAGGAGCTCAAGAAGGTCGGGCGGATCATGGGGCGGGAAGTCCCCGGGGCGCCCCACGAGGTGCTTCTCGTGCTCGATGCCACGACGGGGCAGAACGCGGTCAATCAGGCCAGGATGTTCAACGACGCGATCGGGGTGACGGGCCTCGTCCTCACGAAGCTCGACGGCACGGCCAAGGGCGGCATCATCATCCGCCTCGCCCGGGAGTTCGACATCCCCATCCGCTATATCGGCATCGGCGAGAAGATGGACGACCTGAGGCCCTTCGACAGCAAGGAGTTCGTCGACGCCCTGATGGGGTAAAGGACCGGGTCACGTTTCGGGTATCAGGGGGTCACGCGCCTATGGGACGCGTATTCGCCATCGGCGACATCCACGGCTGTCTCGACAAGCTCCGGCGGCTCCTCGCGCTCATCGACGTCGACTGGGCCGCGGACACTGTCGTCTTCATGGGCGACTACATCGACCGCGGACCGTCATCGAAGGAGGTCGTCGACGCCGTCCTGGAACTGCGCGGGAAACACGAGCGCGTCATCTGCCTGATGGGCAACCACGAGCGGATGTTCCTGCACTGGCTCGACGGCCGGGAGGAGGATCTCTTCCTGGCCAACGGCGGCCGCAGCACCCTGCGCTCCTACGGCATTGAGCCCGATGCCGCCGACCGGGAGGCGAAGGTGCCCCCCGATCATCTGGCCTTCTTCCGCTCCCTACTGCCCTTCTACGAGACGGAGACGCACCTGTTTGTCCACGCCGGCGTGCGCCCCGGCATCCCCATGGAGATCCAGGACCCCCATGACATGATCTGGATCCGCCACGAGTTCTTCTTGGCCGACCACGGGTTGAAGAAGACCGTCGTTTTCGGGCACACACCCTTCACGGGTGGTCCCTTTATGGGGGAAAGGATGGTCGGCATCGACACGGGCGCCGTGTACGGGGGCGCCTTGACCTGCCTGGAGCTGCCGGCGATGCGCTTTCATCAGGTGTGAAGAGACCTGTCACGCGAGGAGTTCTCCCTTTGCCAGTAGAGGGTTACCGGTTTTCCGCTCTACCTAACTTCACGCGGTTAGCTGGTTGACGTGCTTGTAAGAGCGGCATACCGGAACTGTCGAGATCGAGCATGAAGATATTGGAGTGCGTCCCCAACTTCAGCGAGGGGCGGAACCGCAAGACGATCGATGCCGTCGCCGACGCCCTGCAGCGGGTCGGCGGCGTGCAGCTGCTGGACATCTGCACCGATGCCGACCACAACCGGACGGTTTTCACCTTCCTCGGCGCTCCCGATGACAT
Organism: Deltaproteobacteria bacterium; assembly: GCA_012728915.1. GTDB lineage: Bacteria > Desulfobacterota > Syntrophia > Syntrophales > UBA2192 > UBA2192. Next base: position 63,141 of record JAAYEC010000007.1, on the reverse strand, counting down.
CGAACGGGGCGCGGCGGCGGCCTGCGACAAGGCGCTGGAGCTCATCGACATGCGCGCCCAGAGGGGCGTGCACCCGCGAATCGGCGCCGTCGATGTCGTCCCCTTCATTCCGCTCAAGAACGCCGTCATGGCCGATGCCGTCGAGGCGGCCCGCCGGTTCGGAAGGGCCTTCGCGCAGCGGAACCGCCTGCCCGTCTTCTTTTACGGCGAGGCGGCCCTCGTCGAGGAGCGCCGCGAGCTGCCCCACATCCGCAGGGGGGGCTACGAGGCGCTGGACAAGCGGATGAAGGATCCGGCGTGGGCGCCCGATGCGGGCCCCTCCGTCCTCAACGCGCGGAGCGGGGCCACGGCCGTCGGGGCCCGGGATTTCCTCGTGGCCTTCAACATCAATCTGGCCTCGGCGGACCTGGACGCGGCCCGGAAGATCGCCGGGACGATCCGCCATTCCGGCGGAGGGATGAAACACGTGAAGGCCATCGGCGTGCCCCTGAAGAGCCGGGGCATCGTGCAGGTCTCGATGAATCTGACGAATTTCCGCGAGACGTCCGTGAAGGACGTCTTCGAACGCGTGCAGGCCGAGGCCGCGCGGCTCGGGCTGGGGATTCTCGAGTCGGAGCTCGTCGGCCTGATCCCCGAGGAGGCGCTGGAGGGCGTCACGCCGCAGCAGCTCATGCTGAAGGATTTCCGCGAGGACCGGATCGTCGAGAGGCACCTCCCCCCGGCCGGCGCCGGACGGGAGGCTTGACTCTCCCCCTGCGATCGTGCTAACGTCCTCCCTCGTTTCGGGACGTAACTGCGCCCCCTTAGCTCAGAAGGATAGAGCAACGGATTCCTAATCCGTGTGCCCCGTGTTCGAATCACGGAGGGGGCACCAGCCAATGAAACGGGTTACAGACGCTCGTCTGTAACCCGTTTTTTCCTTTCCAATGAAGAGGAGGCGTCCTATTTTCTGAATTTTCTAGGGAACGCCGCCACGAGGCCTTCCGTCAGCGCATCTGCGAGGACCATCATGTGATCCTCTGCCTTGCTGTACTCGGCAATGCCTTCGGCATATTTTCCGGCCAGCAGCGCCGTCGCGTACACCAGGGTCGTGTCGATGTGACCCTTCAACATGTCGCGGACGATCTCTTTCGGCCAATGCCTGTTTGCCTTTGCCAGGAAATCGGCGATTTCCTGCGCATTGGCATACGCTGCGGCGATCGATTTTTCCAGTGCGGGCTTGTCATTTGCCTTCGCGTCTTTGCAGACCTGGACCGCTCCGGTAATGTGCTCCTTCAAGAGCCTGGTAAGCCCGTCCGCCGCTGCGTCGCCGTAGAACGGGCGGATGGAGTTGCCGATGTCTTCCTGGTTTTTCATGAGCCGGGCAGCCGTCGCGTCATAGATTGGGGAGTTTGTCGCAAAAGCCGCCACCGCAGCGTACGTCCACTCCATGTGCTGCGCCCAGAGCTTGCGCATCGTTTTGTTCAGGTCTACCGCACTCTGGGTCCATGCCATTTTTTTCGCCGTCTTGGCGTGGGGATGATCCGCTGCCGACACGATGTTTCCTGTCAGGAAAACACAGACCAATACGGCCAGGGCGGTGAGTGTCCTTGCTTTGCTCATAGTCATCCGTTCCTCCTTTTTCTTGAATGGCGACACGAAGGTCCGGGACCTCGTGAAGCATGCATCGCGTTGCCGGGAGGGGCTCAGCGTTTCGCCGTTTCCGGCTCGCCGGCCCCCCGGGGGTTCTCGTCGAGGCCCGCCGCCCGGGCGACGAGCTGGGCGATGTCGACGGCCTGGAGCTTCTCGGAGAGGTTGAGCTCCTTGATGCCGTCCGAGAGCATGGTATAGCAGAACGGGCATGCCGTGCACACGGTCCTTGCGCCGGTCGCCTCCACCTGTTTCGTCCGCCTGTGGTTGATCCTCGAGCCGATGTGCTCTTCCATCCACATCCTGCCGCCGCCCGCCCCGCAGCAGAAGCTCTTGTCGCGGTTGCTTGCCATTTCGACCATCGGGCCGGCCGACAGGGCCTTGAGGATGTCCCTCGGCTGGTCGTAGATCTGGTTGTACCTGCCGAGGTAGCAGGAATCGTGGTAGGCGACGGCGCCGAGGTCCGGGATGGCCGTCTTGAGCTTGATTTTTCCCTCCCGGATGAGCCTTTCCAGGACCTCCGTGTAGTGGAACACCTCGTAATGGCCGCCGAGTTCCCGGTAGTCGTGCTTGAGGGTGTTGTACCCGTGCGGGCACAGGGTGATGATGCGGCTCACGTTGTAGGCCTTGAAGGTCTCGATGTTGGCCGTGGCCAGGGCCTGGTAGACATACTCATTGCCGATCTTCCTGACCGAGTCCCCGCAGCAGCCCTCCTCGGTCCCGAGGATGGCGAAATCCAGGCCCGCGGCCCGGAAGATCCTGGCCAGGGCCAGGGCGACCTTCCGGTTGAGGGTGTCGAACGACCCGGCGCAGCCGACGAAGAAGAGGTATTCCGCGCCGCCCTTCTCCGACATCAGGGGGACGTCCTGCCCCTTGGCCCAGTCCGCCCTCGTGTGGGCGCCGATGCTCCAGGGGTTGGAATTGTTCTCCATGCCCTTGAAGAGCTCCTGGACCTCCCCGGGGAAGCTGGATTCCATCATGACCAGGTAGCGCCTGAGCTCGATGAGCTTGGGGAACTGGCGGATGTAGGCCGGGCAGACCTCCACGCAGGCCTTGCAGGTGGTGCAGGACCAGATCGTGTCCTTCTCCAGGGTGTCCCCGATGAGCGCCGGGCCGGTGTAGGCTTCGTCGGGGACGGGCTTGTACCCTCCCTGTTCGTCGATGACGAATTTCGCCTTTTGCTCCAGGTGCGCGCGGAGATCCCGGATCACGTCCCGGGGCCTCAGGGGCTTGTCGGTATTGAAGGCCGGGCAGACCTCGACGCAGCGCCCGCAGCGCATGCATGCCTCCGTCTCGAAGAGGTCTTTCCAGGAGTATTCCTCCGCCTTGTGAACGCCGAAGATTTCCGCCTTTTCAAACATCTCGGGCGGCATCGGGCGCAGAAGCGGGGTCTGCGCGTCGGGCTTCAGGTAGATGCTCGTGGGAGTCATGAAGATGTGCGACAGCTTCGTGCCGGCCAGGAGGACGATGAACGCCATGGCGCCCATGACGTGCACCCACCACAGCACGGCATGGGCCGTCCTCAGGGATGCCTGGCCCATCCCCGCGAAGAGAAACGCAACCAGCCTGCCTCCCGGCGAGAACCAGATGTAGGGATGCATGGGGCTTGACGGATCGGCCTCGGTGGCCTGGATGCGCAGCCCCTCGACGACGAAGCCGGTCACGAGGATGAACAGGATCAGCCACAGGATGGGCTTGTCCTCGCCCTTTTCGTCAAGCCAGGCGGGCTTGATGACATGGCGGCGGGCCAGCGCCATCAGGACCCCGGCGATTGCGATGATGCCGAAGACGTCGGCGAAGAGAGACAGGCCCAGGTAGAAACGGTCTTTGAAGAAATACCAGTCGAAGAGCGGCCAGAACACGTCGGCCTGCAGGGCCACGATGGTCGTCGTGATGAGCAGGGCTAGGAAGCCGTAGAAGACGCCGAGGTGGAAGATGCCCGGGTAGGGCTCCCGGAGAAGCTTGCGGTGGCTGAAGACCTCCGCCAGGGTGAAGCCGAACCGGGCTGACGGAGGATCGGTGTACGAAACCGCCGGGCCCTGTCCCAGCTTCCACATCTTCCTGCGGGTCATGAACCCCGAGCGGTACAGCCCGGCGACGAACAGCCCGATTGCGGTGACGACCGCGGCGTAGAGCAGGAGCTGGGTTGTGTTAAGCCCCTCGCCGCCGTAGACGTTCCAGAAGATCTGCCGCGTGATCTCCACACCTTCCGGCACGTGCAAGGGCTCCTCCTGGTCTCCGTCCGGGCTCTCCGCCGGCGGGCGTTCCGTTTGCGGCGCGCTGCCCGATACCGCGAAAAAGGGACGTTGTCTTTTGGCGGAAAAAGTCTAAAAAAAACGAATCGTCCTGTCAATGGAATCTTCGCCCCGGCCCGTCGGCGGCCGCGGGGTTTTCCCTTGACTCGGCGCCGGTCCTTTCTCTATAGTCACCGCGTTTCAGGTATCGCTCTCTTGCCGCCGGTCCACAAACGGCTCTGGGGTGTGTGAACGTGAACTGGAAAGACCTCGTCGGCCTGCCCCCGAAGAAGCTCCTGGCCGGCGGCATCGCCGCCGGCGCCATCCTCGCCACTCTCCTGGTGGGGGGATTCGTCGCCTCGGGCAGCCCCCGGGTCTGCGGCGCCTGCCACGGCATGGACCACGTCTACAGCCGCTGGCAGATCTCCAACCACAAGCAGTTTGCCTGCGTCGACTGCCATCAGCCCGACACCAACCTGGCCGGACAGATCGCATACAAGGTCAAGGCGGGCCTCAACGACCTCTACCACGAAACCCTGAAAATCTACCCCGCGGCCATCAGCCTCTCGGCGGAGGCCCGGGAGATCGCAAGCGGAAACTGCCTGCGGTGCCACTTCTCGACGGTGCAGAATACCCCCATGGGGGCGGGCGGCGCCGACTGCCTGAAGTGCCATCGCTTCACCGTCCACCAGCGGGGGCTTGAAAAGGGGGGAGGGATCATCCTTGGACAGCAATAAGAAAATCTGGATGACGCTCGGGGGAATTGTGCTGGCGATGCTCTTTATCATCGTGCTGCAGCTCTTCGTGCGCACGCCCTACCAGACGATAAAGGTCGCCGTCATTCCCGAAGGCGAATACGATCCCGCCGTGTGGGGCCGGCATTACCCGCTGGAGTACAAGAGCTACCTGCGGAACAGGGAGATGGCTGCATCGCCCACGGGCTTCGGCGGCAGCGAGAAGGTCCAGAAGTCAATCAAGGAGCCCGAGATCCTGGTCAACTTCAAGGGGATGCCCTTCAGCATCGACTACACGGAAGACCGGGGCCACCCCTACGCCCTCGAGGATCTCAGGGACACGAAGCGCGTCGACAAGACGACGGCCGGCGCCTGCATGACCTGCAAGACGGCGCAACTGGCCGACCTGTTCAAGGAGAAGGGATGGGACTATGCAAAAATGCCCCTTCTCGATCTGTTGCCCCAGCTCAAGCACCCCATCGTCTGCGCCAACTGCCATGACCCGAAGACGATGAACCTGCGCGTCATCAACCCGGCCTTCATAGAGGCCATGGAGAAGCGGGGCATCGACGTGAAGAAGGCCCCCCGCGAGGAGATGCGCAGCTACGTCTGCGGGCAGTGCCACGCCGAGTACTACTTCGTTCCGGTAGGCAAGAAGGTCGTCTTCCCCTGGGTCAGGGGCCTGCACCCCGAGAAAATGTACGAGTACTATTCCTCGATCCCCAACGGCTTCGAGATGGACTGGAAGCATCCCGACTCGGAGACGAAGATGCTCAAGGCCCAGCACCCCGATTTCGAGATGTGGAGCGGGGGCGTCCATGCCGGCTCCGGCGTGTCCTGCGCCGACTGTCACATGCCGTACATGAAGGTCGACGGGCAGAAGTACACCTCCCACTGGGTGACAAGCCCCATGAAACACGGCAAGGAGGCCTGCCGGACCTGTCACACCCAGAGCGACCAGTGGCTGCTCGACCGTGTCAAGAGCATCCAGAACAGTGTCTGGGAGATGCAGCACACGGCGGGGCAGACGGTGGCGAGGGCCCACCAGGCCGTCGGGAAGGCATCGAAGAGCGCCCGGGCGGACAGGGCGCAACTGGACAAGGCCCGCGAACTCATCCGGAAGGCGCAGTGGTACTGGGATTACGTGGCCGCCGAGAACAGCATGGGCTTCCACAATCCGGTCCTGGCGCTCAACACCCTCGGGCGCTCCGTCGACCTGGCCCACCAGGCGATTGCAGCGGCGGAGAGGGCCGCGGGCGGGCGGTAATCGGGTGAACGCAGATCCCCCCTCAGGCCCCTTTTCAAAGGGCATGAAGGGGGATTTTTCTTGACCGGGCTTGCCGCAGCCCATAGACTCTTTCCGCCCGCTTTCCTCGACGCCGCGGAGGCTCGGATGGGCTGCGGGAAAGAGGGAAAGGACCCCGCTCTCAGCACGGCCGCACGGGTTTTCGGACGGGGACGTGTCCCCGCACGGAAGGCGCCGGCCGGGCTCATCGGACGGAAAGGAGGAGACGAATGCAGTTCCTGGTGATCGGCTACGACGGAACCGACGACAAGGCCCCGGAGCGCCGGCTGGCGGTGCGGGAGGCGCACCTGGCAGGCGTCACGAAGATGAAGGAAGAAGGCAAGGCCGTCTTCGGGGTGGCCATCCTCGATGAACGCGAGCAGATGATCGGCTCTGTCCTGGTCGTCGATTTTCCCTCGCGGGCCGACGTGGACGCCTGGCTCGGCAACGAGCCGTACGTCACGGGCGGTGTGTGGCGGAAAATCGAAGTCCTGCCGGCCCGTGTGCCGCCCATGTTTGCGAAGTAGGGACAGGGTTCGGCGTACGTGCGCAGGGGAAGGACCGGGATTTTGTAGAGACGCTGCGGCCGCCGCGCCCCGGGGATTCATCCGAGAAGCGCTGCGAGGTCCTTGCGGAGGGTCTGCGCGTCGGTGAACAGGAGGCCCCGCAGGCCCGCATCCCCGGCGGCGTCGACGTAGGCTTGGACGTCGTCGATGAACAGGATCTCCGGGGGATCCAGGGCCAGGGTCTCGACGAGCATCTCGAAGATCCGCCTCTGCGGCTCGGAGGCCCCCGCCTGCCAGGAAAGGACGAGGGGGTCGAAGATGCGGTAGGGGTCTTTGCCCATGAGGGGCCTTGCAGGCTCTTCCGTGTTGGAGAGGATTCCCGTCCGATAGCCCCGGCCGTGCAGTTCGCGGGCCACGTCGAAGACGTCCTTCTTTTCCACGTAGGATTTCTCGAAGGCCTCGAGCCACAGCGAGGCGGGCAGCTGCCCCTTCGCCCCTGTGCGCCTGCGCACGCCTTTCCAGAACTCCTCCTCCGAGATCCTTCCCTCCTGGAAACAGGGGATGAGCTTGCGGTAGGCCGCTAGCATGCACCCGCTGCCGATGCGGAGGACCTCCCGGCTGTGCCGGAGGATCCCCTCCGTCGGGTTCTCGATCAGCACGCCGCCCCAGTCGAAGATCACGGCCTTGATTTTCCTCATCAGAGCCCCCCTGCCGTCCGATAAGGGTATGAGGCGCACCGCCGTATCGGCGGCCCCCGGCTTTACACGGAACTTGCATAGTCCCATCCAGGGAAAAACTCAAGGAAATTCGGACAAATCGATGAAAGGCACGAAGCGGGCCAAGACGCAGCCGCCCGCCGGGAATCCCGGTCTCCAGGACCGTTCGGAGGTGGCGGGCCTCCGGCCGCGCGGCCGGAAAAGCAACCGCGACAAGATACGCGAGGACCGTTACCGCGCCATCCTGGACGGCATCACGGAGGGGTACTACGAGGTGGACCTCGCGGGCAACATCACGTTTTTCAACGCCGCCCTGTGCCGGATGCTGAATCGTACACCCTCGAAATTGCTGGGGATGGACTACCCCGGCTGCCTGGTTCCAGGGGATGCCGAGAAGGTCCGCGATCTCTTCCGCCGCGTGCTCGGGACCGGCGAGGCCGAAAAGGGATTCGACTGCGAGTTCACTCGCAGGGACGGCTCACGGATCCCCATCGCGATGTCCGTCTCGCTCATCCGGGATGGGGACGGTAGGCCGTCGGGATTCCGGGGGCTTGTGCGGGACATCACCGCCCGAAGGCGCTCCGAGGAGGCCCTGCGCCGAAGCGAGAAGCGGTATCGCCTCATCGCCGACAGCATGAGCGATCTCATCTGGACCATGGACCTGAAGATGAACCTGACCTATGTCAGCCCGTCCATGCAGACCCTCTACGGTTATTCCCCGGAGGAGACCGAGGGCCTTCGCTTCGACGAGATGCTGACTCCCGATTCGGCCAGGAAGGTCCTGGATCTCTACAGGGTCATCCGGGGGCTCATGCGCCGGCGAACCCTCTCCGGCAAGGGATTTTCGGAAACCCTCGTCCTCGAGCACGTTCGGAAGGACGGCAACACCTTCTGGGGCGAGACCCAGGTCAGCATTGCCGTCGAAAACGACGGCCTCATCGTCGGCATCCAGGCGGTCACGAGGGACATTTCCGAACGAAAGCGGGCGGAGGCGTTGAGCAAGGAAAAGCAGGACGCGGAAGCGGCCAGCCTGGCCAAGAGCGAGTTCCTGGCGAAGATGAGTCACGAGATCCGCACGCCGCTCAACGGCATCATCGGGATGGCGGAACTCTGCCTCGGGCATCATCCCGATGAACCCCTCAAGGGATTCCTGCAGACGATTTACAGCGAGGCCCGCAGCCTCTCCGGCCTCGTCAACGACATCCTTGACCTGGCCAGGATCGAGGCCGGCAAGATGGCCCTCGAGGAAGCGCCCTTTGATCTCGGGGAGCTTGTTCGGTCCGTCGCCGGCGGCTTTGCCCTGCAGGCAGGGCAGAAAGGTCTTTCCTTTGAGACGTTCCTCGCGTCGGATCTGCCGATGGAACTCTCGGGCGATGCCGTTCGCCTGCGGCAGGTGCTCGTCAACCTGGTCGGCAACGCCCTCAAGTTCACTCCCGAAGGGGGGGTGTCCGTCTCGTGCGAACTCGTGCGCGACGGGGGCGACAATGCGGTCCTCCGATTTTCCGTCGGCGACACGGGGATCGGCATCCCCCGGGAACGGCAGCAGAAGATTTTTGAGACCTTCGAGCAGGCCGACGGGTCGACGACGCGCCGGTACGGCGGGACGGGTCTCGGGCTCGCCATCGCGAAGGAAATCGTCGGGATCATGGGCGGCGAGATCGGCGTGACGAGTGAGCCCGGGAAGGGAAGCACGTTCTGGTTTACCGTGCAGATGAAGAAGCATGCGGGGCAGGTTGCGCCGGCAGGCGGCGAAGCCGGCATCCTGCGGCCTGCGGCCGGCGCGCCCGGTCCTGATACCCGGCGGGGCTGCCGGATCCTGCTGGCGGACGACTATGCCGTCAACCGGGAGGTCGTCCGGAGGCACCTCGAGGCGGGGGGACACTCCGTCGTGCTGGCAAAAAACGGGCACGAGGCCGTCGAGGCGTTCAAGGACGGGCATTACGGCCTCATTTTCATGGATGTCCAGATGCCGGTCATGGACGGCATCGCGGCCGCGAGAACCATCCGCGAACTCGAAAAGAGGCGAGGAGGCACGAGCCGCATCCCCATCGTCGCCCTGACGGCGCACGCCGTTCGCGAGTACCTCGACGCGTGCCTCCGGGCCGGAATGGACGACTGCCTGACCAAGCCGGTCCTTCGGCAGAGCCTGCTCGACAAGGTGGCCCGGTGGACGGGCGGCGACGGTCCTGCCGACCTTTACGCAGCGGCGGGGTCCGAACCTGCGCCGTGCCCCCCGGCCGCGGCGGAGCCCATCGATTTTGCCCGTGCCCTGGAGGAATTCGAGGGGAATCGCGCGTTCCTGATGGAACTCCTGGGGCGGTTCCTGGAGAACGTGCGGGCCCAGCTCGGGACGATCCGAGAGGCGCTGGACAGGGCCGATGCGGAGATCCTCCGGCGCGAGGCCCACGCCATCAAGGGCGGGGCGGCCAACCTGGCGGCCTCGGAGCTTTCGTCGGCCGCCGCCGCGCTGGAGAAAACGGCCCGGTCGGGGTCGCTGGACGGGGCTCCCGGGAAAGTGGCCGTCCTGGAGACGGCGTACCGGAGACTCGACGAGTTCATCCATCAATCGTGAGCGAGGGATTCAGGGAAGGCGGAGGAACATGAAAATCCTGGTCGTGGATGACGAGATGGTCAGCAGGGAAAAGATGAAGATGATCATGAGCCATTTCGGCGAGTGCGACGCCGTCGAGAGCGGGGCCGATGCGGTGGAGATGTTCACGAAGGCCTGGAATGCCTGGTCTCCCTACGACCTGATCTCCCTGGACGTCCAGATGCCGGAGATGAGCGGTGTCGAGGTTCTCAACCGGATCCGCGGGATGGAGAGGGAGAAAAACGTTCCCGAGAGCAAGCGGGTCAAGGTCGTCATGGTCACGGCCCGGTCCGACAAGGACGCCATCATGACGAGCATCCAGGCCGGCTGCAACGATTACGTCATCAAACCCTTCGACAAGACGGTCGTCGCGAAGAAACTCGCCCAGCTGGGGTTTGCCGTCAAGCTGTTCTGACGCCGCGCTGCGCCGTGCGCCGGGCCGTCAAGACAGAGGCGCCGCAGGTTTCGTCCGCGGCGCCTCATTCTGCTTACCCCCGGGCTCGGAAAAATCTTTTTCCTTCCCTGTACCCTTTACCCTGAACCCTGTCTTTCACTTCACCGGCGGGAAGTTCTTCAGGATGCCTTCGACGGCGTTCTTCAGGTCTCCCGAGCCGGCGTCGGTACTGATCGAACCGGCGGCGGTGCCCCGCCAGATGGTCTGTTTGCCGTCCGCCTTCTGGATGACGATCGTCAGCATCCGCAGCCGGTAGCCGTACTCGTTGATCCCGATCTCGTTCTCGTAACCGATTGCGATCAGCATGTCGGGGCTCTCGGCGGTCTTCCGGAACCCCTTCTTTTCGAGAGCCTGGTCTGCGTGGAACTGGACGTTCCTCGCGACGAGGTCCTGCGTCGAGGCCGTCACCCCCGATGCCCAGGCGTAGCTCTTCAACCCCGTGTAGGCCACAGAGGGATCGAAGGAATGGTTGAACGTGGTGGCGCACCCCGCGAGCAGGCCTCCTGCCACGATCAGGGCTGTGACGATCGCTGCGAACCGTGTGATGGATCTCGACCCGTGCATGTGTCCTCCTTCATCTGTCGTTGCGGCGCATCCCCGAAAGCCGCCGATGCGGGCCGGGCGGATGGCACCCCCCGGAGACCTGTATAGCGTGGGTGCGCAGGGGGATGCAACAGGAAATTTCCGGCTGCACGGGGCCCGGCGGTGCCGGCAGGCTGACGGCGAAATCATTCGCCCGGCCCGGGGATTCTGTGATAGATTGGCCGGCATGAAGCGAGACAGGGGCGGGGAGGCGCTGGGGCGGGTGTTCTCCCGGAACACGGGATCCGGGCTTGCAGGACTCCTGACGGCTGTGTGTCTTGCGTTCGCCTGCGGGGCGCCGCAGGCGCCGCAGGCCGATGCTCCACCCGCAGCTCGGTCCATCGAGGGTCATTCCGCCGCGCCGGTGGTCAAGCGCCCGGAGATCGGGTTTGCCTCCAGGCAGAAAATGGCCGATCACTACAGCAAGCACGGCAGGGAGTTCGGACCGGTCACGATGGAGCAGTATCTCAGGAAGGCGCAGGAACTGCGCGACAGGCCGGCAGGCGGTCCGATCCTGGAGGCCGCCCGGGCCGATGGGGTGATGACCCGGTTCGACCGGGCATCGGGGGACTTCATCGCCTTCAACCGCGACGGCACGATCCGAACGTACTTCAGGCCGGCCGACGGGGAGGCGTACTTTCAGCGGCAGCTCCGTCGATCACGCCCGGGCCGGTGACCGGGGCCGCACTGCTGGAATCGTCGCGATTGCTTGTCGGGACTGATGCCACGAAGCTCGGAAGAGCAGAAGTGAGGAAGAGCGGAGAAGAAGAAATTTTCCATCCATGCCGGGCTTCTTAACTTTATGACTTCCTAACTTCCATCTTTTCAGGGTGTCTCGCCTTCGGACCTTTTTGACCGCCCCGAAAGGCGGAACGCAAATCAGAGGGATGCCGTCATGAGAGACAAAGACCCGGTCGCGGAATTCTTGAGGAAGCGCGGCTGCCCGGAGCACACCGTCCGGGGAGGGCTTCGGGGGCTCCTGGAGGGCTGGGAGGAGGTGGTTCGTTCCGTCGGGGAGGGCTACAGCCTCGGGCTCGACGACTACCTGAACGACATGGACGGCCGGCAGCTGCTCGAGGAGGCCCTTGCCGAGGCCCCCGGGCAGGAGAGAAAAAACGTCCTGGGACGGGTTCGAAAGGCCGATGCGGCCCTGCGGAGACTCGTTCGCCCGTCCGGGCGTTGCCTCTGGGGGGACGAGACGGCCCGGCAGGAGGGCTGGACGGAAAAGAAGAACTGGTGGTATTTCTCCGTGCCCCTCGATCCGGGCGAAGACCTTCTCGAAGAGCTCGGCGAGGGCTGAACGCAGGCCGAAACAGGCCGGAGCTACGCCGGCCCGGCGTACGGCCTGAAACCGGCAACGCTGTGGCGCAGGTGCCAGCGCTCCCTGGCTTTCACGTCCTCGGGCAGGTCTCCGAAGCGGGCCAGCGCGGGATCCTTCCCGAGCAGTTCCCCGACGACCTTTTCTTCGAAGCCCCCCTCCTTTTCCCCCGCGTATTTCCGGGCCGTGGACATCCACAGGTCGAGCTGGCCCGCGGCGAGGTCGAGGACCTGGCGGACATCCGTCGTGTATCCGTAATGCGAAAAGCAGAGCACCGAGGCATCGACGGTCCGCAGCCGCTCGACAGACCGGCGGTACGCCGGGTAGTCGAAACCGCCCGGGGGGCAGCCGACCCGGAGGTAAAACCCGTCGGCAAGGGGGAAGAAGATGCCCGCTGCCTCGCCGGTGAAAAGCGCGCCGTCCATCCGGAAGGCAACCTGGTGGGGCGCATGCCCCGGCGTCTCGATGCTCTCGATCGTCAGTGCGCCGAGGCGGATCGTATTTTCGAAGCCGATGCGGTCCGACGGCGCAGGGTCGGGCTTTCCGTACATCACGGCAATCTCGCCGAGGTTCCGTAGCGAGACGGCCCAGAGCCTGGCGGGGTCGACGAGGTGCGGCGCCCCGCGGGGGTGACAGATCACCTTCGCATCGGGATACCGCGGGAGCAGCTGCCCAAGCCCCCCGCTGTGGTCGAGATGGACGTGCGTGACGAGGACGAGATCGAGATGTTCCACCCCGCAATCCTCGAGCGTGCGGACGAGGGCGGGGATCGACGACGCAGGGCCCGGATCCACGAGAACAGAGGCCTTCCCGTCCGAATAAAGCCAGCTCGTGACGAAGTGCCGGAAACCGGTCATCGGCAGGGGCAGGTCCACCATGCGAAGCCGGGGGGAAGGGGGAGGCTGGTTCATTTCATGCCGTTCCGGGGGTGGTTTTTCTAACCGCTGCCAGAGTAAGGCATCCACGCGCGTTCGTCAACCCCTGCGGACGGACGCCGTCCCTCGGACCCCGATCGCCCCTTGCCCGTTTGCACCGGGCCGGCGGATCCGGCCCCGGGGCACCCCTGTACGGAACGGCCTGGTTTCGTCTCCGATCGTTTCCCGGGTGCCTGCCCCGGCGCGATGCGCAGGCCCGCATCTCAGGGTTTCACGTCCATGCCGGCGGGGCGGCGCACAATCCCGTTGACTCTGCGCGTCCGCATGGGTATCCTCATAAAAGAGATCATCGGCAACGCCGTTCGCAGAGACAGCGGCATGACGGCGGGTTGTCCGCAGACCGGAGGCGTCCATGAAAGCGGTTCTGATGGAAGGGTTTGGAGGCGTCGATGTCCTGAGGGTGGGGGAGGCCCCGGCGCCGAAACCCGCCGCGGGCCAGGTGCTCATCCGGGTAAAAGCCACGTCCGTCAACCGGCCCGACCTCGTACAGAGGGAGGGGAAGTACCCACCGCCCCCCGGGGAGTCGGACATCCTGGGCCTGGAAGTGGCGGGCGTCATCGAGGAGCTCGGGCCCGGTGTCGGCGGCTGCGCCAGGGGCGACAGGGTCATGTCGCTTGTGGGGGGCGGCGGATACGCCGAGTATGCCGTGGCCTACGCGGATCACCTGATGCGCATCCCCGGGAGCATGAGCTTCGAGGAGGCCGCCTGCGTCTGCGAGTCCTACATCACGGCCTTCCTGAACGTTTTCATCCTGGGGGAACTGGGCGACGGGCAGGTCGCGCTGCTCCACGGCGGCGGCGGCGGGGTCAACACGGCGGCCGTGCAGCTCTGCAGGGCCCTCGCCCCGGGCACGAAGCTCATCGTGACGGCCTCTCCCGAGAAAATGGACCGCGTGAAGCAGCTAGGAGTGGACCTGGTGATCAATTACAGGGAGACGCCCGATTTTTCGGAAGCCGTGAAGAATTTCACGGGCAAGCGCGGCGTCGACGTCATCCTGGACCACATCGGCGCGAAGTACCTCGAGCCGAACATGAACTCGCTGGCCTACGCTGGCAGGCTCGTCCTGATCGGCGTGACGAGCGGCATCAAGGCCGAGCTGAACCTGGGACTCATGATGGTGAAGCGGCAGCGGATCATCGGTTCGGTGCTCCGGTCCCGCCCCGTCTCCGAGAAGGGCGGGATCGTCGCCGAGTTCACGCGCCGGGCCCTGCCGAAATTTGCCGACCGGACCATCGTGCCCCTCATCGAGAAGGTGTTCCCGCTCGAGGAGGTGCAGGCGGCGCACCGGATGATGGAGGAGGACAGGCACTTCGGCAAGATCGTCCTGAGAGTGGGATCATAAGAACAGGGTCCAGGGTCCGGAAGAAGATGAAGCTTCCTAACTTCCATCTCTTTCCGATTCCCGATGCCCGATACCTGTAGTTTAGGAGGACACGATGAAAGTCATGACGCGCAGGGGCTGGTCCCCTTACATCGCCGGGGCCCTGGCGGGAGTGCTGCTGGTGATGTCCGTATTCCTGACGGGCAAGTATTTCGGCGCCTCGACAACCTTTGTCCGAGCGGCGGGAATGGTCGAACAGGCTGTCGCGCCGGGGCATGCGACGGGGCAGGAGTACTACAAGAAGGAAAAAATCAAGATCGAGTGGCAGTGGATGTTCGTCGTGGGGATCTTCTTCGGCGCCCTGGCGGCAGCGGTCTTCACGAAAGACTTTCGGTCGACCCCTGTGCCGCCCATGTGGGAAGCCCGATTCGGGTCCTCGGGGGCGAAACGCTGGGCTGCGGCCTTTCTCGGGGGCATCGTGCTGATGTTCGGGGCCCGAATGGCCGACGGGTGACCGAGCGGCCACGGTTTGAGCGGTCTGGCTCAAATAGCGGTGAGCGGCTACATCGCCCTGATCTGTTTCTTCGGGGCCGGCGTCGTCACGGCGCGGATTCTCTACGGAGGTGACAGGCGATGAACGAACTGTACTCCGGCTTGATCACGGGCGTGGCCTTCGGGTTTCTCCTCCAGAAGGGACAGGTCCTGCGCTACGACAAGCAGGTGGGCGCCATGCGGCTGCTCGACATGACAATCATGAAGTTCATGCTCTCGGCGATCCTCGTCGCCATGATCGGCCTCTACGGCCTGAACGAGTTCGGCCTCATCAAGTTCAGCCTCAAGGAGACCGTCCTCGGGGCCAATGTCATCGGGGGAATCCTGTTCGGCATCGGCTGGGCCGTCGTGGGGTACTGTCCGGGGACAGCCGTGGGGGCCCTCGGCGAAGGCCGATGGGACGCCCTGTTCGGCCTCGCGGGGATGATCCTGGGGGCGGCCCTTTTCGCGGAGGTCTACCCGCAGGTCAAGGCGACGATCCTGACCTGGGGCAACCACGGAAAGATCACGATCCCGTCGGCGCTGGGCATGGGACCCTGGCCGGTCATCGCGGTGCTCAGCGTGCTGTTCCTGGGAATTTTCTGGTTCTTCGAGAAGAAGGGCCTGTAAGCCGCGGGCGGCTCAGGGCCTGTCAGGGCCTGACCGGCTCAGAAGACGGCGGATAGATCTCGACGCTGTCGATGCCCGTTCTCGTGATCACCGCCTGGATGCCCGGGGCGGAATACCACTCGCCGATCCGCTCGCCCCGCCGGTCAACCATCTCGAAGCCGCGGAGATCCTGATTGAGCGGAAGCGCCTGTGAGCGCATGCCCGCGACGAGCCTCTTGAGCGCGTCCTCCCCGTCGACCCGCGCCCAGTAACCGGCCGAGTCGAACCGAAACCGTTCCTCCACGCCGATGATCGCCACCGGGTGCGACTCGGGCCCGCTGAACCAGTAGCCGAGGCCGGAAACCATCCGGGAGGCCTGAAAATTTTCCGTCGCGGTCCCGCTGGGCCTGAGCAGGCCGTGATTCTCCCCCGACCGGCTGACAAGCAAGGCGATGAGGCCGATGAAAAGGGCCGCCGCAACGATGAATACGGTTTTTTCGTCCATGTCCGTCCTGTTCACGTATAGCGGAGCGTCCGGAGCCGGTCAACGGGAATTTCAGGGGCTTCGGGCTGCTGAAAATGCTTGTCCGACGGTCCACGACGTGATATGAGGCCATGTTCCGTACAGAAACACAAGGCCGGCAGGCGTGAACCCTCATGGCGAAACCAGGCGGTACGAAAACAAATTCCGTGCCCGGGGAAAAGGACGGCACCGGAACGGCTCCGAAACCCGAAAAGAGGAAGAAGCGGTATCGGCCGTTCATCATCCGGGCCTGGTGCAAGAACTGCGGGATCTGCGCGGCCTTCTGCCCGAAGCAGGTCCTGCGCTGCGACGACACGGGCGCTCACGTGGAAAAGCCGGAGGAGTGCATCGGCTGCCGCTTCTGCGAAATGCACTGTCCCGACCTGGCCATCTCGGTCCAGGAGCGGGACGCCTCGCCCGGGGAGACACCTTCATGAGCGGACGGTCGAAAGAGGGCAAAATCCTGCTTCTCCAGGGAAACGAGGCCCTGGCCGAGGGGGCGCTGGCGGCGGGGTGCCGGTTTTTCGCGGGTTATCCCATCACCCCCGCCTCGGAGATCGCCGAACACATGGCCCTCAAGCTTCCGGCCCTCGGGGGCACCTTCATCCAGATGGAGGACGAGATCGCGAGCATGGGCGCCGTCATCGGGGCGTCGCTGGCCGGCGTGAAGGCCATGACGGCCACGAGCGGCCCCGGGTTCTCGCTCATGCAGGAAAACATCGGCTATGCCTGCATGGCGGAGACGCCGTGCGTCGTCGTGAACGTAATGCGCGGAGGGCCGAGCACCGGGCTTCCCACCCTGGCCTCCCAGGGCGACGTCATGCAGGCCCGCTGGGGCACCCACGGCGACCACCCCGTCATCGTGCTGGCCGTCTCCTGCGTCCGAGACTGCTTCGAGCTCACCGTGTTCGCCTTCAACCTGGCCGAGAAATACAGGGTACCGGTCATCATCCTCTCAGATGAGGTGGTGGCCCACACCCGGGAGACCTTTGTCCCGCCGCCGCCCGGAGAGATCGAGGTCGTCGACCGCCTGAAGCCGGCGGTGCCGCCCGAGTGGTACCGCCCGTACGAGGACACGGGAACGGGGGTACCGCCCATGGCCGCCTTCGGCGACGGCTATCGCCACCATGTGACAGGGCTGACGCATGACGAGAGGGGATTCCCGACGCAGCGCTCCGACGAGATCGACGCCCTGATGCGCAGGCTGTTCCGGAAGATCACCCAGGGCTTCCACGAGATCCAGCGGGTGGAGAGCTACCGGATGGAAGACGCCGAGGTCGCCGTGATTGCGTACGGCTCCGTGGCCCGTTCGGCCCGGCGGGCCGTCCTCGAGGCACGCGAACGCGGGGTGAAGGCGGGGCTCCTGCAGCTCATCACGCTCTTCCCCTTCCCGCGGCGCTGCGTGGAAAAGGTCCTGAAACAATGCCGGGCCGTTCTCGTCCCGGAGATGAACATCGGGCAGATCAGCCGCGAGGTCAAGCGCGTCCATCGCGGCAGCTCGCGCGTGGAGACGCTGAACCGCGTCGACGGCCGGCTGATCACCCCGCGGGAGATCAGCGACTGCCTGATCAAGATGTACTACTGAGAGGACGCGACCCATGGCAGAGGGCATGACCGGGCTCGTGCACAAGTACCTTCGGCACGACAAGAAGTTTCCCCACATCTGGTGCCCCGGATGCGGAAACGGCATCGTCCTGGGCTCGCTCATTCGCGCCATCGACCGCCTCGGGCTCGACAAGAACAAGGTCGCCCTCGTGTCCGGCATCGGCTGCTCGGGACGGATGACCACCTACGCCGATTTCAACACGCTCCACACGACCCACGGCCGCGCCCTGACCTTCGCCACGGGGCTCAAGCTCTCCAGGGAGGAGCTCACGGTCATCGTCATCATGGGCGACGGCGACGCCACGGCCATCGGCGGAAACCACTACATCCACACCGCCCGACGCAACGTGGACATGACGGCCATCATCGTGAACAACCAGGTCTACGGCATGACGGGCGGCCAGTACTCGCCCACGACCCCCTACGGGGCCAGGACGACGACGACCCCCTACGGCATGGTGGAGCACGCCTTCGACATCTCGGCGCTGGCCGTGGCGGCCGATGCCTCCTACGTGGCCCGCTGCACCGTCTACCACGCGGCCCTGCTCGATCAGCTCATCGAGGCCGGCATCCGAAAGAAGGGGTTCAGCTCCGTGGAAGTGCTCTCCAACTGCCACACCCAGTTCGGCAGGCGCAACAAGATGGCGAGCCCCGTAAAGATGCTCGAGTGGTTCAAGGAGAACGCCGTCCGGATGCAGGCCGCCTCGAAGATGAAACCCGAGGAGCGTGCGGGGAAGTTCATCATCGGCGTCCTGGCCGATTCCGAGCGGCCCTCCTACAACGAGGAGTACGAGCGGGCCCGTGAACGGGCCAGGGGAATCCGCAACGAGCCGAAACCCCCTGCGAGGTGCGAGGGGTAATGGCGATGTCCGAACAGATCAGGAACAAAGCCGACCGCCAGGAGATCCGCCTGGCCGGCTCGGGGGGACAGGGGATCATCATGGCCGCCGTCGTGCTGGCCGAGGCGGCCGGTGTCCACGAAGGCAGGCAGGTCAGCCAGACGCAGAGCTACGGGCCGGAGGCACGGGGCGGGACCTGCAAGGCGGAGGTCGTCATCAGCGACGGCCCCATCGATTACCCCAAGGTGGAGATGCCGGATTTCCTGCTGGCCATGAACCAGGCCTCCGTCAACACCTACTTCGGCGACCTCAAGCCGACGGGCCTCCTGATCGTGGACAGCACGCTGGTCAGCAAGGTGCCCACGGCGAAGACCGTGTCCATCCCCTTCACGAAGATCGCCCGGGAAACGTTCGGGACGGACCTGGTGGCCAACATGATTGCCCTCGGCGCCCTGGGACATCTCATCCAGGGCATTTCTCTGGAAAGCCTCGAGGAGGCCTTGGTGGCACGGGTCCCGGCCGGCACCGAAGAGCTCAATCTCAAGGCCCTGCGCGCGGGGGTGAAGGCAGCCGAGGGCTATGATTTGAAGAAGCTCCCGCACACCGTGGCGGAAGACGAAGAGTAGCCGCCGGACGGCCGAGCTCCTCGTGGCGGGACCGCCCGGGCTGGCAGAGAGGCTGCCGGCCGCCATGGAGGCTTATTTCCCCGGCTCGTCGGGCGCGAAGCGGACGTTCGGGATCGATCCCCGGGAGATGGCGCCGGGGATTCCCTTCTCCGAAGGGGCCGTCCGCGTGACGCCGTTCATCGGCCTTCACCCCGGCGGCGCCAACGCCTGCTCCCTCCGGTTCGAAGTCGGCGGGAAGGTCATCGCCTGCTCGGGCGACACGGAGTGGACGGAGGCGCCCGCCGCGGGAACATAGAATAGCCGCACAGTCAGACCGACATTCGGAGGGCAGAACGAATGCCGGCCAATCTACCGCCGGATTACTTCGAGGCCGAGCGACGCTTCAAGCAGGCCGCCACGACGGCAGAAAAAATCGCCGCCCTGGAGGACCTGATGGCCACGGTCCCCAAGCACAAGGGGACCGACCACCTGCGCGCCGACCTCCGGCGCAAGCTCTCCCAGCTCAACAAGGAAGCCCAGGAGCAGCGCAGGAAAAAGGGAGGCGGCCGCGACAGCCTCTACAACGTGCCCCGGGAGGGGGCCGCCCAGGTCGCGCTGGCGGGCTTTGCCAATTCGGGAAAGTCCTCCATCCTGGCGAACCTCACCAAAGCCGTCCCTGTCATTGCAGACTATCCCCTCTCGACGGTCCTGCCCTGCCCGGGGATGATGCCCTACGAAGACATCCAGATCCAGCTCATCGACCTCCCCCCCATTCCCAACGAGGCGACGGACGGCTGGGTCTCCGGGATCATGAGGGTTGCCGACGCCCTGCTCATCGTGATCGATCTTGCGGAGGACGCCGACACCCAGATGGAGCTCCTCCTCGATCAGATCGGGAAGTGGAACATCCGGACGGAGAAACCGAGGGAAGGGGAGACGCGCGTGCTTGTCAAGCGGGCGCTGGTGGCGGCAAACAAGAAGGATCTGCCGGGGGCCATGGAGAACTTCGACAGGCTCAGGTCGGCCCGGGGAAGCCGTTTCCCCATGGTGGCCCTGTCGTGCCTGAAGAAAGAGGGCCTCGAGGATCTGAAGCGGGGGATCTTCCAGCTGGTTTCCATCATCCGCGTCTACTCAAAGCCGCCGGGGAAGGATCCCGACCTCTCCATGCCCTACACGGTCCCCGCGGGCTCCACCGTCATGGACGTGGCCGAGAAGGTGCACAAGGACTTCGTGACGAAGCTCAAGTATGCCCGCGTCTGGGGCTCGGCGAAATTCGACGGCATGCGCGTGGAGAGGACGCACGTGCTGAAGGATCGGGACATCATCGAATTGAGCATGTGAACACGGGGTATCGGGTGCAGGGTCCGGGGGAAGGGCAGGACGTCGGGGAAACCTCTCGTCCGGTCGCGTTTCCGTGTTTCCTGCCCTCGTCACTTTTGAACCCCTGTCCGTTCAGCATGACCTGCATCGGAACCTTGCTTCCCGGCCTGCGACGGGACGTTCGACGGTCTCGGCACGAATCGCGCGGGCGCCGGTTTTTCTTCGATGGGCCGGGCGATGAACGAGGTTCCCCGGTCCCCTGCAGGAGGTTCGGCGAATGAAGGAGAAGCGCGGGACCGTGTCCCTGAACGAGGCCTCTTTCCGGTTGAGACCGCAGGCCCCGTTCCGCCTCGACTACACGGTATGGGCCCTCCGGAGGCGGCCCGGCAACATCGTCGATCGCTGGGACGGGGTCGCCTGGCGGCGGGTTGTCGCGGACGACGGGACCGTCCTCGAAGTGCAGGTCACCCAGACCGGCGACGCGAAGCGGCCGGTTCTGAATGTCCGGCTCCTCGGCGAACAGCCGCCGGTGCAGTCGACGGCCACGATGCGGGCCCTTCTCGGCCGGATGCTGGGCCTTGGGACGGATCTGTCCGATTTCTATCGACTGGCGCGCGGTCACAGGAAATTCGATGCCCTCGCGGAGGCCTTCCGCGGGGTCCGTCTGCCGCGATTCCCGTCCGTCTTCGAGGCGCTGGTCAACGGGATCTGCTGCCAGCAGCTCTCCCTGACGGTGGGGATCACGATCCTCAACCGGCTGGCCGAGGCCTGCGGAGACCGCCTCGACACTCCCGGGGGAGCGGTCTACGGCTTCCCCCGTCCGCAGGTGCTGGCCGGACTGGAGGCGGCCGACCTGAAACCGCTGGGGTTCAGCCGCCAGAAGGCCGAGGCCCTGGTCTCGCTTTCGCGCCAGGTCGCGGACAACGCCATCGATCTGGAGGGCCTCGGGGCCATGGGAGACGAAGAGGCCCGCTCGATGCTCCTGCGGTTGAGGGGCGTCGGCCGCTGGACGGCGGATTATGCCCTGCTCAGGGGACTGGGACGGGCCGCGGTTTTCCCCCGGGGCGACGTGGGGGCCCGAAACAGGCTCCAGGGCCTTCTGCATGCACGCAAGCCGCTGGACGACGAAGCGATCGACAGGCGACTCCGGGACTGCCCGGGCTTCGCGGGCCTGGTCTACATCCACCTGCTGCTTTCGGGTCTCTGCGAAGAGGGCCGCCTCTGACGGAAATTCACCGTTCCCGCCTGTCGTCTCCTCCCGGGCCGGGCCGCCACGGACGGGCTGCCCCTCTGAGTGTCCGCATCCTGCCTTCCCTGAGAGGGAAGTATCGTGCACAGAACGGCGGAATCGACAAGAGATGCGCTTGCGGCGATGGGACCCGCCCTGGAGTGGCCCCGCGGCGGCGACAGCCGACGGGGACCCGCATGAGGTCCGCTTCGCCCGGGAGGAGGTGCCCATGCAGCCAAAGAAATACGATATCGGCATGATCGGACTGGGAGTGATGGGGCTGAACCTGCTGCTGAACATGGCTGATCACGGCTACTCGGCGGTGGGGTACGACCGGGTCGCCGCCCGCGTCCGGGACCTCGATCGCCGGCGCGCGCCGGGACACGCGATCCGCGGGACGGGATCCCCGCAGGAGTGCATGGCCCTGCTGAAATCCCCCCGTATCGTCGTGATCCTCGTGCCGGCAGGGCCTCCCGTGGACGCGGCGCTCCGCGAACTGCTGCCCCTGTGCCGGCCTGCGGACATCCTCATCGACTGCGGCAATTCGCATTTCACCGACACCGCCCTGAGGCAGAAGGTGCTGGCCCGGAAGGGGATCCATTTCCTGGGTGTGGGGATCTCGGGCGGCGAGAAGGGCGCCCGCCGCGGCCCCAGCATCATGCCCGGCGGCCCCCGGGAGGCCTACGTTTGGGTCAAGAACATCTTCGAGGCGATCGCCGCCGACGTCCGCGGGGAACCCTGTGTGGCCTACCTGGGTCCGGGGGCCGCGGGGCATTTCGTAAAGATGGTCCACAACGGGATCGAGTATGCCATGATGCAGCTCATCGCCGAGGCCTACGACCTGATGAAGCGCGGGCTCGGCCTTGACGACGACGAGCTTGCCGATGCCTTCGAGCAATGGGACGGCCGCACCTTTCATGCCTTCCTGACGGAGATCGCCGCGAACATCTTCCGCCGCGTCGACGCGAAAACGGGGAAAAGGCTCGTCGATGTCATTCTCGACGAAGCCCGACAGAAGGGCACCGGGAGGTGGACCTCCCAGGCGGCGATGGACCTCAATATCCCGGTTTCCGTCATCGATGCCGCCGTGGCGGCGCGTGACCTCTCCGCGTTCAAGGCCGAGCGGGAGGCTGCCAGCCGAATCCTCGCGGGCCCTCCCGCGACGCTGCGCGAGCACAGGAAACGCGTCATCGGGCAGATCGAACGCGCGCTCTATGCCGCCATTCTCATCGCCCACGCGCAGGGCATGGTCCTTCTCGAGGCGGCATCGTCGGCCCACGGGTACGGGCTGAACCTCTCGGAGGTGGCCCGCATCTGGCGGGGCGGCTGCATCATCCGCTCCGCCCTGCTGGAGGAGATCATGATCGGACTCAGGAGCCGGCCGGACGTGCCGAATCTCCTGGTGGAGCCCCGGCTCCACCGCGAGGCGGCGTCCCGTCGCGGGGACCTGCAGTCGATCGTCTGCACGGCGGCCTCGCTCGGAATCCCGGTGCCGTCGATGATGGCCGCGCTGGCCTACTACGACGGCTACCGCAGCGCCTGGCTGCCGGCCAACCTGATCCAGGCCCAGCGGGACTACTTCGGGGCCCACACCTACGAGCGGGTGGACGAAAAGGGCGTCTTTCACACGCGATGGGAGGAGCCATGAACAGGACGCAGCCACGCGGCGCATACCCGGGCGGGACGGTGGAGCCCCTGACGCAACCGAACCCCGTCATCATCGTCATCTTCGGTGCGGCGGGCGACCTCACGTGGCGCAAGCTCGTGCCGGCCCTGTACACCCTCTTCGTGGACGGGTGGATGCCCGAGCGCTTTGCCATCGTCGGCCTGGACCTCAAGCCTATGAGCGACGAGGAGTTCCGGGCACGCCTCCGCTCCGGGGTCGACGAGTTTTCCCGCTGCGGGCGGCCCGACGACGACGCGTGGCGCCTCTTCGCCTCCCACCTCAGTTATCGGTCCGCGGATCTCGGCTCGTCCGAGGCCTACCGGATGCTTGCCGGGCTGCTCGAGGAGCAGTGCGGCCGGTGGGATCTGGATGCCTTCATCATCCACTACCTGGCGACGCCGCCCGCCCTCTTCGAGGTCATCCCGCCCCGGCTGGCGGCTGCGGGCCTGGCCCGCGACCGCACGGGGTCGCGCATCGTGGTGGAGAAGCCCTTCGGGCGGGACCTGGAATCCGCCAGGGCGCTGAACCGGATTCTCACCGCGGTGTTCGACGAGTCCCAGATTTTCCGGATCGACCACTACCTCGGGAAGGAGACGGTGCAGAACATCCTGGCGTTCCGATTCGCCAATGCCCTCTTCGAGCCGATCTGGGACAGGCGCTACATCGATCACGTGCAGGTGACCGTGGCCGAGCAGATCGGGATCGAGCACCGGGGCGCCTACTACGAGCGCACGGGGGCGCTGCGGGACATGATCCAGAACCACCTCGTCCAGATCCTCTGCCTCATCGCCATGGAGCCGCCCGTCTCTTTCGATGCCGACGAGATCCGCAACCGGATGACCGATGTCCTGCGCGCCATCCGCCCCATCCACCCCGATCGCGTCCACGAAAGCGCCGTCCGCGGGCAGTACGGCGCCGGCTGGATCTCGGGCGAGCGCGTGCCAGCCTACCGGGCCGAGCCCGGCGTCTCCCCCGGTTCGACAACCGAGACCTTCGCCGCCATCCGGTTCTTCGTGGACAACTGGCGCTGGCAGGACATCCCGTTCTACATGCGCACCGGCAAGAGGATGCCGGCCCGGGTCTCGGAGGTGGTCATCCAGTTCCGGCCCGTTCCCCACCAGTCCTTTCCCGCCACGGCGATCCGGGACTGGCAGCCCAACCGGCTGGTGCTCCGAATCCAGCCCGACGAGGGGATCCTCCTGCGCTTCCAGGCCAAGCGGCCCGGCCTGAGGGTGAACCTGAGCCCCGTGGACATGCACTTTTTCTACCGCGAGGCCTTCCGCGCCGTTCCGCCCGAGGCCTACGAAACGCTGCTCGTGGACGTCATGCTGGGCGATGCGACCCTGTTCAAGCGTACCGATCAGATCGAGGCGGCCTGGTCCATCATGACCCCGATCCTGGAGGCCTGGGAGGTGTCGTCCCCGCCCGATTTCCCCAACTATGCCGCCGGCACGTGGATCGTGGAGCCAGCGGAGGTGCTCATCGCCCGGGACGGCAGGAACTGGCTGATGCCCGCCGCATCGCCCCGCGACCGGGACGAGGAGAAATGACCGGACCGTACAGAAAACAGGAGGCCCATCCCATGGAACCGAAGCCGATGGAATACCGAAACCTGCCTCCCCGCCTGGCGGGGCTCGCGGAGATTGCATCCAACCTCTGGTGGAGCTGGCACCCGGCGGCAAGGATGCTCTACAAGAATCTCGATCGTCAGGTCTGGAAAGAAAGCACCCACAATCCCGTGAAAGTGCTGCGCGAACTCGCGGCGGAGGCGCTGACGGTGGCCGCGACCGATCCGGCATACCTGGCCCGGTACGACGCGGTGCTCGAGCGCCTCAGGAAGGAGCTCGCCGAGGAGGACTGTTGGTGCGACGAGAAGATCAGCGTTCCCGTCGATTACACGGTGGCCTACTTCTCGGCCGAATACGGCCTTCACCACTCGCTTCCCTTCTACGCGGGCGGGCTGGGGTTCCTGGCCGGGGACCACATCAAGGAGGCCAGCGACCTGAGGATCCCGCTGGTCGCCGTGGGGTTCATGTACCCCGAGGGGTACGTGATGCAGCACATCCGCGACGACGGCTGGCAAGAGAGCGTGGACCAGACCCTCGACCGCGACGCGACCGCCATCACCCGCGTTCTTGACGCCGAGGGACGCCAGGTTGTCGTCAAGGTTCCCTTCATCGAGCCCCCCATCCATGTGGCGGTCTGGAAGGTCGACGTGGGCCGGATTCCCCTGTATCTCATGGACACGGACATTGAAGCGAACGACCCCTGGAACCGGGGCATCTCGGAGCGCCTCTACATCGGCGACCGGGAGTTGCGGCTGCGCCAGGAGATCGTCTTGGGGATCGGCGGCGACGAGGTGCTCGACACCCTGGGCGTCCACCGCTCGATCCTGCACCTCAACGAGGGGCACCCGGCGTTTGCGCTCCTGGAGCGGATTCGCGAAAAAGTCCAGGACGAGGGGCTTTCCTTCGAGGAGGCGGCGCGGCAGGTGCGCAACACGTCCATCTTCACGACCCACACGCCCGTTGCCGCCGGCCACGATGTCTTCCCCTTCGACCTGATGGAAAAGTACTTCCGCTCCTACTGGCCTTCCCTCGGCCTGAGCCGCGACGAGTTCTTCCGTCTCGGCGTCAACCCGGCGGACCCCCGGGCCGGCTTCAACATGACCGTCATGGCGCTGAAGCTCTCGGCCTTCCGCAACGGCGTGAGCCTGCGCCACGGCGAGGTGACCCGCAGGATGTGGCAGAGCCTCTGGCCGGAAGCGGCTCCGGAGAGAGTTCCCATCGACTCCATCACCAATGGGATTCACGTCCCCACGTGGATCGAGCCGAAGATGGAGCTGCTCTTCGACCGCTGGCTCGGTCCCGACTGGATCGAGCGTCACGACGACCCCGCCGTCTGGGAGAACGTCGCGAAGATTCCCGACGAGGATCTCTGGAAAACCCACTACTGGCTCAAGATCAAGCTCGTCGACGCCGTGCGGGAACGTGTCCGGCAGCGCTGGTCGAGGGACCGCATCAGCACGTCGAAAGTCCTCGCCGGGGGGACCCTGCTCGACCCCTCGGTCCTCACCGTCGGGTTCGCGCGGCGCTTTGCCGCCTACAAGCGGGCCGACCTGATCTTCCGGGACCGCGAGCGCCTCAAGAGGATGCTCAACGACCGGTGGCGGCCGCTCCAGATCATCTTCGCCGGCAAGGCGCACCCCGCCGACGACGAGGGCAAGCAGATCCTGCAGCGCGTCTACCGCATGGCCGAAGACCCCGAAATGGGGGGGCGCATCGCCTTTGTCGAGGACTACGGTGAGCAGTTTGCGCAGTACCTGGTCCACGGCGTCGATGTCTGGCTCAACAACCCTCTGCCTCCCTTCGAGGCCAGCGGCACGAGCGGCATGAAGGCGGCTCTCAACGGCGTGCCCCAGCTGAGCATTCTCGACGGGTGGTGGGTGGAGGGGTACAACGGAAAGAACGGCTGGGCCGTCGACGGACGGGAGGGGACCGGGGACCGCGACGGGGCCGATGCGGCCGCGATCTACACGCTTCTGGAGAAGGAGATCATCCCGCTCTACTACCGCGTCTCCCAGGATGGCGTCCCGCACGGATGGGTCGCGGTCATGAAGGAGGCCATCCGCAGCAACGCGCCCCGTTTCTCGACGCGGCGAATGGTCAGGGAGTACCTGGATCGCTTCTACGTGCCGGCCCTGCAGGCCGTCAAGGAATGGAAATAGACAAAGGGCGGAACCCCTCGGCGCACCCGCCGCCTCTTTCCGTCAGGGATCGGCGCGGGCGGCATGCGTCTTTTCCCGATGGCGTCGACGAGGCGGGGATGATAGGATTGCAAAAATTCCGGTAAGGGGAAGGGGCGCGGTATGAACGTCGTTGTATGCATCAAACAGGTTCCCGATACGACCGAGGTGAAGATCAACCCGGAGACCGGCACGCTGATCCGCGAGGGGGTCCCCAGCATTGTGAACCCCTTCGATGAATACGCCATCGAGGAAGCCCTCTGCCTCAAGGAAAAATTCAGGGGAAGGGTCACGGTGATCAGCATGGGCCCCCCTCAGGCCGTCAGCGCGCTGAGGCAGGCCGTGGCCATGGGGGCGGACGAAGCGGTGCTCGTGTCCGATCGGGAGTTTGCCGGTTCCGACACGTGGGCCACGTCCTATACCCTGGCCGCCGCGATCCGGAAGGCGGGCCCCTTCGACCTCATCCTCTGCGGCCGGCAGGCGATCGACGGCGACACGGGCCAGGTGGGCCCCGGCATCGCCGTTCAGCTCGGGATCACGGCCCTGGCATACGTGAGCCGGATCCTCCGGCTGGAACCGGATCCGGCACCCGGCGTCATCGAAGTGGAACGAACGCTGGACGAGGGCCGCGAGACCGTGAGAGCCCCGCTGCCTGCGCTGCTGACGGTCATGAAGGATATCAACGTGCCGCGCCTGGCTTCCATCTCCGATGTGCGGCGCGCCGTCAAGGCGCAGATCCCGACCTGGACCGCCGCCGATCTTCCCGGCATCGATGCCGAAAAGCTCGGGGTAAGCGGCAGCCCCACTCGGGTCGTCCAGATCTCGAGTCCGCCCGGGCGCGCGGCCGCAGCGGAGATGATCCCCGCCGACAACGTCGAGCGGGCGGCCTCCGTCCTGGTTGAAAAACTCCTCGCCGCGAAGATCCTCTAGGAACGAGCCATGGCCACGATCGTGATCGACCGGGAACAATGCATCGGCTGCGGGGCCTGCGTCGATGTCTGCCCCTTTGCGGCCCTGAGCCTGGAAGACGGTGTCGCCGTGGTGAACGAGCAGTGCACCCTCTGCCGCGCCTGTCTCGATGTCTGTCCCGTGAACGCGATCAGCCTGCCGGAGCCGGTGTCGCAGGCGGGCACGCCCGATCGGGCATCCTATCGGGGCGTGTGGGTCTGGGTGGAACAGTTCAGGGGGGAGCCCCGGGGTGTATCCTGGGAAATGATGGGCGAGGGCCGGAAACTGGCCGATCGGCGCAATGCCCCTCTCACGGCCTGTGTGCTGGGCCACGGCGTCGAGGCCATCGCCCGCCAGGCCGTGGCCTATGGGGCGGACCGAGTCTTGTGGGCGGATGATCCCGTCCTGGCCGTGTATCGCACGGCACCCTATACGCGCGTCCTGGTCGATCTGGTGCGCCGGCACAAACCCGAAATCGTTCTCCTGGGAGCCAGCCTGCGGGGCAGGGATCTGGCCGGCTCGGTCGCATCCGAGCTGCACACCGGGCTGACGGCGGATTGCACCGGGCTGGAGATCGACCCGGAAAGCGGACTTCTCCGCCAGACCCGTCCCGCCTTCGGGGGCAATATCCTGGCGACGATCCTCTGCCCGAACTTTCGACCCCAGATGGCAACGGTGCGCCATCGCGTTTTTGAAATGCCTGCGCCGGACCCCGGGCGACGGGGAGAAATCATTCCTGTCGGGACCGAGCTCCGCGAGGAGGAGATCGCAGTCCGCGTGCTGGACTTCGTCGTCGAGCACGGACAGGTCGACCTGGCTGCGGCCCGGATCATCGTCTCCGGCGGACGGGGAGTGGGGGGAGAAAAGGGCTTCGGGATCATCCGGGAGCTGGCCGACGTGCTGGGGGGCGCCGTGGGCGCGTCGCGCGCCGCCGTCGATGCCGGCTGGATCGCCTATGAGCACCAGGTGGGCCAGACGGGACGGACGGTGCGGCCCGATCTCTATATTGCCTGCGGGATCTCGGGATCTATTCAGCACCTGGCGGGCATGAGCACGTCGCGGGTCATCGTGGCGATCAACAAGGATCCCGAGGCGCCTCTGTTTCGAATGGCCGACTTCGGCATTGCCGGGGACCTCTTCGAGGTCGTCCCGGCCTTGACCGCCGAGTTCCGGAAGAGACTGACGCCATGACGACGGCCGGTGCCGGGAGGAGAGAGGAGCCATGTCCGAAAAAATCCAGGCGGGAGACTGTGTGCGGATCCCCGACGGGCGCATCGGCCGCGTGCGCGAGGTTTCCGCGGAGAGATGCCGGGTGAGGGTGCGGCGACCGACCGGCGGCTCCCATCAATTTCTCTTTTTTCAAATCCGCGAGCTCGAACGGACCGCATGTCCGAAGGGATGGATGAGTCCCGAAGGCTACAACCGTTATCTGCGGGTTACCCTGGCCAAGATGCACGACCGGCGCTCGAAGCGAATGACGCGAGGCGATCGGCCCGCCTCGAAAGCGTAAGGAAGACGCCGGCCGGGAAGGGGCGAAAGGGCGGAGCACGCGGAAAGAGTCGAAAGACAATCGCGGGCCATTGGCCTGCCGGAGCCCCTCGGCGGGGATGAAACCGGGAGACGAAACGTACCGGGCGCGCAGCGGCCCGGATGATTCACATTCCCAGGCACATGAGAACGAAAGGGGGTGAACCGGATGAGGACCAACAAAAAGGTCGGGCTGAGCGAGAAGGCCAGGCGCCGCGAGGCGAAGTTCTGGGCCCTGATGAGGTCCGCGGATTCTGGCAGGCAATGCTTCAGCTGAAAGAAGTGAAAGAAACCATAATTGCCGGTTCGGCAATTCAGACCTTTGATTTTTTCATCCAGTGGCATCTGACGGAGCGGTGCAACCTGCGGTGCCGCCATTGCTATCAGGGCCCGAGGAGGCCGCTCGAGATGACCGCGGGAGAGGTGTGCGACGAAATCGACGGGGCCGTCCGGATGTTCCGGGCCTGGGAGTCGGAGCAGGATGTCCGGGTGTCCCCGTCGATCCACTTCACGGGGGGCGAGCCTCTTCTTTACCGGGGTTTCTGGGACGTGGTGCGCCATGCCAGGGTCTCCGGCTGCCGGGTGGCCGTCATGACGAACGGCTGTCTCGTCACGGACGAAGAGGCCCGTCGATTCAGGGACCTGGACGTGTCCGAGATCCAGGTCAGCCTCGAGGGACCGCCGGCGCTTCACGACTCGATCCGCGGGGAAGGGAGTTTTCTTTCCGCCCTGAGGGCGGCGGAGCGCCTGGCGCGGGCGGGGAACTGTGTGAGCGCCAACGTGACCCTGTCGAGGCTCAACGCGCCGCTCATCGAAGAGACCGTGAAGATTGCCCGCGATGCGGGGTTCGGCTCGATCGGGTTTTCGCGCCTCGTTCCCTGCGGGAGCGGCGGCGCGCTGCTCGAAAGCGTTCTGTCCCCCGGCGAGGTCCGCGGCGCCTACGAGAAGGTCCTGTCCCTCGATGCACCCGGCTTTCCCGTGGTCTCGGGCGATCCCCTGGCCGGGACGCTCCGGGGCGGTGCGCCCCCGGCGGATTGCGGGCTGACCCTCTCCGGCTGCAGCGCCGGCTTCTCCGGCGTGACGATCGCAAGCGACGGCGCGGTGATGCCCTGCCGCCGCATCGGGATCTCCGTGGGAAACCTCAGGCGGAAAAGCCTGCGCGACATCTGGGCGACATCGAGGACGCTCTGGAGGCTCAGAGACCGCTCGAGCTACAGGGGGCATTGCGGCAGCTGTTCGTACTGGCCGTCGTGCCGCGGCTGCCGCGCCGTGGCCTATGCGTGGAGCCGCGCCCGGGGACGGGCGGACCTCTTTGCCGACGATCCGCAGTGCTGGCGCATCGGGGACTGAATGCCGGCCGCCGGGCCTTCGCCGTCAATGCGGCCAGCGGAGATTGTACAGGAGGACCGCGAGAACGAGCAGCGTGACGCACACGTAGAGGCGATCGCGCTGGAGGGCGAAGGCCGCCACGGAAAAAACGACGCGGGCAACGGGCGTCAGGATGAGCAGCAGCAGGCCGAACTGGATCAGGGCCCGGCTGTCGAGGTGTGCCGCCGCGCCCAGGATGCCGCCGAGCGTGCGCAGCGAGGCGGGCTCTCCCTGGAAGACCCCGTAGTGGGGAACGCCGCCTCCGTATTGATGCAGGTAGTGCAGTCCACCCGCCAGGACCAGGGCCGAGGCGGCGACGACGCCGACCCGGAGCAGAAGGCTGATCATCCGCTCCATCCGCACGCCCTCCGGACGTTCATGACCCTGCCGCATTTTACAGCCTTCCCAGAAACCCGTTGACGATCATCTCCAGGCCGAGGGCCAGGATCACCAGGCTGAACACCCACCGCAAGACCCGGGTTTGCGCCCCCAGCAGGACGCGTGTCCCGAGAAATGCGCCGAGCAGGACACCCAGCATGGTCGGCATCGCCAGCCCGGGATCGATGTATCCCTTGTTCAGGTAGATGCCCGCGCCGGCCGCGGCGGTGACGCCGATCATGAAGTTGCTCGTCGTCGTGGACACCTTGAAGGGAAACCCCATGGCGCGGTCCATGGCCAGGACCTTCACGGCGCCCGAGCCGATTCCCAGCAGCCCCGACAGGGTTCCCGCAAGGGCCATGAGCGAGAATCCCAGCGGCACCCGCCGGACGCGATATCCCTGCGGCCCTTCATCCGCGGGATAGCTCGAGTCGAATCGGAGCCGCGCGGCCAGGGGATCTGCTTTTTCGCCGCGCTCCCCGGCGGGCGATGCCCGGAAGGGAATGAGGGAGAACAGCAGGACGAATCCGAAGACGATGGCGATCCGGCCCGTCGCCACCCGCGTGGTCAGGTGCGCGCCCAACGTGCCGCCGAGCACGGTGGCCACCTCCAGGAACATGCCGGCGCGGATGTTGGTGTAGCCTTCCCGGACGTATGCCACGGCCGCCCCCGACGACGTGGCGATCACCGAGACGAGGGAGGCCCCGATGGCGTAGCGCATGTCGACCCCGAAGCCCAGGGCGAGCAGGGGCACGAGGACGACGCCGCCGCCCAGGCCGGTGATCGATCCGATGAAACCGGCGAAGACGGCCCCTGCGAAGATGAATCCGGTCAATTCAGCGATCGTCATGGCGGCTCCCGATCGGTCGGACAACGCGCGCATGGCCTGCCGTCGTCGAAGACGGCCCCGTCCGGGGGCTTTCTATGCCGATGGATCCGTGACCCCCAACCGTCCGAGGATCTTCTCCATGAGGCACCACCTCGTGAATGCCGACTGCAGGAGATTGAGCCCGACGAAGGCGGTAAAAAGCAGCCAGTACCGGTTCACGAACCAGCCCAGCGCCACGGAGACGAGGACGAAGGTGCCGGCGATCGCGCGAATCCATTGTTCCATTTTCATGACAGGCCTCCCTGCGCGTTCTCCGGTATCCGGTTGCGGAAGAATTCGTAGTAGAGAAGGGGGATCACGACGAGCGTGAGCCCCGTGGCCGCCACGGCGCCGAACATCATGGCGATCGCCAGGCCCTGGAAGATGGGATCGAAGATCATGACGAAGGAGCCCGCCACGACGGCCGCCGCCGTGAGCGCGATGGGCCTGAACCGGACGGCGCCTGCCTTCAGGAGGGCATGCCGGAGGTCCTGGCCGCCGCGCCACTCGTGCTCGGCAAAATCCACGAGCAGGATGGAGTTTCGAACGATGATGCCCGACAGGGCGATGAAGCCGATCATGGAGGTGGCCGTGAAAAAGGCCCCGAAGATCCAGTGGCCCGGAAGGATCCCCACCAGGGTGAGCGGGATGGGGGTCATGATGACGATCGGCGTGACGAAATTCCGGAACCAGGCCACCACCAGGATGTAGATGATGACGAGGACGGCGGCAAACGCGATGCCGAGGTCGCGGAAGACCTCGATCGTGACCTGCCACTCGCCGTCCCACTTCATCGAGTAGGTTTGCTCGAGCCACGGCTGGACCGCGTCGTACTGCCTGAGCTCGTAGCCCTCGGGGAGCCGGATCTGCTTCACGGCATCCTTCATCTTCAGGATGGCATAGACGGGGCTCTCCTCGGTGCCCGCCACGTCGCCGATGACGTAGGTCACGTTCTTGAGGTTCTTGTGGTAGATCGTCTTCTCTCCTACGCCCTCGCGCACGCTGACCAGCTCGGCCAGGGGGACCTGCCCGCCGAGCCTGGAGGGGACGCTGAGGGACCGCAGGGCCGGGGGATAGGCCCGCTCCTCCAGGGGCATGCGCAGGAAGATCTCCACGGGCTCCTTTTCCTTCTCGAGATGCACCAGGCCCGCCACGGCTCCCGACAGCGCGATGCGCATGCTCAGGGCAAGGGCCTCCGTGGAAATGCCGCTCTCAGCTGCTTTCGTCCGGTTCGCCTCGAAAAGGAGTTTTTTTTGATCGGCCTCGACGTACCAGTCCACGTCCACGACGCCGGGGGTCTGCTCGAAGATGTCGCGGATCCGGCGGGCGATCTCGATCTGCCGATCCGTGTCGGGCCCGTACACCTCGGCCACGAGTGTGCTCAGCACGGGCGGCCCCGGCGGGATCTCGGCCACCTTGATCCGGGCGCCGTAACGGTCGCCGATTTCCTTGAGACCCGGCCGCAGGCGTTTGGCGATGTCGTGGCTCTGCTCCCTGCGCTCGTCCTTGGAGACGAGGTTGACCTGGATGTCGGCGACGTTCGCCCCGGCCCGCAGGAAATAGTGTCGCACCAGGCCGTTGAAGTTGAAGGGTGCCGCTGTGCCGACGTAGAGCTGGTAGTCGGTTACCTCGGGCACCCGCTTCAGGAAGCCTCCCATTTCCTGCGCGAGCGCGGCCGTTTTCTCGAGGGTACTGCCCTCGGGCATGTCGATGATCACCTGCATCTCGCTCTTGTTGTCGAAGGGCAGCATCTTCACCGTCACGAGTTTCAGCGGGACGAGCGTCATGGCGATCAGCAGAAGGCCCGCCACGCCGGCAAGCGCCAGCCGCCTCTTCTTCGCGCTGTCCAGGAACGGGGCGACGATCTTCTCGTACAGGGGGTAGAGGTCTTTCTCGGGCCGATGACGGGCCGTTCCGCCCGCCTTTCCGAGAATGCGGTAGCTCATCCAGGGGCTCACGATGAAGGCCACCAGGAGCGAGAAGAGCATGGCCGCCGAGGCGCCCACGGGGATGGGGCGCATGTAGGGGCCCATGAGGCCCGAGACAAAGGCCATGGGCAGAAGCGCGGCAATGACCGTCCAGGTTGCGAGGATCGTGGGATTGCCCACCTCGTCGACGGCCTTCACCGCGGTGTCCACACCGACGCCGTGCTGCCTGAAGTGCCGG
This sequence comes from Deltaproteobacteria bacterium, assembly GCA_012728915.1. Taxonomy (GTDB): domain Bacteria; phylum Desulfobacterota; class Syntrophia; order Syntrophales; family UBA2192; genus UBA2192. Next base: position 28,911 of record JAAYEC010000007.1, on the reverse strand, counting down.
TGGATGTTCTCGACGACGACGATCGCGTCGTCGACGAGGATGCCGATGGAGAAGATGAGGGCAAAGAGGGTCACGCGGTTGAGCGTGTAGCCATAGAGGTAATTGATGAGCAGGGTGAGCGCGAGCGTCACCGGCACCGCGACACCCACGACAGCGGCCTCGCGGGCACCCAGGGCCAGCGCGATCAGGATGATGACGGAGATCGTGGCGATGAGCATGTGATCGAGCAGCTCGTCGGACTTCTCTTTCGCCGTCTCCCCGTAGTTTCTGGTCACGGTGACGTTGACGTCCGAGGGGACGAGGCTGCCTCGGAGCGCGTCGACCTTGGCCAGGGCCTCGCGGACGACGACGCTGGCATTGGCGCCCTTTTTCTTGGCGATGGCAATCGTCACGGCCTCGTTCTGCCCGGCGGCGCTCCCCGGGATGCCCCTGCGCGGGCCCGCGGGGCCGAGGCCCATGAAGACGTAGTGGCCCGGTTCCTCGGGGCCGTCCCGGAGGGTCGCGACATCCCCCAGGTAGACGGGCCTGCCGTTGTGCGCGGCCACGACCACGCGGGACGCGTCGTCGACGCTTCCCAGCAGGCCTCCCGTGTCGACGAGGGTCTCGCGGTTGCCCGAGGGGTAGCTGCCGGAGGGCAGGGAGACGTTGGACTTGCCCAGGGCGTCCATGATCTGGAAGGCCGAGACGTTGTGTGCCTTGAGCCTGGCCGCATCGAGGATCACCCGGGCCTGGCGGCGCTGGCCCCCGATGACGGTGAATTCGGCCACGTTCTGGTCCTTCTTGATCTCCGTGCAGAGCTCCAGGGCCACCCGCCTGAGCTCGTAGCCCGAGATGCGGGGGCTCTCGCTCCAGAGGGTGAGCGCGAGGATGGGCACGTCGTCGATGGAGCGGGCCTTGACCATCGGCTGGGAGACGCCGGGAGGGATCCGGTCGTAGTTGGACATGAGCTTGTTGTAGAGCTTGACGAGGCTGTCCTCCAGGCTCTCGCCCACGTAGAACCGGACGATGGTCAGGTTGAACCCGGGTTTGACGATGGAGTAAAGGTACTCGACGCCCTTGATCTCCCAGAGGAGCTTCTCCATGGGACGCGTGACCCGTTCCTCCACCTCCTTCGCGGAGGCGCCGGGGTAGGCCACGGTGACGTCGACCATGGGGACAACGATCTGGGGCTCCTCCTCGCGGGGGGTCACGATGACGGCAAAGAGGCCGAGCAGCAGGGATGCGATCACGATCAGCGGGGTGAGCTTCGAACGGATGAAGGCATGGGCGATCTTGCCGGATATCCCGATGCGGTCGCTCATGGTGCGGCTCCCCCGCCGAGCTGGCCTCCGTCGACGGCCTTCTCCAGGCCCGCCGTGACGATCCGCTCCCCGGCGCCGAGACCCGAGAGGACCTCGACGCCGCCCCCGTATGTCTTCCCGGTCCTCACCAGGCGATAGGTCACGACTCCCCGTGAATCGACGGCGTAGACACCCGTGAGCTGGCCTTTCTCGACGATGGCGTCTCCGGGCACGAGAATGGCCTCGCGCTCGCCCCGGGGCAGGCGTACCCGCGCGTACAGGCCGCTCTTGAGCCCCCGGTCGGCCAGTGCGATCTTGACGACGAAGGTCCGCGTGGCCGGGTCCACCGCGGGGATGACCTCGATGACCTTCCCGGTCATGTCAAGCGCGAGGGTGTCGATGGCGACGGCGGCGTCCACCCCGGTCCGAATCGTCCCCGACAGGGCCTCGTCCACGGCAACCTCCAGCTGGAAGCCGCCTTCGCTCTCGACGGTGAACAGGGGCGCGCCCGGCATGGCCATGCTCCCGGGGTCGATGCGTTTGTCCGTCACGACGCCCGCGGCGGGTGCCGTGATCCGGGTGAAGCCCTGCCAGACGCGGGCCTCTTCGAGCCCCGCCTTCGCCTGCTCGTACCGGGCGTCGGCCACCTTCTTCTGCGTCTCGATCTGGTCGATTTCCTGTTTCGCCAGGGCCTTTTCGTCATGGAGCTTTTTGTAGCGCTGCCAGGTCAGCTCGGCCATCGAGCGTCCCTGTTTCGCGGCCTCGAAGGTCTGCTCGGCCGCGCGTACCTTCTGGGCGGCGTCGCGATCATCGAGGGTGGCCAGAAGCTGCCCCGCCTTGACCCGGTTGCCCGCACGGACGTGCACGGCCGTGACGGCCCCCATGACCCGGCTCGCGATGACGCTCGAAACGCGGGCCTTCACGGTGCCCGACGTTTCGTAGACGTCGCTGACCTTCGCGGCCTGCACGGTCGCGACGGTCACTCCGGCGACGGCCGGCCGCTTCACCTCCGCCGTGCCGGGAGCGATCCTGTCGCCACAGCCGGCCAGAAGGCCCGAGACCATCAGGGCCGCGAGCGCACTTCCCTTCCATCTCCGTTCCACCGTTTCCGTCATGGTCATTCCTTCTTTTCATCCGGCGAGATGCCGAGGTCCTCGAGGATCGTGCCGCTCTCCCAGCCGAGGTTGAGGACGGCGACACGGTACTCGTTCTGCCGTGCCACGAGGCCGGCACGCGCCCTGTCGAGCATGACCTGGGCGTCCAGCATGTCCACGATGGGGGAGAAGGCGTTCTCGTAGCGGATCTGCACGAGCCGCTTGCCCTCCTCGGCCGTCTTCAGGGCCTCCCCGGCAAGCTCCAGGTTCGCCCTTGCCTCCTCGACGCCGAGCTGCGCCTGGTAGAGCCCGTAGGCAGCGGCCTTCTGTATCCCCAGGAGATTCTCCCGGGCCTGCCTGGCCTGGTGCTTCGCCTTCGAGCGCTCATATTCGCGCCTTGCCCCGTCGAAGAGATTCCACCGCAGGAAGGCCGAGACCTGCCAGCTGTCGCCCGAGCCCCCGAAGAGATTGGACGGGTCGTTCCACTGGTAGCCTCCGCCGACCCCGATATAGGGCAGATAATCCGTTTCCGCCATGCGGATGTTCGTCTCGGCGTTCTCGACCCTCATCTCCATGGAGCGGATGTCGCCCCGCGCCCGGGACGCCTTTTCGTACGCCCCGGTGTCGCGGGCCTGGAAATCCGGTATCTCTCCGGCCACGTCGGCCGACCCGGGGAGCCCCAGCAGCAGGCCGAGCATGCGCCGGGCCAGATGGAACTGCTTCTCGGCGGTGACCCTGCGCTGTTTCGCTTCGCTGGCGGCCGTTGCCGCCCTCAGGGTGTCGGCGTGCGTGCCGAGGTCGGCCTCGTAGCGCAACGTAGCGATGCGGTGGTGCTCCCGGGCATCGTCGACCCCGTTTTCGGCCACCGAGAGATGCGCCTTCGCCGTGTGAACCATCAGCCAGGCCCGGCACACCTTGAAGGCGATCTCTTCCTTTTTGCGGATGAACTCGACACCGCCCGCCTCGTGCTCGCGCTTCGACATGGCCAGACCCACCCACGCCTTCGGCGCGAAGATCGGCTGCTCCGCGGCGAACAAGGTCTGGTAGTCGTTGACGGGATTCGGGTTGTTGAGGCGGTCAATGGCAAAGTCCTGGGCCGTGAAGCGGCCCTGGTTGAGCTTGGCCATGAAGGCGTAGGTGGGGTTGTTGGTCCGCAGGGCGCGCTCCTCGAAATAGACCTTTGGCAGAAGGTTGCTCCGGGCCGCCCCCACGTCGTCCCCCCTGGCGGCAAGGGAGCTGCCTGCGGCGCGGATCTCGTTGTTGTGCTCCAGGGCGTAACGGACGGCCTCGGTGAGGGTGAAGGTCTGCTCCCGGGCATGGGCGGGGGCGGGCGGGGCGACCTGCACGAGGACACAGAGAAGGATCGTCAGAATTTCGCACGCAGGGTATCCGCTCCGCATTGCTCTTCCCCCTTTTCCCGCAACCTGCGTTTGCCATTATAGGGGAAGATCAGGCGCTCAGACAAGGAAAAGGTCGCCCCCGAGGGGGAAGATTCCCTTGACGACGGATTCCCGCGCCGGGAAACCCGCAGCGGGTCGTCAACAGGCGGTTCCGCGTGACAGCGTCCGTCTGCATCTTTAGGGAGATTCGGAGTATCAATTGGTGGCGGGTGACCGCTTTCGCGGAAGTGAGCGGATTGCCGCATACCTGATCTATCCGATCGTGGTGACACCGCCGATCCCCCTGCGTCACTGTCGGACAAAATCGTACAGGCCTCCCGAGGCAAATCCTACACGCGAATCAGCAATCCCCTGATTGATCTTCGGACCATGGAATGCTATCAGGACAGCCGATCGACTCCCACACCCATTTTGCACTTGAACCGGTAATGTTTTCCGCGACCTCGACCTGAACCGATCTGCGTGATCCGCATCAAACAAGGGAGAAAACGGCGGTGAGTCCCGTCTTCGCAGGCACCGTCTTGCTGCGGGCGCGGGTTGGCTCGAATACTCGATCAGAACCTCGCAAGAAGGAGGAACGAGGGCCATGTTCAAGAAGATTTTCCTGTCCATGTTATTGCTTCTCTTCGCAGCGGGGTCCGCTTCCGCCCAGGGATACGGAATCGGCACACCCCTCGAAGCGAAGAAAATGGTCGAGCTGGCCGAGGCCTACATCAAGGCCAATGGCGAGGAGAGGGCGCTGCAGGAATTCAAGAAACCGAACGGCAAGTTTCAGTGGCGTGATCTCTACGTGTTTGCCTACGACCTGAAAGGAGTCATGATGGCGCATCCGAACGCCAAGCTGATCGGCCGGAATCTCTACAATGAACCGGACAGCAAAGGGAAGCTTTTCCGGAAAGACATTGTGGACCTGGCCAACAGCCGGGGTTCTGGATGGGTGGATTATGTCTACGACAACCCGATGACCCGGCAGGAGGAGGCCAAGATCACCTACTTCCAGAAAGTGGGAGACTTGATCATCGCCTGCGGGGCCTACCTGCCATAGGAAGCGGTATGCAGCCGGATTTAACCTGCAATCATGATTCAGAAACGGAAGAGGTATCGCCATGGAAGTATTAGCGGAAATATCATTGGCGGCATGGATGTCGATGCTGGCCCTGGCCATCGTCGTGATTATCAGCTGTGTTAACGAAGATCTCAACGTCGGGTTCCTGAGCATTGCCTTCGGCATCATCGTGGGCGGCATCTGGGTGGGCATGAACGGCGCCAAGGTCATGAACTCATTTCCCATCGGCCTCTTTATGATTCTCGTGGGCGTGACGTTTCTCTTTTCCCTGGCCTCCACCAACGGGACCATGGAAAAAGTATCGTCCTATGCGATCCGCGCCTGCGGCGGCAAGACGGCGTTGCTCCCTCTCATTATTTACGTTCTCGTATCCATCCTTACCACGATCGGACCGGGAAATATCGCCGCGACGGCCCTCATGGCCCCCGTCGCCATGGCGATCGCGACCCGTGTCGGTATGCCGGCCTTCCTGATGACGCTCCTGGTCGTCGGGGCGGCCAACGGCGCGGCCTTTTCGCCCTTTGCCCCCACGGGCATCATCTCCAACGGCATCATCGCCAAGATTGCGCCCCAGCTCCCGGCCATCCAGGAGAGCTGGACCCTCGACGGTTTGGCCTGGAAGATCCACTTCAACTCCATGTACTGCCAGGGGTTCGTCAATATCGGCGGCTTCCTGCTGATGGGCGGCTGGGCCTGGATGGCCAGGCAGCACGGCCAGGCGATCAATATCGACGAGCTGGCCCCGAGGCCGGAACCCTTCACGTCGAAGCAGTGGTACACCCTCGTCGCCATCCTTCTCCTGATCATTTTCGTCATCGCCCCGGCCCTTCCCGGCGTGAAGGATCTCATCCCCAAGGTCATTCTGCCCCTGATCGCAAACGTCGGCTCCGTCGCCTTCATCCTGGCCGGCATTCTCATGCTGCTCAATGCCGCCGACAGCAAGGCCGGGGTCAAGGCCATGCCCTGGGGCGTCATCATGATGGTCTGCGGGGTGACGGTTCTCGTCGAGGTCATGGACCGCTCGGGCGGCCTCAATGCGATGGTGAAGATGATCGGCGTCATCTCCGGGCCCGTGACGGTCAACTTCTGGCTAGGCCTGCTGACCGGCATCATCTCGGCCTACTCGAGTTCCTCCGGCGTCGTGATGCCCATGTTCCTTCCCCTGGTGCCCGGCCTCGCCAAGGAGGTGCCCAGCGCGGACGTGATCGCCATGATCTCGTCCATCAACATCGGCTCCCACCTCGTCGACACCTCGCCGCTCTCCACGCTGGGGGCGCTCTGCATCGCCTGCGCCGGCGAACACGAGGACAAGGCAAAGCTGTTCAGCAAACTGCTGATCTGGGGGCTTTCCATGGCCGTCGTCGGCGCGCTTGCCTGCGTGCTGTTCTTCGGCGTTCTCGGCTGGTGATCGACTGCAAGCGGAAAAGACGGACAACATGGAAAGGGATCGGGAATATCATCCCGATCCCTTTCTTCGATCTCTTGCGGCCGGTATTTACAGGACCATCTCGATGAGGTGCGGGCCCGGTTCCCGGAGCGCCTTCTTCAGCTCGCGGGCCAGATCCTCGCACGTCTCGACGGCGACACCGGGCACGCCCAGGCCCCGGCTCAGGCTCGGCCAGTCGATGGGGGGGGTGCCCAGGTTCGTGAAGGCGCGCACCCGCGGGCTGGCGTCCGCGATGCCCGTGCGCTGCAGTTCCACGTTGATGATGTTGTAGCTGCGGTTCGAGCAGATGAGCGTCGTCACGTTCATCCCGGCCTGGGCCTGCGTCCAGAGAGACTGGACGGTGTACATCGCGCTGCCGTCTGCCTGCAGGTTGATGACGGGCCTGTCGGGACAGGCAACGGAGGCCCCCGTGGCCGAAGGCATGCCCTGCCCGATGGCACCGCCGGTCAGCATGAAGTAGCTGTGGGGGGCTAGGGTCGCGCCCAGGGGGAAGTAGGGCATGCCCGCCGTCAGGCCCTCGTCCACGATGATCGCGCCCTCGGGCTGCAGCGCCGCGAGCGTGAGGCAGGCCTTTTCCGGGGTCAGCCGACCCGTCGGGACCTCGGGGATGCTGAACCCCGCCACGATCGCACCCAGGGTGTCCATGCCGGGCGCGCCCAGCTCGTCGGCAAGCGCCTCGAGCGCTTCGGCGGCATCCTGCGCATCGCCGTCGATGCGCAGCTTGGGGACTTCCGAGGCAATGGGGTTGCTCGACTGGCCCTCGTAGCCGAAGAAGTTGACGGGCTGGTCCGTTCCCGCAAGCACCACCGCCCGGTAAGGAGCGAGCACGGCCGCGGCGGGCTCCGGGAAATAGGGTATGCGGGAAACCGGCACGGTCCCCGCGCCCCGGTCGACGTAGGCGGGGAAGTTGATGCAGAACAGGTCGCAGCCGGCGGCGGCCCGGATGCGGCCGGCGGCCTCGAGGCCGCGTCGGCGCAGGGCGCGTCCGTTCATGACGATTGCCGTCCTTCCCGTCGATCTCAGCAGTATTGCGGCGGAGACGATTGCGCGCCTGTCGGGGGGTTCGAAAGCGGGGTTTTTTACGGCAGGGATGTCGCCCCGGTACTCTTTCCACTGCAGGTCGCAGGGGACGATCAGGCTTGCGATCTGGCCTCGCAGGGACGCCTCGATGGCCTCGGCCGCGTCGCGCGCGATGGTCTCGACGGAGCGGACGGTCCGCTGCCATCCCGAAAACGTCTTGCACAGACAGTCGATATCCATGGCCAGGGGGGCATCGGCCTCCACGTGCCACGAGGCGTGCTCGCCGATGACGTTGAGCAGGGGCGTGCGGGCCCGCCTGGCGTTGTGCAGGTTCGCAACCCCGTTGGCCAGCCCCGGCCCCAGGTGCAGGAGGCACAGGGCCGGCTTTTCCTTCATGCGCCCGTAGCCGTCGGCCGCCCCCGAGCAGACGCCCTCGAAGAGTCCCAAAATAGGCCTGATCCCGGTGACTGAATCGAAGGCCAGGATCAGGGGCATCTCCGTCGTCCCGCCGTTGGCGAAGCAGGCGTCGATGCCGGCCGCCTCAATGGTCTTCAGAAGAGCTTCGGCACCGTTCATGGGTCCTCCCGGATCAGGCTTTCAGGAATCGGATGAGCAGGACATATCGCCTGCCCAGGTTTTCGAGGCGCAGGCGGGCGTTCACCCGGTCCGTTGTTCGGATATCGTAGAGGTCGGGCAGCAGTTTCAGCTGCTCGATGTGGAACCGGATGCGCTTGAGAAGCCGTTCCAGGTCCAGTCCCGCATAGCGCCGCAGCACGGGTATGTCCTTCACCATGGTCTCCTCGACGACCCCTTTCCGTATCGCTGAAAAATCGAAGCCCTCGTCGATCAGCCGGGCGAGGCATTCGATTCTCAGCTTCTCGATGACCTTCTTTTCGTCGGCGCCCTTATGCAGGCAGTGATCCAGGACGAGGGCGGCGTTGAACTCGATCTCCGAGAGCAGTCGGTTGCGGTCCCCGCGGGTTTTCTTTCGGATGGCGGCCAGGTCCCGCAGGAGGCTGCCGCCGTCCCTGCCGATGCCGAAGATGTCGCGGATGAGGCCCATGGGGTGGTCTGTTCCGTGTGTATTCATAACATGAACGGCACAAAAAAGGCAGAGCCCGGCGGACTCTGCCCGGTGGTTTCTTCTCCGGGGGCTACGCGAACAGAAGCGACCACAGGATCAGCACGGTCAGCATCAGCCCCAGCAGCAGGCTCCCCAGCCCGAAGGTGGCCGAGATGAGCTTCAGCGGAATGCCCGGGTGCCCGCGTTTCATGGACTCGAGGCGACCCTCCGCCACCAGGCGTTCGTACTCGAGGGGCCGCTGCTCCTTGAGCTCTTCGATCCGGTAGGTCCCCGTGAAGATGAGGCGGTCCATGGGGAACTTGTTCGGGATGAAGTGGGTGTTGAAGAAATGGATCGTGAAGATGAACAGGGCCGCCAGCAGCGCCTCTTCGGAGTGCACCAGGGCGGCGATGTTCATGACCCATCCGGGAACGAGCCAGGAGGACCACTCGGGCTTCCAGAGCAGGATGCCCGAGCCGCCGATGGCGAACATGCCCCAGAAGACGGCGAGGAAGTCGAACTTCTCCCAGTAGGTCCAGCGGTCGAATTTCGGCGCCTCACCCCGGTTGAAGAACCAGAGGAACATCCCCTTGAGGTCCTGGAGATCCTTCAGGTTCGGGAAGAGGGAATCGGGTCCGAGCAGGCGGCCGAGCCATCCCGTCCTGCCTTTTCCGCGGGGGAAGAGAAACTTCAGCGACTCCCAGGTGACGTAGGCCATCCCGACGATGAGCACGAAGGCCGCGCCGCGGTGGAAGAGGCCCGCCATGTGCGCGCCTCCCCAAAGCTGCGTGATCGTCCCGGCCCACGCCGCGCCGGCGTACTTCAGGGGGAAGCCGGTCAGCACGAGCGTAAAGAACGACAGCACCAGGAGAACGTGCATGATCCGGTACTTGACGGAGAATCGCTCCACCTGCTGGAGGCCCTCGCCGGTGGCCGCGACGGAGGGGGGAAGGATCCCCTCGCGCTCCATGCGGTCGTTTTCCCAGTACACCTTGCGCCACCAGAGGACGGTGTGGAACCAGAAGAAGGCAAGCGTCCCGACGAGGAGCCCCCCCATGAAGAGGAACGTGACATACAGGGCGGGGTACTTCTGCCGGTCCGTGTAGTCGGGGTGCGCCTGGTAGCTGAGGAATCGGGGGTGGAACCCGGAGTGGCATCTTCCGCAATTGGCCTCGAGGTTGGCCGGGTTGATGCTCGAGCGGGGGTCCTCCTTCGGGAGGATGTTGTGCCTGGTGTGGCAGTCTCCGCAGCCTGCCACGGGCGCCGGGTATCCCAGCTCCTGGACCTTCCCGTGATAGGTGCCCTCGTAGTAGGCCACCATTTTGTCGGAAAGATTGTTGCGCGCCATCATGACGCTGTCGGCGTGGCAGTGCTTACACTTCTGCGTGTAGAACTCGCGAGCCTCGGCAGGGTACTGTTCGAGCGAGGTGTGGAAGACGCGGGTGTTGTGGAGCCCGTGGCAGTCGGAGCAGGCGGCCGCGTCCTGATTGCCCCTCAGGACGGCCTCGCCGTGTCCGGAAGCCGTGTAGTCCGCGTTGCCGTGGCACTCGGTGCACTTCTCGATGGTGGCGATTTTGATTTTCTTCCTGTCCACCGGCTTGATTGCGTGGATGTCGCGGTGGCAGTCGCTGCAGCGGAAGTCTTCCTGGATGTAGTGGAAGTTGTCCAGGTACTCCTTTGCAATCTCCTGGTGGCAGATGCCGCAGTTGACGGGGGCCGGCTTTTCCCTGCCGTCGCGGTGCTTCTCGATGTCCGTGATCCCCGTGTGGCAGCTCGTGCAGCCGTTGCCGGCGTGGATCGAGCGGCTGAAGTCGACCCGGTAGAGGGGTTCGTCATGGCAGAACTGGCAGTCCTGCGCCGCCGGGGCGGCAGAGGGCAGGCAGACGAGGGCGATGGCCGCCGCCAGAAGCCATCCTGCCGGGAGCCCGCATCGCCGCTTTCTCGCCGTGAGCTTCATCGATTCCATCCGTTTCGTCCGGGTGTCGTGCCCGTCACTTCCCCGCCGCCATCTCCTGCCATGCCTGCATGCCGCCGAAGAGCCTCATGACCTTGTAGCCCTTCATCTCCAGGTAACTGCCCGCCAGGAAGGTCCGGAACCCGCGGTCGTCCAGGAGAACCAGCGTACGGTCCATCGGGATCTCCGCATAGTTGCGGCTCAGCCGGTAGAGCGGGAAATTCACCGCGCCCTCGACGTGCCCTTCCCTGTAGGAGGACTCCGACCGGAGATCGACGAGGAGCAGGTCCTTCCGTTCCGCAATCATCCGGCTCAGGTCCGCGGCGCGGACCGACGGGATGGATCCCCTCGGAATACGCTCCACCGTCTCCATGGAGTACCCTGCCTGCTTCCAGGCGGGCATTCCCCTGTCGAGGACGTGGACCTGCGTGTAGCCCGCCTTGACGGCCGCACCCGCGCCCCGGCAGCTCCGGTAGCACTGTGCGCTCTCGCAGTAGAAGACCAGGTCCCGGTTCTTGTCCGCCGGCAGCAACGTCACATTCTTTTCGATCTCCTCGCAGGCCAGGCACTTCGTGCCCGGGATGCGGTGATCGAGGCACTCGATCTCGCTCATCGTGTTGAACACGAGGAGGTCCTTGTCGGAGGCCATCATGGCGCGGAGCGTCGGGGCGTCGATCACCTTCCACGGCAGCGGGGCCTCCGCGGGCTTCCCGCAGGCCGCCAGCGTGAGGGTGAACATCAATGCCGCTGGCATAACCAATCGGGTTAAGGTGTTTCGCGACATGAACGACATTTCTTGCTTTCCTTACCCTATATCCTGTCCCCGATACCCAATACCCGAATCCTATTCGCTGGCCGGGACCCCCATGAGACCCCAGTCCGCCATCTGCGGCTCCGCGATGGGCTCCTTCGGCACGGGGTAGCTGTCCTTGAGGAATTTCCCGACGCTGCGCACCCTGAGCTTCGTGAAGAAGGGTGAGTCGTCGGCGTGGCAGTCCGCACAGCCGTCGGGCTTCCCTTTCTGGCCCAGGGTCTTCTTCGCCGCCACGGGCATGTTTCCGTGGTAGATCGGGAACATGACCGCGCGCGTGAGACCCGGCGCGGGGCGGCCCTCGAGTTTGTCCTTCCTGATCTCGTAGAGCTGGTCGGCCACGAAGACGACGTTCCGGAACCCCATGCCGGTGAGGGACCGGATCATGGCAAGGATGTCCTCAGGCGTGGCCACCGTAACCTGTTTTTTCTTCTCCCCGTGCAGGGTGGCGACCTCGACGGTCGTGAGTTTCTTCTGGCCCGCGGCCGCCTTCCGCACGTGCTCCAGGCCGATGGGCCTCACCGCCCCGTCGGAGATCATCTCTCCGAACCACTGCGTGACCTTGGGCACCGCCGCCGCGTACCGCTCGCCGTCCCCCGGGATGCGCACGTGACGGTCCGTCCAGGGCTTCCAGGGCTCCTGGGTGAACTGCTTCATGTCCCCGGCGCGGGTGATGAGGGCGGCCTTGTCCGTGGCGTACCAGGCGGGCCGCCCCGTGCTGTAGTCCACGAGGTAGACGCTTCGGCTCTTCCGTTCCGGCGCGTGGCAGGCTGAACAGTGGAGCAGGTAGAAGTGGAAGGTCGCCTTGTGGAAGAGCGCGCGGTGAAGGTTGTCGGGGTTTTTGGCTTCCTTCGGCATCCCCGCCCGTGTCGGCCTGTACCGGTCCTCGAGATGGCAATTCGCGCAGGTCTTCATGCCGGCCCCGTCGAGGTCGCTGCGTGCCGTCGAGGTGGGGGACCAGCCCTTGCCGATGTGATGCCGCAGCCGCTCGTTCTGTGTCCGCCCCGCCAGGGTGTGGCAGTCGGTGCAGCGCAGCCCCGCCTTGAGGTGCAAATCGCCCGCCGGCAGGTAGAGGGTTCCGGACTTCTGGCCGTCCATCTGCCGGTGGCACTGGGTGCAATTCTCCGCTTCGACGGATTTGCTGATGAGCGCGCTGCCCCTGAACTTCCCCTGGGGGGTGAAGAGCCTGCTGTCACCCCAGGCGTACTGGACGGCGGGACGGCGCGCAACGTTCCACTCGCCCTTCGCGGGAGATCCTTCCTCCGAAGACCCGCCGGAGCGGGCCGGGGTGAACACGGCGCCCCTGATCTCTCCCAGCCCTGCACCGGCTGTGGCGGCCCACCGGTAATTGCGCAGCGCGAGCTGGCCGTTGCGGCGATCGAGCCGGTATCCCTTGAGGTGGCACATCAGGCAGTCGCCCTCGACGACGCCGCTCTCCCGGAACCGGCTCTTCCCGTCGGGGGTGTGCCTGGAGGAGTAGTCGCCGTCCAGCGGCCGGGCCTTCTCCCGCTCCCCCCGGATAAGCGTCTTCGAAAGGTCGCGCCTGCCGTCCGCCTTCCGGCCGTACTCCATGGGGCCGCCGCCCGGGTGCAGGTTCCCCGCAGCCAGGGAGACGGGCTGGTCGCTGCCGCCGGCGGCAATCCAGTCGTAGGTGGACAGACCCATGTCGCGGGCGCTCGAGTTGTTCTTGGCTGCCACGCGCTCCGTGAAGGTACCCGGGGTTCCGCCCCTGCCGAAGATCCCGGGGGACAGGACCCAGGGGCGCTTCGGGTCGTAGCCGTCCCTCATCTCGTCAAATCCCTGCTGGAAGTGGGTGCCCGACGTGATGGTCATGTAGCCGTGGCAGGTCCCGCAGGTCCGGTGGGGGGAGTAGGCATCGGCGTTGTTCCGGGTGGGGGTGATGCGCTGCCCCGTCTCGTTCTTGAGCCAGATGTCCTCGTGCTTCCAGCCGGGCGCGCGGGCGGCGTCGAGCGTGAGCGGCACGGCGAGGGCCAGCAGAACGGTAATGGAGGTTATCTTGAACCGGCTCATGAGAGACCCCGCACTCCAGGACGGCAGGACGAAGACGTTTCGGTTCAGATCGGGCAACGCAAGTTGTGAGGTCCCGGCGCCCCTGAGGGCGCCGGGACCCAAATCGCTGCAGAACGGGCTACGGCTCCAGCGGCACGCTCGGGTCCTTTGCGAAATCCTGGGCGGATCCATCATAGAGCTTCACGTTCGTGTAGCCCATGGACTGGCTGAGCAGGTACCACCAGATCGAGGCGACCCTGCCGCTGTCGCAGTAGACGATGATCTCCTTTCCCTTGTCGTCTCCGACGGCCTTCTTCGCCATGGCTTCGAGATCGGCCATGGGCTTGAACGTGCCGTCATCGTTGTAAGCGGCGGCAGTCGGCAGGTTCACGGCGCCTTTCAGATGACCGGGCCGTGCGACGAAGTCGAGCTTCTTCGCGCCGCTGTAGAAGTCGGGCTCGCGGACATCGACAATTGCGGCCTTCCCGATGCTGGAAAGGATATAAGCCTTGCTGGCCAGAACGGCCTTGTTGAAGGCGCCCCGGTAGGGTTTTGCCTTGGGCTTCACGGCATCTTTCGACACCGGCTTGCCGGCGGCAACCCACTTCTCCATGCCGCCATCGAGGACGGCCACGCTACCCACGCCGGCATACTTCAGCGTCCAGCCCACGCGCGTGTTGTTGGCCTTTTCGGCCATGTTGGCCGTGCTCCCGACCACGACAACGGTCGTCGTCGGCTCAATGCCCGCCGCCGAGAGGCTGTCTCTCAAGTCGTCATCGGCCGGCAGTTCGTTGAGAAGCCCTGCCTTCTGGATGGCCCAGACGCCGTAGAAGACGTTGATGGCGCCCGGGACATGCCCGGCATTGTAGTCCTCTACCTTGCGGATATCGACAGTGGCGACCTTGGAGAGATTGGCCTGCAGCCAGTCCGCCGAGACGACGGTGTCCGCCGCGAAAGCGGCCGCGGGGACACACAGTAAAAGGGCCAGCAGGCCGACCAGGATTTTCGACTTCGTCTTACCCATGAGAACCTCCTTTTCCTATTGGCTTACGGGGATCGGTTTCGGTTTCTTGATCAGTTCGAGGTTCACCCGCGAACTGCCCTTCAGCAGGGTCTCCATGGTGAGGAAACCCTTGCGGTCTTCGTGGCAGACGTCGCAGTTGCGCGTCCGCTCCGTGCGTTTGCGGATATTGTGGATCGGGGAGTCCCAGTAGTTGGGCAGGGCGTCGAAGTTGGCCTGCTGGATCCCGGCGGGCTTGAACGTGTCGCGCACGGTGGGGATGATGCGCAGGGTGGTGATCTCCCTGTGGTTGCGCGGGCTCGTCCCGATGTAGAAGCCCGGCTTGGCCTCGGAGTGGCCGCCGTGGCAGTTGAAGCACTGCCGGTACTCGCCCGCCGAGTGGCAGGCGTAGCAGCTGGCATTTTCGCTGTGCTTGAGGTGGCCGACGCGGGCCGTCAGCTTGTTTTCCCGGCCCGGCTCATGGCAGTCGGTGCAGCGGGGCCGGTCGCGGACCTCTTCCTTGAGCTGGTAGGCCTTCCCGTCGCCATGGAGCTCGTCCATGGTGTGGCAGTCCATGCACATCATGCCCTTCTGGTAGTGGACGTCGGCGTTGCCACCGTACTCGCCCGTGTACTCGGGATAGACCCGGCCGCCGTGGCAGTAGGCGCAGGTCTTGCCCTCGTCCTTCCTGACGAACTTGTGCTTGCTGATGAGGCCCAGGCTCACCCCGCCGATGGCCGGGGATTTCACGTGGCAGTCCCCGCAGGAGGCATGGCAGGAGCGGCAGGATGTCTCGAAGACCTTTTCGTCGAAGATCTTCGCCTCGTCTGCCGACATCCGCCTGATCACCCGGTTGCGCTGGCCGATGGTCGTGTAGTGGAGGGACTTTTTATAATTCGCGGCGATTTCCGGGTGGCACTCCCCGCAGAGGGACAGGTTGTTCGAGGGGCGCTTCACCATTCCCTCGTGCGCGGCGTCCTTGTCGTCGGCCCGGTCATTGCCCTTGTGGCAGTACAGGCAGCCCTTCTCGAAATGCCTGTCCGTCTCGACGAGCTTTCTGTCGACGAGGAACGTCAGGTGGAAGGTCTCCGCCTTGACCGGCGGAGGCGCCCCCGCTCACCCTTCCGCCTCGCCCTCGGGCTTGACGAAGGGCTTGCAGGTCTTCTTCAGCGCGGCCTCGTCGGTGTGGCAGGCGACGCAGGAGCTGTCCTGGTTCTGGGCGGTCGTGGACGAGGATAAAACCAGGCTCAGGGGAAGAAGAAGCGCAGCGATCAGGGTGACAAGCCGTGCCTTCATGGGTCCTCGCGCTGGACGGAAAGGTGGAAATCGGGGAACGGCGCCCTTCATTGTATCGATGCGCGGGAAATTGTCAACCCGTTTTACGGGTCGGCGCCGGAAATATCTCGGTGGCGTTTGTTCGCCGGCGGCCGGGTATCGAGCGGAGGCCCCCCGGCCGAAAAAACCCTCAAGGCCGGGACGCCATGATCCGATAGTGTGAACGGAGCCTTCGGCCCGGACGGCCTTGCGATCGATACCTGTTGTCCTGCCCTGCGTTCCTCGCGGACCGGAGGCCTGCACCGGAGGAGGGCGGCCTGCCCCGCTTCTCGGGGCGTGACGAAAAAAGGAGGTGTCTGCGATGGATCCGTACGATGGGCATTCTGCGTGGAAGTTTCAGTATTCCCACCCTGCCGGCACAGGCGTGAAGGGCAGGAGGATCTCGCTGCTGTCCTGGCTGGCCAACCTCATTTTCCTCTCCGGAACGCTTCTTTTTGCCTATCAGCTCTACGGCTGGTTCGAGTACAACGAATGGACGCGATACCCGTCGATCGCCCTCGTCAAGTATGTCCCTGCCGGCGCCTTCGGCTTCCTCAACGAGGCCGCCGGCGTCAAGGCGTTCGCGATGTGGATCCTCGACCGGGCGGACCTCTCGGTTCTCCTCATCCTGATGGGGTTTTTCACCGCGAAGTTCCTTGTCGACTCGGAATAGGCGTCGGGTAGGCCACGCCCCTTCGGCGCGGGATCGCCTGCGAGCCGCGCGGGGCGCGCCCGCAGGGGCGGGCGGGTGACGGTTCGGCGCCCCGTTCCGGGGGCTACCTGATGCTGTAAAAGACTGCGTTGGGGTTTATCCTCTCATCCTTGACGCACTGAAGGCAATAGTAAGCCGGTATGACGGTGCCGGTGCCCGAGCCGATCAGTTCGAAGCAGGCGCACTCCTGGCAGAGCGGTAGTTCGCATCCGGTGCATCTGATGAACGATAACCTTTTCTTGCAGTGCCCGCAGACTTCCCGTTCCGTGTGAGCACGGGACTCCATCTCGTCCTCTTTCCTCTCTCCTGTCCCGTCGATGGGGAATGTCGACCGGCCCGTCCGTCAAGAGAACCGTTGGTTTGGATGCACGGAGCACATAACAGAAAATCGAAATAATTTCAAGCACTAGCTTTGCCTGTGATATCCGGTCCTTAGGCCCTGGACACCCCGTGAGGCGGTTTCTGTGGCGGGACGTGCCGATCCGTGATATACAACCGGCGGGTCCAAAAAGTTGGAGATACGGGGCGCGGGAATTCGGCTGCCGGTTTATCCAACGTTCCACCCCCCCGCCTTCTCGCCTTTCCTGCCTGGCCATGGTGCGCCCCCGGCCGCCGCTCAACAAAAGGAGGGAGAGATCTATGATGGCGCTGGATGGAATCAAGGTCCTCGATCTGTCGAATTACGTCCCCGGTGCGCTGTGTACCATGATCCTGGCCGACTTCGGTGCCGACGTCATCAAGGTGGAACCGGCGAAGGCCTTCCCGATGGCAGACATGGGGTACTCTCCGGGCGGAAAGGACAGGGAACGGCAGGCCGCCTTTTTCGCGCTCAACCGCAACAAGCGGTGCATCGGCCTGAATCTCCGGTCCGACGAGGGGCGGCGGATCTTTCACCGGATGGCGGAGAGCGCCGATGTGGTCATCGAGGGCTACCGGCCCGGCGTCGTGGAGAGGCTCGGGGTCGACTACGGGACGATCAGCGGGATCAACCCGGGGATCGTCTACTGCTCCCTTTCCGGATACGGGCAGGACGGACCCTACCGCCTTCTCTCGGGCCATGACATCAACTATATCTCCCTGGCGGGGGTTCTGGGCCTCATTGGTCCGAAGGACGGTCCTCCCTCCATTCCGCTCAACATCATCGCCGACTTCGCCGGTGTCTCCCTCTACGGGGCCGTCGGGATTCTCCTGGCCCTCATGGCCCGGGGGAAGACCGGCAAGGGGCAGTATATCGATCACACCTACATGGAGGGGGCCATTCATCTGATCACCTGGTTCACCCACCGGTTCTTCATGGACGGTACGGTCATGAAGCGCGGGGAGTCCTGGGCCATGGGGAGCTATCCGCACTACGGCGTCTACCGGACCGGGGACGGGAAATACCTCAGCATCGGCTGCCTCGAGCCCCATTTCTGGGACAACCTGTGCAGGGCAATCGGCAAGGAGGAACTCATGCCGGCCAAATGGTCCATGGACATGACCTTTCAGGCGCCCGACGAGAAGCTCCTCGCGATCCGATCCTGCCTGGAGCAGGTGTTCCTGACGAAGACCCGGGACGAGTGGTTCGACCTGCTCGCGCCGCAGGACATCCCCGTCGGGAAGGTCTACGACATCGGGGAGGTCTTCAGCGACCCGCAGGTGATTCACCGGAAGATGGTGATCGAACTGGACCACCCGAACCTGGGGAAAGTGAACCAGGTGGGGATCCTGCCGAAACTCTCCGAGACCCCGGGGCAAGTGCGGCGCTTCGCCCCGCTCCACGGCGAGCACACCGACGAGATCCTCGGCGCCCTGGGGTTCGGCGCGGAGGAGATCGGCAACTTGCGAAAGGAGGGCATCGTCGGGTGAGGGCAGGAAGCCGTACGAAGGGGATTTTGCACGGGTTCTCCCTTGACAGCGCGGGGCGGCATTCTTAAGATTCCATCACATGCCATGCAGGTCGATTATGCTTTCATAACGGAGCCCACCGCGCAGCAGGCCGAGAGTGTCCTGGCTCTGTACCGCGTTCAGGGCTGGTGGGGGCCGTCGACCGATCGCGACCGCGATCTGGCCGCCGCGATCATCCGGGGAAGCCACTGTTTCGTCATCGCCGGGGCGCAGGGGCGGCTCGTCGGCATGGGGAGGGCCATCAGCGACGGTGTGAGCGATGCCTACATCCAGGATGTCGTCGTCGATCCCGCCTTCAGGGGAAGGGGTATCGGGGGCCGGATCGTGGGAGACCTGGTGGATCGCCTCAGGCATGACGGCATCGGCTGGATCGGCCTCGGCGCCGAGGCCGGGACGCATGATTTCTACCGCCGGGCCGGGTTTGCAGAAATACCGGGATGCACCGTGATGCTGAAGAAGGCCCCATGAACTTCAGGAAGCTGGAAGTCGCCGACTACGGGACGCTGAAACCCTTTTTTGCCGATATCCCCTACCGGCTGAGCGTCTATTCCCTCCCGTCGCTCATTGCCTGGAGCAACTGCGTGTTCGAGGCACGATATGCCGTGGAAGGCGATCTCCTGGTCATCGCGAACGAGTCCGAACTCCGGCCCGGGGACCGCCACCTCATCCTTCCCCTGTCCCTCCGGGGCGATGTCGAGCCCGAACACCTCCGCTCGATCGCCGTCGAAAGCGGCTTCCCGCAGTACTGGTGTGTTTCCGGCGACTACGTCGAGAGGCGCCGGCAGGGCCTGGATGAGGTCTTTCACCTGGAGGAACAGGAGGAGTTCGAGGACTACGTCTACCTCGCCGAGGACCTGGCTCGACTGAAGGGCAACCGCTATGTCCGCAAGCGGAACCTCATCCACCAGTTCGAGCGGGAGTTCGGAGGAAACGGGAGCCGGTCCCGGGTGGAGCCGATCACGAGGGACAGCGTCCCGGAGTGTCTCGCCTTTCTGGAGGCCTGGTGCGAACAGCGGGACTGCGACGTCGATGAGGATATCGACCTGGCCTGTGAACGTCGGGCCGTCATCACGTCCCTGGAGAATTTCGAGGCCCTCGAACTGTCGGGGATCCTGGTCCGCCTGGACAACGCCGTGAGCGCCTTCGGGATCGCTTCGCGCCTCACGGGCGACACGGGCATCCTGAACTACGAAAAAGCCTTCTCCGACGTGAAGGGGCTCTACCAGTTCCTGGACAACGAATGCGCAAAACGGCTCTTCGCGGGCTTCCGGTACATCAACAAGGAAAGCGACATGAGCCTGCCGAACCTGGCCCGCATGAAGCGCTCATACCACCCGGTCCTCAGGGTGAAGTCGTACAAGCTGACGCTGAGATAGGGAAGGCAGGGGTTCGGGGTCCGGCGAAAGAAGCGCTCCGGGCGGAATGATCCCTCTTTCATTCAAGAGGGGGATTTTTATTTGCCGATCCGCTCGGGGACGTCCTTGCCGGAGATCCAGTCCTTCACCACCCGGACCACGGGCTTCTCCATCCCGTAGAAGCCGTGGTTGCTGAGGGCGCCGCACGGCGTAGAAGCGGCCATGCTTCCGCCCGTCACCACGACCAGGTCGGCCCGGGGGCTTTCCGTAAGCCTCTTCTTCAGCTCGAAGGCCCCCTGGATGGGGGTGGCGCGGCACTCGTCGTACAGGTGGTGAATGATGAGGACGGGGTCGTCGATTTCCGCGAAGTCGACCCCGGCGAACTCCGGAGGGGGGCAGACGGCCGTCAGGATCACGCCCTCGACGGCCGGATCGTCGAACACGGACGCCAGGTACGCCGCGGAGAGGGCTCCCTTGCCCGTTCCCACGAGGTACAGGGAGCTGACACGGTGCTTTTCCTTCAGGTAGCCGATGACCTTCCGGACGTCCTCCGCGTGTTTCGGTGACGTGCGGAAACGGTCCGGCATGCCGTTGCACTGGTCCGAGGGGGCATCCAGGGCCACGACCACGAACCCCGCGGCGACAAAGTCGCGGGCGGCGCGCAGCAGGAAATGACTGCTGGTCCAGAAGCGCCCGTCGCGCTCCCCGAAATGCTTCGCCCCGTCCGCTCCCGGGAAGAGGAGGAGGGCCGTGGCGGGCTTCGCGTTGGCCTTCATGACCAGCAGCCTCACCGTCACGTCGGGCCGGGTCGGCACGATCTCGATCGCCTCGTAGCCGCCCGCGACGGCAGTTGCCGCTGTCGCCAGCATAATCAGCAAACACGCTGCGGCCAGGGAGGCCTTGAGCCCTGTCGTTCCGCCCACGGATTGCGAGGTCTTGCCCATCTTTTTCTTGACCTGTACCCTGTCCCCAGGACCCGGTACCCTGATCTTATTCTTCAATCGCCATCAGCGACTGCCACCGCTCCCACTCGGAATCGACCGGAAGACCCCGTTCCTTGAGGATCGCGATGATCGCCGGGTCGTTGAACCGCAGGTAGGGGTTCACTTTCCGCTCGTCGCGCAGCAGCGAGCGGACGCAATCGGGCTCGTAGCGGTCCAGGTACGCATCCAGGTCCCTGTTGGCGGGCTCCAGGAAGCGCGCGAACGCGACGGCCGGCTCCATGTAATCATGGCCGGGGAAAATGACCGTGTCCCCCGGCAGGGCCATGAGCCTCCGAATGGATTCGTAGAAGGCCCGGAGGTTGCCCGAGAAGCAGTTTCCGATCGTCCCGGTAAAAAGGGTGTCGCCCGACAGCAGGTACCGCCCGGCATGGAAACAGACCGAGTCGACCGAATGACCGGGCGTACGATACACACGGACAGGCTTCCCGTCAAGGACGATCACGGATCCCTCCTGCAACTCCTGGAAGCCGAGAAGCCGGGCCCTCGACGTCTCGAGGAGCCGGTCGCTGCCCTCGATGTGGTCATGGTGTCCGTGGGTGTGGGTTACGTAAAGCAGCCTCAGTCCCCGGGTGTCCGCAAATTCCAGGATTTCGTGCCAGGCCCCCCCGTCCACGGCCATGGCCTCGGAACGGCCGAAGACCAGGTACCCGAGATTGTCGCGCCCGTATCGGAATTGCTCGACGTGCAGGGGCATGTCAAGGTTCCTTTCCGGCGGTGCGGCCCATCGATCCGGAAAGGAGGACGAGCGCCCCGATGTCCCGCTGCAGGGCAGGGAGCGAGAAGGGATCGTCCACCTGCCTGCGAAGCACGAGGCCGGGACCGCCCGATCCGGCCAGCCCGCCGAGAAGCCGCTTCAGGGGTGGGACGTTCCGCGAAAGGGCCTGAAGGCTCCGGAAGCCGGGCGCCGAGACGATCGGGGCGATCGCGACCGGCAATTCCCGCAGGTCCGCGCCCTGCTCCACGAAGAGATCGCGGGCAACCGGGCACTCGAGGAAGAGCTGGCACAGGGACCGCTCGTGATGGCCCAGCAGCGAGACGTGAAGGCGTCGTCCGGAGGCCGTCCCGCTGAGCGTGTGATGGTAGGGGTAGTGCCGGATCGACCAGGCACCGGCATCGAAAAGGGACTCGGCCAGGGAGGTCATGGCGGCCCGCAGGGAGCGGAATTTCCCGACGACGGACCAGACGTAGGTCGCAAAGGAGACGGCAAGGGCGGCGGACAACACGAAGGCAATGATCCGGTGGCCGAAAAAATCCAGGACGACGACGGCCGGGACAGCGATGGGGAACAGCAGGATGAACCAGGGGCTGGTTTTTTTCATGTCTCAATAATCCAAAAAACGGGGTGTCGGGTATCGGGCCAATATCCTGGGGACCGGGGCCACGGATTCGGAGGAATTGGGAAGCTCCCATGAAACTCTCTTCATCCCCGATCCCCCGCATCCCCTTCCGATGCAGCCGATCGGGCACCCAAAGTCCTCTTTATTACAGCCGGGGATTTTGTTCAAGGTCCCTGAAACAGCGGTGCGCCCGGCCGTGGCCGCACGCTGTCCAAATATCCGCAATCACGGCAGAATTCTATCATCCGTCCACCTGGCTGCCTGACTTCCGGCACGGAGCCTCCGAAAAGGGGCTAAAGGTTTTTTGCCTTCGTGCCGAATTTGAAGTTTGACCGGAACCCGTCTGTTCTTTCCGGGAAATGCCTGTAAAGGGCAAACCGTCCGAAAGGGCGGGGCGCAAAGTCACTGACCTACGTCCGAAGAAGCGCCGGATAAGGTGGCAGGGCTGCCAGGCGTCATCGGCACACGCCGTGCGGGACGCCCTGGGCGAAAAAACCGCATGGAGGTGTTGCTGCCATGATCGGCAAGAATCCCGTTCTCCCCCTTCCCGTACGATTGCTCATCGTCCTGGTGTTCGCGGCATTGCTGATGTCCGGCGGGCCGGCCAAGGCGGCCGAGATCACCCTGGCCTGGGATGCGAACGCGGAGCCGGATCTTTCGGGCTACAAGGTGTACAGCGGGACGGCCAGCCGCAGTTACACGGGATCCGTCGACGTGGGGAACTGGACCAGCTGCGTCATGGGCGGGCTCGAGCCGGGCAAGACGTACTTCTTTGCGGCCAAGGCTTACAACGCGGCCGGCTCGGAAAGCGATTACTCGCGGGAGGTGGCCTACAGTGTCCCGGCCGCCTGCAGCTATGCCCTTTCTCCTGCCGGTCAATCCTACGCGGCCTCCGGCGGGACGGGAAGCGTGTCCGTCACCACCGCCTCGAACTGCGGCTGGACGGCAGCCGGCGGCGCCTCCTGGCTGGCCGTGACGGCGGGGGCGAGCGGCACAGGACCCGGATCGGTTTCCTTCAGCGTCGCGGCCAACACGGGCAGCGCGTCGCGGACGGCCGCACTGACCATCGGGGGTCAGGCCTTCACGGTGACCCAGGCGGGCGCAGCGGGGTCCTTCACCATCTCCGCCTCGGCGGGCTCGGGGGGAACGATCTCGCCCTCAGGAGCGTCAACCGTCGCCTCCGGCGCGGCCAAGACGTACCGGATCACCCCGAAAATCGGCTACGGGATATCGACTGTGCAGGTCGACGGGGTCAGCGTCGGCGCCGTTTCCTCGTACACCTTCAGTGCGGTGAGGGCCAACCACTCCATCAAGGCCCTCTTCAAGAAGAAATACTCCTGGCTGTGGTGGTGAGGATGACGCCGGCGTTGCAGCGGTAATCTGTGAGACAGGACCGGATGCATGCCGTCCCGTATTCCGTGGGGCGGCATTTTTTTGATGCGGGTCGACGCTCTGCAGGGCCTGCATCCGCCCCGCCGCGGCATGCCGGACACTTCGAAGCGCCGTTCAGGAGATCCCCCATGACGGCACCCCGAGGACTTTCTTGACATTTCCGCTTCATCTCCTATAGTAGCAGCACATCAAGACACAAGGAGGGATCCTATGAAGCGCATCACCATTGCCCTTGCCGTCGTGTTCCTGTTCGTATCCGTCGCCATGGCTGCCGGTCCCAAGACCTACCAGGTCACCGGCCCCGTCCTGGAGAACAAGGACGGTGTGATCACGGTCCAGAAAGGGAAAGAGAAGTGGGAGATCGCCACGACGAAGGACACGAAGATCAAAGGTGACCCGAAGGTGGGCTCCAAGGTCACGATCGAGTACACGATGACCGCCGCGAGCATCGACGTGAAGGATGCAGGCAAGAAAGCCCCCGAGAAGAAACCCGCAGAGAAGGCCCCCGCGAAGAAGTAAACGACAGGATCGTCCCTTCCCGTGACACGGACGGCCCCGCCGGAAGGCCGGGCCGTCCTGTCCCGTACGCTCAACCCTTCATGAACGCATCGGAGGTCCCATGGCTTTGCAACCGTCACCGATTCTCGTCGCCAGAGGCGCGGAGGACATTTTCCTGTACCCGAAGATGGCCAACCGTCACGGCCTGATCGCCGGCGCCACCGGCACCGGGAAAACGGTTACCCTGAGAGTGCTGGCAGAGCAATTCAGCAACCTGGGAGTGCCGGTTTTCATGGCCGATGTGAAGGGGGATCTCTCGGGGCTGGCCAAGCCGGGGGGCGACAACCCCAGGATCGCTGACCGCGTGAGGGATCTGAAACTCGAGGGGTTCGCCTACGAGGGCTATCCGGTTGTGTTCTGGGACGTTTTCGGCGAAAAGGGGCACCCGGTCCGGACGACGGTCACCGAGATGGGGCCGCTGCTTCTTTCCCGCATCCTCAACCTGAACGAGACCCAGGCGGGCGTCCTCAACATTGTCTTCAAGATCGCCGACGACAGCGGCCTGCTGCTTCTCGACTTCAAGGATCTCCGGGCCATGTCCCAGTACGTGGGGGACAACGCGAACGAGTTCAAGGTCAAGTACGGAAACATCTCGAAGGCCAGCATCGGCGCGATCCAGCGCAACCTGCTGGTCATCGGGGAACAGGGCGGCGACAGGTTCTTCGGCGAACCCGCCCTGGACATCCACGATTTCATGCAGGCCGACGCGCGAGGCCGGGGGATGGTCAACATCCTTGTCGCCGACCGGCTCATGCAGGCGCCCAGGGTGTACGCGACCTTCCTGCTGTGGCTCATGTCGGAGCTCTTCGAACAGCTGCCCGAGGTGGGCGATCTGCCGAAGCCGAAGCTCGTGTTCTTCTTCGACGAGGCGCATCTGCTCTTCGACGACATTCCGAAGGCGTTCCGGGACAAGATCGAGCAGGTCGTCCGGCTTATCCGCTCCAAGGGGGTGGGCGTCTACTTCATCACGCAGAATCCCCTCGACATCCCCGACACCGTCCTGGGGCAGCTCGGAAACCGCGTCCAGCACGCCTTGAGGGCATTCACGCCGCGGGACCAGAAGGCCGTCAGGGCCGCCGCCGAGACCTTCCGCGCAAACCCGGGGCTGGATACGACAAAGGCCATCCTGGAACTCGGCGTGGGCGAGGCCCTCGTGTCCCTGCAGGACGAAAAGGGCATCCCCTCCATGGTGGAGCGCGCCTGGGTGGTGCCTCCTCACAGTACCCTTGAGCCCCTGACTCACGCGGAGGCGGCGGCTATTGTCCGGGCCTCGGTGCTCTACGGGACCTACGAGAAGACGGTTGACCGGGAATCGGCCTACGAGAAACTGACGGCCAGGGCGGAAAAAGCGGCCGCCGAGGCCCCGGCCGCACCGGCGAAGAAGGCGGCCAAATCCGAAACGGAGGTGCTCGTGGGCGCGCTGGCCAAGAGTGCGGCCCACGCCATCGGCAGCCAGGTCGGGCGGCAGATCATCCGCGGTGTCCTGGGGTCGCTGTTCGGCAGGAAGTGACGGGCGACGCAGCCTTCGCTCCGCACCGTGCCAGAGGCAGGGGACGCCCCCTGCCTCTTCGTTTTTTGTGCGCCGGCGCGCGCCGTGTCAACCGTCCTCGCACTGTACCGTTGTACAGTACACGAGCGAAACACCATGTCGAGGAGGTGGAAGCCATGAAACCCCGGATCAGGGTATTTCTCCCGCTGGCGGTGGCGGCCGTCTTCGTTCTGTCGGGCGCGGCGCACGCCCAACCCTATCGGTCGATGGCCCCGTTTTACATCGGGATATTCGGAGGTTATGTCGCACCCGAGGACATGACCTGGAGATCGAGCGTGACCGGGGAGCGGGCCGATCTGGCCCTTGACGAAAGCGGGATGATGGGGATCAAGTTCGGTTATGTCATTCCCCAGGCAAGGGCCCTGGCCGTCGAACTGGAGTGGAATTACATGTTCGACCAGAGCATCCCGCCCCAGCGCATCGGCGGATGGACGGAATCGGGCGACGTCTCCCTGAACAACTTCCTCGTCAACCTGATCCTGCGCTACCCCGAGGGGAAGATTCACCCCTACGTCGGCGCGGGCATCGGGGCATCGTCCGTGAACATCCGCAATACGGAGTCGAGCGGCGGCATCGTGTATGTGGCCGAGGAAACAGAAACGGGTTTTGCCTGGCAACTCCTGGCCGGCGTGAACGTCGAACTTGCGCCGAACCTCTCCGCCGACCTGGCGTACCGGTACTTCGGCACCAAACCGGATTTCTCTCTGGTCGATGTCGAATACCGGACACACGCAGTGACCTTCGGTCTGAACTTCCACTTCTAAGAAAATCGACTGACAGACAAATCCCTCTTGATCCCCCGCTTCCGCTCTTCCGAGGTTCATGACTTCACAAGCGGCAGCTGGGGCCGTTAATCTGCTTCGCGACGAACAAACGGTGCAGGCCGATGTTTCAGGAAACAGGCGCCAGGACCTGGATCGATGCGCCCTTCAGGACGTCCTTCACCCGCTCGCGGTATTCCAGGTAGTGGGGCTGGGTGAGGTGGAGCTTCAGGGCTTCCACACTCTCCCATCGCTCGACGAGAGTGACGACGTTGTCCCTCCGGGGAATCTGGATGGGGATGCCCGTGGGCACGTCGACAGCCGGCCCGTACTCGAGGCAGCCTTTCTCCTTGTGAACGAGGGGCGTGACACGCCTCAGTTCCGCAAGGTATTTCTCTTTCCCGCCGGGGCTCAACTCGATCGTCGCAATCACGTAAATCATGGTCATTCCTCCTGGAGATTGTTCGCTTGAAATGCTCCCCCTTCATCCCCCTTCGATAAGAGACTGTGTCATAATCGACTCTCGTCATTGCGAGCGACCGACGGGAGCGCGGCAATATCGATCTCTTCGGGAACATCCGAGATTGCTTCAGTCGCTTCGCTCCTCCTAATGAACAACTTTGAGGGTCATTGCGGTGAGCCGAAGCCCCGAGCGAAGCGCGGGGGAAGCGAAGCAATCTCAATCATTTCAGTGGATTGCCGCGTCGGGCTCACGCCCTCCTCGCAATGACGGATCGGCTCTGTTTATTCCATCGATAACCCCGTTCCCAAGGGGTCCGTGGCTCGCAATGACATTGCGGCACAATCTCTAAAGAGGAAAAGAGGGGGATTTTATTTCATATTTCGTATGCGGACCTCGATTCCCTTCTCGTCTTTCAGCAATGCGACAAGCTTCTGCACGTCCGTGTCCCCGTAATGGTAGGGGTAGAGGATCTTCGGCCGGAAGGCCTTCGCGGCGTCGGCGACCATCCCGGGCGTCATCGTGTAGGGAAGGTTCATGGGGAGAAAGGCGGCGAAAATATCCTGCAACCCCTTCATCTCCGGCGTGTTTTCCGTGTCTCCCGCGATGTAGACCCGCTTCGACGCGAAGGTGACGATGTATCCGTTGCCCTCACCCTTCGGATGGTAAGGCACGCCGGGGCTTCGCATGTGAACGATGTTGTAGGCGGCGACGGCCTCTATGGGGATGCCCAGCCAGGTCCCGGAGTCGCCGTTTTTCAGGGTCACGGCCCCCTTGATCTGTCTGGCCGCCGCAGCCGATGCAAGGACGACCGTCCCGTCCTTGCGGAGCGCCTCGATGGCCGCGATGTCCAGATGGTCCCCGTGCTCGTGGGTGACCAGCACGAGGTCCGCCTTCGGCAGCGTCCCGTAGTCGGCGAGCCGACCCCAGGGATCGACGTGGATCACCTTCCCCCCGAACCGGAACATGAGCGTCCCGTGGCCGATGAAGGTGATCTCCGGACTGCCCGGGGAGTTGTCCAGGGGTTCGGTCTCGAATGCGAATGCCGCCGCGCCCGCCAGGGCCGCCAGTCCGAGCAATGCCGCGAGGATGATTCTCATGGTTGCCTCCCGGGTTTTGACATGCCGCCATCCTACAACAAACGGCAGCGACGACTCAAGGGCCGGGAGGTATCCGTTGCGGGAGACGGGAAAATCGTGTAGATAGGGAGGAAAAATACTGACCGGCGGTCAGCCGGCACAGGCGTCGTATCGCATAAAATTGCTTCATGTCAACAGGTGAAATCGTATGGAGGGGGATTCTATGCTGTTCAATCCGAAAAAATACGCGAGCGACTATCCCTGTGAGAGATCGAAGGAGATCATGCGCAAGACGATCGACTTCTTCGAGCGCAAGGGCAAGCAGCGGATCAAGTCCGATGACCAGTGGTGCGTCTGGTACGACGACTTCATCCAGTTCCTGAAGGACAACAGGATCTTTGCGACCCTGTTGACGCCCTCCAAGTACGGCGACGCCGACTGCCGCTGGGATACGTGGCGGAACTGCGAGATGAACGAGATCCTCGCCTTCTACGGCCTGTCATACTGGTACGCCTGGCAGGTCTCGATCCTGGGCCTCGGCCCTGTCTGGATGAGCAGAAACGAGGAGGTGAAGAAGAAGACGGCCCGGCACCTGCAGTACGGCCGCATCTTCGGCTTCGGCCTCTCCGAGCGCGAGCACGGCGCCGACATCTACTCCACCGACATGCTTCTCAAACCCCAGACCGACGGTACCTACCTGGCCGAAGGCGGCAAGTACTATATCGGAAACGCCAACCAGGCCGTCGTGGTCTCCACCTTCGGCAAGATCGCCGGCACGGGCGAGTACGTCTTTTTCCCCGTGGATTCACACCACGAGAAGTTCGAACTGGTCCGAAACGTCGTTGCGAGCCAGATGTACGTGGCCCAGTACAACCTGCACGACTATCCCATCCGGGAAAGCGAGATCCTCGAGCGGGGGCAGGAGGCTTGGGATGCCTCGCTCAACACGGTCAACGTGGGCAAGTTCAACCTCGGCTGGGCCACGATCGGCATCTGTACGCACTCCTTCTACGAGGCCATCAACCATGCCTCGCACCGCGTCCTCTTCGGCAAGCCCGTCACCGAGTTCTCCCAGGTCAGGCAGCTCTTCGTCGACGCCTACACGCGGCTCGTAGCCATGCGCCTGTTTGCCCTGCGCGCCATCGACTACTTCCGCTCCGCCTCGGCCGAGGATCGCCGCTACCTCCTGTACAACCCCATGGTGAAGATGAAGGTCACCATGCAGGGCGAGGAGGTCATCAATCTGCTCTGGGACGTGATTGCCGCCAAGGGCTTCGAGAAGGACACCTACTTCGAGATGGCCACGCGCCACATCCGGGCGCTGCCCAAGCTCGAGGGGACGGCCCACGTCAACATGG
>JAAYEC010000079.1 GCA_012728915.1 Deltaproteobacteria bacterium | reverse complement strand
ATTACATCAACGCCATCTTCCGGCCGTTCCACTCCGTGAAGGGCGTGGCCAGCTTCCTGAATCTCGGCGCCATCCGCACGCTGGCCCACGATCTCGAAACGCTCCTGGACAAGGCGAGAAACGAGGCCCTGCCCGTCACCCCCGAACTCATCGACCTCATCCTCGACGGCTCGGACACCCTGAAGGCCATGATCGGCCAGCTTCGCGACGAACTGGAGGGCCGGGAGGTCACGGAAATGCTCGACGCCTCCGACCTCGTGCGGCGCATCAAGCTCGCCGAGCAGGGCGCCGAAATGCCGAAGCAGCCCAAGAAGCTCGGGACCATCCTCGTGGAGGAGGGGGTCATCAACGAAGAGGAGCTGAACAAGGCGCTCGAGCGCTCCCAGATCCCGCCGGCCCGCAAACTGGGGCAGACCCTGATCACGGAGGGGATGGCGTCGCCGAAGGACGTCTCCCGGGCGCTGCGCAAGCAGGCCCAGCAGGTGACCGACTCCAGCACGATCCGCGTGGACATCAAGAAGCTCGACGATCTGATCGACATGGTGGGCGAACTCGTCATCACGCAGTCCATGATCCGGCAGAGCGACACCCTCGCGGCGCTGGGCGACCGCAAGCTCGTGCGGGATATCTCCCAGCTGGCGAGCATCACCTCCGAGCTGCAGCGTTCCTCCACGGTCCTGCGGATGATCCCCATCAAGCAGACCTTCCAGCGGATGTCGCGGCTCGTACGGGACCTGTCGAAAAATTCCGGCAAGCTCATCAACGTCGTCACCGTGGGCGAGGACACCGAGATCGACCGCAACATGGTCGACGAGATCTACAACCCGCTCGTGCACATGATCCGCAACGCCGTCGATCACGGCATGGAGATGCCCGAGGACCGCATCCGGGCGGGAAAACCCGAGCGCGGCACGATCAAGCTCAAGGCCTTTCACCGGGGCGGCAACATCGTCATCGAGATCTCCGACGACGGGCGCGGCCTCAACCGGGAGAAGATCCGCGAGAAGGCGATCAGGAACGGCCTCATCAGCCCCGGCGACGCCCTGACGGACCAGGAGGTGAACCGCCTCATCCTGCTGCCCGGCTTCTCGACGGCCGAAAAAATCACCGACATCTCGGGCCGCGGCGTGGGGATGGACGTGGTCAAGCAGGCCGTGGAGAAGCTCCGCGGCAAGATGGACATCCAGAGCGCCGAGGGGAAGGGGACGACCTTCGTCACCGGCTTCCCGCTCACCATGGCCATCATCGACGGCATGATCGTCAAGGTGGGCGGCGAGCGCTACATCCTCCCCACGGTGGCCATCCGGCAGCTCATCCGGCCCGACCGGACGGCGTACAACTGCATCGTCGGAGAGGCGGAAACGATCAACGTCATGGGGAGGCTGCTGCCGCTGGTGCGCCTTCACCGGCTCTTCGACATCGAGCCCGTGCATGCCAACCCCTGGGAGGCCACCCTGGTGGTCATGGAAGGGGAGAAGCGATCGAAGTGCCTGCTCGTCGACGAGATCCTCGGCAAGGAGGAGGTCGTCATCAAGAACCTGGGCGAGGGCCTGAAGCGGATCAAGGGCGTCTCGGGCGGCGCCATCCTCGGCGACGGCAACGTGGGCCTGATCCTCGACCCTGAGGGGCTCTTCGAGATGGCCGAAGCGAATTGAACGGCCGCGGGCCCGGGGCCTCGACCACAGGAAGGGCACCCGGATTCCGGCATGAAACGTGATTGCGGGGGAAGCATATGAGCGTGAACAAGAGTCTCAAGATCCTGATCGTCGATGACTTTGCCACCATGCGGAAGGTCATTCGGAACCTGCTGAAACAGGGCGGCT
>JAAYEC010000006.1 GCA_012728915.1 Deltaproteobacteria bacterium | reverse complement strand
TATGCTTCTTATCGCTGGATTGGGATATTTTTGAGTCATCTTGACGGACGGGCAACGGTCGTACCCATCCACTCAGGTGAAACAATTGGGCCTGGTCTGTTTGCCAAGATTTTGAGGGATACGGACCTCACGCGAGCCGATTTTGTCAAGCATATCAAAAAATAGCAGAAAACAGGGCAGGCAGGAGAAGCCGTCCACTTTTCACCCCTCACGATTTCATCACTCCCAGTCATTCAGCTTTGAATATTCTCAAATATAGTCCCGGTCCAGGCAGAAGTGAGGGAAGTGTGTCGCTATGCGGCAGGGGCAAGGCAGCTTCGCTGCCGTGGCAAAAGTGGCAACAGGGCGGCTGCGCCGCTGTGACAAGAGTGGCAAGAGTGACATATAGAGAGTGGCAAGAGTGAGAAGCGGCAAAGCCGCAGTGGCAAAAGTGGCGACTGAATAATGATGATCAAGAGTTACAGGGAGCTGAATGTTTGGCAGAAGGCTGACAAATTGGCTCTGGATGTTTATCAACTTTCTGACGGCTTTCCCAAGAAGTATCTCTACGACCTGACAAGTCAGTTGAGAAGAGCTGCTTTGTCGGTGCCTACCAACCTTGCTGAAGGATGTGCAAGCCCGCATTCCGGCGAGTTGCTCCAATTTATCAACATATCTCGAAGATCTCTGAGCGAGACCCGATACCTGGTCGAGTTTGCAGACAAGCTAAATCTGATCAGTCCGGAGAAGGTCACAGACTTGGATAGACTTTGCGCTGAGATCGGAAAGATGCTGCCAGCCCTCACCCGGTCAATCAAGAGACAAAAAGAGTAAGGCCGATAACTTCCAGAACAGCGTTATTAACATTTTTCATCTGTTCAGCGCCTAGGGTTGCGATGGGGCCGGAGGTAAGGCGTCTGTTGTCAATAGCTCGTATCTGATCAATCAGGAGGTCGGAATCCCTTGCGAGTTGTTCCTGGGCCTTGACGCGTACCCTCAGCGGTTCGGCATCGTCGATGAGATGGGTTGTCAGTGGGATGATGATTGTGGATGGATGCCCCGCATCGAGAAGGGCCTGGTCTTGAAGGATCAGAACGGGTCTTGTCTTGCCGGGTTCGGTCCCTTTGCCAGGGTTGAGATTTGCCAGCCAGATTGTGCCTCGCTCAATACTCCGGGTCATGTTCCACCTCGCTGAACTCCGCATTTATACGCATGCTTTCCTTTCGGACACGGTTGCTGAGCGCCATGATTCTGTTTCGACGACTGTCTTCATGTACCTTTCGGTTCATTGCCAGGATCGCGCGCCGGAGATATTCCGTGCGGGAAACCTTAAGATCTTTCGCAATCTTGTCCACTTCATGAAGGATTTCATCCGGAAGCCTGATGGATATTGTAGTCATGATCGTATTTCCTTTCGCATGTTTACATGTAATATATAATGTAATACAGATTGTGTCAACTCATATTCACTCGCTCGTGATGCATTTCGAATAAATTCATGAATATCAGCGTGTTGCTGGCATACCTGGCGGCGACGGTAACGGCTGCGCTGGCTGTCTACGTCGTCTCGAGGGACCCGAAAAGCGTCGTGCCGCGCTTTTTTGCGGCGGGCATGGCCCTGCTCGTCATCGAGGCGGCGCTGTCGGCCATGGCCCTGCGGTCGGCGGATCCCGAGGAGTTTCTCCTGTGGTATCGGGCCAAGACGATCGTTGCGTCGCTGCTGCCGGGCTGCTGGCTGCTCTTCAGCCTCGCCTACGGAAGGGTCAACTACCGCGAGATCCTCACCCGGTGGATCTATCTGGTGATCGCCGTGTGGGCCATCCCCGCGGCTCTCGCCGTATTCCTGTGGGGCGACTGGCACGCGGGCCCGCCCTTTATGGAGCCGGGATCGCGGTGGCACCTGGCCCTGGGATGGGCGGGCTACGTCTGGTCGCTGGCCGTCATCGCCGGCGCGATCCTCGTGGTGATGAACCTGGAGCAGACCCTGCGGCACTCGACGGGCCGCAAGCGATGGCAGATCAAGTTCATGATCATCGGCGTCGGCGCCCTCTTCGGGGTGCGCATCTACAACAGCAGCCTGGCCATCCTCTACAGCCAGGTCGGGGCGGACAACCTCGCCCTGAATGCGGCAGTGCTCCTCATGGCCGATACCCTCATCGCGGTGTCCGCCCTTCGGGACCGCGAAATGAAGGTCGACATCTACCTGTCGCACACCTTCCTTTACAACTCGATGACGATCATCCTCGTCGGCGCCTACTTCATCGGCGTAGGCCTGCTTGCCTGGCTGGCGCAAGTCTGGATCGGAAGCCGGAGCCTGCCGATGACGGCGTTCCTGCTTTTTGTGGCGATCATGGGCCTGGGTGCGCTCCTGTTGTCCGGAAGCGTGCGGATGAAACGGAAGCACTTCGTGAGCCGCTTGTTCGAGAGGCCGCTGTACGACTACAGGCAGGTCTGGGCCGAGTTCACGGAGGCGACGTCCACTCTCTCGACAACGAAGGACCTGGGTTCCGCGGTGGTGAACATGGTTTCGGAGACCCTCGATTGTCTGTCCGTCAGCCTGTGGGTTACGGAGGAGAGCCGGGACGGCCTTGTGTTTGTCGCCTCCACAGCCCTTACGGAGGAGCGGGCCCGGACGATGAAGCTGGCGGGCCAGGACGGGGCGGAGCTGCTTCTCGCCCTCTGGGATCGCGAGATGCCGGTGGATTTCGGCGGAGCGAGAGAAGAATGGGTCCCGGACTTCAGGGAAAGCCATGCGGCCGCACTGGAGGAGGCGCGCATCCGATATGCCGTCGCCTTGCGCGCAGCGACGCGGCCGATCGGCGTCATGACCCTGAGCGGGCGCAACCGGGACGCGCCCCTCACGGCGCAGGACCAGGAGCTGCTCAGGACGATTGCCGACCAGACCGCATCGAGCCTGCTGCGCCTGCGCCTGGCGGACCAGCTTAACCGGGCGAAGGCCCTGGAGGCCCTCCAGACGATGTCGGCCTTCTTCATGCACGATTTGAAGAACCTGGGCTCGAAGCTCTCCCTCGTCATGCAGAACCTGCCCGTCCATTTCGAAAACCCGGAATTCCGAAAGGACGCGATCCGGTCCGTGACGCAGAGCGTCGAGAAGATCAACAGCATGTGCAGCCGCTTGACCCTGCTGAGCGAGAGGAGCAGGGTGTTGCCCCGGGAGTCGAACCTCGACCGGATCGTGACGGATTCCGTGAAAAACCTCGAGGGGCTGCTCAAGGTGCCCGTGCAGTGTTCGCTGGGGCGCGTGCACGGTCTGCACATCGACGGCGAGCAGATGCAGAAGGTCATCGGCAACCTGCTGCTCAACGCGAGCGATGCAATAGCGGAGGACGGCAAGATCACCGTGGCGACCTCGATGGGCGACGGCTGGGCGCAGCTGGCTGTAAGCGACACGGGTTGCGGCATGTCCCGGGAATTCGTCCAGGAACGCCTGTTCAGGCCTTTCCAGACGACAAAGCCGAAAGGCATGGGGATCGGTCTTTTTCACTGCAAGACGATCGTGGAGGCCCACGGGGGGCGGATCGAGGTGGAAAGCGAGGAAGGGAAAGGCAGCACGTTCAGGGTGTTTCTGCCGGGGAAGAGATGAGGGCCTGCAGGGGAAGTGGCAAGAGTGGCAAGAGTGACGGGTCTGGTCACGCCAGCGGCAATCTGTAATCGCAGGGGAGGGAACGAGTCGTGTCCGGGGAATTCGCGAAAGAGAACATCCTGAAAGAGCAGGAAGCACTGGCTTCGGGCTCCTCGCATCACGCGCAGAGGCTTCGCCTCCTGATCGTCGAAGACGATGAGGACGTGCGCACCCAGATGAAGTGGGCGCTCGCCGCGGAGTGCGACATCGCGCTTGCGGGGGATCGGGCGAGCGCCCTTGCGGAGCTGCGCGAGCAGAAACCGTCCGTCATGGTGCTGGACCTCGGCCTGCCGCCGCACCCGGCGAGTGTCGAGGAGGGGTTTGCCGTCCTGGCCGAAGCCCTTGCCGCGGATCCGTTCCTGAAGATCGTCATCGTTACGGGACGCTCAGAGAAGGAGCATGCCCTGAAAGCGGTATCGGGCGGGGCCTACGACATTCTCTACAAACCGATCGATATCGGCGAACTCAAGACGATCCTGAGACGGGCGCAACACGTCTCGACGCTCGAGCGGGAAAACGCAGAGCTCCAGATGAAGTCGCAGGATGATGCGTTCGAGGGAATGCTGGGGACAAGCGCCAGGATGCAGGAGGTTTTTGCGACGGTCCGCAAGGTGTCGAGCACCGATGTCCCCGTCCTGATCACGGGCGAAAGCGGGACGGGAAAGGAACTCGTCGCACAGGCCATCCACCGCCAGAGCCACTACCGCAACGGGCCTTTCGTCGTCATCAACTGCGGGGCCATCCCGGAGAATCTTCTGGAAAGCGAGCTCTTCGGTCATGAGAAGGGAGCGTACACGGGGGCCCACGTGCAGCGCAAGGGACGCTTCGAGCTGGCCGACGGCGGGACGCTCTTTCTCGACGAGATTGGCGAGCTTTCCCTGACGTTGCAGGTCAAGTTGCTGCGCTTCCTCCAGGAGCAGGTCATCGAGAGGGTCGGCGGCCGCGACCAGATCCGGGTCGATGTCCGGATCGTGGCGGCAACGAACAAGGACCTCAAGCAGGCCATGCA
The DNA here is from genome assembly GCA_012728915.1 of Deltaproteobacteria bacterium. Classification (GTDB taxonomy): domain Bacteria; phylum Desulfobacterota; class Syntrophia; order Syntrophales; family UBA2192; genus UBA2192. Next base: position 14,519 of record JAAYEC010000006.1, on the reverse strand, counting down.
GGAGGGCAAATTCCGCGAGGATCTTTTCTTCCGGCTGAGCGTTGTGTCGATCTACCTGCCTTCTCTCAAGGAGCGGGACGACGACGTTCTCGTTCTGGCCCACGCCTTCCTGCAGCGCGCCGTCAGGGAGAACCGGAAGAAGATTACCGGATTCACGCAGCCGGCCATTGCCGCCATCGCCGCCTACCCGTGGCCGGGAAACGTCCGTGAACTCGAGAACCGGGTCAAGAGGGCCGTGATCATGGCCGAGGGCCGCAAGGTGAAGCCCGTGGATCTCGAGCTGGAAGAGCCGGCAGGCCGGTTCGAGGGGATGACCCTGCGGTCGGCAAGGGAGACCCTCGAGAGGGAGATGATCCTGAAGGTCCTCGCCCGGCAGAAGGACAACATCACCCGCGCCGCCGAGGAACTGGGGATCAGCCGCCCGACACTCTACGAATTGATGGAAAAGCTGGGGATAGAGAGGAAATAGGTAAGGAAAAGCAGTTCGAGGAAGGGGATAGCGGAAAAATAGATACGTGGAAAAGGGATGTGCGAGAAAACGAGGAACTGCAACCAAACGGCGTGACCACAAACTGTAAGAAAATTTTACAAAAACGCATATCGTAAATCATTCAATAATCCGGGTACTTGAAATATTTTATCAACAAATCGGCCAGGATTCGTCGGATTGTTTTACAGTTGCGAGACCCGAGATCCGTATAATATCTTATAATAACAAATAGTTGTGAATATGGCAGGCTTCTTGCTCCTCTTGTTGCACAGAGAACACACAACGATCAGGGGGGTGCACTGTGAGAAAATATTTCGTTATTTCATGCGTCTTTACTGTGCTGGTATTCGGACTGGCAACGGCGGCATCGGCACTGATTTATACCGACACGAGAAATCTCGACGAGTGGCTGCGGGGTGCTGGGACGTATAAGTGGTCGCATGCCGTCACGTCTGATTTCCAGGTACCCTACGACACGTTGAACTCGGCAACCCTGACCATCGGGGCATGGTCTGTCAGCGGCAGTAATGACAGAGTTTACGTCGAGAGGACCTATGCGGGTAATCTTGTAAACGGTCGGTGGAATGGGATCTGGGACTCATCCACGGTCCTCGACATTGGAAATATATTTACAACGTGGACATCCGGTGCGCCTCTTCACGTATCGCTTGTTTACAATGAGGGACTCTTTGGCTCTCTCGTTCTGTCCAGCTCCACATTGAGAATCGATTACAACAACGGCACGGCCTCTGTGCCCGAGCCGGGCACACTGCTTCTCATGGGGCTTGGCCTCCTGGGCGTCGGGGCGCTTCGCAGGAGATCACGAATGTAGTGGATCGAATACGGCGCAGCGAACGGCAGGGCCTGCTTCGGTCCTGCCGTTTTTTAATTCAAATAACTCATAGAGACAGTCAGCCAGCACTCTCTTTTGCGTCGGCAACCCGTAAATGGCTACATAGAGCCACCCGTCGGGTCGGTTTTTGTCGGTAAAGTTTACAATGTATTTTGTGCAACCGAAATCGTATAAGCTGCGGATATACGAAGTTATTTACATGAAATTTTGTTGATAAGTTTTTACGTGCTGATTATTGTCGGCTTATTTTACAGATAAGACTTTTATCTTAGACCGTTCTGAGTGCGGCGATTCTTCGCTGGTTCTCTGCGTCAACTGAAATAATCCTTTGATAACAGTGAGATAGAACTGGTACCGACAGGACTGGCCAGGGGGATCTCCGGGGTGGTACGGAGTTTGCGTATTGTATGACCCGAGAGAGAAAAGGAGGGGCATATGAAAAAGCAAACAATTATCATCTGTGCGGCGGCGGTGTGTCTTGCCCTGATGCCGGTCGCAGGCTACTCTCTTCCCGTTTCAGGGGCAGGAATGAATGGGGGCAGCTTCACCGGATCGATCGATATTGTATACGGTAACGACAACAGTCTGAACGCGGCCGGACCTTGGCTGACCATCAGCCTGACAAACACGAGCGCGAAGGATAATTTGTTTATTTCAGGGTATGCGCTGCCCGGCCGTGACATATCGGAAATTGATTCGGTCGGCACGGGGCATACGTGGTCGGACCGTCAATCCTTGTCGATTGCCAATCGCAGTATATCGGTTGAAAGCATGCTAAGCGGTTTCGTTGTCCTTTTCAGTGACAGGTCGGGGCAGCTGATCGATAAGGCCCCCGTTGCCGTGCCCGAGCCGTCGACCATGCTGCTGCTCGGATTCGGTCTCCTTGCAGTCGGGGCCGGTTTGAGAAAAAGATCGTAAAGATCAGTCCGAGGGGGAAGTCAGGAGGGCAAAAACGCCGCGAAAGCGGCGTTTTTTTTGCAAGACTTCCTTACAGATCATACAGCCGAAGCCTCGTTCCACCCGCCGGGAAAAATGTATCCCGGATCCCGCCATGCATCCGCCTCATTGCACCGGGCCGAAGCCCCGAGCACAACCAGGGAAGTCGAGGGCGATCTTGACGTTCGAGGGAGATGACGGCAAGCCCGACTTCTTCTCTCAGGATTCGCTCGCATGAAGGGCTGGTCGTAAAATAAGTTTACAGTCCGGTTTTATCTGATGCAAGCTGTAACTATTTATAAACATTGAATGAAAGATAAAATGGTTGCATATGTAACAAAAGAAACGTCGCGATTGTTTACAACTTTCGCGAGAGCCGCCGCGAAGCGAACGATTCACCTTCGGGTCGCACGATAAAATAATTCAATTAACACGGGATGTTGGCTTTCGTTTGATCGGGAAGTCCCGATCTTTTTCGACATGGCACGCTATCTGCTCTAGAGATTGCCGGGAAAGCAAACGAAACCTGCAAGGAGTAGATGGACGATGATGAAAAAGACCATTGTGATTGTAGCTCTTCTCTTTGTAATGCTTGCAATCTCGCCCCCGCAGAATGCAAATGCCCTTCAGGCGGGGGATTTCATCAGTCTTAATTTGGCACCATGGAACAGCGGCGCTTCGGGCGGTGAATTTGCCGTATCTTACTATGGTTCAAAAACGACGCTCTTTACATCGTTTTGCGTGGAGCCGAATGAATATTTCACTCCCGGAGAGAAGCTTGTCGTTCAGTCTATCGGGACGTCCATTATGTATAATGGGACGGGATCAGCGATTGCGTTGAACTCCCTGGTGGCATATCTCTATCACGAATTTGCTCACAACAGCTGGAATGAAGCAGGTATTTTTAATTATGACGATCCCGCCGCCCGGAAAAAAGATGATGCAGCTCTTCAATCCGCCATCTGGCTTCTCCAGTATCCGACACAGGAGGTGAACAATAAATTCGTCGAATATGCTTGGAAATATTCTAAAATAGAGAACTGGACGGGCACGGGTGATGTGGTCGTGCTGAACCTTTTCAGCCCGGACGGAGGCGTCAGGCAGGACCAGTTGGCCCTCGTGCCAGAGCCGACGACGCTGATGCTCCTGGGTGTCGGGCTGGTCGGTGTCGGGGTTTTCAGGAGGAAAACGAAGTAAGACCATCCCAGGACAGGATTGAAAGGCAGGGCTCTCGAGGCCCTGCCTTTTTTAGTCCGGCCTGGGACCGTGCGGGAGGTGCCACGCATCGAAGATATGAAAACTTGACAGGGTTGGCCTTTTGCGATAGGTAAGCCCAAGTTCAGGCGGTTGCCGGCGAAATGGGGTTTGCCGAAAGGGGCTTCCGCCGGAACAGGGGATGAGGGGGATTTCCGTCCCGAAGGAGGGACCCCGGCACTTGAGGAAGAACGGCATCGTATCGCCAAGGTCGCGTGCGGCTATCGGTCGTGCAATCGTCGTGACGGCGGTTCTCGCCGTGCTTTCCGTCTGCACGCCGACACCCCCGGTTTGTCCCGCAGCCCAGGTCACGCTTGCCTGGGACCCGAATCCCGACCCCACCGTAGCGGGTTACCGCGTCTACTGCGGAACATCCAGCCGTCATTACAGCATGGCCGTCGATTCGGGAAGCAGGCCGTACTGCACCATTACGGGGTTGCAGCCCGGAATCACCTATTTCCTCGCGGCCACCGCGTATGCCGAAACCGGCGGCGAGAGCAGCTTGTCGGATGAAATCGCGTACACGGTGCCTTCGCAGGGCCCGCCCCCTTCGGGTTCCGGGGGAGGAGGCGGGGGCGGATGCTTCATCGCAACGGCTGCGTACGGCAGCTCCCTGGCGCCCGAGGTGGCAACCTTGCGGGCCTTCCGGGACGAGGTGCTGATGGCCAGCCGCCCGGGTCGGGCATTCGTCGAGTGGTACTACCGGGCCTCGCCGCCTGCAGCGGAGTGGATTGCCGGGAACGAGCCCCTGAGGATCGCGGCGAGATGGGGTCTGGCGCCCGTCGTCTATTCCATCAGGTATCCGGCTGCCGCACTGTTGCTGCTTTTGTCCATCCCGTTTGCGATGGCCGCAGGAAGGCGAATCCGCAGGCGGTCATGAAGGATCGCCCGAGGGCGCGGGCCCCGGCATCGGGCCGCTCACGTCATCGACCGAGAAGGACTCCGGGAAGGCCCCGCATGGCGGGGTTTTTTTAATGACCGACCGCAGCCCGAAGGCGCAGCGCGGGCCGTGACATTGCGGGCGGCCCGCTGGGGGAAACAGGGTTCGATCACAGGATGGCCCTGCCAGCCCGTACCGGCAGGGTTGTTGCATGGCCGGGGGCAGGGGAAATAGGGGAACAGAAAGAAGCGGAAGAAGAGAGAACAGTCTGCGGGAGGAACGGCGGGATGAAGTTCGAAAAAAGAATCCTTTGTATTGGCGCCGGTTTCGTGGGCGGGCCGACGGCGGCCATGATTGCCTGCAAGTGTCCCCGGTACCGGGTGACCGTTGTGGATACGAATAAAGAGAAGATCGCGCAGTGGAACTCGGCGGCCCTTCCGGTCTATGAACCCGGACTGGATGAGATCGTCAAGGAGGCGCGCGGCCGGAATCTCTTCTTCGATACGGACATACCCGGGGGCATCCGGGAAAACGATGTCATCTTCGTCTGCGTCAATACGCCCACGAAGAGCTTCGGCGCCGGTGCCGGCATGGCCGCCGACCTTCAGTACTGGGAAAAGACAGCCCGCCAGATCCTGGAACACGCGCGCTCACCGAAGATCGTCGTCGAGAAGAGCACCTTTCCGGTGAAGACGGCGCTCGCCATGGAGAGGATCCTGAACTCCCGGAACGACGGAGTCCGTTTCGACGTTCTTTCGAACCCCGAGTTTCTGGCCGAGGGGACGGCCGTCAGGGACATGGAGGTTCCCGACAGGGTCCTCATCGGCTCGCGGGACAGCGCAGAAGGATACCGGGCGCGGGATGTCCTGGTGGAAATCTACGCAAACTGGGTCCCCCGGGAAAAGATCCTGACGTCCAACATCTGGAGCAGCGAGCTCGCGAAGCTTGCGGCCAACCTCTTCCTGGCCCAGCGGGTCTCCACCATCAACGCCGTTTCGGCCGTCTGTGAAAAGACGGAGGCCGACGTGACGGAAGTGGCCCGCATCGTGGGGATGGACGGGCGGATCGGCCCGAGGTTCCTGAACGCCAGCATCGGCTTCGGGGGGTCGTGCTTCAAGAAGGACATCCTGAACCTGGTCTACCTCTGCCGTCACGAGGGGCTTGCGGAGGTGGCCGATTACTTCGAGGCGGTCGTCCGGATCAACGAGTACCAGAAGGAGCGCTTCGTGCTGAACATGCTCGAGGCTATGTTCAACACGCTGGCCGGCAAGCGGGTATGCCTGTTCGGGTTCGCATTCAAGGCCAACACGAGCGACACCCGCGAATCCCCCGCGATCTACGTGGCGCAGCGCCTGCTCGAGGAGAAAGCGGAAGTGGTCGTGACGGACCCGCGGGCACTGGAGAATGCGAAGACGGACCTCAAGGGCCTCGCGGGCAAGGTGAGTTACGTGAAGGACCCCTACAAGGCCGCAAGCGGCTGCCAGGCGATCGCCGTGATGACGGAGTGGGACCTGTACCGGGGTCTCGATTACGGCAGGATCTTCAAGCGGATGGTCAAGCCCGCATTCATCTTCGACGGCCGCAACATTCTCGACCACGAACTCTGTCACGAGGTCGGCTTCAACGTCTACCCCGTGGGGAAGCCGGGCTTGACGCATTTTGCATGAGCGGCGTCGGGCCGAGGGCCCGGCGCATCGTGCCGTGACACCGGAGATGCATACGCCGAATTCCTCCATGCCCGTCCCCCTGTGAGCGACAGGGGGGACGGGCGGCTTTACTGAGCGATCGGCCGGACGGTCGCGGGGTTTCGGACGGCCCGCAGCGGCCGCCGTGAATTCCCGTCGCTTATCTGCCCCTGGAGCGCGTGTTCCTGAATCCGGCCTGTAAACTCCACGGGCGAGGCCTTCCCGAAAGGCTCGCCGGCCAGCGTGAAGCTGATTGTTTCGCCCGAGACTCTTCCTCCCCGCAGCGGGGAGCGCTTCCCGTTGCAGATGACTTCGCCCTCAATTTCCTGGAAGACCTGCCTCACCTCGAGATCGCAGCGGGCTGACGACCTTCCCCTGCCTTCCGTCCATTGCCATTTCCCCGAGGCGTTCGCGGGGATGACCCAGAAAAACGCATCCTCCCTGACGATGGTCGAGACCGCGTCGGGCTTCCACTCGCCCATGTCGAAGGTGTACGATGCGATCCGCGTGCCCGGCCGGAGCTCCCGGAGCAGCCGGGGACGGAGCTTGATGTTGACATGCCGCCCCATGTAGAGCGTCACCACGGTGGCATCGCTGAAATCCTCCGTGAAGATATCGGCCGTGGTGAACCGGACCCGGTCCTGGACGCCGGCCCTCCGCGCGGCGTTGCGGCTGTCGTCGACGAGGTCGGCGTCAATCTCGATCCCCACGGCCCGGCAGCCCGTTTGCCGGGCGGCCTCGATGACGATTCGCCCGTCCCCGGAGCCGAGATCGTACAGGATGTCGTCCTTGCCCACACGGGCCCCGGCGAGCAGCTCGGCGATGACGTAGTTGGGGGTCGGCAGAAAAGGGGCGTCGAGCTTGACGCTGCGCTCGGTGTCCATGTAGGCGAGCACGGCGGGCACAGGGACGAGGAGCAGGATGAGGGAAGGCAAAATGAGGGCGAGGAGAAGGGCTGCATGCCTCCCCGCGTTTCCCGGCCTCGCGCAAGTACGCTTTCGCGTGAATGGTTCGTGAACGGCTGCGCCTCGCGCAGCCCGGCCCGAACGAAGCGACCCCGAGGCGACCTTGCGAGCCCCTGACCCCGTTTGAGAACGGGGCACTCGGTGGAAGAAACGGTGCCAATCCGTCATTGCGAGGAGGGCGTGAGCCCGACTCGGCAATCCCGTGAAATGATCGAGACTGCTTCGTCGCGGGCGCTCCTCGCAATGACGGGTTGATGCTGCTTCCTGTCCCGATGACCTCGAATTCGTTCGCGGCCCGTTGCCCGTGTTGATTTGATTCGATCTCAGCGGGTGCATGGATGAGTCCTTTCGAGTGCGTGAGTGGGGAGGATTATGCTGGAAAACGGCAGACAGTTAAAGAAAAATTCTCTGCAGCCGATACCATGAACGGATAGAACCCTGAAAAGGGCAACCCGCACCGAAAGGGCGGGACGCAAAGCCGCTGGCCTAAGTCCCTGACCATACAAGGGATAGGGCGGCAGGGCTGCCAGGGCGAAGCGGCAGCGCCCGTGCCCGGATTCGCCCACGCAGGGACAATCTGCATGCGGAGGTGATGCCGTGTCTTTTGCGCATACCTTACCTGTACCCTCCCGTAGGTGCTCGTTCTTCCTTATCGTCATCCCCAGCCTGGTTCTGCTGCTCGTGGCCCTGCTGAGCCTCCTGATGACCGCCGCCCATGCGGCGCAGGTCACGGTCGCCTGGGACGCCAATGCGGACCCCGCCGTCACGGGATACAGGGTCCACTACGGTACGGCGCCGGGGAACTACACGTCGCACATCGACGTGGGCAACGCAACAAGCTGCGTCATCTCCGGGCTTGCGGAGGGGATCACCTATTATTTCGCGGCAACGGCCTACGACGGCAGCGGCCACGAAAGCGATTACTCTGCAGCGGTCAGTTACACGATGCCCCAGGCGCCGGCGCCAAGCCCGGCGCCTACCCCTTCCGGCTCGGGAGCCGGCGGCGGAGGCGGGGGCGGATGCTTCATCGCCACGGCAGCCTTCGGCAGCTACCATGCGCCGGAGGTCATCCTCCTGCAGAAGTTCAGGGACCGCATCCTGATGGCCAGCGAACCGGGGAGGCTGTTCGTCGCGTTCTACTACCGGGTGTCCCCCCCGATTGCCGATTTCATCGGCAGGGACGACTCCCTCAGGCGCGCCGCGCGGCTGTCCCTGAAGCCCCTGATCTTCAGCATCCAGCACCGGCTGGGCATGTACCTGGGCGTGCTCACGCTGCTCATGGGAATGACACTCGGGCTGTACGTTCAGCAGAGGCGACTGCTGCGCGAGGTCAGAGGAATCCAGTGGAGGGCGTGAGAGAGCAGGGGGAAGGAAGGACGAGAAACGACCGGATACGCTTTGCGCCCCCCGGGGTGTCGATGGACCGTCATCATTCCGGGGAATACCCTCCATCATTTGCTGCAGGCGATACTTGCCAAATTTGCAACTTCATGATATGAAAGCACTATAATCTGTTTTGCGTCAGACGTATTGCGTATGCTTTTTGCATAGGTATTATTCGTCATGGGCTGGAACGGACGAAGGAAAAGAAGGGCCCTCGTGCTCGACGATGACCAGGGCGTGCTCCAGGTCCTGGGCGGCTACATGAGCGCCTTCAATTTCGACGTGGAGACGACGGACAACCCGCGCAGGGCGATCGAGCTGTGCAAGACGAGACGCTTCGACATCATCCTGTCGGATCTCATGATGCCCGAGATGAACGGGCTGGAGTTTCTGCAGGAGGTGAGGCACGCCGATCCGGACGCGGCCTTCATCATGATCACCGGCTACCCCTCCATCGACTCGGCCGTGGAGGCCATACGGCGCGGCGCCCAGGATTACATTTCCAAGCCCTTCAAGATCGAAGAGATCAAGCACAAGATCGACAAGGCCATGCTCGAGAAGAGCCTCAAAACGAGGCTCCGTCACCTCCAGGGCATCACATGGGCCCTGATCATCTCCATACCCCTCTGGCTCATTCTGGGGATCGTGTTTGCAAGGTCGATGAAATAAGGTCTGTCCGGCCTGTCCTGCCTGTTCAGCCGTGAAAAGGCAAGGCGTCCATCCGCCGCATTATTGCTTGCTTCTCGCGAGAAATGCCTCCATCTCCCTCATGCCCATGCAGTTGATGACGTCGGGGGCCTCCAGCCATCCTTTGCGGGCGATGTTCAACCCGTATTTCATGTCCGCCAGTCCATCCGCGTGATGCGCGTCGGGGTTGACGGCGATCCGCACGCCCTGGCGCTTGGCGTACTTGCAGCGGCGCCAGTCGAGGTCGAGCCGGTGGGGGTTGGCATTGAGTTCGAGGACCTTGCCGTACTCCGCGGCGGCGTCTATGACCCGCTCCAGGTCAAGCGAGTAGGGCTCGCGGGCAAGCAGGAGCCGCCCCGTGGGATGCGCGAGGATCGTGGTGTGGCGGTTGGCCAGGGCCCTGAGGAGGCGCCGGGTCATTTCGGCTTCGCCCATCCCGAAATTCGAGTGCACGGCGGCGATCACGAAGTCGAAGGATTCCAGCGTAGCATCGTCGTAGTCCAGCCGCCCGTCGGGCAGGATGTCGGCCTCGATGCCCTTGAAGACGCGGAAGGAGGGGTCCCTGCGGTTCAGCGCGTCGATGGCCCTGTGCTGCTTTCGTACGTCCTCGGGGGTGAGACCGCCGGCATAAAAGGCCGATTCGCTGTGATCGGCGATGCCGATGTACTCCAGGCCCAACCCCTTTGCGGCCTCCACGACCGCTTCCAGCGTGCTGGAGCCGTCGCTGGCCGTCGTGTGGATATGGAAGACCCCGCGGATGTCCTCCATCTGCACGAGCGACGGCATCTCCCCCGTCGCGGCGGCCTCGATCTCGCCCGTGTTCTCGCGCAGCTCCGGCGGCACCCAGGCGAGCCCGAGGGTCGCGAAGACCTCCCCCTCGTTTCGGCACGGCAGCAGGGCGCCGTCCCGGAAGAGCCCGTACTCGTTCATCCGGATGCCCAGCTGCCTTGCGCGGCCCCTCATGGCCGTGTTGTGCTCCCTGCTGCCCGTGAAGTGGTGCAGGGCGAAAGGGTACTCGCGCGGGGAGACGATCCGCAGGTCGGCATTGATCCCCGCCTTCAGAAATACGCTCACTTTTGTGGCGCCCCGGGCGACGACTCGCTCCACGCCGTCAAGCGAGGCGAACCACTTCGAAAGGGCCTCCGGGTCATCCGAGGCGGCGACGAGGTCGATGTCCCTGACGGTCTCGTTTCCGCGCCGCAGGGAGCCGGCAAGGCTTGCCGAGACGACGCCGGCGCGACCCCGGAGCTCTGCAAGCAGGGGTTCCGCGGCTTCGAGGGCCTCGCTGCAGAGGTGGCGCTCCTTGTATCGCTTCAGGTGCTCGATTCCGGTCAGGATCTTCTGCTGGGTGCGGGCCCCGAAGCCGGGCAGTTCGAGGAGGCGGTTTTCCATGCAGGCGTATTCCAGTTCTCCCAGTGTCCCGATGGAGAGCTTTTCGTGGAGGGCACGGATCTTCCTGGGGCCCAGGCCGGGGATGCGCAGCATCTCCAGGAGACCCTGCGGGACGGAGGCCTTGAGCGTCTCGTAGTACTCGAGGCGGCCCGTGGCGACGAGTTCGGTGATCTTCCGGTTCAGTGCGTCGCCGATGCCCCTGACGGACTTGAGGCCGCCGCGCCGTACAAGCCCGTCGAGGTCCTCTTCGAGTGTCTCCAGTTTCCTTGCCGCATTGGTGTAGGCGAGGGACTTGAAGGGCGACTCGCCCTTGAGCTCGAGGAGCAGGGCGATCTCTTCGAGGATGCGGATGATGTCCCTGGGAGGAATCGAGCTTGCCATGAAATCATTGTGACATCGGGGGGAATGAGAAGCAACCCGGATTCCACGCCTGGGCTTGCTTCGTCGCTGTCGCTCCTCGCAATGACCCATTGGGATGTCATTGCGAGCGCAGCGAAGCAATCTCGGTTTTATGCCATGGATTGCTTCGTCGCTGTCGCTCCTCGCAATGATTCCTTGCGATGTCATTGCGAGCGCAGCGACGCAATCTCGGTTCTATGCCATGGATTGCTTCGTCGCTGTCGCTCCTCGCAATGACAGAGGGAAGGGTGCTCCACGCAATGACGTCCTTGTTTGTCATTGCGAGCGAAGCGAAGCAATCTCTGTTTTATGCTTGGGCTTGCTTCGTCGCTGTCGCTCCTCGCAATGACAGAGGGAAGGGTGCTCCACGCAATGACGTCCTTGTTTGTCATTGCGAGCGAAGCGAAGCAATCTCGGTTCTATGCCATAGATTGCTTCGTCGCTGTCGCTCCTCGCAATGACAGAGGGAAGGGCGCTCCTCGCAATGACGTCCTTGTTTGTCATTGCGAGCGCAGCGAAGCAATCTCATATTGAATCGTATAAATCATTCCATCCAGGGTTTTTCTCGGTTATAAGGTCTAATTTTTTTTGCCTCGAGCCGCCCTTGATTTTCTTTTCCCGTGCTATCGCGTCCAAGGGGTCAGCATAAATTTCATAATAAACCAGCTTGTTTACGTTGTACGCCTTTGTGAAACCTTCAATCAGCTTGTTTCGATGCTCATATGCCCTCTTCTTCAGATCGCTGGTCATGCCGGTATACAAGACAGTGTTTCGCTTGTTTGTCATGATGTAAACGAAATACTGCTTTTCCATGAGTGGCTCCTAGGCTTGCTTCGTCGCTGTCGCTCCTCGCAATGACCCATTGGGATGTCATTGCGAGTGAAGCGAAGCAATCTCGGTTTTATGCCTGGGATTGCTTCGTCGCTGTCGCTCCTCGCAATGACAGAGGGAAGGGCGCTCCTCGCAATGACCCATTGGGATGTCATTGCGAGTGAAGCGAAGCAATCTCGGTTCTATGCCTGGGATTGCTTCGTCGCTGGCGCTCCTCGCAATGACAGAGGGAAGGGCGCTCCTCGCAATGACCCATTGGGATGTCATTGCGAGTGAAGCGAAGCAATCTCGGTTCTATGCCATGGATTGCTTCGTCGCTGTCGCTCCTCGCAATGACAGAGGGAAGGGCGCTCCTCGCAATGACAGAGGGAAGGGCGCTCCTCGCAATGACAGGAAGAGTCGTCAGGAATCGGCGCCCAGCTCCACGCCCATCTCGGCGGCGAGCGTCACGAGGGCTTCGCGGGGGAGACTGTCCCGGAGGTCCTCGATGTCAGTCTGCATGACCTCGCAGAAGGCGTGCACGAAGGACTCGTACATGAGGATGAGGTTGTTGACGCCGCCGTCCCCGAGTCCGCTTTTGAGGCCCTCCTCGATGCTCATCACGATGAACTCGTCCTCGGCAAGGCCGAGGGAAGACTTCCGGATCTGCTCGAGGTACTTCTCGGGCGGGATCGATTCGTTGGACAGCATCCAGTTGAGCTGCAGGCAGATCAGGTAGCAGTACTCGGCCCGCTCGCAGACCTCTTTTTCGCTGAGCATGCGTTCCCCCTCTCACGGGTCGCCGTACAGGCGGTCACCCTTGCGGGTGCGGTCGTAGCAGTAGGCATCCGCGCCGGGGATGACGACCCTCACCGCGGGAATGCCCGTCTCGGGCCGCGTCAGCTCCACGGCGATGACCCGGTCCAGGCCCCGCTCCCGGAGCCGCGCCACGCAGGCCTCCAGGTCCTCGGTGATGTCGCTGCTGTAGCCGATCTCCATCTCGGAGAGGGCCTTCGCGCTGCGGACGGCAAAGCGCGGGTCCTCGACCGCCTCGTCGTGGGTCAGGTACAGGGGGCTCGTATCCCGGAGCCCGTCGGGTCCGTGCCTGACGAGAAAGAGGGCCCTCGTCGTCGCCATCTCCATGAGCGCCCTTCCCATGGCCACCTTCGGGTCCGTGTGGGCGCCGAACCCCTCGACGGGAAGCGTGTCGCCGTGGCGCAGGTCCTTCGAGAAGGCCGCCACGACGGGGATGCCGATGTCGGAGGTGATGTCGCGGGCGACGATCTCGAGGCCCGCCTGCTCGAATCTCCCGGCGATGTCGAGCAGGAAGCGGTTCTCGGGCCGGTCCTCGACGACAATGGGCTCGCCGTAGTCTCGGTTGTACTTGGCGATGCTCCAGGCGTCGCGCTCGACGATCTCCGTGAGGGCATGGAAGACGGCCTCCTCGATCGTGTTGCCCGAGGCAAGGCCGTTGGTGTGAGAACCGTAGAGGAGGCCCTCGTCGCGGTGGAAGGGGTGATAAACCTCCCTGGCGGGGACGAGGATTTCCTCGTTGCGGGCGATGTCGTAGCCCGCCACCCAATGCAGATCGGCATCCGGGCTGAAGTCGCTGAACTGGGAAAGGACGAGTGTCGTGGGGTCGAGGGTGTTGCGTGCCGCGCGAAGGGCGTTGTAGCTGCCGACAATCAGCCGGTCGGCCCATTCCTCGCGGAACTCCGAGGAGAATCGCTCGATCGACTCCAGGGTAAGGGAGACCTGCGCCTGGACGGCCGAGGCGCCCTTGCCGGTGTGGAAGGTCCTGGTGTCGTCCGGCCTCAGGCGCCAGCAGGTGAACACGGGGATGCCGATGCGGTCCAGGGCCGTCGCCTCGCGGAAGTCCTGCATCCCGAGAAGGTCCCGCATGCCCCCGACGAAGCGCAGGGTGTCGTCCGGCGGCTTCGCGCGGTGCGTCTCGTGGATGTAGAGCTTCGGGCAGCTCTTTAAGGTGATCGGTGCCATGGCTCCTCCCGATTGCTCAAGCTGCTGTACTCAACGACAATTCGGGGGGGAAAGTCAATAGAAAAGGGGTTCAGGGTCCAGGGCACAGGGAGAAGAATTTTGAGTTGTCCGTTGTGAACGATGAGTTGTGGGAATGGGCTGCCGCGTTTTCATGACGGTAGAATGGAAATTGAACGGGGACTACAGATTCTTGGCGGCCCAGAGGGCTGCCTGGAGGCGGTTGGGGACGTTGATCTTCTTGAAGATGTTGTAGATGTGCGTCTTCACGGTGTGGGGGCTGATGCAGATCCGGGCGGCGATCTCCTCGTTGGTGGCCCCGGAGACGACCATGCTGAGGATCTCGAGCTCCCGCTGCGTCAGGAAGATCATGTCCTTGCCGGGCGGTTCGACGGCGGTGCGCTGCGACATGATGCACTTGGCCATGATATCGCGGGAGAGCCACATTTCGCCCTTGAAGAGCGACTGGATGCCCTTCATCATCTGGTCCACGGAGTCCGTTTCGTAGAAGAATCCACGGATGCCCCAGGAAACGGCCCGCTCCTCGATGCCGAGCCCCGGCCTGACGTTGAACAGGGCCACGAGGCAATTCGACAGGACGCGCTTGCCCGACACGGCGAGGGCCATGAAGTACTTGACCGGGTCGCGATCGGGGCAGTCCAGCAGGACAAGCGTGCCGTGATCGGCCTCCTTCGGGTTCACGGTGATCGCGGCCGGGTCGGAAGCGATCTTGCACGAGACCCCGGCGGCGGTCGTCATGTAGTGGGCCATCAGTTCGCACTGGAGCGTG
>JAAYEC010000078.1 GCA_012728915.1 Deltaproteobacteria bacterium | reverse complement strand
CGGTGCCCGGTGGAGCGAACGCGGAATCGAAAACATCCTGAAAGTGCTGTTCCATTACAGGCTCAATGAAAAACCGATAATGCCACTAAGGGCGTATCCGTAGGTAACGTGTTTTTGTTGCAATCAACTTCTCACCTTCCTGCCTTCTTAAGTTCGTTGTCAGCGAGCTTCGCCGATGATATAGAGATGAACCTGAAGATCCAATCAAAATGACAGGGAAGCGAACAGTGACGGGAACCCTGGTGAACACGGCCGCCATCGTGGCGGGGAGCCTGGCGGGCGCGGTCATCGGGAGCCGGCTTCCCGACCGGATCAAGACGATCGTCATGCAGGCCCTGGGCCTGTCGGTGGTCCTGATCGGGCTCCAGATGGCCCTGTCGGGGACAAGGCCGCTCTTGGTGATCGGCTCGCTGCTGGCCGGCGCCGTCACGGGAGAGCTGATGAACATCGAGAGGGCGGTCGCAAATCTCGGCGAACGGCTCAAAAAGCGGTTGCGCTCCGACTCCTCCACCTTCGTCCAGGGGTTCGTCACGGCCTCCATCCTCTACTGCACGGGCGCCATGGTGATCGTCGGCTCCATACGCGACGGGACCGTGGGCGACCCGTCCATCCTGTACATCAAAGCCCTGCTTGACGGCGTGGCATCCGTCGCCTTTGCCTCGTCGCTCGGGCTGGGAGTGGCCTTCTCCGCCCTGTCGGTCTTCGTCGTCCAGGGATCGATCACGCTGCTGTCCTCGCAGCTGACGTTTCTCCAGGAACCGGCCGTGATTGAGGCCGTGACCGCCACGGGAGGGCTTCTCATCCTCGGGATCGGCATCAACATCCTCGAGATCAGGAAGATCCGCGTCGGTAACCTCGTGCCGGCGCTGCTCTATGCGATCCTGGCGGCAATGTATATCTAAGGGTTCCGGGTACGAGAGAAGGGGAAACGGGAAGGCCCCCGAAACGGGGGCCTTCTCAAAGATGAAAGGAGATGGGCGTGGGGGGTTCTTTTGCCGACCCTCGCGAGGGACCGGGTTTCTCTACTTTGCTCCCGGGGGTTCCCCGAGCTGAATGCCGAAGGTCGTGTGGGCCTGCCTCATCTTTTCGGCCCGCTCGCGCTTCTCGGTTTCGGCCTTGCATTCGATGCACAGGGTCGCCGCAGGGGCGGCCTGCAGCCTCTTGTCGGAAATGGGTTTCAGGCAATCCTCACAGATGCCGTAGTTGCCTTCCTCGATTCTCTTGACAGCCTCGATCAGCTCGAGAACCGTCTTTCTCTCCCGGTCCTTCAGGGCGTATTCGTACAATCGCTCCGACTCGAACGACGCAAGGTCGTACATGTCCGGCAGCAGGCCGTTCAGATTCTCCGACGGGAACAGGGGTTTTCCATTCGCTTTCAGGATTTCCTCGATCCGGTGATTCAATAATGTTCTGTAGCGCTTCATCTTGGTCGTAGCCATTATTGACCTCCTTTTCTTAAACGCTTCGATATAGCAACAGGTTTGCCAGGTAGCCGAAAACGTGCGAAAAATGGATAAGGTCTTGTTTCCCCTTGAAAATTTTAAATACCGCATGGTGGAATAAAAGATCGGAGAGTGACATTTCAGGGACAGTTTTCGAGAAAGGCGTTGACTAACGAGAGATTAATTTCTCAATAAGCGGATTTTATTGAATAAAATAAGGACGACATTTTCGTCGCAGATGGGAGCCGAAAAGTCGTAAGGACCTGCGTCGGGCGGCAAATAATGTCGAAAAATCAGACGCCGCCTTTCTGGTTAATCCTCGACGGTGCCAACACGAACACCCCGTCCGCCATAAAGGAGAGTGCCCTGAAGAATCGGCCCATCCCCGTCACTCCGATGTTCGCGGCTGAAGGATCAGCCCGCCAGCTGCGGCAATGCGGCAGCCGTTATTTTACGATTTCCAAGGCCTGGATGAACTTCATGATCTGGGGCGTGCCCGTGGCCGGGAAAATCTCCACGGCGTCGGCCAGCAGCCTCGTCAAGTGGTACTCGGGGCTCACCCCATAGCCGCCGAGGATCTGCATGGCCTTCATCGTGACGCTTGCCGCCACCTCGCCTCCGATGTATTTCGCCCGGGCCGACAGCTTGCCGATGTCGCGGGGCCCCATGCCCCGGTCCAGGCAGGCCGCGGGATGGTAGATGAGCCAGCGGGCGGCATCGATTTCCGTGTCCATGTCCACGAGCATGAACTGGATCGCCTGGAGGTTCGCTATGGGCTTGCCGTAGAGAACACGCTCCTTGGCGTACTTCAAGGCAATGTCGAAAGCCCCGCGCGCGATGCCCAGCCCCACGGCACCCACGGCGGCGCGGCTCACCGTGAAGGTTGCCATGGCAATCGCCTGGCCGCCGCCTTCCTTGCCGATGAGGTTCGTTTTCGGCACGCGGCAGTTGCTGAACCCCAGTTCGCAGACGTCGCCCGACCTGAACCCCATCATCTCCTGCCTGCGGCTCACGACGAATCCCGGCGCGCCTTTCTCCAGTGCGAGGATGCTGGCCCTCTCGCCCGTCCTGGCCAGAACGAGGACCCAGTCGCCCACGCCGCCGTTGGTAATGTAGACTTTCCTTCCGTTGAGGAGGTAGTCGTCCCCGTTGGCGACGGCCGTGGTGTTCAGCGTTGACAGATCGGATCCTCCCGTGGGCTCGGTGGCCGCCACGGCGGCGATCCTCTCGCCGCGGATGAGTGGCGGTAGCCAGGCCTGCTTCTGATCCGGCGTTCCCCAGGTTTCGATCATGTAAAGGGGCGCCTGCTCCACCTCGAGGATGAAGGCGAGCGAGGGATAGACCCGGGCAATTTCCTCGACGGCGATCACCGCGGGCAGGTGCCCGGCCTTCGACCCACCGTACTCCCGGGATGAGGCGATGCCTATGATACCCAGCGCCCCGAGTTTACGGACTTGCTCCAAGGGAAACTCCCCCTTCCTGTCAAATTCGAGTGCCTTTGGCGCAAGTTCCGTATCGGCGAATTCGCGGACCATGGCCCTGATCATCTCCTGCTCTTTCGTGAATTCAAACATGGCGCTTCCCCCTTCCGTGATTCGAGATTCGTTTGCCTTCGCCTCGTGCGTCGGGCGGGTTCGCTATCGCTCCGACTCTAGGACCTCCGCGAGGGCGGGGACGATGTCCCTCAGATCGCCGGCGATGCCGAAATCGGCGATGTCGAAGATCGGGGCCTTCGGGTTCTTGTCGATGGCCACGATGAGGGCCGCCTTCGCGAACCCCGTCGTATAGTGGGGCGCCCCGGAGGTTCCGATGCTGATGAACAGCCCTGGGCTCACGGTCCTGCCGCTCTGCCCGATCATCCGTGTCTCCGGTATCCAGCCTGCGTCGCAGGCGGGCCTAGAGCCCGCCGTCACGCCGCCGATGGCGCGGGCGAGTCTCTCCAGCAGGGAGACGCCCCCTGCCTCGTAAAAACCGAAACCGCCCGACACGATGATCGCCGCTTGCTCCAGCCCGCCTTCCTCCGGCTCGCGGACGCTCTCGAGGGTCCGGGCGCGGAAGTTCTCCTCTCCGATGTCGGCAGGGATGGAGACGATTTCGCCCGTTCGCGACGGATCCGGGTTGCCCTTTTCCAGGACGCCGGGGCGGACCGTTGCCATGACGGGCCTCTTTTCGGGGCAAACGATCTTCACCATCAGGTTTCCCCGCCATCCGGGAACGACCATCACCAGTTGCCGGCGTCCGTCGATGTCCTCCATGTGAAGGTCCGTGCAGTGAGCCGTGAGCCCTGTCCCGATCCGCGCCGCCACGGCGGGCGCCAGGTCCGCGCCGATGGAGGTTGCCCCCATGAGGACGACGCCCGGACGGGTCTCGGCGATGAGCCGGCAGAGGATCTTCGTGAACGCCTCGGCCTGGTAGAGTGCCAGCCGCGGGTCCTCGACGACGAAGACGCGGCCTGCCCCGTGGGCGATGAACTCGGCGGCGCACGCGCGGCAGTCCCCGGGGCCGATCACGACGGCCGAGACCGTTCCGCCCTGTGCCGGCGCCAGGTCCGTGGCCTTGTTCAGGAGCTCGAAAGCCACGCCCGACGGCCGCCCGTCCCGCAGCTCCGCCCAGACGAGGATATCGCTCATTTGATCTCGACCCGATGCGTCCATATCTTTTTCCTTCTGTTCTCTTGCCTTGTGGCTTGAAGCTTGTTGCTTGCGGCTCTTTTACAGTGCACCCATCTCGCGGAGCTTCTGCACGAGCGCACGTGCAGCGTCTCTCGGCTCGCCCCCGATCATCTCCACGCGGCGTTTGCGGGGCGCCTGGAAGACCCCCACGACCCGCGTCGGCGAACCCCCGAGGCCCATTGCCCCGGCTGCGAGGCCGCAGTTCTCGCAGGTGGCGCAGCCCACCTCGACGATCTCCTTCTTCCCGGCCTCGAGGATGCCAAAGATGGTGGGAAGCCGGTAGCGGTTGATCCGCTTCACTACTGCGATGACGACCGGGAGCGTCACGTCCACTCGCAGAAAACCTCCCTCGATTTCCCGCTCGACGAGGGCCCTGTTCTCTTCCGCTTTGACCTCGATCTTCCGGACGTGTGTGACGCGTGGCCATCCAAGCGTCTCGGCAAGCTGCGCGGGAACCTGCCCCGTTGCCCCGTCCACCGATTCGTTTCCGCACAGAACGAGGTCGAACTCACCGGCGGAACGGATCCCGGCTGCCAGGACGGCCGCCGTGGCCAGAGTGTCCGCTCCGGCGAAGGCCATGTCGCACAGCAGCACCCCGCGGTCGGCCCCCATGGCCAAGGCGTCCTCGAGGCATTTTCTGGCTTGGGGCGGGCCCATGGTCAGGACGGTCACGCTGCCTCCCAGGATCTCTCGGATTCTGAGGGCCTCTTCAACGGCGTGGCGGTCGGCGGGGTTGGTAACCGGAGGGATCCCGCCGCGGTTGATGGATCCCGTGTCAGGATCTAGAGTGATACGGTCAAACTGTTCTGGGTCGGGAACCTGTTTGACGCAGACAAGGATGCGAAGCGACATGGGCCACCTCTCCTTTCTTCTGGCTTACGGTAGCGGCTTTCGCAACACTCCAAGACTGGCGGTCTAACAACTTCCAACTACATCGACGTGCGGCATTGCGACGGTCAACGGTAACGGTGGACACCAAGGTAATCCCCTCCACAAAGGTGGGTGCCGCAACCCCTTTAATGCGGCTGCTGCATTTTCGAACAGAGGGAATCACGTTTTCCTTGGATAAAACAGATGAGATCGCATTTTTTATACCTATCGCTTTGCACCTGATATGCATAATGCTCAGGCCAGCATTACTATTTCGGTAGTGTAAAATACTCTGTGTAAATTTTCCGGGTAGTAAAAAAGGCGCTTTTCCTTTACAAGGGTTTTGCCCAAAACCCACCAAGAAAGGAGAAAGCGCCTGTGAAACTGGAGATTACCGTATCTGAAGTTCAAGAGATTATCTGTGAGAAAGTCGACCGTTGTTTACAGTTTTTCGGGATAAAAGTATTCGATCAATTTCTCTTCTGGGGTTAAGCCGCCGATCCCCTTGTGGGGGCGGACGCCGTTGTAGTAGTTGAGGAACCGTTTG
>JAAYEC010000077.1 GCA_012728915.1 Deltaproteobacteria bacterium | reverse complement strand
TTTCGGGGGCTGCTCGAAGGCTTCGCCGGTCGAATGGGGGCTCTGTTCGCTTGTCCGACCATCGAAAGCGCTCGTCGCGCACCCCATGCCCTCTACGACTGAAAAATGACTTTGGGCAACAGCCCGTCAGGAACTTAACACGTAAATCATAATACTTAAACTCGTCGTAGGCGGATCGTGGCATATTCGTCATTTGAAGATCTGGAGGTCTGGCAGCGGGCGAGTAACCTTGCCGTACGGATCTATGAAGAATTGAGAGGATGCAGAGATTTCGGTCTCAAAGATCAAATGACACGCGCCGCCGTCTCGATTGCCTCCAACATCGCAGAAGGTGCAGAGCGAGACACGAAACCGGAATTCATCCGTTTTCTGCACATATCGAAGGGTTCGGCAGCAGAACTTCGAACACAGGTATTGATTGCAGGCAGGATCGGTATTCTTGCCGAACCGGCGAAAACCGACATAGTCGAGGAATTGGTCCGAGTTTCCAGCATGATACATGGACTGATCAAGTCTCTGAAGAGGTCTTCCTGAATGGCCGCAAATGGCCTGAATCGCTTTTTGCATTGCATAACACCTGAAACGTAAAACCTGAAACGGTTCTTGAGGTATCCATGGAACCCGATGTCAAGACGCTGGGCGATGTGATCGCCATCGTGAAGCGGCGGAAGAACTGGCTCATCTGGCCCGCGGTGGGCGTGTTTTTGCTCTCCGCCATCATCGCCTTCGCCTGGCCGCCGACCTACCGCTCCACCTCGACCATTCTCATCGAGGAGCAGGAGATCCCCCGCGAGTACGTCATGACGACCGTCTCGAGCTACGCCGAGCAGCGCCTCCAGACCATCAACCAGCGCATCATGAGCTCCACGCGCCTCATGGAAATCATCAACCGCTTCAAGCTCTACGAGGACCTGAAGCAGAAGTGGACGACGGAGGAGATCATCGACAAGATGCGCAAGAAGGACGTCAAGTTCGAGCTGATCAACGCCGAAGTCATCGACCGCCGGACGGGCCGCCCGACGGCCGCCACGATCGCCTTCCAGCTCTCTTTCGAGGGGCGTAACCCCGCCGTCGTGCAGCAGGTGGCCAACGTGCTGGCCTCGCTCTACCTCGAGGAGAACCTGCGGGTGCGCGAGCAGCAGACCGAGGGGGCCACGAAGTTCATGGAGGAGGAGAGCAAGGCCGTCGAGGAGGAGATGGCCGAGGTGGACAGGAAGATCGCCGCCTACAAGCAGGCCAATCTCAACGCCCTGCCGGAGCTGTCACAGTACAACATCCAGACGATCGACCGCATCGACCAGGACATCGAACGGCTGAGAAGCCAGCTGCGGGAGCTTCGCGAAAAGGAGAACTACCTTCAGACCCAGCTGGCGAGCGTGCCGCCGGATGCCACAAACCCCGACAAGGACCGCCTCCGGGAGCTGAGGGTGAAGCTCGTGAACCTGGAGAGCCGGTTCACCGACGAGTACCCGGACGTCAAGAAGACGAAGCTGGAGATCGCGGAGCTGGAGAAAAAGCTCAAGACCGCAGGGCAGAGTTCCATCGACAGCAAGCCCGACAACCCCGCCTACGTAACCCTGTCGGCCCAGCTCTCGGGCGTGCGATCGGAAGTCGAGTCGGTGAAGCGGCAAATCAGCGGCTTCGAGGCGAAGCGCGACGACTACTACCGGCGGATGTCGAGGGCGCCCAAGGTGGAGGAGGGCTACCGCATGCTGATGGCCCAGCGCAACAGCCTGCAGGTCAAGTACGACGACATCAAGAAAAAATCCATGGAGGCCCGGACGGCCTCCGGTCTCGAGAAGGGCCAGATGGGCGAGCGGTTCACGCTGATCGACGCGGCAAGGCTCCCCGAGAAGCCCGTGTTCCCGAACATCCCCGCTTTCCTGCTCATCGGCCTGGTGCTCGGCATCGGGGCGGGCGTGGGCTCGGCCGCCCTCAAGGAGTTCAGCGACCAGTCTGTGCGCACCGCGGCGGCCCTGTCCGGCGCCGTGGGGCTGCCTGTCCTGGCCGTCATCCCAGACATCCTGACCCGTGAGGACACGGCAGAGCAGCAGCAGAAGCGCAGGAAGGTGCTGATCGGGGCCGCGGTCTCCGTCGTTATCGCGATTGTGATCTTCCACTTTTTCATCATGGATCTCGACATCCTGTGGGCGAAGATCATGAGGAGGATGGTGCTGTAATCCATGCGTTTCATTGATTCGAGCGGCTCAACGGGGTCGCTCATTCATCGATTCGGCGCGCCCGGAGGCGCGGGTGGCCGGGAAACCGCTGCAGGGTTGGGAGAACAGGGACCATGATGAACCGGCTGTTCAAGGGGAAAAACAAAAGGATCGGCAAAGTTGAAGCGATCGTCAACCATTACGGCAAGACGCTGCTGCCGCTGCCGGATGAGCTTGTAGAGGCTGCTAGGAGGGAAGGCCTTTCCGTGCCGGAGACCAAGCCGACGCCCCCTGCACCGGAGCCCCCGGCGCTCAGCGAACCGAAACGTCAGGCCGTACCGGATGTGAAGCCGGCGACGCCGATCCCGGAACCCGTGCCCTCCTCCGAGAGAACCGATCGTGTCGTCCCGGACGAAAA
Organism: Deltaproteobacteria bacterium; assembly: GCA_012728915.1. Taxonomy (GTDB): domain Bacteria; phylum Desulfobacterota; class Syntrophia; order Syntrophales; family UBA2192; genus UBA2192. The sequence goes on along the minus strand of JAAYEC010000077.1, from coordinate 10,235 downwards.
ACCCACTGCACGGAAAGCCGGGCCCGCCATTCTCCCGGAAAAAAAGGACGAGGGCGCGCCGCTCGAGAAACCGGCACACCCGGAACCCAAACCCTCTGCGGCCCCGGGAAAAGACGGCTGGGTGTCACCTACCTACATACACTCCCGGCAGGTGACGCTCAACGCGAAGCATCTCATGGCAAACCGATGCGTCGGCTACCTGTGCGGGTCCTACGAGTCGGAGTCCTACAAGGTGCTGCGCACCCGGATTCTCCAAAAGACGGGAGAGCAGGGAGGAACAACCATCATGATCACGAGCGCCCTGCCCGGCGAAGGCAAGACGCTCACAGCCGTCAACCTGAGCCTCACGTTCGCCAAGGAATACAACCAGACGGTGCTGCTCGTGGACAGCGATCTGCACAGGCAGAGTGTCCACGAGTGCCTTGGATTCGAGAGCCGCACGGGGCTGGCCGATTACCTGCTCGACGGCACTTCCCTGGGCGATCTCATCGTGTGGCCCGGTGTGGAAAAATTCACCGTCATCTCGGGCGGCAAAACGGTCACGACGAGCAGCGAACTGCTGGGCTCGCCCCGGATGAAGGGGCTCGTGAAGGATCTCAAGTACCGCTATCCGGACCGATACGTATTCTTCGATGTCCCGCCGGTGCTCGCGGGGGCCGACGCACTGGCTTTCGCGCCCCAGGTGGACCATATCATCCTGGTTGTCCGGGCGGGATCGACCTCGATCGAGGACGTCAGGCTTGCCCTGGATCTCCTGCCCCGGGAGAAAGTCCTGGGGGTCGTCCTGAACCGTGCCGACGCGGCGGTCCTGGTCGGCAGGCATTACTCGTACGGCAAGGACGGGGGGGAGCCCCGCAGGGGAACGAAGTGGGATCGGATTCGGGGCGTTGTTCGAAAAGAGTGAGGTGCCGGGGGTTTTTTGGCTTTACCGCGGCGCAGGCGGGCGCCCGGCCGGCAACCGGGATGACAGGCGCTCCATTCCGAAAGGCGCTCGGGAGGGCAGGAATCAAGGCGCCCCGGCCCGGCGGAGGGCAATGTCCGGCGAGCCGTATCAGGGCTGAGCGGCAAAGGCCGGCAGGGCTCCCTTCTCCTTCAAGCTCCGGAAGACCTTCTCGGCATCCTGTTTTGTTTTAAACCCGGCTGCGGTCAGGCTGTACCAGTGAGTGTCGCTCGAGACTTCCCGCAGGGTCGTCCTGAGCGTCTTTCCCAGGAGAAGCGGATGGTTCCGGAGCATCTGAATGGCCTGTTCGTTTTCGAACGTGCCCAGGTAGAGGGTTGGCCTCCCGTCCGTGTCCGTGCCGAAAAACTGCTCGTCCGTGAGAGGGGGAACCTCTATCGTCTCGTCGGCGGGAACCCTGTTTATGTCCGTGATATTCCTGTTGTGCAGCAGCAGGATGTCCAGGATCGTGGGGTTGGCGAACCCGTAATGCTGCCGGGCCAGTGACGCCAGGGTAATGTTTTTCTTCACTATCGGGGGCGGCGCCGGCGCGACCGCCTTTTCAGCGACAGGGGCAGGCGGCAACGCCGCTCCCTGCTTGAAAACAGCCAGCGCGCCAATCCCCAGGACGCCGGCAAGCAGGACCCCCGTGACCGCATAGAGAAGAGCCTGCCGCCGGAAAAGCGAAACGGTTTTCGGCTTCAGGTAGCCCATGTCCCGGATCGCCTGCCGTGCGATCCCTTCGTCGACGATCCTCTGTTCCCTCGAGCAGGCGATGATCATGGCGCCGTCGCACAGGGTGTTGATGATCCGGGGAATTCCTTTCGAAAACTTCCAGAACATCCTCACGGCCGCCGGTGTGAAAATGCTTTCCCCCTTGTACCCTGCGACCTTCAGGCGGTGTTCGATATACGCCCGGACCTGGTCGAGATCCAGAGGCTCGATGTGGTAGCGGATGTTGATCCGCTGCGTGAGCTGCCGGAACCGGTATTCGGACAGGACCTTTCCCAGTTCGGGCTGGCCCATCAGGATCACCTGCATGAGCTTGCCCTTCGGCGTCTCCAGGTTTGTCAGCAGCCGCACCTCCTCGAGAAGCCTGTGGGAAAGCGCCTGGGCCTCGTCGATGACCAGCACGACCCGCTCCCGGCGGGCATAGCACTCGATCAGGAAGTTGTGCAGAAGGATGAGCAGCTCGCCCTTCGTCGTCCGGCCATCCGTCTTCAGGCCCAGGTCCTCGCAGATGAACTTCAGGAAGTCCGTTGTCGAAAGCCTCGGGTTGTAAAGGTGCGCCGTGCGCGTGTGGCCGTCGACCCGTGTCAGCATCGTCTGGATGAGGGTGGTCTTTCCCGTGCCGGCCTCGCCAGTGATGACGGCAAAGCCCTTCGATTCACTGATGGCATACATCAGGTGGGCGTAGGCCGCGCGGTGCTGATCGCTCATGTAGAGGAACCGCGGGTTGGGACTGATGTGAAACGGGTCTTCCGAAAGGCCGTAGTATTCCTTGTACATAACCTCTTCTCAGCCCGCGATCATTGATTTCATTACATAATCGTAAAACGCCCCAACTGTCAACTAATATCGGGGATGAGATCAGGGACGTTGTTTACTAATTAGAATAACTTTTAGAGACCCTGGTGGTATCGCGTCGAGTTATTCTAATTAGTAAACAACGTCCCTATTCTGCCCGTAAAAAAAAGGCAGGGCCGCAAGCCCTGCCTTTTCGCGTTTCATCTCGATTCCGGGGGGTGGTGTCCGACTGCCCTTCCCGTTAGCCCGCCGAGGCCGGATCACGCCAGCGCGGCCCACAGGCCGCCGAGCGCCAGCCAGAGAACGACCGATATCAGGAATCCCCACAACATCCCCTTTCCGGGGGCATGAAGGTCCTCGACGGCCGGCCTGCCGGGCCCCCGGCCGAGAACCAGATCCATTCTCTTCGGACGGACCCGCACCGCAACGCCTTGATTCCTCATTTGCCGAAGACCTCCGCGGCCGGATCCGGGTCAACGCGTCTTTCGCGACCCCGGGCGATTTTCAGCGCGGTAGCTGACTTTCCGGCACCACGGTCGGCAGATACTACAGTCGCAGGGGAAATGCAACTAATACTTTTTTACTAGTCCCGGGGGCAAGCCCCAGCCCCGGGAGACGGTGTCATCATCGGCTCTCGTCATTGCGAGCGACTGAAGGGAGCGCGGCAATCTCAATCGTTTCGATCCCATCCGAGATTGCTTCTGTCGGTTTGCTCCTTCGCAATGACCCGGATCCAGCGATAAGCCCGCGTCATCGCGAGCGGAGCGTGGCGATCTCGCCGTTCGTGAAAGATTGCCGCGCACACTGCGGGTGCTCGCAATGACTTTTAAACTGAAGCGACCGGCTTCTTATCGCTGGATCCGGGAATGACATGGTGACACAGTCTCCGGGAGGGGGACCCGGGGCGGAGGGGAACCCCCGGAGGGCTCACCTGGGAGCGGATTCCTTCAGGTCCTCATCCAGGGGCGGGAACACGATCGTGGCGCCCTCCTCGATCCTCCTGACATCCCTGATCGAGGGATTGCTTTGCCGGACGAACTCCATCACCCTGTCGTTGCTGAAGCCGTAAGCCCGGACCGTCATCCGGAACAGGGTGTCGTCCTTCCTGACCACGGCCTTCAGGGGGAACGGCTTCCCGCCCCTTGCGGCGCCCGCAGGCTTTCCCGAGCTGTCGGGGTCGCGTGACGCGATCCCCTTGCCGCCCATGGCCGGCGCACCGAAGGGGGGCGCCGCCGGGGCCTTTTCCCCGGACGCCGGAGGGGCCGCCTGGATTGCGTCTTCCTCTTCGGCCTGCCGAGCCTTCAGGAGCGCCTGCTCGCGCATGACGGGATCGACCTTTGCCCTTACGATCGGCTGCCGGAGCTTTGCGATCTGCGCCCGGTGCTGCTCCAGGGTGTCAAACACCTTGAAGACCATGACGAAGAGCGCGATCAGAAGCAGGCCGGTCACCCCCGCGGCAGCGGGCGCCCACACGGACCGGCGCCCCTTTGCGCCCGGTTTGACCGCAGGCTTGTATGCGGCAAGCACTTCCCGGACGATTTTCGCGTCGACGGGCTTTTCGCGGTACCCGAACGCCGCGGCCAGGGCATTGTCGCAGAGAATGTTGATGACCCGGGGGATGCCTTTTGCCTTTGCCGCAATCATCCTGACGGCGGTCGGGGTGAATGCCGGCTCCCCTCCGATCGAGACGACCGACAGCCTGTGCCGGATGTACTCCGCGCTCTCCTCCGCGCTCAGGGGCAGGATCGTTGCCCGGACGGCAATGCGCTGCCTGAGCGACTGCAGCCGGGGGTTCTCGAGCACATCCTCGAATTCCGGCGGGGCGGCAAACACGATCTGGATCAGCTTGTACGCCGATGTCTCGAGATTGGACAGCAGGCGCATGCTCTCGAGCGTCTCGACGGGCATGTTCTGGGCCTCGTCGATGACGACGACGAAATTCCGGCCTTGCACATACTCGTCGACCAGGATGCGATGCAGCTTCTCGACCATCTGCGTCGTGGTGAGCCCTTCGGCCTCCTGCTCGAGCTCCCGGAAGATCTTCTCGAGGAACTCGCGGAAGGTGAGGTTCGGGTTGATGATGTAGATGTAGCGGATGTCTTCGCGCTTGATGTCCTGCAGGAACGCGCGGAGGATGGAGGTCTTGCCCGTGCCGATATCGCCCGCGACGAGGATGAAGGCCTTGCGGTTCTCGATGCCGTAGACGATCGACGCCAGGGCTTCCCGGTGCGAGGGGCTCATGTACAGGAATGCCGGGTCCGGCGTGATGTTAAAGGGCTCCCTGGCGAACTGGAAAAATGCGTTGTACATGGGCATCCCTGCCGCCTGTCGCTCGGCGCCGCGCGGGGCGGCCTGCCCCCTGCGGCGAAAATCCTGGTCGATCATGCCGTAATCCCGCAATCCCGTCAACCCCGGCGCCGATGTCCGTCTGACGGGAAGGGGATCCCGTTCCACGGCCCCCGGTCAGCGGGCGGGCCTGAGGTCCGCCGGCGGCCGGGCGAGGCGGTAGAAGCGGACATGCTCGGCGGGCAGCATCTTGTCGCCGATCATGATGTCGCCGATGAACTCCAGGCCCCCACCGCCCTCCCAGGGCGCATGGATGCCGTCGGCCTGGATGGACTTCGGGTAGTAGAAGTTGACGACCAGCGAAAGGCCGTTGTCCTGCTCCCAGGGGGTTTGGATGAAGGGATTCCTCTCGCCGGCCATGGCCTTGCCGGCCGCCTCGACGGCCATCTGCCACAGGGCGCGCTCCTTCGGGCACAGGAAGTCCTTCGAGAAGGGGGACCTCGGCGAGACGGCGGGGTTGAACTGGCCCTTCTTGAAGACAACGCCGCGGATGCCGCTCCCGTAGGAGCGCTTTGCGCTCTCGGAGCGCTCGGCCAGGCGCACGCGGTTCATGACGCCCCAGGCGATGGCCTCGTGGACGAGGGGGTCGTCGCCGATCCCCGTGGAGAGGGCCTCGGCATAGACGAGGCGCGCCAGGAGCTCCGCCGGGGAAAGCTTCGCCTTCGCCGCCACGTACTCGACCGTGTCCGAGGGGTCCCGCGCAAGGCACCTCGGCGCGCCGGCACCGTCCGCGCAGAGGACGGGGACCATCACGAGAACACTCGTAAGAACTGCCCCGACAGCCTTCCTCACAACCGCCACTCCGCGGATCAGGGACGTTGTTTACTAATTAGAATAACTCAAGACGTCCTGTCCAATATTTTATAGACCGCCGCCTTTGTAACGCCCAGCAGGCGGCCGATCTCTGCCAGCGTCATCCCGGACAACGCGATGAGCTGGCCCGCCAACCCCCGGCGCAGCTCCACCACCCCCGCCCGCCGACTGCCCGACAGCAGTTCCTCGACAGCTACACCGGCCTTCTCGCAACCCCTGCGTATAATCGCCTTCGCCGCCGCCGCATCGGGCAATGGCGCGCTCTTGCCCCGCCCGACGCCTCGGGCAAACGCCTCTCCCCCAAGGATGCGTCCATCCCCGGATGGCTCCGTCCTGCCGGGCGGCTGCAGTTTTTTCAGCCAGTCCAACAGGCTCCAGTCCGATCTCCACTCCAGCCTGTTCCCCCCCGCCGCTTCCTCCCGTATTCCGCTTTCCAGAAAATCCCTGTACCGTCGCCGCGCCTCTTGTCTTTTCTCCCCGAAGCGCGACAACACGGAAGAAACGTCATGCCAGGGGTACTCGCTTCCCTTCATCACAAAGGCGTGCCCGCACCAGGGATAGGAATCCAGTTCCCGGAGGTCGGCGACCAGGCCCGCCCTGAGGGGGTTGAGGTGGATGTAACGGATCAGTTCCCTGAAATAGGGCTCCTCTTCGCAAAGGAGCGACTTGTAGCGGTTCTGGAAGAGGTAGCCTGTGCGCTCATGCCTCCGGTTGTAGTAGACGGCATGCCCCGTGAGAAGGCGTCTCATGTATTTTGACAACCCGAGCGGCCCGCTCCGGACGAGCGCATGCGCGTGATTGGGCAGCAATGCCCAGGCGTAGATCGTCGTGTCCGTCTCCGCGGCGACCGTCGCCAGCCGTGAAACGAAATTTCCGCGATCCCCGTCATCGTCGAAAATCCGCCTCTGCTCGATTCCGCGGACAATCACGTGATGGATGGCGCCCTCGGCGTCTAATCTGGCCCTTCTCGGCAACTGGTCCCTCCTATCCTGGCGGACGCCTTAGAGTTATTCTAATTAGTAAACAACGTCCCCGATCTCAGCTGTATTTGAGGACGATGCCCTCGATGATGTTGGAGACATCCTCGCAGTTGTCGACGGCCGTCTCGATGCGGCCGATGATGTCCTTGGCCTTGATGAGCTCGATGGCGTCCTTTTCCTCCTCGAAGAGGCGCACCATGGCCGCCCGGTGCAGCTGGTCGGCCTCGTTTTCCAGGGTGTTGATCTCGATGCACAGCGCGAGGATCAGCTCCGCGTCCTGCTTTTTTCTCACGGAGAAGATGACCTCGTGGATCTTATGGATCGCCTTGCCGAGGACCTCGGTGATCTTCACGAGCTCCGGCGCGGGGGCCTTCATCCGGTACAGGTACATCCGCACGGCCGCGGACTCGATCTCGTCGAGGATGCTGTCCATCTTGTTGGCCAGCAGGTAGATGTCCTCACGGTCCAGCGGCGTCAGGAACACCTTGTGCATCCGCTTGTAGACCTGGTGGGTGATGTGGTCGGCCTCGTGTTCGATCTCCTTGAGCTTGCCCACCTTGTACTCCGAGTACTCGTAGTTCGCGAGGATCTCGGTGAACAGCTTCACCCCCTCCTCGAGCTTGTCCGCCAGCTCTTCGAAGAGATCGTAAAAGGTTTCGCGCGGCGTGAATAATTTCATGTCCTTCACTCGTTCCGTGAAATCCTTCCCCCTATATCACACTCCGCCGCGCCGGGACAGTCAGGAATGCGCCAGAAGGCCCGTCAGCGCAAGCCCGTCCCTGAACAGCAGGAGCGCAAAGACGATCAGGGCCAGCCCCAGGGCCCGCATGACCACACCGTAGGCAGTCCCTGAAAGCAGGCGCCCCGACCGCCCCGCGACGACTGCCACCAGCAGCTTGGCCCCGACGATGCACGCGCTGAAGACGGCGACGAAGGCGACGGCCCGCGCGGGGCCCTCCGACCAGGCCCCGAGGACGGCCGGGCCACCCACGGTCAGCCAGAACAGGTAGGGGTGCGGGTTGAGGGCATTGACGGCCGCCCCCTTGCCCAGGGACCGAGGGGCCTGGCCAAGCTCGACCAGATCCAGCCGCGTCGCGCGCAGGCACCCCGAGGCCAGGTACAGCACGAAGAGGCCGCCCGCCATCGAGATGAGGCCCAGGACGGCGCGGCTGTCCGCCAGCGGCCGGAGGATCGCCACACTCAGCAGGATGATCGGCAGATCCGTGACCAGGGGCGCCATGGCGGCCTTGGCGCCTTCGCGGACGCCGTAGCGCACCGACTGGGAGATGACCAGCGCCAGCAGGGGCCCCGGCGAGAAGCCGGCGGACAGCCCGTACACTGCGGCGGCGCCGAGCAGGGCGATCACGGCTTGCCCCCTTTCGGGCCGTTCGCTGCCGCGCCGCCGCCGTCAGACCGGAAGAGCACGTGCTCGAGGAAGAGCACGGCCAGCACCCCCATGACGAAGCTGTTGCCCGCCACGGGGCGGATCACGGGCGGGAAGGTCTCGACGATCTCTGCGGGCAGGAAGGCCACCACGACGGCCGTAAGCAGGGGGATCCCCACGACGAGGCCGCCGCCGAGGTCTCCGGCCCCTTCGCCCCCGGTCAGGACCATGATCCCCGCCGCCATCTGGGAGCAGAGGATGTAGAGCATGGCGCTTCCCACCACGACGGAAGGCACAGCCTCCATGACGGCGATGGCCGCGGGCGAGAAGGCGGCGGCAAGCATCAGGAGGGCCGCCGGCACAAGGGCGAAGCGCGACAGGCACCGGGAGGAGGCCACCACGCCGGGACTCAGGGAGTAGTTGACCTGGCCGATGACCCCGAGGAGTCCCGCCGCCAGGTTCGCCAGGCCCGTCACCAGGACGCCCCGCCGGAGACGGCCGCCGGCGTCGCCGTCGCCCGTGAAGACATTCATGGACTCGATGGAGCCGATGTCATTGACGGCAAGGGCCAGAAAACAGACGAAGAAGGCCGCCAGCAGGCCGGGATCGAAGGACAGCGTCGTCGTAAAGCCCGTGAAAAACGGCGCGAAGAGCGCGGCCGGCGCGCCGCTGCCGGGCTCCGCGGCGAAGGGGAAGAGAAGATGCCAGGCGAAGGTTCCCGCCACCGTGGCACTGAGGATCAGTGTCGAGCGCCAGACGCCGCCAAGCAGCCGGTACAGGACGAGCATCGCGAGGCACATGACGGAGGCGAACAGGACTCCCTCGCGGGGGGGCGCTCCTCCCGCCGTGACCAGGCGGATGATCGTCGGCGTGAGGGTCAGGGCGATGAGCAGCAGCACGACGGCCACGACGCGCCGGGTGAAGAGCCGGCGGATCATCCCGAAGAGGCCCGTCCAGGCCGCGGCGGAGAGCATCAGGCCCCCGAGAAGGATCGCCGTGTGAACCGCGGCCGGTTCCGCGCCGGGGCTCGAGAGGATGCCGATGAGGATCACCGTCGAGGGGCCGACGATGAGCGGCAGGCCGTGCCCCCGGAAGATCTGGAGGAGCATGAACAGGGCGGCAACGAAGAACATCTTCTGGAGGTACGACAACGGGTCGCAGGCCGCCGCGGGCCCCCCGGTACAGACGATCTTGCCGATGATGACGATGGACGGGACGGCGACGGCAAACCACTGCAGTCCCAGGAGGAGCCACTCCAGGGGCGGGGGCCGGTCGTCGAGGCCGTAGCGGAATTCCATGGCGCCTGCTTCAGTCCAGTGCCCGCTTCGCCGCGGCCACGTCGGAAAGGGCCCTGCGGTCGAGGATGGCGATCTTCTTTCCCTGCACGCGGAGAATCCCCGCCTGCGACATCTTCGCGAGCACCCGGGAGACCGACTCCCCCGTCGTCCCGATCAGGTTGGCCAGCAGCCCCTTCCTGATGCCCAGCTCGAACTCGGCCGCCCCCTTCTCGCCGCCGCTGACGTGCAGCAGGTAGGCCGAGAGCCGCTCGGGCACGCCGCGCAGGGAGAGATTCTCGATCGTGGCGGCAAACTCCCGAAGGCGCCGCGACAGCACGGCGAGCATGTCCAGGGCCAGGGCCGGGTTTTTCCTGATCATGTCGACGAGGCCGTCCCTCGGGATGAAAAGGACGCGGCTTGCCTCGATGGCCTCGGCGCCGGCCGGGTAACGGCCCCCCTGGAAGACGGGGACCTCGGCGAAGGGCTCGCCGGGCCCCATGATGTGCAGGATCTGCTCCCTGCCGTTTGACGAGAGCTTGAAGATCTTCACCTTGCCCGAATAGACGATGTGGAGATCCGCGGCCCGGTCCCCCTCGCGGAAGATCGTCTCGCCCGCCGCGTAGGGCCGCTCGGCAACGATGCCCGAGAGGGCCTTCAGGTCCTCTTCGGGAAGTCCGTTGAACAGCGGCAGGCGGGAAAGGAAAGTCTGGATGTTCATATGAAGGACAGTTCGTTGGTTCGTTGGTTCGTTGGCTCGTTGGCTCGTTGGCTCGTTGGCTCGATGGTTCCCGGACAGGTCCGGAATGTCCTTATTCTCGAACCAGGGAACAAGAGGACTAACGAACTGATTGCAACAAAAACACGTTACCTACGGATACGCCCTTAGTGGCATTATCGGTTTTTCATTGAGCCTGTAATGGAACAGCACTTTCAGGATGTTTTCGATTCCGCGTTCGCTCCACCGGGCACCG
>JAAYEC010000076.1 GCA_012728915.1 Deltaproteobacteria bacterium | reverse complement strand
GCCTCCTTGCGGGAGAAGCACCACGCCGAGGAAAAGCGGTAGGGCGGCACGAGCCTCTCGGTGATGACCCGGTAGAATTCCCTCTCGCGATCTTCCGGGACGGGCCCCAGGGTCCGCTGCACCAGCTCCCGCGTCTTCGACGAGACCATCAGGGGATAATAGGTCACCTGGTCGACCCCGGTTTCCAGGAGCCGGTCGATGTCGGCCTTCAGGCTCTCCGCGCTCTGCCCCGCGAAGTTGAAAATCATGTCGGCATTGAGCGTGTCGAACATGCCCCCGATCTCCTTGAGCCGTGCGGCGATGGAGGCGCCGCAGCCGTACTTCTCGTAGCGGTCCATGGCCTTGAGCAGCGTGTCGTCAAAGCTCTGGATGCCCACGGAGAGACGGTTCACCCCGGCCTTCTTCAGGACCTCGAGATGCCCGTCCGTCAGGTGGTTGGGATTCGTCTCGACGGAGATCTCCCGGATGGGATAGAGGCTCTTCGCGTGTCCGAGCGTCGCCGACAGCTCGTCGATCATGACCGTCGGCGTGCCGCCGCCCGCGTAGAGCCCCTCGAAGGAAAACCCGCGCTCCCTGTAAAGGGAAAGTTCCTTCCGGAGGGCCCCGAAGTACTCCCGGCACAGGTCCCTGTCGAAGATGACGCGGTTGAAGGAGCAGTACGGGCAGAGCTTCTCGCAGAACGGGACATGGATATAGAGGAGGCAGGGGGTTCCCGCACGGGCCGGCGGAAGCGCGGGGGAGCCTCCCCCCCGGAAATTCACGGCCCGGGCGAACTGCTTTCGCGCCACGCGCCCGATGATGGTGTCGATCACGGGGTTCTCTCCGGGTGTGCCTGACAGGCCTTGTCCTTGCGGTCAGGCGACGTTAGCAGACATCCTCGGTTTTATCAACCGGAAAGGCGGGGCCGAGGTCTGAAGGAGGAAAAGGCAGGGGCCGCAACAGTTGAATTTCATGCCCCGGGGTGTTATAGCATCGACAAATTCATTTCCCCGCGTCAGCCGTTTGCCTTGAGCCCCATGCCCTGCGTCCGCGGCCCCGCGGAGGCCGGGAGCGTCGGGACGGCAAGGACAAGACACAGCACGCCCGTTTTCGAGGAAAGAGGCCTCATATGACCAAGCACAAGACCTGGCAGCTCTGGCGCGACGAAAAGTTGACCGACGAGGAGGCGAAACTTCTGCGGATGAAGGCGGCCGACCTGCCCGTCCCCTTCGATGCCGCGGCGAAAAAGGACATCCAGACCCTCGTCGAGGCCTTCCTGAAGCGCGATGACGCCCTGGGACTCGCGGCCCCGCAGATCGGGCTGAGCAAACGCATCATCGCCTTCAAGGTGAAGGACTTCGACAAGAAGGGCGTCAGCGGCAAGGACAGCTGGGAGGTCCTCGTCAATGCCCGCATCACCCAGATGCGCGGCGAGCCGGAAGTGATGAACGAGGGCTGCCTCTCGTGCCCCGACATCAGCGTGGAGGTAACCCGCGCGACAGAGATCAAGGTGAAGGCCCTCGACCGGAACGGCAACAAGGTCAACAGGCGCTACACGGGCTTTCTCGCCCGCATCGTCCAGCACGAGATCGACCACCTCGAGGGGCGCCTCGTCGTCGACCACGAGGGCACCATCTCCTTCCCGAAGGAAAAGAAGGAGTTCTTCGATAAAATCTTTAAATGAGGGTTCAGGGTACAGAAAGAAAACTAAGGCTCGGGAGGATGGCATCCCCGAGCCTTTTTCTTTTCACCCACCATGTCTTCGTCCCCGATACCCGAGGCCCGATACCCCTCTCACGACGCGGCCTGTCCGGCGTTTCTTTTCTTGATCTTCCTGTATTTCAGGGTCTGTTTCACAATGAGGGCCGCCAGGATCACCATTCCCGTGATGTCCGTCGTCGTTCCCGGGATGATGAGAAAGAGCGCCGAAAGCCCCATGAGGAACCTCTCGAAGTAGTTCAGCCGCCCGCCTCCGATGAAGCCGACCACGGTGGCGCCCAGGGCGGTGACACCCATAAACAGGGTCGCGGCGCACTGGGCAAACCAGAACCAGTCGAAGGGAGCCGACGGGTCGACAAGCCATGGCATGAGCAGCACCGCCGGCGCGAAGATGAAGGCGAAGGGCACGCAGACCTCCGCCAGGGCGAGACTGAAGGCCCGGAAGCCCGTCTTGAAGGGATCGCTCCCGGCGATCCCGGCTGCCGCGTAGGCCGCAAGGGCCACGGGCGGCGTCACGTCGGCGAGGATCGCGTAGAAGAAGACGAACATGTGGGAGAGCAGGGGATGGACGCCCCACTGCAGCAGGGCCGGCGCCGCGATCATGGCCGCCACGATGTACTGGGCCGTCGTGGGGATGCCCATGCCGAGGATAAAGCAGGCGATGGCCGTGTTCACGAGGGTGAAGAAGAGGGTCAAGTCGCCCACCGTCGCCAGCCCGAAGAAAGCCGGGGTGATGACCGTGGCGATCCCCTTGGCGACGGATATGACGGCCGTGGCGAACTTGAGGCCGATGCCGGTCAGCGTCGTCGCCCCGACGATGAAGCCCACGCAGGCGCAGGCCGCGCCGATGGCGATGGCGTTCTTCGTCCCTTCCTCGAGGCTCGAGAGAATCTGCGGGACGCGCATCTTGCTCTCCTTGTAGAAGACGCCGACGGCGACAATGATCATGTTCGCCCAGAAGGAGCAAAGCGACGGCTCGACCCCGATGTAGAGCAGGGCCGTGAGGACCGCGCAGACGCCGGCGGCGATGCCCGTCGAGAGCAGCTCCGAGGTGCGCCAGAAGTAGTAGAGCCCGATGGCGGCTGCGCCGAACCAGCCGATCGTGGTTTCCATCCCGGACAGAAAAGGATTCATTCCCCCGAGCACCGGCGGCACGCTGAGGAAGAGAGGCAACAGGAACGGCCGGGTCCGGTCGTGGACCTGCCCCGTGGCCGTGGCGTACGTAATCCCCCAGAAGGCGGCCAGGAAGGGGCTTGAGCCGGAGATGAGCAGGTAGACGATGATGACCAGGGGGCCCACCAGGAGCCAGCGCTCCTTGAGCACGAGCCACAGGTTCGGCAGCATCTCCTTGGGCAGTCCGTGAAGGCCCGTTTTCTTGGCCTCCAGGTGGACCATCCAGCCGACCGCGTAGAAGTGGACCAGCGCCGGCAGGACGGCGCACAGGGCGATCTTCACGTAGGCGATCCCCAGGAACTCGGCCATGATGAAGGCCGCCGCCCCCATGACGGGGGGCATGATCTGTCCGCCCGTCCCGGCCGCCGCCTCGACGCCCGCGGCGAAGACCGGCCTGTATCCCACCCTCTTCATGAGGGGGATCGTGAAGGAGCCGACGGTGACGGCGTTGGCCACGGAGGAGCCGCTGATGGAGCCCATGAAGCCGCTGGCGATGACGGCCACCTTGGCGGGACCGCCCGATGACCAGCCGGCCAGGGCCATGGCGATGTCCATGAAGAGCTGCGCGAGACCCGTCCGGGCGATGAAGAGACCGAAGAGCACGAAGTGGAAGACGAAGGTGGCCACGACGCCCAGCGGGATGCCGTAGATGCCCTCGGTGCCGAGGAACATGTAGTCGACGATCCGCGAGATCGGGTAGCCCCGGTGCGCGAAGATCTCCAGACCCGGGATGTCGAGGAAGTAGGGCCCCATGTAGCAGTTGACCAGGATCAGCATGGCGATGATCGGAAGCGGCGCGCCGATGCTGCGCCGCGCCCCTTCCAGGATCAGCAGGAACGAGAAGCTCCCGACGAGCAGCTCGGCGAAGTCGGGGCTGCCGGCCCGGATGCCGATGTTGTTGAACTCGAGAAAGACAAAGACGGAGATCATGCAGGACATGAGCGCGAAGAAGACATCGAAGTAGGGCACGTTGTCCTGCCGGTAATCGGCGGCGCCCCGGTCCTTCACAATGACCAGCAGGGTCCGGATCCAGTTGAAGACGAAGAGGGCCAGGATGGACGCGAAGATCCCGAGCAGGAAGATCCCCCAGAAAATGAGGGAGGGGTTCAGGTCCTCGAACCAGGAGCGCATGTTGAGGTGGGTGGTCCCGAGCCACATCCCCCAGGCGACGAACCCGATCATGGCGGTGTAAATGGGGAAGTCCACGAAGACGGCCAGCCGCTGAGGAAGGTTGTCCCGCTGCTTGAAGTACAGGACGAGGGCGAAGGTGACGACGGCAAGGGAAGCCGAGGCGCCGAAGGACAGCGCCAGGATCTCCCGGAATACGGCCGTGTTGAGCATGGCCGCCACGGCGGCATAGAGAACGTCGTAGACGAGGTGCTTGGTCCCCTTGAGGTGGACCTCCTTCTTCATGGCGTAGACGAAGTAGACCAGGGGCAGCACGAAGGCCAGGTGGAAGGACCGATGGCGCCATTCCTGGAGCACGCCGAACCCTGCCGTGTAGATGTGGAAGATCGACAGGATGATCGTCATGGCGAAGATCAGCTTCGCCGTGATCCCGACGAGTCTGCGGAACCGCATCTCCGGGTCGTACTTGGCGATCTTTTCCGCGTCATCCCTGAGCTCGGGAGAGGAGATGATTTCTTTTTTCTCGTCTTCCACGTTGTCCTTCCTGGTCTGGTTCCGTTCTACGCCCGCAGGACCCGGGAAAGCAGTTCCCAGGCGAACACCCGTCGGACCGAGATGAGCAGGGGCCCGTCTCCCGCCAGCGCCGGGAGAAACACCTCCTCGCCCGCCATCGCGAGGGTGCCGCCGTATGCCTTGCTCACCTGGAGTTGGATCTCAGGAAGAACCCGACTTAATCCGGAAAGCCGGAACCCCCTGTCGGTCCGCTCGAAGATCTCCCCTTCCGAGACAACGGCAGGGAGCCCCGTGTTTAGCGAGCTAAATTCCGTTTGATATAGAATAATCCGGCAGTCGCCGTCAATGCGGAAATAGTCGGTGACGGGCGATTTCTCCACGGAGTGGACGAAGGAAAGGGAAAAGGTGTCGCCGGGGGCCACCCTCTTCAGGAACACGGCCGGACCCGCCCCGCCTGCCCTCGTCACCTCCAGGGCGTGAAAGGGGATCCACCCGGCAGCCGCGAGGGCCAGGGCCAAGATCACCGGAATCCATTTCGGTCTTTTCATATAAAAACCGGGCACCCCCGAGGGAGTGCCCGGTTTGCCTCCTTGGAGGAAACAGGGCGATGCTACTTCTTCTTGGGCGCCGCCTTCTTGGCGGGCTCCGCCTTGATCAGGCCCGCTTCCTTATAGTACTTCTCCGCGCCCGGGTGGAGCGGAATGGCCATGCCGGCCAGGGCCGTCTTGATCTGCACGTTCTTGCCCTGCGCGTGGGCGTTGGCCATCTTCGCCGCGCCGGTCTCCCAGAGGGCCTTGGTCAGCTTGTAGACCACGTCCTCGGAAACCTCGGCTCCCACGACCCACTGGGCCATCGTGGTGATCGTCGCCACGTCTTTCTCCTGGTCCTTGTAGGTCCCCTTGGGGATGATGATTTTGCTGTAGAAGGGATACTTCTTGGTGAGGTCCTTGATCTTGGCCTCTTCGATGGGAACGACGGTGATCTTGGTGGCGATCGCCAGTTCCTGAATGGCCGCCGTGGGCCAGCCTGCCGTCGTGAAGGTCACATCGGCCTGCTTGTCCTGGAGCCGCTGGGCGGCGCCGGAGAAGGAGAGCCAGTCGACCCCTGCAAAATCCTTGTAGGTATAGCCGTATGCGCCGAGCACGTTCAGCGCATCGACCTCGGTTCCGCTGCCGCGGTCACCGGGGACCAGCCGCTTGCCCTTGATGTCCTTCACGGTCTTGATGCCCGAATCGGCACGGGCCACGATCTGGATCGTCTCGGGATAGAGGGATGCGATGAAGCGGAGGTTCGTGGCCGGCTTGTCCTTGAACTGTTCGAGGCCCTTGTAGGCATTGAAGGCCACGTTGCTCTGGACAAAGGCCGACTCGATCTGCTTGTCGCGGATCAGGTTGCAGTTGGCCACCGAGGCCTGGCCTGCCTGGGCCGTCGTGACGACCTCGGGCACCTTCTCCGTCAGCGCCTGGGCCAGGATGCCGCCCAGGGGATAGTAGGTGCCGCCCGTGCCGCCGGTTGAGATGACGAAGAACTTCTTCTGCTGGGCGATCGACGCCCCCGCGAGGACGAGGCTCAGCGCCAGCACGACGGATACGACGAGAAACGCTCTTTTCTTCATCCAAAAACCCTCCTTATTCATAATAGTGGCTGGAATAGTCGAAAGGATGCCGGCCGCATCCTCTTCGGGCGGCCGCACCCGGGGATCCGCCCACGAAGAAAAGGGCCGCCCCGGACCGATGAAAATGCTTAGAATAAATCCCCCGCTCTTGTCAAGCATTTCCCTCGGCTATCCACAAGGGCCCATTTGTAAAATTCGTTACAATACGGACACTTTTGCCCCTTTTGAGGCCGCGCGACGCCAAATTGTCCTTGATTTTTCAGATTCAAGATAATAAAAGAGACCGTTCGTTTTAACGCAGGGCCCGGGCCTGTCCCGGACCCTCCCGCACCGGGAGTTTTCAGGATGATCCGATTCATCGAGGTCCACAAGTGGTTCAAGGACCTCCACGTGCTCAACGGCATCAACTTCCACGTCAAGCAGGGAGAGGTGGTCGTCGTCTGCGGGCCCTCCGGCTCGGGGAAGTCGACGCTCATCCGCTGCATCAACAGCCTCGAGCCCATCCAGAAGGGGCAACTCATCGTCGACGGGATGGACCTGAGCAACAGGACAACCGATATCACGAAGCTGCGCGCCGAGATCGGCTTCGTGTTCCAGCAGTTCAACCTCTACCCCCATCTGACGACCCTCAAGAACATCACGCTCGCCCCCATCAAGGTCCGGGGGATGAAGCGGGAGGAGGCCGAAGAGCTGGCCATGTCGCTCCTCGAGCGGGTGGGGCTGACGGAAAAGCGCGATGCCTTCCCCGCGCAGCTCTCCGGCGGCCAGCAGCAGCGCGTGGCCATCGCCCGGGCGCTCGCGATGAAGCCCAAGATCATGCTCTTCGATGAG
>JAAYEC010000075.1 GCA_012728915.1 Deltaproteobacteria bacterium | reverse complement strand
TCTTCCTGTACGTGGGCTACCTGATCGACGAGATGCTCCACACGCCGCCGACGTTCATGCTGGGGCTGTTCTTCCTGGGGCTGCTGCTCTGCATCGGCCGGCTCTACAAGGACGCCTGGGACCGGGTCCCGAAGAGAACGCCCCGCGGATAGAGGCCACCGACCGGATAGGCCGAGCAGACGGAGCAGATCGATCTCAGACCGTAGAAGGTCCTCCAAGCAATAAGAAACCCGCCCCGGCAGTCCAGGGCGGGTTTCTTTTCTGGTTTTAGGCCTGGAGCCTGCATTCCGCCGCGCAGCGGCGAGAAGGTCTTCCGGGCAAAAGCCCCGTCCCGAACAGAGAGGATGGGGGCTTTCTGCCGGCAGTCCTCAGCGGGCGAACGTTGTGCCCTCCGGCGACACGAGCAACTCATCCTCCCCGGGCCGTGCGGCCTTCCCGTCCGCGCCCCCGGGGGGCGGCCCCCCGGATTGTCAGCAGGCGGTCGTTCCGGAGCCGGAGCCGGCTTTCCTCGATCTGGTCGACGCCCGCTGCGCTGATCGCCAGCATCCCCGTGTCGAGGCGTTCCACCCATCCTTTGGATTTCAGGTACCACAGGTGGAACTCAACCATTTCGTAGGGCTTGCCGATGAGGCGGGCCATCTCGTAATCGCCCAGTCCAGGGCTTTTTGGGCTGCGCCGCCGCTGGACGTACAGCAGCGAGAGAAGGCCCTCGCGCGTTTCCCGGTCGTCGCCGAAGGCGGTCCCGTCGCCTGCCTCCGAGGCGATTTTCCATTTGCGGTTCCAGTAGTCCTGGTACTTGACGTCGTAGCCGGCGCGGGCCTTGGGATCGGAGAGGATCCCGTGGGCCTCGACAATCCGGAGGAACCGTTCGGGGTCCGCCGACTCCCGGTTGTCGGGGTGAAGTTTCTTGGCGAGGTGGCGGAACACGCGCTCGACGGTGTCCGTGTCGGCGCTCGGGCTCAGTTGCAACAGCTCGTAGTAGTCGACGAAACCGTTCTCGTTCACGAAGATCCCCTTTCCGGACCGCCCCGGCCGCTGAACTCGGGCAGGCGGGAAACGTCGCCCGGGCCCGTCGGCGCACGGCAGCCCGCTGTCATGTGCTGACGGGATGAAAGAACAGCAAACCATGTGCCAAAAACGGGAAATGCCGGCAAATGATTGCGGGGGGCGCGTTTCAAGCCGTGGCTTCGGGGTGGGCGGCTACACGATCGGCTCGCCGTCGTTGATCCGCTCGTAGGCCCGGATATAGGCGGCGATCATGTTCTCGAGCCGGTAGCGCTGGCGTGCCTCCCGCATGATTCGCCTGATCTGGGCCTCGCGGAGCTCGGCGGGGCGGCGGTGGAACCGCACGCTGTTCTCGAGGCCGTACCACAGCCCGCGGCCGTCGTAGTCGCGGAACAGGAACCCGTTGCCCACGTCCTGCGGCGCCCCGGCGATCTTGAGACGAAGCTCCCGGATCTTGTCATGGTAGCCCCCCGTGTCACGGTTGGTGGCCGTGGCGCCGAAGATGTTGCCCACCTGGTCGATCTGCCCGCAGGGCTCGTAGAGCGAAGCCCCGAAGACGTCGCTTGCCGCGGCGTAGCCCAGCATGCAGAGCCCCTCGTTGAAGGGCTGGTAGGCGATCCGTCCACCGGAGGCGTATGCGATGCGCCCCAGGATCTCCACGTGGGTCCGGTCGTTGCCCACCCCGTCGCCCACGATGGCGATCTGGACATCGGGGTGGTCGATCGCGAAGGGGCCGGCCACCTGCTCGAGCAGTTCCACCCCCTTCTGCGTGGGATCGAGGCGTGAAGGCCAGAACAGCAGGATCGCGCCGGGGTCGACGTTGAGCCCCATCCGCTTCTGGAACTCGACACGGTTGATTCGCTTGGCCGCCAGGACGTCGTCGTCGGGGCCGAATTTCTCGACGCAGAAATCGCATCGTTCCGGGTACATGTAGGCGGGCGGCGCGTTGATGATGGCGATGGCCGTTCCGTGGAAGTACTTGGCCTTGACCTCCGTCCGCACGCCGGGCGGCACGAGGGGCCGGTCCATGAAGTAGTCGTAGACCACCTCCTTGAGAAACTGCTCGCCCACGAAGTTGATCAGCGTCGAGTTCTTGATGGCCGTGGCCTGGCTGTCGAGGCAGCGACGGCCGTACTCCTCGGAGTAGTAGATGTTCTCGGAGAAGTCTTCCGTGTCGACGCCGAAGAGCATGTCGAGCGGGATGTGGCCCGTGAAGACATTGTGCACCGTGTGAAGGACGGGGACGCCCCGTGCCTTCAGGTAGGCGTTGATGATCCCGCCCGCCATCCAGTCGTGGGTGTGGACGATGAGGCGGCCACCATGGCGGGCGCTCACGCTCTTGATGACGTTGTTGACAATCTCGCGCTGGAACTCGGCGGCGTTGAGCAGGGGGTTGCCCCCGTAGGCGCTCAACAGCTCGGAGAAGACGCCCGAGCTGACGAGGTGGATCTTCTCGGGGTCGATCCTGTAGCGGACCTCCCGCCACTGCTGCGCGCTGAGCCTGGACTCCCGCTGGAAGCGCGTCTTGAGGTTCAGCACCGCCAGGTGGACGTCGACGCCGCGTTCCGTCAGCCCCTCGCAGAGCGCCGAGATAACCTCGCCCTGCCCGCCGCTCTTGCCGGAGATGTACCTGGCGAGCCCTCCAAGGTCCTCGGGGAGCCGGCCCGTCTCGGGCGTGACGATGAGGACGGCAGGCCTCTCCTTTCGCGTGAGGATCTCGAAGCGGAAGATGGTGACCGTGAGGATGTCGATCTTTCGCGTCAGAATGTGAACGGCGCTCGCGACCGAGTCGCCGTAGGGGTTCTCGTACGTGCTCAGGGACGTCTCCTCGCCGCTGCGCCTGTGGACAAAGAACAGGTGGTCCGCCGCCGTGAGGTGGCGCCAGTGGGCCAGCAGATCGCCGCCCGCCTTCCGGGCGATCTCCTCCATCTTCTCGATGTCGCGGAAGAGGGCAAGCTGGGCGGGGTCGTCGAGCCAGCCGCCCGTCTGGCTCTCCAGGGCGGCCCGGTCCGAGCCCGCCGGCGCGGGGATGTCGAAGACCGGGCAGTCCTCGGCCCGTGCGGTTCTCGCCCATCCCGCCGGCGTCACGACGTCGATGCCGGGGAATTCGGGAAGGGCCTCGGCAAGGCCCCGCCAGAAATCATGGGCGGCCTCGCCCGCCGCACCCAGGTCCTCCAGGTTGAAACCGAGCAGCCGGATCCCTCCGGCGCTCTTCGCGATGCGCTCGAGATAGCCGCGTGGCGAGAGGGCATCGCGCACGGGCACGGAGCCGGCGACGTCGTTCAGGTCGCGGTCCCTGGGGATCACGAGCAGCTGCGACCCCTGGACCCTGTACGCCGTCCCGGCGGCGATTCCCGGGGGGAGGGGCTCGCAGAACGTCACCGAGTAGCCCATGTCGGAAACGACCGCGGCGATGTCGTTGTTGCAGATCAAATCGGTGTTGCAGAAGGACACGGGGCGGATCCCGAAGTGCTTGGCCATCCGGTCCCGGTGCAGGGAGACCTGGTCCCTGAGTTCCTGCTTGAGCGGGTCCTCGAAAAGGCCGGCGAGCGAGTGGTAGTGTGTCTCGTCGAGGAACTCGACCCGCTCGCCGTCCCGCCCGGCGTCGAGGAATTCCTGGAGAGCCTTGATGAGCTCGCTCCGGTACAGCTCCGCCTGGTCCAGGAAGGTGCCCGAGATACTGAGGGCCGCCTTGAATTCAGGATAGCGGGCGACCAGCGCCGTCAGGGTCCGGATGGCGGGGAGGTAGCTGCGGGCCGCCTTCTCCGAGA
The DNA here is from genome assembly GCA_012728915.1 of Deltaproteobacteria bacterium. Lineage (GTDB taxonomy): Bacteria > Desulfobacterota > Syntrophia > Syntrophales > UBA2192 > UBA2192. Next base: position 76,462 of record JAAYEC010000075.1, on the reverse strand, counting down.
AGGTCTCCCGGTTGCGCTCGTCCCAGAGAAACTTGTCCCGCTCGGGGTGGAGCAGGCAGGGGTGGTGGAGCTGGAAGTAGAAGATCACGGGTATCATGGAACGGTTCATCCTTGCGTGCTGTCGGGCCGCAGCCGTGCGCGGGGACGCCTCATCGAGGGCCCATGCCTTTCCCCGATGCCTCCTTTATCGCCTCCCGGTCGAAGTCGCCCCCGACGGGGCCACCGTCCCCCGGAACGAACCCGGGGTAGTGCCGGTCGAACTCGGCGACAATCCTCTCGAAGGGAACGTCGGCAAAGGCCCCGTGGTCGCGCAGGTACTGCATGTGACGCTTTCCCTGCCGGTCGAACTCGTGGAAGAGACAGTCCGACGTGCCGTCGAACTCCAGGGGCCTGACGCCGAACTTCTCGCAGAGACCCGTGTTGAACGTCGGCGTGACCTTGAGCCAGCGACCGTCCAGGTACAGTTCCGTGTAGCCGTGAAAGACGAAGACGTCCGTTTTCATCAGTCTGCGGAGCCGTTCCGTGCTCAGGTGATTCTTCACGTCGGCAAACCCGATCCGAGAGGGGATGCCCGAGGCACGCGCCGCTGCGGCCAGGACGATGGCTTTTGCCACGCAGTACCCCCGGCGCCTGCCGATGATCACGCTCGCCTTGAATTCATCGGGCACGAGGCGGATGTTGTACGGATCGTAGAGGATCTCGTCGCGGACCGCCCGGAAGAGGCTGACGGCCTTCCCGGTTGCCGTTTCCCCGCTCGCGTGGGCCCTGGCGAAGACCACCACCGCATCGGATTCCGAATCGATGTAGAACGTCGGTCGAAGAAAGGAACGGAGATCTTCCGGAGCCTGCGCTTCCATGGGAACCCCCTTGTGCTCTCCAGGGGCTTTCCCGGCGGGAAAGCCCGAGTTGACGGACCGGTTTCTCTCCAGTGTGCGTTGCCCCCGGCGCGTGGATGTGCGGACGCCCCGGCAACTGAGGCACGATATCGCAGATTGGAAATCCATTCAAGGGGTTAAAAGCACGGGGGCAGGCCCCTCGCGACGCGCCGGAGACGACAGCGGCCTGCCTCAGCGGGGGCGGGCAGGCCTTTACGCGTTCACGAGGATGGCTTCATTCACGGAGGAGAACGCCGTTGGCCTCCTCCATGAACGAACAGGAGAGGGAGTGATGACAGAGAGAGTTCGTAGCCGTTCGGGGGAACGTTTTTTCAACTTAGTATTCATTCATGGAGGAGAGCGTCGTTGATCCCCTCCACGAACGAATAGGAGAGAGGTAGATGAAAGAGAGAGTTCCTTTATCGCTCGGAAGAGCGAAAATTCCTGGTCCGGTCCCTGCCGGGCCTCTCTGTCGCGCTTGAAATTCATTCATGGAGGGGAGCATCGTTGGTCCCCTCCATGAACGAATAGGAGAGAGGTAGATGACAGAGAGAGTTCTATATGTGCCCGCAGGCTTTTTTCCAAAAGCGGTCGCCGCCGCCGACGCCTTCGCGTTGCCCTTCCGGTCGCGCTTCCCTTCGCTTTTTCGCCCCCAATATACGCGACGGGAAAGCGTTCGTAAATCGGCGGAATTCTGTTTTTCTTATCAGAGAGACACCTACAATCGTGTCCCACATGGTCTTACAAAACGGAAACGCGTTCCTCCATGCGGAACATCTTGCAATCAATATAAGGGCCCGCGAAGAAAAAAGCAAGGGGGATCAAGAAAAAAATTGCGGGTGAGGGAAGTCGCTCAACCCTGCCGTGTCGTCGGCATGAGAGTGCGCAGGACATCCTCTTTACCGATTACGCCCGCGAGGCGGCCGCGGTCCAGAACCGGCAGGGTGTGGATGTTGTTGTTGACCATGAGGGTGGCAATGTCTTCAAGGCTCGCGTCGGGATCGATGGTGACCGGGTCGGGCGTCATGGCCTGCGCCACCGTCGTGGCCACGATCTTGCTCATCTCCTTCTCGAGGCTGCGGTATGAGGTCAGGGGGATGAGGCCGTCGAAAAAGGTGAACAGGGAGGGCATGGGTAATTTTTTCTGCTGCACGATGAGGTCGCCCTGGCAGATGATCCCGACGAGCTTTCCCTTCTCGTCGACGACGGGAAGGCCGTTGAAATGATGCTCCAGCAGGAGCTTCGCCGCCTGCGTGATCTCCGTATCGGGCCTTACGGTGATCACGTCCTTTGTCATGATATCCCGGGCCTTGAGCATGGCAAATCCCTCCTTGACGAAACGATCGGAAAGGGCCTTTGGGGCCGTCCTAAAGTGTTGCGGATCCCCTGCCGATAAGGAGAACAAGGACAGCGGTTGGACCCGACGACGGGCCGTCACGGAAACCCGGGATTTCTCCCTCCCGGACGGACCCGTGCCGTTTCAACCCCTGCTCCGGTCGGCAGCGTTTCAATCTTCTCCTTTCTTCCTTTCTTCCTTCTCCCCCTTGGGCCGCACCACCCGGGGGGACCTGCGTCCGGCGATCTGTGACCGGCGAAATGGGGACTCAGCCCCCTGATCCGGACTCCGGCCGCGAGCCGCGTTCCGACCGGACGGACGACAGGACGAAACAGGCGGGAGAGAGCCGTTTCAGGCCCTGCTCCTGCGGATTACCAGGCGGCAGCAGGCGATGATGTTGTCGGGCGTGTACAGGGCCAGTTCGTCGCGGTAAAAGCGGCGGTAAAGGTTCCGGATCAGCGCGTCTTCGTCGCGCGGGTCGTTGCTGATTTCATCGCGGAGCGACCGGGCCGCCTTCCGGGCATCCCGGAACGCCTTGCGCGCATCTTCCCCCACAAGCGGCCCCTGGTGGGCCAGGCAGAGGATTCGGGGCTCGAGGGCTTCCAGGCGGTCGATGGCGGCCATGTAATCCGCATAACCCGTGAAGAAGATGGGGAAGAACCCGATGCTCGGGATGCGGAACCCCAGGCTGTCGGAGACCATCAGGGCGCCCAGCTCCGGGACGTGAACGAGGATGTTTCCTACGGCGTGCCCCCCGACGTGGAGAAACCGGATGGTCAGCCCGCCCAACTCCAGCATTTCGCCGTCTCGCACGACGGCGGCCCCGTCGACGGATGGCGGCCGCTCGATGGGGGGCCGTCCGGGCTTCAGGCCCCGTGAGGCCAGAAAGTCCGACATGAAGCGGTCTTCGGCCACAAGTGAGGCCGCCGTCTTCGGATGGGCCAGAAACTCTGCCGCGCCGGGCCCGATGACGACACGGGCCTCGGGGAAGCGCTCCCGGAGGGCCGCGAGGCCGTTGATGTGATCCGGATGCGGATGGGTGACGATGAGGGTGTCCGGCCGCACCCCGAGCGCATCCAGCTGGCCGATGACCCCGTCGGCCATGGCGGAAATTCCCGTGTCGATGAGGGCCGACCCCGTCCTGCCCCGGACGAAGTAGAGGGTGAAGAAAGAGTTGCCCATCGCCTGGAGGCCCTCGGCCAGACATCCGGGAACGGCGGTCAGGGCGCCTGTTGCAGAGCGTTCCATGGCCGCGGAATCAGCCGCCCTCGTAGCCCTTGAATTTGCGGAGCGAGACCGATTTTTCGGGGTACTGATAAACCTCGTAGGCTGTTTTCTTGCCCAGGATCTCGTCGATCTTGTCCTGGAGCGACGCGCGCTGCTTGCTCTTGAACCACTTCTTCCAGTCGTCCACTGCCTGCCAGGTGCTGATAACGAGATACTCCTCGGGGTTGTCCGCACTGCGCAGCGTCTCGCCGGAGATGTAGCCCGGCTGCTTCGATGCCAGTGTCCGCAGTTGTGTAATGAGATCCAGAAGAGCCGCTTCCTTTTCCTGCTTGACCTTGCGTTTGATCAGCACTTTTACGAGCATGTCCACGCCTCCTCTCTCGGATTTCCTGCGTTGCGTTCATCATAGTCTCGATGAGGACGAACTTCAACGAAAAATTGCCTCCGGCGATCGTCAAGCCGCGCGGTCCAGCCGCCTGGGCGGCCCCGGGAGGCTTTTCCTGAACCATCGACCGGGGGCAACCGGCGGGGTGACCCTGCAGGAGAGACCGATTGCCTCCGGTTTTTTTTCCCGGGCCGGGGGACGGGCTTGCCGACGGGAGGTCGTCGACGAAGCGAAAGAGGTCTGAAGGCGGGGTTGGGCGCACGGGGCGAAAGGGGACATGAATGTCTTGCTGGGCCCTGGAAACGGACTAAATCGGCGAACCCGGAAGGACGGCAGACCCGTTTCCGGCTTTGCTGGACGGCTTGTCGCCGTCCGGCGACGGCTCATCCTTCTTTCCCGCCGGCTCCATGAACCGGTAGACAAGATCCCCCTGCTTCACCATGCCGAGTTCCTGCCGGGCGACGGATTCGATGTACCTCGACTCCTCGCGGACGAGGACCGCCTCGCGCTTCAGGCCGTTGTTCACCGCCTCGAGCCGGGCATTCTCGGCCCGCAGATCGGCGAGTTTGTCCTTCAGGCGCTGGTTGTCCAGCAGCCCCCGGTTTCCGAAGACGATGAAGAAGCCGACGAAGAGGATGATCAGAAGCAGGTAACGACCGATTCGCATTCCCACCCCGGCAACCCGTTCAGGCTACCCGATTCGGGCGCATAATGGCACCGCACCGTTGGAGAGCGCATGCAAGAATCGTGATAAATAGACAAGAAATACGGCGCAGTAGGCTCCATCCGCTGCAGGGGACACTTCCCCCTGTCTCGTCGTTGTTCCTGACGCAGGATTTCTGCCGCAGCTGATCCGGCGCCGGCATCCGGCTCGATGCGACCGTGCGGAATGGGGCATTTTTCAGCGGGGTATTTACAGGCGATGAAGATCGGACTACATTATTTGTAGTAGTGCGAAATGGAAAAGTGCATTTCATACTTTTTCATGAGTCGTTCCGGAACGGTTCGATCCGGGTGAACGGGCGGGACGTACAGGCGGGAGTGCCTGTGCCGGGGCAGATCACAGAGGGAACAAGAAAAAAGAATCAAGTGGAGAAGAGGGCATCGTTCTTGCAAATGCAAAGGACAGAAGAGATACTACGACACAGGGAGGTGCGCTATGAACAGCCAGTATCCGTCTCCCGTGAAGGTTCTCGTCGAACTTCTCTTTGTTGTCTCCGTGATCCTGATCTGCATTGGGGCAGCCTTTGGCAAGCTCGACGAGTTCGTCGGCCATCCCATGTTGGCCTTTGTCCTGTTCTGCGGCGCGGTCTTCCTCTGGTATCGGTTCCAGGAAACGTAATCCGCCTCTCCAGGGCACCATGAAGCTTTGAAGGAACACCCCGGCCGGGGTTTGCCCCCGGCGGGGTGTTCCGGTTTACCTGTCCGGCGGGTTTTTCGCATCCGCCGAAGTCAGAGGGGCCCGCCGCCGGGTCCCGCACCCCGCTTCCTTTCCCGGGGCATCCTCAAGCCAGGAAAGGCCTGTTCTTCCAGTCTCCGGACTCGATGATATCGAACGTTGCCGTCGGCTTGCCGTATAGGTAGGCCCAGGCCGGCAGGCTTGTCCCTCCCGCTTCCGCGCGAACGATGGCCCGGCGGAATTCGGATCGGGCGTCGCCGTATCCCCGGAAGTCCTCGACGATGTCGAGCATCTCGAAGGCCTGGCGGTTGTCCTGGAGACGGTAGAGCTCCCCCTTCACGACCCGTCCCTCCCCCCTGGCCGGGATCAGGCATGGGTAGCCCTTTCGGGAGTCGAAAAGGATCCCGGGCGCCCGGGCTTCCTGCCGGGTCATGGGGTGAGCCCAGGCCTCGAGCAGGTGGTGCCGCGCAAAGCCCTTCATGAGCGTGCCGTAGACGAAGATGTGGTCGATGCTCCAGGGGGCCTCCCGCCCGGCGGCGACGGCCGCGAGCATCCGGTCATCAAGACCGTGGGCGAGCAGTCCGTCCCGCAGGGCTGCCGCATAGTCCAGGCGCGGCGGGTAGAAGGTCCCGGCAATGCGGTCTGCAAAGACCCGGTAGGCAACGGCCTCCCTCTGCCGGCCGTCCTCGGTCAGCACGATCGCGTCGAAAGGCCGGTAGCACCGGGGCACGAGTTTCTTGGCCTCGATGGCCTTCCAGCCGCCGGGCTTGACCTCGAAGAGCACGCCCGGCACGGCCTGGCCAAAACGGCGCCGGAGGTTCGTGACCCGCCCCCGGTTCTCCCTCTCGCGGTAGTTGAAGATGAGCTCATGGTCGGGCAGCCAGGCGTTGGCCACCTTGGCCTTCATCGGGTAGTCGTACCCGTTCTTCTCGCACCACTTGACGAGGCTCTTCTCGTTGATGTCGGACGAGTAGGCAAAATAGAGAGGGGATTTGTCCATGGTTTTTCCCTTCATGCGGAATGCGTATGTACTATACGTCCGGACGCGAGCCCCCGTCAACCGCGGAACATCGCCTTCCTGTACTCCTCGAGGAGACACTCCCGGCTCACCCCGCGGTCGATGAAGTCCCAGGGAAGAATCTCGCCGGGCTCCTTCTCGCGGTAGACGTAGTAGTCGGCGTTGACGTTGACGGCCTTGAGGGCCTGGGGCCAGTTTCCGCCGTTTGCGTGGACCGCAAGCAGGATCTCGCCCACGCGCCGGTCGCCCAGCGACAGCAGCGCCTGGACATAGTTCCACTTGGGAAGGTCGTGAATGACGTTCACGGCGCGCTCCTTCCCGAGGGCCCGCTTGATCGCTTCGATCCGCCTCCGGACGAGTCCCGTGTCGGCCAGCGGCAGCCACTGGAAGGGAGTGGCAGGCTTGGGGATGAACTGGTTGACGCTCAGGGTCAGACGGCGGAAGCGGCGGGTGCCCTTCGTGGTCTTGACGGCATGGTGTCCGATCCGGCGGACGAGGTCCGCGATGGCGTCGATGTCCTCCTCCTCTTCCGTGGGGAGCCCGACCATGAAGTAGAGCCGAAGGTTCACGATGCCCTGTCCGATCAGGTTCTCCACGGCCCGGAAGATCTGTTCCTCCGTGACCCCCTTGCGGATGACGTCGCGCAGCCGCTGGGTGCCGGCCTCGGGAGCAAGCGACACCGTCTCCACTCCCGCGGCGGCAAGAAGCCCCGCCAACTCGCCCGTGATCCGGTCGATCCGGAGCGATCCGATGGAGAAACCGCCGCCGGTCTCGAGGATCCTGCGACACAGCTCGGTGAGCCGGGGGTGATCGGAGACGGCCGTGCCGAGCAGGCCGATGCGCCCTTTCCTGCGGAGTCCCTCCTCGAAGGGACCCTCCAGGGCCGCGGGCCTGCGGAAGCGGGCCGGCCGGTACGCGAACCCCGCGGGGCAGAACCGGCACCCCCTGGCACAGCCCCGGCTCACCTCGACGAGGAACAGGTCGGCGAATTCCGTCTCCGGCGTGGTGATGACCTGGCAGGTCCGGAACGCATCGATCTGCCCGGCCTGCCGCACGCGGATTCTTGCCGGGAATGCCGGGTCGACGGGCCGGAAGGAGTCGATGCGCTGTCCGGCCCCGTAGCCGACGCCGTAGCATCGAGGCACATAGGCGCCCTCGACGCTGCGCTGGATGTCGGCGAGGAGCGCCCCGCGGGCCGCCCCGGCGGCCTGGAGGGACCTGTAGCGCTCGAGGAACTCGGGGACCATATCCTCGGCTTCCCCCAGGAGGAACAGGTCGAAGAAGGGGGCAAGCGGCTCCGGGTTGAGGATCACGGAGATGCCGCCCCCGATGACGAGGGGGTCCCGTTCGCCGCGGTCGGCGGCGGCGAGCGGGATGCGTCCCATCCCGAGCATGGCGAGGATGTTCGGGTAGTCGTTCTCGAAGGAGACGGAGAAGGCGACCAGGTCGAAGTCGCCCAACGGGCGTCCCGACTCGAGGCTCGTAAGGGGAGTCGACCCCGGGGGGAAGCTCTCTTCGACCCCGGGGGCCGGAAGGAAGACTCTCTCGCAGAGAAAAGAGGGGGTGGCATTGAACAGGGCATAGAGCGCCTGGAAGCCCAGGTTCGACATGCCCGCCCGGTAACGGTTCGGGTAGGCCAGCGCGATGCGGAGCCGTTGCCGCCAGGGCGCCGTCACACAGCCTTCTTCTTTCGAAAGGAGGGAGGGCCTGCCCTGTCTGTGCCTCCCGGCCATGCTAGTCCGCCTGCCTCCTCAGAAACGTGGGGATCTCGAGGTTCGTGTCCTCTTCGTCGTCGCCCATCCTGATGACGGCCTGGGCCGCCGTCGCGGCCTTTTCCCTGTCCTTGCGGAGGAAGGCCGGCGTGGCCAGGTCCTCGCGCTGGCGGTAGCTGCTGAGGTGCGAGACGTTGGCGGCGTTCTGCCGCTTCTTGCCGCCCTGCTCGAAGCCGGTGGCGATGACGGTGATCCGGATCTCGTCGCCCATCGCCTCGTCGATCACGGTGCCGAAGATGATGTTGGCCTCCTCGTCGGCCTCGGCCTGGATCAGGCCGGAGGCCTCGCTCACCTCGAAGAGGGTGATGTCGGGCCCCGCCGTGATGTTCAGCAGCACGCCGCGGGCGCCCTGGATGGAGTTGTCCTCCAGCAGGGGCGACGAGATGGCGCGCTGGGCCGCCTCGACGGCGCGGTTCTCTCCGCTGGCGATGCCCGTTCCCATGAGGGCAAGCCCCATCTCGCTCATGATGCTCCGCACGTCGGCGAAATCCAGGTTGATGAGGCCGGGCACCATGATGAGGTCCGAGATGCCCTTCACGGCGTGGAAAAGGATCTCGTCGGCCTTCTTGAAGGCCTCGAGCAGCGACATCGTCTTGCCGCCCAGGCCCAGCAGGCGCTGGTTCGGGATCACGATGAGGGTGTCGACGATCTTCTTGAGCTCCGCGAGCCCCTCCTCGGCCTGCCGCTCGCGCTTCTTCCCCTCGAAGAGGAAGGGTTTGGTGACGACAGCCACCGTCAGCGCGCCTATGCTCTTGGCGATCTCGGCGATGATGGGCGCCCCTCCTGTCCCCGTGCCGCCTCCGAGGCCGCAGGTGATGAAGACCATGTCCGCCCCGGCCAGCGCCGTCTTGACGGAGTCCATGGTCTCGATGGCCGCACGCTTGCCGACCTCGGGGTCGGAGCCCGCGCCGAGGCCGCGCGTCACGTCGTTTCCGAGCTGGACCTTGATGGGCGCAAGCGACGCCCTCAGGGCCTGGGCGTCCGTGTTGGCCGCGATGAAATCGACCCCCAGCAGGTTGCAGTGGATCATGGTGTTCAGGGCGTTGCCGCCCCCTCCGCCGATGCCGACCACCTTGATCCGGGCCGTCCCGCTGGACGACGTCCCTCCATCCAGTAGTTCAAACATACGTCTTCCTCCCGTTAGAAGAATTCGGAAAACCACTTCTTGATTTTCTTCGAGGACCGTCCCCACCACCCGCCGCCGCCCCGGGTGCCCCGGCGCGCGACCCTCCTGCTGCCGTAAACCACGAGCCCCGCGGCCGTGGCGTGCAGGGGGCTGTTGATGATGTCCGTCAGACCGCTGACCCCCATGGGAAAGCCCTTCCGCACGGGCATCTGGAAGATCCGCTCGGCGAGCTCCGCGATCCCCGAAAGCAGGGCGGTGCCGCCCGTGATCACGATTCCCGCCGTGAGCCGGTCCTCGCAGCCCGCCTTCACGAATTCCTTGTTGACGAGCGAAAAGATCTCCTCCATGCGCGGCTCGATGATCTCGCCCAGGATCTGTCGCGACACCTTTCGGGCCTCCCGGCCTCCCACGCTGGGCACCTCGATGGTTTCGCTCTGGGGGATCATGAAGGTATTGGCGCAGCCGAACTTGATCTTCATCTTTTCCGCCTCGGTGACGGGGGTGCGCAGCCCGATGGAGATGTCGTTGGTCAGGTAGTGACCGCCGATGGGAAGGATCGCCGTGTGCTTGATGCTGCCCTCGCGGTAGACGGCGATGTCCGTCGTGCCGCCGCCGATGTCGACAAGGGCGACGCCGAGCTCCTTCTCGTCGGCCGAGAGCACCGCCTCGGCCGTGGCGAGCTGCTCCAGGACGATCTCGTCGATGTCAAGGCCCACGCGGTTTACGCTCTTGACGATGTTCTGCGTCGAGGCCGTGGCTCCCGTCACGACGTGGACCTTTGCCTCGAGCCTCACCCCGGCCATTCCCACGGGGTTCTTGACCCCCTCCTGCTCGTCGACAATGTAGTGCTGGGGCAGGACGTGAAGGATCTCGCGGTCCAGCGGAATGCTGATGGCCCGGGCGGCATCGATGGCGCGCCGCACGTCCGCCTCCTCGACCTCGCGGCCCTGGACGGCCACAATGCCGTGGCTGTTCATGCCCTTGATGTGGCTGCCGGAGATCCCGGTGAACACGCTGCTGATCTCGACCCCGGACATGAACTCGGCCTCCTCGACGGCCTTCCTGATCGACTCGACGGTGCTGTCGATGTTGACGACGACCCCCTTGCGAAGCCCTTCCGTGGGGTGGGAGCCCAGCCCGATGATGTCGATGCCGGTGTTGGTCAGTTCGGCCACAACGGCGGTCACCTTCGTCGTCCCGATGTCGAGCCCCGTCACGATGTTGATCTTCTTCGCCATTCCTTCACTCCTGTGACTGCCGGCCCCCGGGTGGACCGTGCCGCGCTATCCGCCCGCCGTGCCGTTCTCCAACGTTCTTACCCTCTCACCGTCTCGCCCTCTTCTCCGTCACGCCCTCACGCCGCCCGTTACCTTCACCGGCACGCGGAACTCCCGATGCTGGACCGTCACCTTCCCGGGGTTGTTGAGGTCGATGATGAAGTGTCCCGAGAGGTTCCGTCTCGCCAGGTCCGCCAGCACCGGCTTGAGGCGCCTGAGCTTCGCATCGAAGTCCCCGAACCCCAGCTTCAGGCAGAGCCCCTCGGCGAACAGCGACAGGCCGAAGAGGTCGTCGCCGTGGATCTCGGAGACGTGGCGGATCTCGGGGACCTCCGTGTAGGAGGCCATGAAGTCGAGCAGTTCGAGCGACTTGAGGATCATTTCCCGGTTCTCGACTCCCTTGCGGTAGAACCCCGTGAGCACGGGAAGGTCCGTCTTTTCGCCCGCTGTGATTTTTTCGAAGGCCGTGCCGTCACGCTCGATGAAGTACAGGCCATCGCCCCTCTCCACGAGGGCCGCGGGCTTTCGCTCCGTGACCTCGATGACGAGCCGGTCGGGGAAGTCGCGCCGCACGGAAACGTCCTTCACCCAGGGGTTGGCCTTGACCTTGCGGGCCACGGCGCCCAGGTTCGTCATGAGGATGTTCTGGGACGGCCTGAGGCCCGTGAGCTCGACGACGGCGTCGGTCTGCAGCCGCTCGGTTCCCCTGACCAGTGTCTCCTTCATCTGGAAGTAGGGCGACACGATGACGAAGTTGTAGGCGAAGATGAGCATCGAGGCCACCACGGCGACGCAGGCCGTCAGCAGCACCGTCTTGCCGATCTCGACGAGAATCCGCCTCGATCGCCGGCGCACCCGGTTCACCCTGGTTTCGACGGTGGAACGGACCGATCGCCTCAACTCACTCCTCCCCGATGATCTTCACTTCGGGCTCGAGATCGATTCCCGTCTTTTCGCGCACCCGTTCCCGCACGAGCCCGATGAGGCCGATGATGTCCCGGGCCGTGGCGCTACCGAGGTTCACGATGAAGTTGCCGTGCATCTCCGAGACCCGGGCCCCGCCGAGGGTCAGCCCCTTGAGGCCCGCCTCGTCGATGATCCGCCCCGCGGGCATCCCCCGGGGGTTCTTGAAGACGGAGCCGGCGCTGCGGTGCTGAAGCGGGTGCTTGCCCGACCGGGTCCCCAGGATGCCCCGGATGCGTCCCTCGATGGCCCCGCGGTCGCCGCGGGCGAGGTCGAACACCCCGCCGAGGACACAGGCCCCTTCGGGCAGGGCGAGGTGGCGGTACTCGAACTGCAGGGCGGAACGCGTGCAGCGCCTGAAGGACCCCCCGCCGTTGAGGAGATCTACCGACTCGAGGACGTCCTTCAATTCGCTTCCGTACGCCCCCGCATTCATGCGGATGCCGCCGCCGACGCTGCCGGGGATGCCGGCGCAGAACTCCATGCCCGCGAGCCCCTCCCGGGCCGAGAGGGCGACCACCTCGGCCAGTGCCGCGCCCGCCGCGGCGTGGATGGCCGCCCGACCTTCCCCGCGCGGTTCGAGGCGGACGGAGCGGAGGCCCTTCGTGACGACGATGACGCCCCGGAACCCGCCGTCGCGGACGATGAGGTTCGTTCCGTTGCCTACGAAGAAGACGGGGATGCCCCCGGCGCGCAACAGGGCGACGAGCCGGCCCAACTCGGCCGTGCTTTCCGGGACGACGAGCGCATCGGCCGGCCCCCCCACGCCGATGGAGGTGTGGCGGTCCATGCGCTCGTCGAAGAGCACGGTGCCCGTGGCGAGTTCCCTCAGCTGTTTTCTCCATTCCGGCTCGTGCATGACGGTCGCGCTGCCTCTTCTATCTCGCGAAGGGGAGAGGTTGAGAAGGTGAGAAGGTAAGAAAGAAATCGAGAACATCTTTTTCTTACCCTCAAACCGTCTTACCCTCTTACCTTCTGTCCTTTCAGAAAGGGACGGCAGCCGCCGGGGGGACGGCGCGGAGGGGTCGCCCCGCCCGCCTCAGCGGTCTGCCTTCTCCTCCTTTGCCTTTCTCAGAAACTCCATCCCCACCCTCCAGACGTTGCCCGCGCCCTGGGTGATGATCACGTCGCCGGGCCGGGCGATCTCGAGAAGGTGGCTCACGATCCCGTCGGCCGACGGGATGTGCCGCACACTGCGGTGGCCCACGGCCTCGATTCCCTTGAAGAGGTTGAACGACGTCACCCCCTCGATGGGCGTCTCGCTCGCGGGGTAGATGTCCATCAGGACCAGTTCGTCCGCGTCGGGAAAGCACGTGAGGAACTCCTTGTACAGGGCCCGCGTGCGCGTGTAGCGGTGCGGCTGGAAGACGACGATGAGGCGCCCCTTCCAGAGCTGCCGCGCGGCCTTCAGCGTGGCCAGGATCTCCGTGGGGTGATGGCCGTAGTCGTCGACGACCGTGACGCCGTTGGCCTCGCCCTTCACCTCGAGGCGCCGCTGCACGCCGCGGTAGGCGTTCAGCCCCGCGCGGGCCACGTCGACCTCCATGTCGAGCTCCCGCGCCACGGCGAAGGCCGCCATGGAGTTGAGTACGTTGAAGAGTCCCGGCACGCGCAGCGTGATCTCACCCAGGCGCACCCCCTTGTGGTAGAGCGTGTAGCGCGACTCGGGGCCCTCGAGGGAGATGTTCTTCGCCCGGTAGTCGGCCCCGTCGGAAAGCCCGTAGGTGATCGTGCGCCGCTTGATCCGCGGGAAGATCTCCCGGACGTGGGCGTCATCGACGCACAGGATCGTCACCCCGTAGAAGGGCACCATGTTGGCGAAGCGGACGAAGGCCTCCTTGATGTCGTCGATGTCCCGGTAGTAGTCCAGGTGCTCGCGGTCGATGTTGGTGACGACAGCGATCGTGGGGGAGAGCTTCAGGAAGGAGCCGTCGCTCTCTTCGGCCTCGGCCACGATGACCTCCCCGTCGCCCAGGCGCGCGTTGCTGCCGATCGAGGAGAGCTTGCCGCCGATGACCATCGTGGGGTCGAGCCCCCCGTGGGCGAGGATCGTGGAGACCATGGAGGTCGTCGTCGTCTTGCCGTGCATGCCCGAGACGGCGACGGAGAGCTTCATCTTGAGAAGCTCCGCCAGCATCTCGGCGCGGGGGATGACGGGGATGTTGCGGCGGTGGGCCTCCCGGACCTCGGGGTTGTCTGCCTTGACGGCCGTGGAGGTCACGACCACGTCGGCCGTCTCGAGGTTCGACTCCCGGTGGCCGTAGTGGATGCGGGCCCCCAGGGTGGAGAGCCGCTGCGTCGTGTCCGACTCCATCAGGTCGGAGCCGCTCACGGAGTAGCCCAGGTTGAGAAGCACCTCGGCGATCCCGCTCATGCCGATCCCCCCGATCCCCACGAAGTGGATCCGCCCGACTTTCCTCTTCATCAGGTCTCTGCGATACCCGTTCCGCATGCTGCCTTCTTTTCAGCCAGAGGCCGGTCGAGGGTTTGTTTACGGCAAATGGCAAAGAGCTGAGTAGAGAAAGACTGTCGTTTGTTCAAAGCCCATTGCCTTTCGCCTTCTGCCTTATGCCCTGGATCTGGTGCGAAGCACCAGATCCAGGCATTCATCCACGATGTCCGCCGCGGCCCGGGCGTTGCCGAGCCCTGCCGCCCTGCGCTCCATGTCCCCGACGGCCGCCGGGTTCCCCGCGAGCCGCCGGATGACCCCCGAGAGGCGTTCTCCCGAGAGGTCCCTCTCGGGGATCATTTCGGCTGCGCCCCTGTTGACAAGGAGTTCGGCGTTTTTCGTCTGGTGATCGTTTACGGCATGGGGGAAGGGGATCAGCAACGCCGCCTTTCCGCTTGCCGTAATCTCGGCGATCGACGTGGCCCCCGCCCTGCAGACGAGCAGGTCGGCATTTCCGTAGGCCGAGGCCATGTCCGTGATGAAGGGCAGCACCTCGGCCTCCATCGAATGCTCGCCGTATCCCTTTTTCACCGTTTCCAGGTCGTCCTCCCCTGTCTGGTGGATGATCCGCAGCCGTTCCTTCATGTCCGCCAGGTGCGGCAGCGCCTCCAGAACCGCCAGGTTGATCCGGTGCGCGCCCTGGCTCCCGCCGAAGACGAGGACCGTAAACGGCTCGCCCGGCTTCCGGCTCCGACGCGTTCCCCCGGCGATGGCGGCCCGGATCGGGTTTCCCGTGACCCGGACCCGGTCGGCGCGAAACCACCGCGCCGTCTCGGGGAAACTCACGAAGATGCGGTCCGCGAACTTTCCGAGGACCCTGTTTGTCTCGCCCGGGATGGCGTTCTGCTCGGCGATCGCCGTGGGCAGGCCCATGAAGCGGGCCGCCAGAACGGCCGGTCCCGAGGCGTAGCCCCCCACGCCGATCACGATGTCCGGGGCAAAGCGGCCGATGATCCGCCTCGACTGGAGCAGGCTCCGCGGGATCTTCGCCAGGGCCGCGGCGGACCGCGCGAAGCCCCGCCCCTTGATCCCCTCGACGTCGAGCGTGGCCAGGTCGAAGCCGATCCCGGGGAGCACCCGGGCCTCCAGCCCCCGGTTCGTCCCGATGAAAAGAACACGGGCATCGCGGTCGCGCCTGCGGAACTCTTCCGCGATCGCCACCCCGGGGAAGAGGTGTCCTCCCGTTCCTCCTCCCGCGATCGCGATCCTCACGCCACGGTCCCCCTGGGTGTCGACTTCTGGTGCGTCGACAGGTTTAACAGGATCCCCACGGCCATGCAGCTCACGATGAGCGACGTGCCCCCGTAGGACAGGAAGGGCAGGGCCATGCCCTTCGTGGGGATCAGCCCCATCACGCCGGCGATGTTGATGAAGGCCTCCATCGCCAGCAGGATCGTGATCCCCGAGGCCAGGAGGCTCCCGAAGCTGTCCTGCACGCGGAAGGCGATCACGAAGCCCCGGAAGATCAGCAGCCCGAAGAGCACGATGACCGCGCAGATCCCGATGAAGCCGCTCTCCTCGGCGATGATGGAGAGGATGAAGTCCGTGTGCGGCTCGGGCAGGTAGAAGAGTTTCTGCATCCCGTCGCCCAGGCCCACGCCGAAGGGCCCGCCCGAGCCGAAGGACAGGAAGGACTGGATGATCTGGAACCCCTTGTGCTGCGGGTCCTTCCAGGGATCGAGGAAGGTGTTCCAGCGGTCCATCCGGTACCCCTTCATCATGACGAGGGACACCGCCACGGGGACGAGGGCGAGCACCGAGCCGGCGAGGTAGCGGACGCGCGTCCCCGCGATGTAGAGCACCGACAGGGCCACGGCCATGATCAGCACGGCCGACCCGAAGTCGGGCTGCTTCACGATGAACGCCACGGGGACCATCACGACGGCCAGCGGCACGAGGAACCCCTTCCGGAACTCCTGGATATGGGCCGATTTGCGCGTCAGGTAGTGGGCCAGAAAGACCACGACGGCAACCTTCACCAGCTCGGCCGCCTGGAAGGTGAAAATCCCCAGGTTGAGCCATCGCCTGGCCCCGCCTTTCGTCACGCCGATGCCGGGGATGAAGATCGCGGCCAGGAGAACCAGGGAGACCGCCATGCCCGCGTAGGCCACCCTGCGCAGCCACGTGTAGGGCATCCTCATGAGCGCGAACATGGCCGCGAGTCCGATCACCAGAAAAAAGAGCTGCTTCTTGAGGAAGAAATACCCGTCGTTGTACTTCTGCAGGGCGAGCATGTAGCTCGAGCTGTAGATCATCACGGTGCCGAAGGCGATCAGCACGAGCACGATGAAGAGCAGGATGAAATCGGGCCGTCTTCCCCTCGCGGGCATCTGCATGGGACTCAGTTCCTCCGCGCCGCCGTTTCCCGGTCTTCCAGCCGGTCCACGGTTTCCTTGAACACGTCGCCCCGGTGGGCATAGCTCCGGAACTCATCGAAACTCGCGCATCCCGGCGAGAGCAGCACCACGTCGCCGGGAGCGGCGCCGGCGTAGGCCGTGCGGACGGCCTCACCCATCGTGACCGCCGTCTCGGTCTTCACGACGCCCCCGATTCTCTCGCCGATGCGCCCGCGGGCCTCGCCGAACAGGACCAACGCCTTGACGCGCCGGCGGATGAACGGCTCGAGGGTCTCAAAATCCCCGTTCTTGTCGCGCCCTCCCAGAAGCAGGATGACGGGCGCCTCGAAGGCCTCGAGGGCCCGCGCCACGGCGCTCACGTTCGTTCCCTTCGAGTCGTCGTAGAAGGCCACGCCGCTCTTTTCCCCGGCAAACTCGATCCGGTGGGCAAGTCCCCTGAAGCTCTCGACGGCCCCGGCGATCGCGCCGGGCGCGCAGCCTGCGTACCGGGCGGCCATCACGGCGGCCATGACGTTTTCCGCGTTGTGCCGCCCGGGGAGCCGGATCATCGACAGGGGGTAGGTCTCGACCTCGCGGCCGCCCGCGCGGCAGACGATCGTCCCTTCCCGCAGGCCCATCCCCTCGCCGGGCACGCCCGTGGAGCTGAAGAACGCCACGCGGGCCTTGAGCCGTCCCGCCAGGGCAACCGAACCGGGCTCATCGGCGTTGAGGACGGCCAGGTCGCCCGGCTGCTGGTTCTCGAAGATCCGCTCCTTGGCCCGGCAGTACTCCGCGTAATCGGCGTGGTAGTCCAGGTGATCGGGCGCCCTGTTGAGGAGCACCGCCACCCGCGCCCGGAACGTCTCGATGCGCTGCAGCTGGAAGCTGCTCAGCTCGAGGACGGCCCAGTCGTCGTCCTGCGGCCCGCCGACGTAGCCCGCGAGCGGGTTGCCGATGTTGCCCCCCACGAAGGCCCGCTTGCCCGCCTTGCCGAGGATGTGGCCGACCAGGGCCGTCACCGTCGTCTTGCCGTTGGTCCCGGTGATGGCGATCACGGGCACCCGGAGGAACCGGAAGGCCAGCTCGGTCTCGCTCACGACGGGGATGCCCCGCCGCTCCGCCTCGAGGATCAGGGGGTTGAAGGGCGGCACCCCGGGCGAAGGCACGACGAGGTCCCGGCCGGCGGCGAGCGCCGGATCCGCGCCGCCCGTGAACAGGCGAAGCGGCAGTCCCGTCAAGGATCCGATCGCCTCCCGCAGTTCGGAGGCGGGCTTCTCGTCGGCCACGGTCACGGAGGCGCCCCGCTCGACCGCGAAGCGTGCCGCGGCGATCCCCGTTTTGCCGAGGCCGATGACGAGAATGTTCCTGCCCTTCAGCTCCACAATGCGCTCCTACCTCAGCTTCAGCGTACTGATGGCCACGAGGGCCAGGATGATCGAGATGATCCAGAACCGGACGATCACCTTGGGTTCCGCCCACCCCTTCAGTTCGAAATGGTGGTGGATGGGCGCCATGCGGAAGATGCGCTTTCCGTTGGAGATCTTGAACCAGCCCACCTGGAAGATGACCGATACGGTCTCCAGGACGAAGACCCCGCCCACGATCGCGAGCAGGAGTTCCTGCTTGGTCACGATGGCGAGCGTCCCCAGGGCCCCGCCCAGGGAGAGCGACCCCACGTCGCCCATGAAGATCTGCGCCGGGTAGGTGTTGTACCACAGAAACCCCAGGCAGGCCCCCACCATGGCCCCGCAGAAGACGGACAGCTCGCCCGTCCCCGGCACGTAGGGGATCTGCAGGTAGCCCGAGATCCTCGCGTTGCCGGCGAAGTAGGCGAAGAGCAGGTACGTGATGAAACAGATCAGCGCGGGCCCGAGGGCCAGGCCGTCCAGGCCGTCTGTGAGATTCACCGCGTTGGCCGCCCCGACGATCACGAAGGCCGTGAAGAGGACATACCCCCAGCCCAGGTCGGGCAGCATGGTCTTGAAGAAAGGGATCGTGATCGCCTCGCTGAAGTTGGGCTTGAGGTAGAGGATGATCCCGATGAACAGGGCAATGACAAATTCCAGGATGAGCCGCGTCCGCCCCGGGATTCCCTTGCTGTTGCGCTTCGTGAGCTTGCGGAAATCGTCGAAGAAACCGATGAGGCCGAAGCCGACGGTGACGGCCACGAGCATCCAGACGAAGTCGTTGGTCAGGTTCGCCCACAGCAGCGTCGAGACCACCACGGCGAAGATAATCATGATGCCGCCCATGGTGGGCGTGCCCGACTTGGACTGGTGCGTGTCGGGGCCGTCCTCGCGGATGGACTGTCCGATCTGCAGCGACTCGAGCTTGCGGATGAGCCAGGGGCCGACGACGAAGCAGATGGCGAGGGCCGTGATGGACGCATAGATCGTCCGGAACGTGATGTAGCGGAACACGTTGAAGTACGAGATGGTCTCGTGAAGCGGATACAGCAGGTGATAGATCACTCCGGCAGATCTCCAAAACACAAAACCCCAACCCGTTGCACAAGCAGTTGGGGATCCCGGGGCGTCCCGCCCCTACAGATTGAGGTCGTATCCCTATCACAGGATCTTTTCACTTTGCAACCCCGATCGCGTCCAGGATCGCCCGGACGATTTCTTCCATTTTCATCTTCCGCGAGCCCTTGACGAGGACCCAGTCGCCTGCCTTGAGGCAGGCCTTCAGGTGGGCCACCGTCTCCTCGGTGGAAAGGTCGACGAGTACCTGGTCGCCCTTCATTCCCCGCTTCAGGGCCCCCTTGGCCGTCGCCCTGGCGAAATCTCCCCGGAGGTAGACCTTCCCGACCCCGGTGTCGGCCACGGTCCGGCCCATCTCCTCGTGGTAGCGCTCCGCCTCGTCGCCCAGTTCGAGCATGTCGCCCAGGATGACCGTGCTCCTGCACTCGCCCTTGAGCCCCTGCAGGGTCCTGAGGGCCGCCGCGACGGAGGCGGGATTGGCGTTGTAGGTGTCGTCGATGAGACAGGCGCCGTTTTTCAGCCGCCAGACCTCCATGCGCCCTTCCACGGGCCGGAAGGCCATGAGTCCCCGGCAGACCGTGTCGAAGCCGAACCCCGCGGCTAGCGCCGCGGCCGTCGCGGCCAGGGCGTTCGAGACGTTGTGGAACCCCAGCACCGGCAGCAGGATCTCCCGCGAGGCCCCGAACGCCAGGAGCGTGAACACGGTGCCCCTCTCGGCCTCGTGGGCGATGCGGGAGGCCGTCACGTCGGCATCGGCGTCGATCCCGAAGGTGATCCTCTTTCCCGTCCACGTTTGCGTCCAGGGGGCGAGCAGCGCGTCGTCGAGGTTGATGACCGCCGTGCCGTGGCCGTCCATGACGCGGAAGAGGTCCCCTTTTTCCTCCCGGATCGTCTCGATGGACTCGAGCCCCTCGAGGTGGGCCGGCCCCACGTTGGTGACGAGGCCCACGGTGGGTGCGGCGATCTCGGTGAGGCGGGCGATCTCGCCTCGCCGGTTCGTGCCCATCTCGAGGACGGCGGCCTCGTGGGCCCCGTTCATCCGGAAGATCGTCAGGGGGAGCCCCACGAGGTTGTTGAGGTTGCCCTCGTTCTTGAGCAGATTCTTCTCCTGCCCCATGATGGCGGCCGCCATCTCCTTCGTCGTGGTCTTGCCGGTGCTCCCCGTGACGGCGACGACGGGGATGTCGAACCGGGCCCGCCAGTGCCGGGCTAGGTCCCCCAGCGCCCTGAGCGTGTCCGGAACGGAGACGGCCGCCGTCTTCGCGGGGAGATCCCTCAGCAGCCCTTCCCGGCCCCGCTCCACGAGGACCCCTGCGGCACCGGCGTCGGCCGCCTGGCCGAGATAGTCGTGCCCGTCGAACCGGGGGCCTGCCAGGGGCACGAAGAGGCTGCCGGCTGCGAGGCTCCGCGAGTCCGTCGAGACCCCGTCGAAGGCCCCGGCCTGGCCGCGGCGCAGGATCGTGCCGCCCGTGGCCGCCAGCACGTCTTCCATCGTGAACCGGGGAAGTTCGCTCGGTTTCAAGGCGTTCCCTCTCCCTTCCTGTCCAGGGCCTCTCGGCCCACGGTCCGGTCGTCGAAGGCGATGGTCCGGTTCCCGAGGATCTGGTAGTCCTCGTGGCCCTTGCCGGCGATGAGGACGATGTCCCCGGGGACGGCGATCCCCACGGCCAGGGCGATGGCCTCCCGCCGGTCCGCCACGACCGTATAGGCCCTGTCGCCGGCGCCGAGGCCCGACGGGTCGGTCTTCCGCATCACGGAGGAATCGATCCCGCTCTCGATCTCGCCGATGATCGAGAGAGGCTCCTCGGAACGGGGGTTGTCGGAGGTGATCACGACGAGATCGCTCCCCTCGGCGGCGGCCCGGCCCATGAGCGGGCGCTTCCCGCGGTCGCGGTCCCCGCCGCAGCCGAAGACGGTGATGATCCGTCCCTCGCGGAACCGGGCAAGGTTCCGCAGCACTCCCCGCAGGGCGTCCTCCGAGTGGGCGTAGTCGACGAAGACGGCGGGCTCGCCCGGCGCGCTGATCTTTTCGAGGCGTCCCGGGACGGGCCTGGCGGTCTCGATGCCCCGCTGGATCGCCGACAGCGGGATCCCCAGGTGGCAGGCCGCCGCCGCCGCGGCCAGGATGTTCGAGAGGTTGAACTTTCCGATGAAGGGCGCCCGGATCGGAAACGTGCCTGCCGGGGTTTCGATCTCCGCCCGGGTCTCGCCGGGATCGTACTCCACGTCCCGGGCCTGGACGAAGGCGATCGAGTCGATGCCGAAGGTCGTCAGGCCCTTGGCGCCGAGCTCGCCGGCGAGCCTCCGGCCCCAGGGGTCGTCGAGGTTGATGATCCGCCCCTGCCGGCGGCCGTTCTTCTCCCCCGCGAGCAGGTCCGTGAAAAACCGCTTCTTCGAGGCGTAGTAGGCCTCCATCGTGCCGTGGAAGTCGAGGTGGTCCTGCGAGAGGTTCATGAAGACGCCGAGGTCGAACGCGCAGTCCTCCACCCTTCTCAGCTCGAGCGCGTGGGAGGAGACTTCCATGACCACGTGGGTGACGCCGGCGTCGCGGATCTCGGCCAGCAGGCGCTGCAGCTCGAAGGACTCGGGGGTCGTGTGCGACGCGGCGGTCAGGGTGGAGCCCCAGCGGTAGTTCACGGTCCCGATCACGCCGGGCTCGTGGCCGGCCTCCCGCAGGATGGACTCGAGCAGGTAGGTGACGGTGGTCTTGCCGTTGGTGCCCGTCACCCCGACGAGACCGATCGAGCCCGAGGGGTTCCCGAAGAAGTTCCTGCCCAGCACCCCGAGGGCCCGGCGGCTGTCGCGCACCCGGACCGCGGTGTACCCGGCGTGCCGGGCGATCTCCCGGTCGTAGACGACGGCCCTGGCCCCGCGCCTCACGGCCTCGGGGACGAAGAGGTGTCCATCGAACCTGGCTCCCCGGACGGCCACGAACAGGGAATCCTCCCCGCAGCGGCGCGAGTCGTAGCAGATCCCCTCGATCTCCCGCGCCCGCGTCCCGTGAACCTCCAGGACGTCGACATTTTCAAGCAGGTCAAGCAGATCCACGTCGGCCTCTCAATCCCCTGTGCTGAAGGACACGGTGCACGACCGGTGGCCCTTGAGCGGGCTGCCCGCCGCCGGTCTCTGGCTGACGGCCCAGCCGCTGCCCGTGACATTCATGGTCAGCCCCCTGTCCTGGGCCGCCTTCAAGGCCTGCCGGACCGTCATCCCCCTGAAATCGGGCATGGCGGCCTCTTCTTCCTCGGCGGCGCCCGTTGCCGGAATTGCCGCGGGGGTCGACACGAGTTGGATCCTGGCGCCCGCGTTGATTTCTTTTTCCCGCACGGGAGGTGTTTCCCCGATGTCGTGCTCGAAACAGCGGATGAGCTGCTGGGAGATCGATCGGAAAACGGGCGCCGCCGCCTCGCCGCCCCACTTGTGGAGCTGCGGCTCGTCGATGGAGACGAGCATCACGAAGCGCGGATTCTCAGAGGGGAAAAATCCCATGAAGGAGGTCCGGACCCGCTCGCTGGAGAAGCGCTTGTGCGCGAAGTCGAACTTCTGGGCCGTACCGGTCTTGCCGGCCACGTCCACGTTGACCAGCGCCGCGTTCTTGCCCGTGCCGCCCTGTTCGCCGACGACGTTGGTCAGCATGGCGGTCATCCTCCGGGCCGTCTCCGCGGAGATGACGCGTCGCACGGGCGTGGGGGCGAACTCCCGGACCGTCTCGCCGCTCGAGTCGACGAACTTCTTCACGATGTGAGGCTGCATGAGCAGCCCGCCGTTGGCGATGGCGGACAGGGCCGAGACGAGCTGGATGGCCGTCACGGAGACACCCTGGCCGAAGGCGACCGTGGAGGTGTCGACCTGCGTCCAGTTCTGCCAGGGCCGCAGCAGGCCCGCGATTTCGCCGGGCAGCTCGATGTTCGTCTTCTGGCCGAAGCCGAAATTCCTGATGTAGCCGTGGAACTTCTCCCGCCCCAGCTTTTCGGAGATCTTCACGGAGCCGATGTTGCTCGAGTATTTCAGGATTTCCCGCACGGTGAGCACGCCGTGCCGCTTGCGGTTGGCCTCGTGGAAGGTCGCGTTGGCCACGCGGTAGGCGCCGTTTTCGCAGTAGAAGCGGTCCGACTCCTTCACAACGCCCTCCTCGATGGCGGCGGCCACCAGGAAGGGCTTGAAGGTGGAGCCCGGATCGAAGCAGTCCGTGATGGCCTTGTTGCGCTTGTTGTCGGCCGCGGCGCTGGCGTAGGCGTTCGGGTTGAACACGGGGTTGTTGGCCATGGCGAGGATCTCGCCCGTGCGGGGATCCATGACGATGATGAATCCGCCCCGCGCGCGGGTCCGCAGCACGGCCTCCTTCAGGTTCGACTCCACGGCGTGCTGGATGCGGCTGTCGAGGGTCAGGACGAGGCTCAGCTGCTCGTCCTTCTTGCCCGTGGCGGAACGTTCGGGCATGTAGAGTTTCTTGCCCCGGGCGTCGCGTCCCCAGAGGATCTTCTCTGGCTCTCCGCGCAGGTAGCCGTCGTAGCGCATCTCGAGACCCTCGAGGCCGTTGGAGTCCATGCCCACGAAGCCGATGATCTGGCCGGCGAGTTCCCGGTTCGGGTAGAAGCGCTTCGGCTCCTGGATCAGGTAAATCCCCTCCATCTTGAGGTTCCTGATCTGTTCGGACTGGGCGGGGGTGATCATGCGGGCCACCCAGCAGAAATTCTTCGACCTGGAGATCTGCTGGGCGATTGCCTTCCGGGGCTGGCCCGTCACGGCCGCGAGCTGCGCGGCGGCCTCGTCGGCGTTGTCGATCTTGGAAGGGTCGGCAAAGACGGAATCCGCGAGGATGCTCGCGGCGAGCTTCTCGCCGTTGCGGTCGTAGATGATGCCGCGCTCGGGATAGAGCTGGAGGGTCTTCCTGTGCTGCTTTTCAGCCAGGGTCTTGTAGGTCTTCCCCGTCATGATCTGCAGGTGAAACGCCCGGAAGACGAGCGCGCAGAACAGCACCAGGAACAGCGCCAGCATCGTGGCGATCCGGAAGCGGAACCATTTTCGGGGTCGGCCGTTCATTTGATCAGGACCACCTGCTCCCGTTCGGGGTATTGGAGCCTGAGCTTTTCCCGGGCGATGGACTCGATCCGCTGGGGCGACTTCAGCGTGGCGATCTCCATCTTGAGCCTTCGGTTCTCCTCCGTGAGGTTCTCCCGGACGGTCATCTCCTCGGCGATCCGGTACTTCAGCTGCGTGTTGTGAAGATGGGACCAGACGTAGACGAGCGCCACGGCCACCAGCACGAGCAGCGCCAGGATGAGTGTGGGAACACGCATCGCCGCATGTTCCCTTGCCTCCATCGCAGCCCGGGGCCGTGCCACCTTCGCTACCGGCATTCTCCTGTCCTTTCGGCGGTTCTGAGTTTCGCGCTGCGCGCCCGGGGGTTCCGTTCCGTCTCCCCCCGGCCGGGGAGCACCGGCTTTCGCGTAAGGACCCGGAGCCTCGGCCTGCCCCCGCAGGCGCAGACGGGAAGATCGGACGGGCAGGTGCAGACCCGAGAGGCGTCGCGGAAGAGCTCCTTGACCATCCGGTCTTCCAGCGAGTGGAAGGTGATGACGGAAAACCGCCCGCCTTCCGCTAAACAGTCGATCCCCGAGGTGATGCCCCGGGCGAGACCGGCCAGTTCGTCGTTGACGGCGATCCGGAGCGCCTGGAAGCTCCGCGTCGCGGGGTGGATCCTTCCGTGCCGCACCCGGGCCGGCATGGCGGAGACGATGATGCCGGCCAGTTCGTCCGTCCTCTCGATCGGGCCCTCCTTCCTCTTCTCGACGATGGCCCGCGCGATGCGCCCCGCCATCGGCTCCTCGCCGTAATCCCGCAGGATCCGCTCCAGCTCCCGCCCATCGGCCCGGTTCACCAGGTCCCGCGCGGTGGTCGATGCCCGCCGGTCCATCCGCATGTCGAGCGGCGCAGGCTTCGAGAAGCTGAAGCCCCTCTCGGCCGCCTCGAGCTGACGCGACGAGACCCCGAGGTCGAGCACGATGCCGTCGACGCGCCCGATTCCGAGAGCGGCGAGGATCTCCTTCAGGTCGGCGTAGTTCCCCTGGACGAGGATCGCGCGTCGCCCGAAGGGCGCCAGGGCCCGGCCGGCTTCCGCGAGGGCGTCGCCGTCCCGGTCGATCCCGACCAGGATACCGTCGGGGGACGCGGCAGCCAGGATCCCCCTTGCGTGCCCGCCGCCGCCCAGGGTGCCGTCCACGTAGATGCCGCCCGGCTTGAGGTTGAGCGATTCAAGAACCTCCTGCAGCAGGACCGGTTCGTGGTAGACGGATGGCACGCCTGCGTCGTTCATCATTCTTTTCAAGGATCTCAGGTGGAGGCGGACGCGGGAATCACGCCGGGGGAGCTGCCCGTCAGATTCCCAGGTCGGCCATGTAATCGCTGAAGCCCTCGATCTGTTCGCCGGACTTGCGGACCTCCTCCTCGAAGCGTTCCTTGCTCCAGATCTCGATGACTCGGACCATTCCGGCCAGGACGATGTCTTTCTCCAGCCCGGCGTACTCGCGCAGGGGCGGGGGAACGAGGATGCGGCCCTGGCTGTCGAAGGTGCAGTCCACCGCCCCGGACATGAAAAAGCGCTGAAACGCGCGGACTTCTTTCTTGAGAATGGATTGATGCGAGATTTTCTCTTCGAGGATCTGCCACTCGTCGAAGGGGAAGACCATGAGGTAGCCGTCCCAGTTCGTGATGACCATGCGGTTGTCGTACTTTTCGGCGAAGACCTCGCGCAGGCGGGCGGGGAAGATGATTCTTCCTTTGTCGTCTATCGTATGGTAATATCTCCCCCGGAACACAGACATGCGAGAGACCCCTCCACAATCATCCACTTTGCTCCACCCGGATGCAATACTAGGGCCGTCTTCCGTTTCTGTCAAGAAAAAAGTTTAATTTCCGCGGGATTTTCGGTTGATTTGGTACTTCCGGACGGCCCGGCTGTGCTCGGGGAGGGTTTCGGAAAAGTGGTGGGACCCGTCGTTGCGGGAGACGAAGTACAGGTATTTGACCGGCGCGGGGTTCAGGGCCGCCCGGAGGGCGTCCAGGCCGGGGCTGCAGATGGGGCCCGGCGGCAGGCCCCGGTTGAGGTAGCTGTTATAGGGATTTTGGCGCTCCAGGTGCCGACGCGTCAAATTACCGTCGAAATTTTCGATGCCGTAGATCACGGTGGGGTCGCTCTGCAGCGGCATCTTGTTCTTCAGCCGGTTGCGGAACACGGCCGCCACGAGCGGCATCTCGCTTTTCAGCCCCGTCTCCTTCTCGATGATCGAGGCCAGCGTCACCCACTGGACGAGGGAGAGCCCCTGCTCGCCGGCCTTGTCGGTCATCTCCGCCGTTACCTTCACGCGGAACTGCGCGGCCATCTTCTTCATGATCGCGGCGGCGTCCATCTCCCGGTCAAAGATGTACGTGTCGGGGAAGAGAAACCCCTCGGCGTTCGGCGCCGGGATGTTCAAATCGGCAAGCAGTCTCCTGTCCCCGGCCAGCCGCAGGAACTCTTTCTCCTCGACGAGGCCCTCGGCGGCCAGGCGCGCGGCGATCTTTCTCACCGTGAAGCCCTCGGGCACGACAACGGGGTGCTTCTTCACGTCCCCCTCGACGAGCTTTCTCAGGATCTCCCGTGGCGGCATGGCCCGCGTGAACTCGTATTCCCCCGCCTTGACCCGCAGGGAGGCGTTGGTGACAAACCCCATGACGCGCAAGAGGATCCTGCTGCGCGCCAGCCCATTGCGGTCGAGGAGGCTGACGATCTGGCCGAAGGGCGTGCCGCGGGGGATGTGCACGGTGACGGGTTCCTCCCGGCCGCCGGGGCCCGGCAGGGAGACGAGAAGCCACAGCGCGGCGGCGATTCCCGCCGTCGCGGCGAGCGCGAGGATCGCCAGGCGGCGACAGCGGAGGCGTTTCAGGATCGTCATGGGGGGCCGTCCCCGGGGCCGGCGGGCCCGACCGGGGCATGCCGGCTTTTCTTGTCGAGATAGTCCTGCAGGATGAATGCGGCGGCGATGCGGTCCACCAGGCCCCGCTTCCTCTTTCGGTTCACGCCCGTCTGGCGCATCAACCCCTCGGCCTCTTTCGTGGAGAGCGTCTCGTCCCAGACCGTGACGGGCACCGCCGGGATCGATTCCCGGACGGCGGCGATGAACCGGTCGACCTTTCCGCACTGGATGCCCGCCGATCCGTCGAGGCGCAGGGGATATCCGACGACGATGGCGCCGACGGCGTGCTCCGCGACGACTGCGGCGAGGGCATCCAGGTCGGCTTTCTTCGATTTGCGCTCGATGACCCCGAGCCCTCGCGCCGTCACCTCCAACTCGTCGGACAGGGCCAGGCCGATGCGCTTGTCGCCATAGTCGATCCCGAGGATTCTCATGGGGGGTATATATAAAGGACGGAGGGGATGTGTGCAAGGGCGGAAAACACGGAGCTGAAGTCACTCAACCAGAATTCTTTCGTGAATAGGCGGTTTTCGACCGATCGAACGCTCGCTGTGCCGCGGACGCAAAAACTCGCCCTGCGGGCTCAAACCGTTTGCGTCGCCGGCGCTCCGCTTCGCGAAGATCGGTTAACGAAAACACGCCTAACTTCGCTTCAAGAATCCTGACTGACTGCCTAAACGAAGAGAAATTTATCCATCGTTATTCATGCGTTCCGCCCTTGCGCACGGGTTTGGGATTGAGTCGGCGCCGGATTTCTGTTATCTCATAGCCTGTTCGCGCCGGATGCGCGAAAACGGGGCGATTTCGCATGAAGCACATCATTCTCGGCACCGCCGGCCACGTCGATCATGGGAAGACCTCGCTCGTCAAGGCCCTCACCGGCGTGGACACGGACCGCCTGAAGGAGGAAAAGGAGCGGGGCATCACGATCGAGCTGGGCTTCGCGTCTCTCCCCCTCAAGAACGGCGGCACCCTCGGGGTCGTCGACGTGCCGGGTCACGAGAAGTTCGTCAAGAACATGGTCGCCGGCGCCACCGGGATCGACTTCGTGCTGCTCGTGATCGCCGCCGACGAGGGCATCATGCCCCAGACGAGCGAGCACCTCGACATCTGCACGCTGCTCGGGATCCGCAACGGCATCATCGCGCTCACCAAGACCGATCTGGTCGATGCCGACTGGCTTGCCCTCGTGCGGGACGACGTCCGTCAGTTCATGAAAGCGACCTTTCTCGACGGGGCCCCGATCATCCCGGTGTCCGCCGTGTCGGGCCAGGGGATCGCGGAGCTTTCAGCCGCCATCGAGGAGCTGGCCCGCCGGATCGGCGAACGCGGCGACAGCGGGTTGTTACGGATTCCCGTGGACCGGGTCTTCACCATGAAGGGGTTCGGAAGCGTCGTGACGGGGACCCTCGTGTCCGGGCAGGTGACCGTGGGCGACACCGTCGAGGTCCTTCCCCAGCGCATCCACGCCAAGGTCCGGGGCATCCAGGTGCACAACGATGCGCAGCAGAGCGCCGGGGCCGGGCAGCGCACCGCCATCAACCTCCAGGGGCTGGAACGCGCGGCGCTCCATCGCGGCGACGTGGTGGCCCACCCCGGCATCTTCGAGCCCTCCGAAAGGCTCGACGTCCACCTCGAGTTCCTGAAGGGCGCCGGCCGCGCGCTGAGGAATCGGGCGCTCGTGCGGTTCCACACGGGGACGAGCGAGATCATGGCCCGGGTCATCCTCCTGGACCGGGAAGAGCTCAAGCCGGGCGAACGCGTCTACGCGCAGCTCCTGCTCGAGGCGCCCGTCGTGGCCATGGGGAAAGACCGCTTTGTCATCCGGAGCTACTCCCCGATCCGCACGGTGGGCGGCGGGGAGATTCTCGACCCCGACGCGGTGAAACAGAAAAAGGCGAAAGATCGCTTTGCCGCCGAGCTGGAAACCCTCCGCACGGGAACGGAAGCGGAGCGCGCCGCCGTCATCCTCGGGCGCGCAGCGGTGCAGGGGCTCGCGGCGAGCCGGCTTGCCGTCCGGGCGGGGATTCCCCTGGCCGGCCTGAGCCGGGTCCTGAAGGACATGGCCGAGGAGAAAACCGTGATCCGCATCGACCGGGAAGAGACCCGGATCGTCTCGTTCCCGGCGTACCAGCGGCTGAAGGAAGAGCTGCTGAAGGAAATCGGGCTGTACCACCAGCGGCAGCCCCTCAAGGAAGGGGTCCCCAAGGAGGAGCTCCGGGTGACGGCGGGCCACGAGGTCGAGAGCAAGCTCTTCAACATGGCCCTCAAGGAGCTGGAGAACGAAAAGAAGATTCTCGCCGATCGGGAGCACGTCCGGCTCGCTTCGCACCGGGTCGATCTCAAGGGCAACCTGGGCGACCTGGGGGGCCGGATCGAGAAGATCTACCGCGACGCGGGACTCGCGGTGCCGTCCGTCAAGGAAGTCATGGAGGCGTTGGGCGGGAAGAAGTCCGAGGTCCAGAGCGTCCTCGGGGTGCTTCTCAACGAAGGGGTCCTCGTGAAGGTCACCGAGGAGCTTTACGTCCACAGCGGTCCGCTCAACAGGCTCAGGGAGGATTACACGGCGGCCCTCATGAAGGCCGGCAAGGCCACCCCGGCCACCTTCAAGGACCTTACGGGGCTGTCGCGCAAGTACATCATCCCCCTCATGGAATATTTCGACGCGACCAGGCTCACGATCCGCGTGGGCGATCACCGGACGCTGAGGGAGCGGCGGTAGCGATGAGGAAGAAGACGGCCGCGGAAGGGATCGATCGCCTCAGGCTGCGCCGCTTCGACGGGAAGCGGATCGCCGCAAGGGATGTGGACGTGGTCCACGAGGAGCTTCTGGAGGTCGTTGCCGACGGCCGCGCCGTCGTGACGATCGCCTGCGCCGGAATCCGCCTGCGGGAGCTTGCCGCCGGGTTCCTGAAGCAGGAGGGCCTGATCGAGGAGGCCGCGGACATCGTGAGGATGGACTTCAGCCCCGGGCGGGTCCATGTCCGGACCTGCGGAGGCAGGGGCAGGGCCCTTCCCGTGACGCCGCCGAAGACGATCGCCTCGAGCGGGGCGCGGGGCAGCCGGACGCTCATGCCGCTGGGCCGGGGGAAGCCCGCCGCGGCGGCGGTCCCGAAGCTCGATGCGGAGGCCGTCCCGGATCTCATGGAGGCCCTGCTCGCCGCGACGGCGATCCACGAACGCACGCGCGGAACGCACGGCTCGGCCATCGCGGGCCCGCGCGGAATCCTTGCGGTGCGGGAGGATATCGGGCGGCACAACACGATCGACATGCTCTGCGGGTGGGCGCTCCTCGAGGGGGTCGATCTTTCCGACAAGGTCCTGCTGACGACCGGGCGCGTTTCCTCGGAGATCGTCGCCAAGGCCCGGCGCATGGGGATCCCCTTCATCGTTTCCCACTCCGCGGCCACCTCGAGGGCTGTCGCGCAGGCGGAAGAGGTGGGCATCGCGATCGCCGGCTGCGCCAGGGGAGGCTCATTCATCGTGTATGCCGGCGCCCGGCATTTAAAGCCGTCCGGGGCGCCGAAGAAGGGCCGGAGGGCAAAGGCGAAAGGGGAATAGGACAATCCGCGTGAAGACACTGTACGTCAAGGACATCAAAGCCGGGGAGAAAATCAAGAGCTCCTTTCTCGTCATGGAAAAGAATCTGGCCTATTCGCAGAAGGGGGCGCCCTATCTCAGCGTGAAGCTCCGTGACCGGACGGGGGATGTCGAGGGGCGCGTCTGGGACAACGTCGCGGCCCTCGATCCGCTTTTCCGGAAGGGCGACATCGTCTCCGTGCAGGGACGGGCCGTGAGCTACCGCGACGCCACGCAGCTGGCCGTCCTGGACATCCGCAGGATGGATGAGACCGGGATCGACCCCTGGGACTACTTTCCCAGCACGAAGGGCGACGTGGAGGAGATGTTTGCGGCGCTAGCGGCCTACGCGGGCTCCGTCGAGAACCCCTGGCTGAAGAAGCTGCTGGCGGCCTTTCTCGACGACCCCCAGCTGGCCGCGCGGCTCAAGCGGGCCCCCGCGGCCAAGGGGTTCCATCATGCCTACCTCGGGGGGCTGCTGGAACACACCCTGTCCATGGTGAAGATCCTGGACGCCCTGGCGGGTCACTACCCGGCGGCGAGCCGCGACATGCTGATTGCCGGCGGCATCCTGCACGACATCGGCAAGACCGAGGAGTTCACCTACGACCGGGCCATCGACTACTCGACGCCGGGACGCCTCGTGGGGCACATCCTGCTCGGGGTGGAGATGCTCGACCGGAAGATCGCGTCGATCGAGGGGTTCCCCGAAGACCTGGCCCTGGAGCTCAAGCACGTGATCCTCGCCCATCACGGAGAACTCGACTTCGGGTCGCCCAAACGGCCCAAGACCGTGGAGGCCCTCATCGTCCACTTCGTCGACGACCTCGATGCCAAGGTGGCGGCCTTCCAGGAGTTCATCGGGAATTCGGGTGCCGGGGAGTCGGAATGGACCCCGTTCCACCGGTTCTTCGAACGGTTCCTGTATAAAGGCGGGCAAAAGGCATAAGGCGAAAGGCAGGGATCACTTGTCTGCCCTTAGCCCTTTGCCGTTCGCCCTTAGCCTGTCCTTTCGCCGAAGATCGCCCGCCCGATCCGGACGATGGTGGATCCCTCCTCGACGGCAACCTCGAAGTCGTCCGTCATCCCCATGGAGAGCTCCCGCAGCGTGACGTTCGGGATTTTCTCGGCGTCGATCCGGTCCCGCAGCCCGCGCAGGCCCGCGAAGCAGGGCCGCGCCTTTTCCGGGTCCTCGTACCAGGGGGCCATGGTCATCAGCCCCCGAACGGAAAGGTTCGCCAGCTGCGAGACGGCGCGGACGAGCCCCGGCGCCTCCTCGGGCGGGGCGCCGCTTTTCGATTCCTCGCCCGCGAGGTTGACCTCGACGAGGACCCGGCAGACGAGCCCCGCGGCGGCCGCGCGGCGGTTCAACTCCTCGGCGAGACTCACCCGGTTCACGGAATGGATCATGTCGAAGAGGCGCACGGCATACCTGGCCTTGTTGCTCTGGAGGTGGCCGATGAAGTGCCATTCCACGCTCTTGCCCATCAGCTCGATCTTCCGTTTGGCCTCCTGCACGTAGTTCTCGCCGATGATGTCGATCCCCGCCTCGATGGCCTGAAGGATCCGGTCGTCGCCGACTGTCTTCGTGACCCCCATGAGCCGCACCTCCGACGGATCGCGACCCGACCGCACGGCGGCCGCGGCGATCCGCTCCCGGATCCGTAGGATGTTTTCCCTCACGTCGGACATGGACCCCTCCCGGTGAAATCCGCCAGACCCAGACCTTTCAGCGCCTCGACGACTTCGCAAAGCGGCAGCCCCACGACGCTGCTCCAGGAGCCGTGAACCTCGGAGACGAACAGGGCGGCCTTGCCCTGGACGGCATACCCGCCGGCCTTGTCGTAGGGTTCGTCGGTCGACACGTACCACTCCAACTCGTCGTCGGGGATCTCCTTGAAAACCACCTGCGACGAGACGGCCCTGCGGATGGGACGGTTCCGTCCGCTGTTGAACAGGGTGAAGGCGGTGATGACCGTGTGCGCCCGCCCGCTCAGCCTGCGGATCATGCGGCGCGCCTCCTCCGGGGTGCGGGGCTTGCCCAGCAGCTCGCCGTCGATCGTCACGATCGTGTCCGCCCCCAGGACCCAGCGGCCGGGCCGCAGCGCTGCGACGGCCCTGGCCTTCGCCTCGGAGAGCCGCAGGGCGTAGGCTTCCGGGGACTCGCCCGCATGCGGGTTCTCGTCCACGCTGCTCTGCAGGACGGTGAACTCGACGCCCAGCATCCGCAGCATCTCCCTGCGGCGGGGGGAGGCCGAGGCCAGGATCAGTTCCGGGGTCTTCATGAACGGCGTTGCCCCTGTCTTTGCATGCTGCACCCCCCGGGTTTTCTCACGACGCCCCGGCCGGCCCTGTCCTGGGCGCGGGGCGACCGAACACGCGGTCCGTCACTCTAACATACCACGCCGCCGATTGCACCTGGACGATGTAGGCCATGGCGATGACGAGCGCCGCCTCGGCGCCCGCAGCGCCGAAGGCGTTCATTGCGACGGCCAGGGCGATGGAGAGGTTGCGCATCACCGTGCCGTAGACGAGGGCGACGGCGTCGCCGCGCGAAAAAAACGCCCTGCCGACAAGCGTGCTCAGACCGTAGTTGACCCCGTAGACCATCACGAGCGGGATGAGGAGCCTGACGAGAAGCCCGGGCGAGGCCGCGATGTCCTTCGCCTTGAGCGCGAGGGCGATGAAGACGATTCCCAGCACGCCCAGGGTCGAGAGGCCGGGGAAGCGCGGCGCCCACACCGACTGGAAGGCCTGCCGGCCGTGCCGGCGGACGAGGGCCTGCTGCGTCACATGCCCGGCTGCCATGGGCAGGAAGACGATGAGGCCGATCTGGGATGCCACGGCCGCCAGATCGACCTCCACCCGCGCCCCCAGGAGGGCCTTCACGTAGAACGGCGTGGCCAGCGACCCCAGGGTCAGCCCGATGACCGTCATCTTCACCGCCGCCTCGATGTTTCCCCTCGCGAACCCCGTCCAGGAAATCGTCATCCCGCTGGTGGGCACGAGGCCCGCAAGCAGGAAGCCGAGGACCATGTAGGGGTGGTCGGGCAGGAAAAACCGGCCCGCCCCGTAGGCCAGGAAGGGGATGAGGCCGAAGTTGACGATCTGCGAAACCCACTGCAGCCTCCCGTCGCCCCCCTCGAGGACTTTGCGCACCCTCAGGGTCACCATCATGGGGTAGACCATCAGGAAGGTGAAAGGCACGATCAAGCCCTTGAGAGGGGCTGCGTCCACGACGAGCCCCGCCGCAAACCCGAGCGCCATCATGGCCGGGATCGCCCAGACGAGCAGGCCGCTGAGCCGGGCAAGGATGTTCCAGGGCATGGGATTCTTCCTCCGCGCCCATCCTGTTAACACAAAAAGGGAATTGCATAAAGGCTGCAGCAGCGAGGAGCTGCCGTTTCCCTGGTATGTTTCGTGCATCGCCATCTTGGCGGTGAGGTGCGTACGGCCTGCTGGGGGGAGGGAATCGCCCCCGGCCGTTCCCTCCTCTTCACGACGCAACCAGGACGGGAGAATGAGAATCGAGACCGGCAGAGCCCCCGGCAGCATGGAGGACCCTGCAGCCGGCCACGAGGAATGCCTGAAGGCGCTCTTCGAGGCCGTCCATACGGGGATTCTGGTTATCGACCCGTCCCTCCACCGGATCGTCGACGTCAACCCGGCGGCTGCCCGCATGATCGGCCTTTCCCGCGACGAGATCGTTGGTGCCGTCTGTCACCGTTTCGTCTGCCCCGCCGAGGAGGGCCGGTGCCCCGTGACGGACCTGGGCCAGGCGGTCCACCAGTCGGAACGGCTCCTGCGCACCGCCGGCGGCAGGGAGATCCCGATCGTCAAGACCGTGGTCCCCGCGTCCATGAACGGCAGGCGCTGTCTCATCGAGAGCTTCATCGACATCTCCGACCAGAAGAGGAGCCAGCGGGCGATTGAGGACAGCGAGCGGCGGACGAGGGAACTGGCCGACTCGCTGCCGCAGATCGTCTTCGAGACGGACGTGGTCGGCAGGATCACCTTCGGCAACCGGCGGGGTCTCGAGGTGCTGCAGTACACGCCGGAGGACCTCGCGCGGGGTCTCAACGCCCTGGACATCTTCATCCCCGAGGACCAGGAGCGCATCCAGCGGAACATCATCCGGATTCTGAAGGGCGAGGTCCTGCCCGACGTGGAGTACACGGCGAGACGCAAGGACGGGCGCACCTTTCCCGTCATGATCAACGCCTCCCCGATCCTCCGCGGCGGACGGGCCGCGGGCATCCGGGGCATCGTCGTGGACATTACCGACATGAAGCGGACGGAGACGGCTCTCCGGGAATCGGAGGCCATGTACCGGGCCCTGTTCGAAGGCTCCGGCACGGCGATGATGATCATCGAGGACGACACCACCATCGCGCTCGTCAACGCGGAGTTCGAAAAGTTCACGGGGCTGACGAAGGCCGAGATCGAGGGGAAGCGAAGCTGGATCGAGTTCACACCGCCCGAGGAAATGCTGCGGCTGATGAGCTACCACAACGGGCGGCGGGAGGGTGGCGGCGGCGTCCCGGGCCGCTACGAGCTCAAGATGCGCGACGGCGAGGGACGCATCCGGCATGTCCTGCTGAGCGTTGCCATGGTGCCGGGGACCGCGAACAGTATCGCCTCCCTGCTCGACATCACCGAGCGCAAGCAGGCCGAAGAGGGGTTGAAGAAGGCCAAGGAGGAGGCCGAGCGGATCAACCGGGAACTCGAGGGCATCAACCGCCAGCTCGAGGAGTCCATCGAGCGGGCTGGCATCATGGCCCAGGCCGCCGAGGCGGCCAACCGGGCCAAGTCCGAATTCCTGGCCAACATGAGCCACGAGATCCGCACCCCCATGAACGGCATCATCGGCTTCTCGACGCTGCTGCTGGAGACGGATCTCGACGGCGAGCAGCGGGAGTACGCCGAAGCCGTCAAGGTCTCTGCGGAGAACCTCCTGTCCCTCATCAACGACATCCTGGACTTCTCGAAAATCGAGGCGGGAAAGCTCACCATCGAGCCCATCCCCTTCGACCTGCGCACCGCAGTGGAAAAGCAGGCCGATCTGCTGTCCGTGCGGGCCGACGAGAAGGGGCTGAGCCTGATCGTGCGGTACCTCTGCGGGCCCGTGCGCCGCGTGATCGGCGACCCGGGACGGATCCGGCAGGTGCTGACCAACCTGGTGAGCAACGCCGTGAAGTTCACCGAGACGGGCCACGTCATCATCCGCGTCGGCTGTGAGACGAAACCGGAGGGCCCGGCGCTCTTCCATTTCAGCGTCGAGGACACGGGGATCGGCATCCCCGAGGCGAAGCTGGAGTACATCTTCGAGAAATTCACCCAGGCCGACGCGTCGACGACGCGCCGCTACGGAGGAACGGGGCTGGGTCTGGCCATTTCCAGGCAGCTCGTCGAGTGCATGGGGGGTACGATCGGGGTGGCGAGCAGGGAGGGGCAGGGGTCCACGTTCCGGTTTTCCCTTCCCTTGACGATCGACGCCGAGGCCGCCGTCTCCGTTGTCGAGGAGGCCGATCTATCGGGGGTCCGTCTCCTCATCGTCGACGACCGGGAGATCAACCGGCGGACCCTCGAGGAACAGGTCGCCGGCTGGGGCATGCGGTACACCAGCTGCATCTCCAGCGACGATGCCTACAGGGCCCTGGTCGAAGGCCATGAGGCCGGGGATCCCTTCCGCATGGCCATCATTGCCTACCACGACGAACAGAGCGCCAGCGAAGAGCTGGGCCGCAGGATCAAACAGGACGCCCGCCTGGGACAGACCGTGCTCATCATGATCGCCTCCATCGGCAAACGCGGCGACGCCAGGCGGATGCAGGACATCGGGTTTGCGGCCTACCTGGTCAAACCTGTCCATCAGTCCATCCTGATGGACGCCCTGGCCACGGCCTGGAGTGCCACCCTGAAGGGGCAGGCGGTCGGTCTTATCACACGGCACAGCCTCGCGGAGGCGCGCGCGGAGAAAAAGCCGGTGCAGCCCGAGGCGGTGAAGGCCGAACGGGCGAGGGTGCTCGTGGCGGAAGACAACCCCGTGAACCAGAAACTCGCCATCCGGATGCTGGAGAAGTTCAACCTCGCCGTGGACGTGGCGGCCAACGGCCGGGAGGTCATCGATATGCTGGGCCGGACCGCCTACGACCTCGTGTTCATGGATTGTCACATGCCCGAGATGGACGGGTACGAGGCCACGGCATCGATCCGGCGGGCCGAGAAGGAAGGCGGGACGCGTCTGCCGATCGTCGCCATGACGGCCAATGCCATGCAGGGCGACCGGGAGAAGTGTCTCGCTGCGGGCATGGACGATTACATCCCCAAGCCCATCCGCCGGGAGGCGATCCAGGAAATGCTCCGGAAGTGGATACCGGCTAACAGGGGGCAGGAATAGGCGAAAGGCTAAGGGCAAAAGGCGAAAGGCAAAGCAGGCCGGGCCGCCGGACCGATAGGAGAAACGAATCGAAAGAGGCAAGAGATGAATTTCAGTGAGATGGCGGAGACGATCGGGCTCGACGAGCAGGACTTCCGGGAAATGCTTGAACTGTTCGTCAGCGTGGGCGAATCGGATCTGGACAGGCTGCGCGAGGCGGTTGCAAACCGGAACTGCCAGGGCGTCGTCATGTCCGCCCACTCCCTCAAGGGGGCTTCGGCCAACCTGGGGTTCAGCGACATCTGTGAAATCGCCGCGCGCGTGGAGAAGGACGCCCGTGTGCAGAGGCTCGACGGCGCAGCCGATGCGATCGGGGAGTTGGAGCGCAAGCTCGCCTCGATCGCCGCGGCCCTCGGGCGCAACTGAGGACCGTCCGGGGGCGCGATCCCCCGGCAGGGCAGGGGAATGAACGAACAGGACGTGTCCATCCTGATTGCCGTGGGCGACTCCGCCCAGCGGGGGTTCCTGGTGAAGACCCTTGCCCGCGCGGGATACCGACGAGTCGTGGCCGTAGCCAGCGGCCCCGAGGCCCTTGCCGCCATGGAGAAAGGGGTCTTTGCCCTCGTGATTGCGGGGGGCCGCCTGGCCGGCATGACGGAGTACGATCTGTGCCGCGCCATCCGCGCCCGCCGGGCCGGCGCCTACGTCTACATTCTGATCCTGGCACGGGGCAGGTGCAAATCCCCGGTCCTCGAGGGGCTGGCGGCCGGGGCGGATGCCGTCCTGGTGCAGCCGGTCGACGGGGCCGAGCTGTCGGCCAGCGTCGGGGCGGCGCGGCGGATCATCGATCTCGATCGGTCGCTGCGGATGACGAACGAGGAAGTGCGCGCCCTGTCCATCCGGGACCCGCTCACGGGGGTCTTCAACCGGGTGTACCTCATGGAGCGTCTCCCCCAGGAGCTCAAGCGTTCCCGGCGATACGGTCATCCCCTGTCGCTCATCATGTGCGACATCGATCACTTCAAGAGCGTGAACGACCGGCACGGCCACCGGGCCGGCGACGAGGTCCTCAGGGACTTTGCGTGCCGGATGGCGGGTTCCATCCGCGTCGACGTCGACTGGGTGGTTCGTTACGGCGGAGAGGAATTTCTCATCGTCCTGCCGGAGACGGACCTGCCCCCCGCCTGTGTCGTGGCAGAGCGGCTGCGCCAGCTCGTGGAGGAAACCCCCTTCAAGCTGAAGGAAGGGGAATCCTGCATCACGGCGAGCTTCGGGGTCGCCGTCTACCAGCCGGCGCAGCAGGCCGGACCGATCACCCTCGACCAGCTGATGGAGCAGGCCGACGGGTGCCTGTACCAGGCCAAGCGGGACGGGCGAAACACGGTACGGGGCGCGGCAGCCCGGCGCCCGGCGGCGAAAGGATGCACGGCATGAAGAAGAAAAAGATCCTCGTCGTGGACAACCACCCGATCATCCTGGAGTACATGTCCAAGTTTCTCGGCAAAGACGGGCACGAAGTCCGCACCTCGGAAGACGGCCTGCACGCCCTGGACCTCCTGGAGAACTGGCGCCCGGACATCATCTTCGTCGACCTGATCATGCCCAACATCGACGGCAAAAAGCTCTGCCAGATCATCCGGGCCATGCCCGAGATGCAGCAGACCTACCTCATCATCCTGTCGGCCGCCGCCGCCGAGGAGCAGATCGACTTCCGGGCCATCGGGGCCAACGCCTGCATCGCCAAGGGGCCGCTGGACAAGATGGGCCAGTACGTGACCGCTGCGCTGCACAACGCCGAGCACAGGCGCACGCAGGACGTGCCGGAGAGGATCCTGGGCGCCGAGAACCTCTACTCGCGCCAGATCACGAAGGAGCTGCTCACCATCTGGAAGCACTTCGAGGTCGTCCTGGGCAGCCTCTCCGAGGGAATCCTCGAGATTACCCCGGGGGGCCGCATCGTCTATGCCAACCCCACGGCCATCTCGCTCACCGGCATCCCGGAGGAGCGCCTGCTGGCCTCGAGCGTGCTCGCCCTGTTCGACGCGAAAGACAAGCTCCTCGTGCGGGAGATGATCGACCGTGTGGCGGCCGAGGCGAATATGGCGGCGGCGGACAGCCCGGTGAAGTTCAACGACCGCGAGTTCATGATCAAGCTGCTGCCGATCCGCGACGACATGAAGCGGACCCTCATCATGGTGCTCGAGGATGTCAGCGAGCACCGCCGTATCGAGGCCCAGTTCCACCACGCCCAGCGGATGGAGGCCGTGGGGACGCTGGCCGGCGGCATCGCGCACGACTTCAATAACCTCCTCATGGTCATCCAGGGAAACATCTCGCTGATGCTCTACGAGCTCGATCCAAAGCACCCCTTCTACGAACGGCTCAAGAGCGTCGAGAAACAGGTCCAGAGCGGATCGCGGCTTACGTCCCAGCTCCTGGGCTACGCCCGGAAGGGACGCTACGAGGTGAAGCCCCTGGACCTCAACCGGCTCGTCGAGGAGGCCTGCGAGACCTTCAACCGCACCCGGAAGGAGATCCTCATCCACCAGGAACTGGCCCGCGACCTCTACGCCATCGAGGCCGACGCCGGGCAGCTCGAGCAGGTTCTCATGAACCTCTTCGTCAATGCCGCCGACGCCATGCCGAGAGGAGGGAACCTCGTTGTCCGGACGGTCAACACGGACCATCATGCCATGAAGGGAAAGCTCTACAACCCCAAGCCGGGCAACTATGTGCTGATCACGGTGGCGGACAGCGGCATGGGCATGGACCAGAAGACCATGGGGCGGCTCTTCGAGCCCTTCTTCACGACCAAGGAGATGGGGCGTGGGACGGGGCTCGGCCTGGCCTCCGTGTACGGGATCGTCAAGGGGCACGGCGGCTTCATCGACGTGGAGTCGCAGAAGGGCAAGGGCACAACGT
Organism: Deltaproteobacteria bacterium; assembly: GCA_012728915.1. Taxonomy (GTDB): domain Bacteria; phylum Desulfobacterota; class Syntrophia; order Syntrophales; family UBA2192; genus UBA2192. The sequence goes on along the minus strand of JAAYEC010000075.1, from coordinate 36,981 downwards.
TCCGGATCTACCTGGCCGCCACGGACAAGCCCGTCGCGCAGGGCAGCCCCGAGGTCACCGAGACGATCAAGCGCGGCAGCGAAACGATCCTGCTCGTCGACGACGAGCAGATGATGCTCGACATCGGCCGAGACCTCCTGCAGACCATGGGGTACCGGGTCATCACGGCGCGCGACGGCGAGGAGGCCGTCGAGATCTACCGGGGCCGCAGCGACGAGATCGACCTCGTCCTGTTGGATATCGTCATGCCCAGGATGGGCGGGGGGCAGGCCTACGACCGGATCAAGTCGATCAATCCCTCGGTGAAGGTGCTCCTGCTGTCGGGGTACAGCATCGACGGGGAAGCCACCCAGATCCTCTCCCGGGGCTGCAACGGCTTCATCCAGAAGCCCTTCAACCTCGAGCAGCTCTCGCGCAGCATCAAAGCGGTTCTGGCCGGCAACGGGGTGGAGAAAAAAGGCAACGGGGGGGCGTGACCCCATCCCGAAAAGGAACAGAGCATGTCGACACAACCCGACAAGAACAGTCCGGCCGACGGGCGGAAGGGGACCATCCTGATCGTCGACGATCACCCCGTCAACATCCGGCTGCTCGAAAAGATCCTGGACGCCGGCGGCTACCGGACGCTCGCGGCCGAAAACGGGCCCGAGGGAAGGAAGCTGGCCGCCAGCCGTCTTCCGGACCTGATCCTCCTGGACATCATGATGCCCGGGGAGAGCGGGTTCGAATCCTGCGAAAAACTCAAGAAGGACCCGCAGACGGCCCACATCCCCGTCGTGTTCCTGTCGGCCAAGACGGACACGGAGAGCAAGGTGACGGGTCTGACCCTCGGGGCCGTGGATTACATGACCAAGCCCTTCGACAAGAAGGAGGTCCTCGCGAGGGTGGGCCGGCACCTCGAGACGCGGGATACCTACCGGGGCATCATCGAGTTGCAGGCGGCCAAGCTCAGGCAGGTCCACGAGGCCCAGCAGGCGATCCTGACGCGGCCGGTGGAGTTTCCCGAGGCGGTGTTCGGCGTGAGCTACACGCCCATCATCGAGGCGGGCGGAGACTTTTATGACGTCTTTCCCCTGGGGGAGGGAGCCTTCGGCTATTTCGCCGCCGATTTCAGTGGTCATGACATCCGCACCTCCTACAACACCTTCGCGCTCAAGGCCCTGATCAGCCAGAACACGGGGCCGCAGATCCCGCCCCAGGAGACGATGCAGGTCATCAACCGCGTGTTCACGAGCCTCATGAAGAACGGCGAACACCTGACCGGCGTCTACGCGCGGCTCGACCGGGGACGCTCGGAGCTCACCGTCGTCAATGCCGGGCACCTCCCGGTGATCCACCTGTCCCGGGCGGGCGAGATCCGGACGCTGGCCGCCGAGGGCGACATCCTGGGCGTCTTCGAGGATGTCCTCTTCGAGCCTCTCCGCATGCCGGTCTGCGCGGGGGAGCGGTTCTTTCTCTTCACCGACGGCCTGCTCGAGGTCTTCGGCGACGACCCGCGGGGCCGCGAGGAGGGGATCGACGCGCTCATGGCCTGCTGCGCCGAGACGCGGGAGCAGCCGATCGGGAGGGCCGTTGACGAGATCGTGTCCCTGATCTGCCCGGACCGGGGACGCATGCAGGACGACGTGCTGCTGCTCGGCGTGGAGGTGTGAGCGCCGCGGACTGAATTTTGCACGGAAGGGGAATCATGGACGGTTTCGAGGTCAGCCGGGCGCCGGAAGGATTGGAGGTCTTTCTTGCGCCGAAACTCCGCTACATCGACGAGGCAGGCCGAGAGACCGAGCGCTTCCTCGCGGAAAACGGCGCGGGAATCGACGCCTTCGGAGTCCTGCTCATCATGCGCGAGGCCCTGACCAATGCGGTGCTCTACGGGAGCCGCCACGAAGAGGACTCCCGCATCCGCTACAGCCTGCGGCTAGACCCGGGAGGGCTCACCATGGAGGTGGAGGATGACGGCGACGGCTTCGACTGGAAGAGCCAGACGGCCGACATCCCCGACATCACGTCCGAATCCGGCCGGGGGACGGCCATCATGACGCTCTACTCCTCCGGATTTCAGTACAACGAGAAGGGAAACCGGCTTGCCGTCTACTGGAAGCGTGACTGACGCGGCGGGTCCCGTATCATGCTCATCAAGCCTATCGAATCAACAGGAGGTTTCATGGAACAGGTCATCCAGAACGAAAAGCAAACGCTCATCGCCCCCGGGAGGGACGTCGTCGCCTCCTATGCCCAGGAGCTGCGACGCAACCTGTGGTCTCTCATCGAAGAGGGCGTCACGGACGTGACCATCGACCTGGCGAGAGTGCAGATGATCGACTCCATCGGTCTCGGGGTGCTGATCGCGGCCCACAACTCGCTCAAGAAGAAACAGGGACGGCTCGCGATTGTCAACGTGTCCAAGGAGATCCTGGGCCTGCTGAAGACCATGCGTCTCGACCGACACTTCGACATCAAGGAGTGACATCCCGTCTCCGGCGGGCCTGCGATCCGAAGGATGCGGGGAAAAAACCGGAAAGAGGCCGGCGGGCGGGGTCTGCCGGCCGCGGGACCGCGCGTCGATCAGGTCGGAGGATCGAGTGCAGGGCCCCGGGAAGAGCCGCCTGCATCGAGGATCTCCCGGCACAGCCTTCATCGGGGACGGCAAACCGGAAGGTCCGTGCGCGGCACCGCAGGGCCGGTCGTCGCCCCGCCGTTTTCCACGGCTGCCCGCCTGCCGGTGCGTCGCGAGCCCCGGCCCCTGTCCACCGTTCCCCCCTTCGCCCCCCGCCCCTCGATTCTTCTCCTTGACAGGTCATTCCCGTTTATGTAAGTAAGTGCATACGTACATGAAAGCAGAACCAACACGGGAAACCATTCTGGCCGCCGCGCTCCGGCTCTTCTCGCAGAGGGGCTTCCTGGGCGCCACCACGCGCCGGATCGCAGGGGAGGCCGGGGTCGCCGAGGTGACCCTGTTCCGTCATTTCGGCTCGAAGGAGAAGCTCTTCGGGGAGGTGATCCGGGTTTACTCCTTCCTGCCGACGATGAAAGGGATCCTTCCCCGGCTGGAAGGGGCCGGCTACGAGGAGACGCTCCTGGCGATCGCGCGGCATTTCCTGTCGACCCTCGACGAGCGCCGCGACCTGATCCGGATCATGCTGGCCGAGCGGCTTTCCTACCCCGCACCGGTGAGGGACATCTTCCGGGGAATTCTCGGAGAGGTGTTCGGCATTCTGGCCGACTATTTCCGCCGCCTGCAGCAGCGGGGCATTCTCCTCGATTTCGACGCCGATCATGCCGCCCGGGCGTTCCTCGGCGCCCTCTTTGCCGACGTGCACGGACTGAGTTTCTTTTTCGAGGAGAGGGCGGACCTGCGCCGCCGGGAGCGGTTCGCGGCCGAGTTTGTCCGCCTGTTCGTCAGGGGCACGCTCAGGAAGCATGCGGCCGCGACCGGCAGGGGAAAACCAGCCGGCCGGCGAAGCGTAGCAAAGGCCGGACCGCAACGGCGAACGGCACAGACATGACAGTCGGGAGGGGAGGAGGATTCCGTTGAAAAAGAAGAAGATCATCATCGGTTCGTTTGTCCTGCTGCTGCTCGGTGCGGGGCTTGTCGTCTGGCTCGGCCAGCAGGGTGCGAAGAAAGGCGGCCTGACCTATTCGGGGACGATCGAGGCCGCAACCCTTTCGAACCTGTCCTTCCAGGTCGGGGGAAGGGTCGTGAAGGTGCTCGTCACGGAGGGGCAGCGGGTGGAGAAGGACCAGCCGCTGGCGGAACTCGACCGCAGCGAGTTCGAGGCGGCCCACGAGCAGGCCCGGGCCACGCTGGATCGGGCCGAGAAGGGCGCCGCCCAGCTGGCGGCGATCCTCGAGGTCAGCCGCAGGGCTCTGCCCGACGACGTGGCCAGGGCCGAAGCGGGGCTGGCGAACGCGCGGGACGTGCTGACGGAGGCGCAGTCGAACCGGGAGCGCTACGACCAGCTCTACGCGCGGCAGGTCGTCTCGAAAAAAGAGTGGGAAGGGGTCAAGCTCAACGATGACACGGCCCGGTCCCGGGTGGCTGAGGCCGAGGCCGTTCTGCGCCAGGCGAAGAGCAATCTGGGCCGGATCGGGGCCATGGAGCGTGAGCTGGAGGCGGCCAGGGCCCAAGCCGCGGCGTCGAAGGCCGCCCTGGAGCAGGCCCGGATCCAGCTGGAGCGCACGGAACTGCGGGCCCCCTTCCCGGGGATCGTGACGAGCCGCAACATCGAGCCCGGCGAGGTCGTGACGCCCACCCGCCAGGCAATGACCCTGTCCGATCTCTCCGGCGTCAAAGTCAAAATCTACGTCGGCGAGACGGAGATCGGACAGGTCAGGCCGGGACAGAAGGCCGACGTGAAGGTGGACAGCCACGCCGGGAAAACCTTCGAGGGCACGGTCAGCTTCATCTCGCCCGAGGGGGAGTTCACCCCCAAGATCATCCAGACGCAGAAGGAACGCGTGAAGCTTGTCTACCTCGTGGAGGTGGCCGTGCCGAACCCGAACCTGGAGCTCAAGACGGGGATGCCGGCGGATGTGTGGATCAGATGAGGTGAAAGGCATAAGGCGAAGGGCGAAAGGCAGGGGAAGAAACCATCGTGACTGAAGGAAAGCCCATGATCGAGGTCGAGAACGTCTCCTGCCGGTTCGGGCAGGTGGAGGCCGTGCGGGACGTGTCGCTGGCGGTCGAGGAGGGCTCGATCTTCGGGCTCGTGGGCTCCGACGGAGCGGGCAAGTCGACGCTTCTGCGCATGATGGCCACCATGCTTCCGCCGGGCGCCGGGCGGATCGCCCTGGGAGGTCTCGACGTCAGGGGCGAGCAGCGGAAGGTGAAGCGGCTCATCGGGTACATGCCCCAGCGCTTCGGTCTCTGGGCCGATCTCACGGTCGACGAGAACCTTGCCTTCTTCATGGACATCTTCGGCATCCCGCGCCGGGAGCGGAAGTCGAGACGCGAGCGGTACCTCGGGTTTTCGAACCTCCTGCCCTTTGCCGACCGGCCGGCGGGGAAGCTCTCGGGCGGCATGAAGCAGAAGCTGGGCCTTGCCTGCGTGCTGGTGCACGAGCCGCGGGTCCTGATCCTCGACGAGCCGACCAACGGCGTCGATCCCGTCTCGCGGCAGGAGTTCTGGGAGATCCTCCTCGAGATGAGGCGCTCGGGGATGACGATCGTCGTCTCGACGGCCTACCTCGACGAGGGCGAAAAATGCGACCGGCTCGCCCTGATGCACCGCGCGTCCATCCTGGCGGAGGGAACGCCCGGCGAGATCCGCTCCCCCTTTGCGACTCTCGAAGAGGCCATGATCCGGCGGATCGAGGAGACGGACGGGGAGACGGCGCGGGACGGGTTCGGGTCCGGCAGCGGGGAAGCGGAGGCGGCAGAACGGTGAGGAATCGTCAGCCGGGCGCGGCCGGCAGCGGAGAAAATGGGACTCCCATCGTCTCGGTTCGGGACCTGGAGAAGCGATTCGGCGATTTTGTCGCCGTCGACCGCGTCAGCTTCTCCATCGACCGCGGCGAGATCTTCGGGTTCCTCGGCCCCAACGGCGCCGGAAAATCGACGACCATCCGCATGCTCTGCGGCATCATCACGCCGTCGGCAGGCTCCGGTCTCGTGGCGGGCTACGATGTCGTGCGCCAGTCCGAGTCGATCAAGCAGACGATCGGGTACATGTCCCAGAAATTCTCGCTCTACGAGGACCTCACGCCGGTGGAGAACATCCGCTTCTACCTGGGGATCTACAGCGTTCCCGAGAGGGACTGGCCGGAGCGCACGGAGTGGGCCCTCGGCATGGCCCGGCTCGGCGGGATGCGTGACCGGCTGACGCGGGAGCTCGCGCCGGGCTGGCGCCAGCGCCTGGCGCTGGCCTGTGCCCTGCTGCACCGTCCGGAGATCCTGTTCCTGGACGAGCCCACCTCGGGCGTCGATCCCGGCACCCGGCGCCATTTCTGGGAATTCATCCGCGAGCTGGCCGGGCAGGGGGTCACCGTCTTCGTCACGACGCACTACATGGACGAGGCCCTGAACTGCGACCGCATCGTCATGATCAACGAGGGCCGCATCGTCGCCATCGGCAGCCCCGGGGAGATCATCCGCGGGGCCTGCCCCGGCGAGGAAGGGGCCACGCTGAACGAGGCGTTCATCCGGCTGATGAAAAAAGAAAGGGTTCAGGGTACAGGGTCCAGGAACCAGGGGGAAGAGGGAGGGAATAAGAAGGCATGACGGAACAGACGGCATAGACCGAACAGATCGAACAGACGGAACAGACTGCGATGCTGATCCATCCCCGAAACGTGCAGGCCGTGGCCCGGAAGGAGTTCTACCACATCGTCCGGGACTACCGGAGCCTGTACATGGCCTTTGCGCTGCCGCTCGTGCTCATCCTGCTGTTCGGCTATGCGCTTTCGCTCGACGTGGACAACGTGAAGGTCGTCGTCGTCGATCACGACCGCACGTCGCTCTCCAGGGATTTTGCAGGCCGCCTCGACGCGTCGGCCTACTTCCACCTGGCGGCCATCCTGCCCGACGACCGTACCGCCGCGGAGTGGCTCGACGCGGGCAAGGCCACGATCGCCATTGTCGTTCCGCCGCGGTGGACCGAGGACATCCGATCGAACCGCGACGCGCCCCTGCAGGTCCTCATCGACGCGAGCGACCCGAACATCGGATCGATCTCCCGCGGTTACATCATTTCCTTCGTCGAGCGCTACAACGGCAGGCTCCTGGCCGATTTCCTGGACCGGCAGGGGATCGACGGGCTGCGCCCGCCCGTGGAGGGGCGCGTCCGGGTCTGGTTCAACGAGGAGCTCGAGAGCCGCAACTTCATCGTGCCCGGCATCATCGCCGTCATCATCATGATCGTGGGGGCCATGCTGACCTCGCTCGTCATCGCGAGGGAGTACGAAAACGGGACCATGGAAACCATCCGCTCCCTGCCGCTGAACGCCTTCGAGTTCCTCGCGGGGAAAGCCATCCCCTACTTCCTCATCGCCATGACGGATGTCCTCGTGGCGCTTCTCATGGGGCAGCTGCTCTTCGGGATCGTCATGAAGGGGAGTTTCTGGCTCATGATCCTCGCCTCGTCGCTGTACCTGTCCGTGGCGCTCGGGCTCGGGCTCTTCATCTCGATCGCCACGAAGTCCCAGCTCGTGGCCAATCAGATCGCGCTTCTCGCGTCGTACCTGCCGGCCCTTCTGCTGTCGAACTTCGTCTTTCCCGTGGAGAACATGCCCCGGATGCTCCAGGCCGTGACCTACATCGTCCCGGCGACGTACTACATCGACATTCTGAACGGCCTGTTCCTGCGGAACGTGGGGATGGGTTACCTGTGGCCGAGCTATCTCGTGCTGCTTGCCATGTTCGGCCTCAGCGCGGCGGTGGCCGTCGTGAAGATGCGCAGGGAGGGCCTCTAGGATGAACCGGGTCCGGATCCGCGAGATCGTCCGCAAGGAGTTCATCCAGCTCTTCCGGGACCGGAAGAACCGGCCCATTCTCGTCGTCATGCCGTTCATCCAGCTCCTCATCTTCGGCTACGTGGTCTCGACGGACGTGCGGGACATCAAGATGGGGATTCTCGACCAGTCCCGGACGAGGGAGAGCCGGCTCGTGAGCCAGGCCTTCGAGGGGAGCCCCGTCTTCCGGATCACGCACCGCGTGGACGATCCCCGGGAACTGGAGGAGCTCCTGCTGCGGCGCCGGGTGGACGTGGCCGTCAAGATCGCCCCCGACTTCAGCGAGCGCGTTCGCAGCGGCCGGACGGCCGCCGTCCAGGTGCTGGCCGACGGCAGCATGAGCAACCTCGCCGGGGTGCGGGTCGCCTACACGTTGCAGGTCCTCGAGAAGCTCAGCCAGGACTTCCTCCGCGAATTGGTTCCCCAGCGGGTCGACTACGGCCGCATCGACGCCCGCACCAGGACCTGGTTCAACCCGAACCTGGAGAGCCGGGACTTCTTCGTCCCCGGCATTGTCGCCGTCCTGATCATGATCATCTCGCTGCTCTTCACGTCCATGGCGATCATCAAGGAGAAGGAGGTGGGGACCATGGAGCAGCTCATCGTGACGCCCATGCGGCCTTTCGAGCTGATCCTCGGCAAGACGATCCCCTACACCCTGATCTCGATTGCCCAGATGGTGGCGGTGAGCCTCTTTGCCGTCTTCTGGTTCGACGTGCCCATGCGGGGCAGCGTCCTGCTGATGTTCGCGGGCGTGTGCCTCTTTCTGCTGAGCAACCTCGGCATCGGTCTCTTCATTTCCACGATTTCGGCCACCCAGCAGCAGGCCATGATGACGACCTTCTTCTTCATCGTGCCCTTTTTCATGCTCTCCGGGTTCATCTTTCCCATCGAGAACATGCCGGTCGCGGTGCAGTGGCTCACCTGCCTGAACCCCCTTCGCTTCATGATCGTCATCATCCGGGGCGTCTTTCTCAAGGGCGTGGGGATGGAGGTCCTCTGGCCCCAGTACCTGGCCCTCGTCATCCTGGGGGCGGCGGTGTTTGCCGGGGCCGTGGGGCGGTTCCGGAAGAGGCTGGATTAGCCGCTTCGTGACGGTGAAGGAAGCGGAAGAAGTGAGGAAAGGGTAAGGAAGGGCCTGTTGATCATACATGCACGGCAGTGAGGTGAGCGGTATGAAACGATTCACACGGATTGGAACCATCACCGGCGCATGCTGGGTCCTGATCTCGCTCAATGTCGCCGGGGCGCAGAAGGGTGCGGCGGCGATGACGCTGGAGGAAAGCATTGCCCTTGCGCTGAAACAAAGCGTCGTCATCCAGTCGGCACGGGAAGGGGTCCTTGCATCGGAGGCGAGGCGGAAGGAGGCCTTCACGGGGTTTCTCCCCAAGATCAGCACGTCTTACGGGTACACGAGGCTCAACGAGGAGCCCTTCGTGAGGCTCGATGCGCCCATCGGCGAGAAGATCACCGGGACGGAGAACAACTACACCTGGTCCCTCGATGCCCGGCAGCCCCTCTTCACGGGGGGACGGATCAAGGCGAACTACGATATCCAGAGGCTGGGGGTTGACGCGTCGAGGCAGGAAGAACGGGGAACGCTGCAGGACATCGTTCTGGAGGTGAAACGTTCGTATTTCACCATCCTCAAGGCACGGCGTCTCGTCGGCGTGGCGAAGCAGTCCGTCGAGCAGCTCTCGGCCCAGAGGGACCTGGCGAAGAGTTTTTACGAGGTGGGCCTGGTCCCCCGCAACGATTACCTGCAGGCCGAGGTGAGGCTGGCCGACGGCACCCAGGGTCTCGTCCGGGCCGAGAACAGGCTGCTGGAGGCCAAGGCCCGGTTCAACACGGTGCTGCGGCGCTCCATCGACGCGGCAGCCGAGGTGGAGGACATCCTCGGCCACACCCCTTACGAGACCCCCTTCGAGGAGTGCCTGAAAACGGCCCTCGAGAACAGGCCCGAAATCCGCCTCTTTGCCGCGAGGGCCGAGCAGGCGGGCAAGAGGGTCAGGGTCGTGGAGAGCGAGTTCTACCCGTCGCTGAATGTGGTCGGCAGCTACCAGCGCTACGGCGACGGCGGCGACCTCAACGGCTCCCGATACCGGGACCCCGAGAACTGGTCCGTCGCGGCCGTGGCGACGTGGGATCTCTGGGAGTGGGGGCGCACGAAGTATGCCCGAGATGCGAGCGTCAGCCAGGAGAAACAGGCGCGGAACATGCTGACCGGCGTCCAGGATCAGGTCTCTCTCGAGGTGAAAAACGCCTGGCTCGCGGTGAAGGAGGCCGAAGCGCTCATCGCCGTGACGGAAAAGTCAATCGAGCAGGCCGAGGAGAACTACCGGATCAACCAGGAGCGTTACCGGGAGCAGGTATCCCGGATGACGGACGTTCTCGATGCCCTCACGCTGCTGACCTCGGCCAGGGCCTCCTGGTCCAATGCCCTGTGCGACTACCGGATCGCGCGGGCGGTGCTCGATCGGGCCATGGGGGTCGGCTGGGAAGAGGGTGACAGGCCGGAGACAAAAAAAGACAGGTGACCGGAACAGGGAGGATCGTATGGACAGCAGAAGGGACCGGGGGGACGCGGCGGGCGCCCGGGCGGGTTTCCTCGAGAGAGCGGGCTTTTGGGCGATTGTTCTCCTGGTGGCGGCACTGCCGGGGATCGGTTGCTCCAAAACAGGTTCGGAAATTGCACGGGAACCCCTGGTAGGAGGACCCTGCGAGTACAGGTCCTACCCCGGGCAGGCCGAGATCGTCTCGGTGACCCCCTCAACGGCCGCAAGCGGGCGATTCGACGTAAGATTCCGCTTCATCCCCGACGGGGTCGTCGAGGAGCCCCTCGGGAAATCGGCGCTCGAGAGGACCTTTCCTCTCCTGCCGGACCGGGAGATGCCTCCCGACAGGGCCTACGTCGAACAACTTGACATCCGGCCGGGAACACGGGTGGGCTGTACGCTCCGGGTGATCACGCGGGGGACCTGCACGCCGGTCCTGTTCGATTTCCCCCCGCCGGCGCCCCGCTGAGGGAGGTCTCGACGGGGCCCGGTGAGCAGGAACGGCAGGATACCTCGTTTCCGCATCGTCGAAGGAATTCATGCGCAGGACTGACCCCATGAGAAAGACCCGAACCGGCTTGACTCTTCTTCTGTCCCTGGCCCTTGCCGTGGGTTATGCGTCCAGCGCGTTCTCCCAGGGAAGTCCGAAGCCGCGACCTCCCGTCATGCGCCCTGATGCCAAGACCTTGGAGAGGTGGGAGCGAGAGTACGAGAATGCGCCCAGGGCGGCCATTGACGAACTCGTCCGGGCCGGGCTCGTCATGGCGACAGATCAGAGGCTTGGTGCCTATCTGAGCCTTCTGGACAATATCCAATATACGCCGTCCGAGCGGAACCAAGGCATGTGCGGTAACTGCTGGGTATGGGCAGGGACAGGCTTGCTGGAACTCGCCCTCCAGTCAGGACTTTCGATCAAGGACAGGCTATCCATCCAATTTCTGAATTCATGCAAGACCGGCGATTGTGCATGTGGTGGTGGAAACCTAACCATGTTTGCGAGCTTTTATAACGGCCAGGGTTTCGCCGTTCCCTGGTCGAACCCGGGTGCGGCGTATATCGACAACGACGGCATTTGTTCGGGTTCCTGTGGATCCGTGTCCCGGTACCCGACGAACTATGCCTTCTCCTCGACCCTGACTGTTCAGACGATCACGACGACCTCCGTCAGCCAGGACGATGCAATACTCAACATCAAGGCGATCCTCAACCAGGGAAAGGGCGTATGGCTTTCCTATTATCTGCCGAACCGTGCAGCCTGGGATTCCTTTTACACCTTCTGGAACAACCAGAACGAAATGGCATTGTGGAATCCCGATACATATTGTGGAACCGAATACGATGACTCACCCGACGAGGGTGGAGGCCATGCGGTCATCGTTGTCGGATACAACGACGACGATGCCGATCCGGCCAAACACTACTGGATCGTCCTCAACAGTTGGGGCACTTCGGGCGGAGATCGGCCGAATGGCTTGTTCCGCATGAAGATGAGGATGAATTATGGCTGTTCCATGCCGCCGTACACCACGGCAAGGCGATTTCAGTCGCTGGGCGTCTCGTTCGCGGGCTCCTGTGCGTATTCGCTTCAATCGGCGAATGCGTCCGTTTCCGCCGATGCCTCGACGGGCAGCGTGACGGTGACAACGGGCGGGACCTGTTCGTGGCTCGCCGTTTCCAACAACGCCTGGATCACGATCACCGGCGGCTCGAGCGGCACGGGGAACGGGACGGTCACTTACAGCGTTGCCGAAAACACGGGGGCGAAGCAGCGGACGGGAACCATCACCATCGCGGGCCACTCCTACGCGGTGACCCAGGCCGGTGTGCCGCCGACGATCTCGGGAAGAAGCCCCACCCCTGGAGCTGCCGATGTGGCTGTCGACACGTCCGTCACGGCGACCTTCAGCGAGACCATGAGCGCGGCGTCGATCACGACCTCGTCCTTCACGCTCACGCAGGGGGGCGTCCCTGTCGCGGGGGCCGTGTCCTACAATGGGGGCACCCTGACGGCCACCTTCACCCCGTTGTCGAATCTCGCTTATGGCACGACCTACACGGCGACGCTGACGAGTGCCGTGCAGGACAGCGAGGGGGTGGCGCTTGCCTCCTCGAGCGCATGGACCTTCACCACCGTCGGACCGGCCGTATCGGGCGGCAGCGGCGGCGGCGGGGGAGGCGGCGGGTGCTTCATCGCCACGGCGGCCTTCGGCTCGGCGCTCGAGCCGCGCGTGGTGGCGCTGCGGGGATTCCGCGACGCCTACCTGCTGCCCTCCACCTCGGGCAGGGCCTTCGTGGGGCTCTACTACGCGCTTTCACCCTCTCTGGCCGATCTCATCGCCGCGGACGAGAGCCTGCGAGCCGGCACGAGAGCGATGCTCACCCCCCTTGCGGATGCAAGCGATGCCCTGCTGGGCGCGAAAGCGGAGACCGTCGGGATGCTCGGGTGGCTCGGTGCCGCCGCTCTCCTTCTCTGCGGCATCCGGAGAGACGACAGGCCTCCCCCCCGGTAAATTTTCGTTGACAAACACAGCGCTACGCTTTATGCTCACCGCACCTTTGAGAGGGTTGGATTTCAACATGAAGAGCAGCATCGGCATCATCCTCCCCATTATTATCGACATAATCGGCATACGTCCGGGCGGCGTAGGGGGCTGATGATGGCTTGATGCAACAATCGGAAGAATCAACGAAATCCGTTATCAGGCTCCCTGGTAACGGATTTTTTATTTCAGGGGGAAAGACGGCGATGGACGACAGGACAGTTCTCATCTACGACACGACCCTGCGGGACGGCACCCAGGGAGAGCAGGTGAACTTCACGGCCGAGGAGAAGCTCCGCGTGGCCAGGCGACTCGACGAGTTCGGGATTGCCTACATCGAGGGCGGCTGGCCCGGCTCGAACCCGAAGGACATGCGCTTCTTCGAGCTGGCCCGGAAGGTGAAGTTCACAACCGCGCGTCTCTCGGCCTTCGGCAGCACGCGGCGGGCCCACACGCCCTGCGCCGAGTGCCCGAACGTCCAGGCCCTGCTCGAGGCGCAGACCCCGGTGGTGACCATCTTCGGCAAGAGCTGGGACCTGCACGTCAGGGAGATCCTCAAGATCTCCATGAAGGAGAACCTCTCCATGATCGGCGAGACGGTGGCCTGGCTCAAGGCGAAGAAGAAGGAGGTCATCTACGACGCCGAACACTTTTTCGACGGCTACCGGGCGAACCCCCGCTACGCCCTGCAGACGATCGAGGCGGCCTTTGCGAGCGGCGCCGACCTCGTCGTGCTATGCGACACCAACGGCGGGACCCTGCCCTCGGAGATCGCCCGCGTCGTGGACGAGGTGGCCTCCCGGATCCCGCGGGAGCGCCTGGGCATCCACGCCCACAACGACGGGGGGCTTGCCGTGGCCAACTCGCTGGCTGCCGTCGAAAAGGGCGTCCGCATGGTCCAGGGGACCGTCAACGGCTACGGGGAGCGCTGCGGCAATGCGGATCTCGTGCCGATCATGGCCAACCTGGAGCTCAAGATGGCAAAACGCTGCCTCCCCGAGGGCGCCCTGAAGGAGCTCACCCGCCTGTCGCTCTTCGTCGGCGAGATCGCCAACATCACCCCGCTGAACTCGCGGCCCTTCGTCGGACGCAGCGCCTTTGCTCACAAGGGCGGCGTCCACGTGCACGCCGTGCTCAAGAACCCCGCGGCCTATGAACATCTCTCCCCCGAGGTCGTGGGCAACAAGAGGCGTGTCCTCGTCTCGGATCTCTCCGGCAAGAGCAACATCGAGTACAAGGCGGCCGAGATGGGCCTCTCCCTGGGCGGGGACGACGCGAAGAGCCGCCGCATCGTCGAGGAGATCAAGCGCATGGAGAACGAGGGGTACAGCTTCGAGGCCGCCGACGGGTCGCTGGCCCTCATCATCCGGAAGGCCACGGGCGAGTTCGAAGAGCCCTTCTATCTGGAGTGCTTCCGTGTTATAAACGAAAAGCAGGGCAACGAGCCCTCCCGCTCGCAGGCCCTCATCAAGGTCATCGTGGGCAAGGATGCCGAGATCACCGCTGCCGAGGGCAACGGCCCGATCAACGCCCTGGACAACGCCCTGCGCAAGGCCCTCGTGAAGTTCTACCCCGAGCTGGCCCGAATGCACCTGACCGACTTCAAGGTGAGCATCCTCGAGGGCAGCGAGGGGACGGCTGCCAAGGTTCGCGTCTTCATCGAGTCGCGCGACGACAAGGATATCTGGAGCACGATCGGGGTCTCCGAGAGCGTTATCGAAGCGAGCTGGCATGCGCTGGTGGACAGCATCCAGTACAAGCTGAGCAAGGACAGGCTGAACCGGAACGGAAAGGAAGCGCGGAAGGCCGTCGCTTAGAGACGGACGAGCGGAGGCGCCCCGGCACGGAAAACAGGGCGCTTGATTTCCGCCTTGCGGAGGTGAAGAGCGGAAGAGCAGAACCTCGGACGCGCGGAAAGGACCATAGCCTTTGATCCGATCTTCCGCTTTTCCTCAGTTCCGCGGTTCATGCACAGCAACCGGAGCCTCTCGAAAAGGCTCCGGCTTCCATATCGAGCAGACAAGCGGAGAATGAACCATGCCCATGACGATTACGGAGAAAATTCTTGCCCGGCATGCGGGGCTCGAGAGCGTCGCCCCCGGAGACCTCGTCGAGGCCAGGGTGGATCTCGCCTTCGCCCACGATTTCACGGCCCCCATCGCCATCCAGGTGTTCAGGCAGATCGGCGCCCCGAAGGTCTTCGACCGCAGGCGGGTCGCCCTCGTGGCGGATCACTTCGTGCCGAACAAGGACATCGCCTCGGCCGAGCAGGCCAAGCTCATGCGCGAGTTCGCCCGCGAGCAGGACCTCGAGCTGTACTACGAGGTCGGCGAGGCCGGCATCGGCCACGTGCTCCTTCCGGAGCAGGGGCTCGTCGTGCCCGGTCAGCTCGTCATCGGGGCCGACAGCCACACCTGCGCCTACGGGGCCCTGGGGGCCTTCTCCACCGGCGTGGGGAGCACCGACTTTGCCGCCGTGATGGCCACGGGCGAGACCTGGCTGCGCGTCCCTCCGACGATCCGCGTCGAGTTCACGGGGACCCTGCGGCCGCTGGTGGGCGGCAAGGACCTGATCCTGCGGCTCATCGGCGAGATCGGCGTGGAAGGGGCGCTGTACGCGGCGCTCGAGTTCTGCGGGGACGTCGTCGGGAAGCTCTCCATGCCGCACCGGTTCGCCATGGCGAACATGGCGATCGAGGCGGGGGCGAAAAACGGCATCATCGCGCCCGACGAGACGACGAAGGCCTATGTCAAGGGTCGGGCACGGTGGGAACCCCTCTGGCTCGCCAGCGATGCCGGCGCGAAATACGAGAAGGTCATCACGATCGACGCAACGGACCTCGAGCCCCAGGTTGCCTTTCCCCCGTCGCCTGCGAACGTGCGCCCCGTCTCAGAGGCGAAGGGCATCGCCCTGGACCAGGTCTTTATCGGGTCCTGCACCAACGGCTGGCTCGAGGACCTGCGCGACGCGGCGAAGATCCTGAAGGGCCGTAAGAAGGCGAAGGGTCTGCGCCTCATTGTCATCCCCGCGTCCCCCACGATCCTGAAGGATGCCACGAGGGAGGGGCTCGTCGAGACCTTCCTCGAGGCCGGGGCCGTTGTCGGCCCCCCCTGCTGCGGGCCCTGCCTGGGCGGACACATGGGGATCCTCGCCTCGGGCGAGCGGGCGCTGGCCACGACGAACCGAAATTTCGTGGGCCGCATGGGACACCCGAAGAGCGAGGTGTATCTGTGCAACCCGTCCGTCGCGGCGGCGTCGGCGGTGTTAGGCAGAATCGGTTCCCCTGAGGAACTATAGCCCGCTGGAGAGCGGAACGGCGATCACCGGCGGGATTCCGGATTCAGGCCTCGGGATGCAGGACAGACCGACAATGCGTTTCCTTCAATCCTGAAGCCTGATGCCTGAAGCCTGCGTCGACTGCAAGGAGATGCCATGAAATATGAAGGAAGAGCCTGGAAGTTCGGCGATGACGTGGACACGGACATGATCATCGCGGCGCGGTACTGCAACGTCTCCGACGGGGCCGCCCTGGCGAAACACGTCTTTGCCGACGGGCGGCCCGAGTTCGCCTCCTCCGTCTCCGCAGGCGATGTCGTCGTCGGGGGACGGAACTTCGGGTGCGGCTCCTCGCGGGAGCACGCGCCGATTGCGATCAGAGCGGCGGGGGTGCCGCTCATCATCGCGAAGAGCTTCGCCCGGATCTTTTACCGCAACGCCTTCAACATCGGCCTGCCGCTCCTGGAGTCGGCCGAGGCCGTCGACGACATCCGGGACGGCGACCGGCTTGCCGTCGATCTCGCCGCGGGCCGCATCGAGAACCTCACCCGCGGCAAGTCCTACAGCACCCGCCCGATCCCGCCGTTCATGGAGCAGCTCATCCGGCAGGGCGGGCTCGTCGAGTACATCCGGAAGGAAAAGCTCGCCGCCCGGTGAGCGAAACGGCCATCAGGAAACCACACAGACGGGAGACAGAGCATGAAAACCTACAACATCGGCGTGCTGCCCGGCGACGGCACGGGACCCGAAGTCGTCGCCGAGGCCCTCAAGGCCCTCAAGGCCATTTCCGATGCCGAGGGGATCGAATTCCATTTGACCCGTTACGACATCGGCGGGGAGCGCTACCTGGCCAAGGGTGACCTTCTGCCGGACTCCGTGCTGTCGGAGCTTCGCGCCATGGACGCCTCGCTGCTCGGCGCCATCGGCCATCCGGGCGTCCGGCCGGGGATCCTCGAGACGGAGATCCTCCTGAAGATGCGCTTCGAGCTCGACCTCTACATCAACCTGAGGCCCGTGGTCCTGCTGCCCGGGGTCTACACGCCGCTCAAGGACAAGGGCCCC
This sequence comes from Deltaproteobacteria bacterium, assembly GCA_012728915.1. Lineage (GTDB taxonomy): Bacteria > Desulfobacterota > Syntrophia > Syntrophales > UBA2192 > UBA2192. Next base: position 20,102 of record JAAYEC010000075.1, on the reverse strand, counting down.
GAGGACATCGACTTCGTCGTCGTGCGGGAGAACACGGAGGGGCTCTACGCCGGCAGCGGGGGGTTCCTGCGCAAGGGCACGGCGGGGGAAGTGGCCGTGCAGGAGTCGGTGAACACCCGCAAGGGCGTCGAGCGCTGCATCCGGTACGCCTTCGAGTACTGCCGCAGGCGAAACCGGCAGAAGAAGCTCACCCTCTGCGGCAAGACCAACGTCCTCACCTATGCCTGGAACCTCTGGGAGAGGGTCTACTACGAGGTGGCCAAGGAATACCCCGACGTCAAGACCGATTACGCCCACGTGGACGCGATCTGCATGTGGATGGTGAAGAACCCCGAGTTCTTCGACGTCATCGTGACGGACAACATGTTCGGAGACGTCATCACCGACCTGGGCGCGATGATCCAGGGCGGCATGGGGATTGCCGCGGGGGGCAACATCAATCCCGACCCGGGCCAGACGGCGATCTTCGAGCCCATCGGCGGCTCGGCCCCGAAATACGCGGGCACGAACCGGATCAACCCGCTCGCGGCCATCTGCTCCGTCCAGATGATGCTCGAGTTCCTCGGCGAGGCGACCGCCGCAGGGGTCCTGCTCGATGCCGTGAAGAAGGTCATCCGCGACGACATGAAGAGCATGGACGCCGGCAGGATGGGTCACGGTACGCGGGAGGTGGGGGATCTCGTCGTCAAGTACATTCTCGAGCCCTGAACAGGCGACGAAAGGCCCGGACCGCCGGGCCTTTTTCATTGGTGCGCGTTCTTCCTCCCGCCCAACACCCCGCGCCGCTTGCCGGCAGGAAGGCCGCCCGGCGCCGCGCCCCGGGTCGCCGAGACTTCACGATTGACGGAGACGGGGGTTTCGTTTAGAGTTTCCTGAAATCGCGATCGAGACAGGAATTCTCGGGAGGCCGTTGCGGTGCGGGATTACGTGGGATATCTGGGCAGGCAGACCGCGGACCGGTTGAACCGATACGCGGACCAGTCCGCGCTGTTCTACCGCATCCTGCGCCAGGTCGTCCTCAACCCCAGGGCCGGCCGCCGGCTGAGACTCCGGATCGTCGTCGAGCAGATCTACTTCACGGCCGTCGAGGCGCTGTGGATCGTGATCCCCATCTCGCTGCTGCTCGGCAGCATGATGATCCTCCAGCTCTCGGGCGTGGCCGCCCAGCATGACCTGGGCAAGGTCACCGTGGCCCTGCTGATCCGGGAGTTCGGTCCCCTCGTCACGGCCCTGGTGGTCATCCTGCGGTCGGCGACGGCGGTGACGATCGAGACGGGCTACATGAAGGTCCTCCGCGAGATCGAGGCCCTGGAACTCCAGGGCGTGGACCCCCTGGACGTCCTGTTCGTACCCCGGCTGATCGGCATCACGGTCTCCCTCTTCTGCCTGATCACCATTTTCTGCATCACCTCCGTGCTGGGAGGGTACGCCATCGCCTGGGTGCTGACGACCCTGCCGCTGCAGAACTTCCTTGCGCAGATCGGGAAGGCCATCGAAGGGGTCGACATCGCCGTGGTGGCGCTGAAGGCCCTCTTTTTCGGCGTGGGCATCACCGTGATCTCGCTGCACTACGGCCTCGCCGTCCGGAGGGGGATCACGGAGGTCCCCGTGGCGACGTCGAGGGGGGCCGTGGCGTGCCTCTTCTACTGCCTGGCGGTGAACTTCGCGCTCTTTGCCGCCTTTTTCCTGTAGGTGGGTATGGCGCTCATCGAACTCCGAGACTACGCGCACGCCCCGACAGGCCGGGGGAAGGGCCTGAGGAAATTCTCCTTCTCCCTTTCGCAGGGCGATGCCTTCAGCCTCCACGCCGACCGGATCGACGACGCGCACCTTTTCCTGCGGGCACTGGCGACCCTGGAGCCGCCGGAAGAGGGCCTGTACCTGTTCGACGGCGAGGAACTGGATTTTCTCAAGCCCCGGCGGCTTCTCGCCGTTCGGAGGAAGATCGGCTACATGGGGGTCGATGCGGCCCTGATCGGCAACCGGACGCTCCGGACCAATCTGCTGCTTTCGCGCTACTACTACGAAAACAGCCTGGATCTGACCCTGGGCGACGAGGAGATGTCCCTGTGCCGTCTCCTGGGGATCGAGGAAAAGCTCGACCTCCGTCCCGCGCAGGTCGCGCCGGAGGACGTGCGGGCGGCGATCATCGTCCGGGAGATGACGAAGGGGGCCGAGGCCTACCTCATCGAGCAGGCCTTCGTCGCACTTGCCCGCCCGGCCGTCGAGCTCTACATCGAGATGACCCGGAAGATGATCGATGCGGGCATCCCCTGCGTCTACTATGCCGGGCTGACGCAGTACGACCGTCTGTTCAAGAAGAGAGACATCTATATCCGGGACGGCGTCGTGCAGGTCGTCTGAGCGCCGCCCCGCTGCGAGGAGCACATGGAACTGAAATTCAGCAGGATGGACCGGGCGGTCGGCATCTTCATCATCGCCGTCCTTTCCCTCATGGTGGGCTCCGTCGTCCTCATCGGGCGGGGCAAGGACTGGTTCCGGCCGACGGTGACCTACTACGCGCAGTTCAAGGAGAACTACAACCTCGCGCCGGGATCCCCCGTGAAGCTCTACAAGGCCGACATCGGGAAGGTGCGGAGCGTGTCGCTCGTCGGGGACGCCGTCCGGGTCCGGCTCTCGATCTTCGAGGAGTACCACACGCGGTTCCGGGAGGACACGGTGGTGACCGTCGAGAGCCCCACCTTCATCGGATCCGAGTACGTGGCCGTCCGCCCCGGAAAGCCCGAGAGCCGGCTCGTCGAACCGGGAGGGACGGTCAAGTCCGAGGAGAAACGGACCCTCTCGGAGGTGCTGGCCGAGTACGAGGTGGAGGAGACGGCCAAGCGCCTGACGGAGACGATCCGCAACCTGGCCGACATCATCGACGAGCTGCGCGACCCCGAGGGGCCCCTCTTCGGCTCCCTCAACGCCATCGAGAAGAACCTGAGGAACGTGGAGCTCGTCACCAACGATCTCAAGGAGGGCAAGGGAACGGTCGGGCAGCTGCTGCGGTCGGATGAGCTCATCGACCGGGTGAACACGTCCATGGAGCGGCTGGACAACGTGTTGAAGAATCTCGAGGGTGCCACCCCCGGGGTCACGGAGAACCTGAAGGAAAGCATGGAGAAGATCCGGGAGATCACGGCCAACCTCGAGAAGGGGAGTCGCGATGTGCCCGCCCTGATCCGGGCGACGCAGCGCGGTATCCGGGAGGTCCGGGACGGGGTCGACGAGATCAACCGCGTCGTCAAGTCCCTGGAGAAGAACCCGCTCATCAAGGGAAACCTCCCCCCGAAGCCGGAGGGCAAGGACCTGGACGCAGGCCTGAGGAGGTGAGTCGGCTATGAAAACGGTAAAGCGCTGCCTGTTGGTGATTCTGGCGATCCTGGCGGCCTCGTGCGGCGGCAGGAAGGAGGCCGTCGTTCCCGGTCACCTCAGCGCGGGCGCCGAGCAGACCGCCAGGGGGACGCCCTATTACGAGAGGGGCTGCTATGCAAGGGCCCTGGAACACTTCACCCGCGCGCAGGAGCTCTATACCGCCGTCGGGGACAGGCAGGGCATGGCCATGAGCGCAAACAACATCGGCGTCGTGTACCGCGCGATCGGGGAGGCCGGGGCGGCGATCCCCTTCTTCGAAGATGCCCTGCGGCTCTACGGGGACCCCGGTGAGCCTGACAGGGTGCGCCAGGCCCTGTCGAACCTCGCGGCGGCCCAGGCTGACACGGGGGATCTGGCATCGGCCGGAAAGAACATCGACGCGGCGCTGAAGATCGAAAACGGCGGCACGCCGTTTGTCCCGGCCCTCACGGTGAAGGGAATCCTCCTGGCCCGGCTGGGCGACGTCAAGGGGGCCGAGACGGTGCTGAAGGAAGCCCTCGATGCCGTCGGCCGGGGGCATCCGGAAGGCGGGGCGGCCGCCAATTACGCCATGGGCGAACTCCTGCTCGGCCAGTCCCGGTTCCAGGAGGCAGCCCCCTATTTCGACAGGGCCCTGGAGCGCGACCGCAAGGCCGGCTTCTACGGCGGGATCGCCGATGACCTCGCCGCCCTGGGCCGGTGCCGCGCAGGGGTGCGGGATGACGCCGCTGCGGTGCGATCCTGGGAGCAGAGCGTGCGGATCTACGCCCTGCTCGGGATGGGGGAGAAGGTCCGCTCGACGATGGCCCTGCTCGAAGAGGCGGCGAAGCGGTCGGATAGCGATATCGGCCTGACCCGTGCCCTGGCCGAGCGCTGGCTCCGGGGCGAGTTGACGGACAGCCTCTGCGAATGACCCCTCCTGAAAAAACGGTCATGCGTTTTGAGCGCTGGGCGTTGGACGGAGGAGACCCGTCCCCGCCTACCGATCATGACTCAACGCTCACGATTCAACGCCGGAGGATGATGGACGTCTACGGTCTCGGCCAGTGCTCCCTCGACGTGATCGCTCGAATCCCCGCGTGGCCCCACCCCGACAGCAAATGCGAGTTCCGGGACATGGTCATCCAGGGCGGCGGTCCAGTGGCCACGGCCCTTGCAGCCCTCTCCCGCTGGGGTCTTGCCTGTCACTTCGCCGGGGTGACCGGCGACGATGATTTCGGGGGCCGGATCGCAGCCTTCCTCCGGGACGAGGGGGTGGATGCATCGGGCCTCGTCCCGAGGCCCGGGCATCGCTCCCAGTACGCCTTCATCGCCGTCGAGCCCGGCGGCCGGCGGACCATCTTCTGGCAGAGGCCGACGGGCATGGCGCTCGCGCCGTCGGAGCTCCGGATGGAGATTCTCCGGGGCTGCCGGGTCCTGCACACCGACGGCCTTTTCCCCGAGGCGTCCCTGGCCGCCGCGTCGGAGGCGAGGGCGGCGGGAGTCCTCGTCTCCGTCGATGCGGGGACCCTCCGGGAGGGGATGCTGGAGCTGGCGCGGACGAGCGATTGTTTCGTGGCCTCCGAGACCTTCGCCCGGGCACTGACCGGCGGGGACGACCCCCTGGGGGCCTGCCGGATGATCCTCGAGCGGGGGGCGCGAATCGCAGGCGTCACCCTGGGCGCGAGGGGTTACGCGGCGATGTTCGGCGGGCGGACGATCGTGAAGCCCGCCTGCGCCGTGGTGGCCGTCGACACGACGGGCTGCGGCGATGTATTCCACGCCGGGCTCGCCTACGGACTGGTCCGCGGGTGGGAGCCGGAGAGATGCTTCGACCTCGCCGCCTGGGCGGCCGCGCAGGTGGCGACGAGGATGGGCGGCCGAGCGGGGATCCCGTCCCGGCAGGCCCTTTACGACAAGGGGTTCGAGTGAGGCCGACGGAGCCCTCGGGATGGCCGTTTCCGGGGCGAGCCGCCGGAAGCGGCCAAGGCTTTCGAAAGGAGATTCCCGGAGGCATGACGAACCGGGTCATCATCATCGGGGCAGGCCTTGCCGGGCTGATGGCGGCACTCGCCGCACGGAAGGAGGGGGCATCGGTTCTCGTGGTCGACCGGGGCCCCATCGGGCTGGGGACGAACTCCGCCCTGGCCAACGGGGTGATGACGGGTCCTTCGGAAACCTATGGGCCCGAGGATTACGTCCGGGATACGCTGCGCGCGGGCGACGGGCTCAACAGCGGCTCGCGGGTCCGGCTCATGGCCCGCGAGGCGCCGCCGGCACTCCGGCTCCTTCATTCCGTCGGGGTTCCATTGAGGGAGCGCGGCGCCCGGAGAACCGTCGTGTCGCCGGACCCGCGGGTGATCCCCGGGGTGACCCTGATGCGGAAGCTGGCGGGTTACGTGCGGGGCCTCGACGGCATCCACACCCTGCCGGGCTTCTGCGTGACGGAACTCCTTCACCGTGAGGGCCGCGCCTGCGGCGTCCGGGGCTTCAACCGGAAGGGAGAGCCGCTCGAGATCGGGGGACCGGCCGTGGTCCTGGCTGCAGGTGGGGCCGGGGCCGTCTGGCGAAGGCACGATAACCAGAAGCGGATCATGGGGCAGGGGTACGCGCTGGCCGCGCGGGCCGGTCTCCCCCTGCTGGACATGGAGTTCGTGCAGTTCTATCCCCTCGTGCTCGCCGAACCGGGGCTGCCCGCCCTCATCGTCTATCCGCCGTTTGCGGGGGAGGCGAAGCTGATCGATGTCTCCGGGGCCGATCTGCTCGCAAAGCACGGCCTGGCCGATGTCAACGACGCGATCGTCAAGAAGCGCGATCGCTTCTCGGCGCTGCTCTTCGAGGAGTCGCAAGCGGGGGGCGTCTTTCTCGACCTCCGGGCGGTTCCCGCCGCGGCCTGGAGCGTGCACCCCCTGGCCATCTTCCGGCGGTTCCGTTTCCCCTTCCGGGAAAGGCCCGTGGCCGTCGCCCCGGCGGCGCACTTCATGATGGGCGGCGTGCGGGCGGCCGAGACCGGCGAGACGGACCTGATGGGGCTCTTTGCCTGCGGCGAGATCCTCTGGGGCCTCCACGGGGCCAACCGTCTCGGCGGCAACGCGCTGACGGAGTGCGTCGTGTCGGGGGCGCTTGCGGGCCGGTTTGCCGCGGAACTGGCCCAGGGCGCGGCGACCGTCCCGTCCCCCGTGCCGGGAGCGAAGCCCGCGGCCGGTCCCGAAGACGCCGGGACGGCGGCGGATTACCGGGCGCTTCGGGCCGCGCTGCAGGAGGCGGCCTGGAGGGGAGCCGGGATCATCAGGACGGAGGACTCCATGCGCGAGGCCCTTTCCGCGCTCGGCGGGATCGAGGAGCGGCTGGGGCGGCTTGCCCCGGGGAGCGCGGCGGAGAAGCTCGCGCACTGCGATCTCCGCGCCGGGGCCGTAACGCTGAAGGCCGTCCTGGAGGCGGGCATCGGCAGGAAAGAGAGCCGCGGGAGTTTCCTGCGGGGCGATTACCCGGCGCAGGACGACAGCCGCTGGCGGCGTAACTCCTGCCTTCGCTTCGACGCGGGGGGCGGCGGCTTTACCGTGGATTACCTCCCCGCGGACGATGCCTGAGCGGGGACCTGTTCCCGAAGGCGCGCTCACAGCTCGTCAGGTGCGAAGGGGAAGAGACCGAAGACGGAGGGCGAAGGGCTAAGGGTTAAGGGAATTCCCAGGCCTGCGGGCCCAGGGCACGAGGGGGTCGATCTTCCGTCGTTTCGTCCTCGGCAGGCTTTGCCGTCAGCGGCTTCGCGTCCAGACCCTTTTCCCGGAGCATGCGGACCACGGGGTCGACGTAGCCGTGGGTGACGAGAACCTCGCCGGCGCCCGTTGCCGCGACGGCCTCCATGAGGCCGGGCCAGTCCGCGTGGTCGGAGAGCGCAAAGCCGCGGTCGACGCCGCGCCGCCGCCGCATGCCGCGCAGGCGCATCCAGCCCGAGACCAGGGCGGTGGAGCACTCGCCGAAGGTCTTCATCCAGCTCGTGCGGCGGGCCGAGGGCGGCGCGAGGATGAGGGCTCGGCCGAAGTCCGCCTTCCGGCCTGCCGCCTCGACGGCGGCCGTGTTCGGCAATCCCACCCCGCTCATCCGGTACCGGCGGTTCATCTCCTCCACCGAGGCGTGCGTGAAGATGGGCCCGATGGCGGGATCGAGGCCCGCAAGAACCCGCTGCGCCTTGCCGAGGACGTAGGCGAAGAGCACGCTGGCGCGGCCTGCCTCCCGGTTGGAGCGCCACCAGGCGCGAATGTCGGCCAGGACCTGCGCCGGGTCGTCCCAGCGGTAAACGGGAAGGCCGAAGGTGGACTCCGTGATGAAGCAGTGGCAGCGCAGGGGCTCGAAGGGCGTGCAGGTGGGATCGGGCTGGAGCTTGTAGTCGCCGCTGAAAACGGTGACGCGGCCCCGGTGCTCGACCCGGACCTGGGCCGACCCCAGGATGTGGCCCGCCGGGTGCAGCGACAGGCGAATCCCGTCGAGGACAACGGATTCCCCGTATTCCACGAACCGCACGAGGGCGTCGTTGCCCAGCCGGCTTCTCAGGACGTGGGCCCCTTCCCGGGCCGCGAGGTACGCCCCGCACCCGCGGACGACGTGGTCGGCGTGCGCGTGGGTGATGACGGCCCGCGCCACGGGCGTCCGGGGATCGATGTCGAAGCCGCCGGCCTCGCAGGCGAGGCCCCGACCCGTCATTCGCAGGGGTGTCATGATGGGCGGAGTATGGCACAAACCCCCGGTTCCTGCAATGCGGACGGGTCTCCTGCTCCGCGCCGGCGCCTCAAAATGTGCTTGACAGGCGTCGCGGGGCGGCGATATGGTTCGCGCTGTGGTCTAAGGGGGGGACCATTCTGGAGGGGACAGGGACCGCCGATCCGGGGTCTGTCGGACGGTTCCCGGTTGTTCTGTCAGAGTGTCTGCTCCCGGCCATCGAGAATTTTTCACAGGAGGGAGCACGATGGCGCAGGGAATCGTAAAGTGGTTCAACGAGAAAAAGGGATTCGGCTTCATTCAGCAGGACGGGGGCGGTGATCTCTTCGTCCATTATACGTCCATCCGGGCTGCCGGGTTCAGAAGCCTGCAGGAGGGACAGCGGGTCCAGTTCGAGGTCGAGACGACCGACAGGGGGCCGAAGGCGAAAAACGTGGAAGTGATCTGAACGCGACAAGACCCTCGGAAAACGGCGCCCTCCACGGCGCCGTTTTTGATGGGGGGGGAGGGCCAGGGGGCAGCCGGAATTTTCCGATAGAATTCGGACCCGAAGGCTGATATAAAGATGAAAAGGGTCATCCCGTTTATCCCGGCAAGGAGGTGAGGTCCCATGGCATCAGCGGCTTTTTTGAAGGAATGTAACGTCTTCAGCGGACTGAGCGACGCGCAGATCGGCAAGCTCGTTGAGATCGCAAGGGAGGAATCCTTCCCGACGGGAACCCTGCTGTACAAGGAAGGGGATCCGTCGACTCACCTCTACCTGGTCGAACAGGGCAAGGTCTTCCTGGAAATGAAGAGCGACATGGGACCGGCGCGTCCCCCGATGCAGGTCATCATCGACGTCGTGACGCGCCGGGAAGCCTTCGGCTGGTCCGCCTTCGTCGAGCCCAACCTCCACACCCTCAGCGCGCTGATTGCCGAACCGACGAAGATGACCGTCTTCGACGGCGGCAAGATGAGGGCCCTCATGGAAGAGGACTGCGAGATGGGATTCGAGATCATGAAGGGGCTCACGCGGCTGCTTGCCTCGAGACTCAATCACACGCGCGTTCTGCTCATCGGCGAGAGGGCGCTTGCGCACCTGACGTCGAACACGGAATACGCCTGAGTCTGATTGCAAACGAAATCGATATGGGTTACAAGGCGAGGACGGTTGTTCTCGCCTTTCGTTTGCAATCAGGGCGAAAGGTGAAAGCCGAAAGGCATGGGGCTTCGAAGAGGAAAGGGCGCCCCCTGTTTCCCGGCCTTTCGTCGTTTGTCCTGAGCCCTTTGCCGTAAGCCATGCTATCAATTGACAACATCTCCAAGCAGTACGGCCCGAAGATCCTTTTCGAAGACCTGTCGCTGTTCATCGGCGAGCGCGACCGGATCGCCGTCGTCGGACCCAACGGGGCGGGCAAGTCGACGTTGATGAAGATCATCGTGGCAGAGGTGGAGGCCGACTCGGGGATTCTCCACCGGTCGCGGTTCACCACCGTGGGCTACCTTCCCCAGGAACTCATCGGGCACAGGGGCCGGACTCTTCTTGAGGAGACCCTGAGGGCCTTCGAGGACGTACGGCGACTCCATCAGCAGTTCGATGGTATTTCAGCGGAGATCCGGTCGAGGAGCGCCGCCGGGGAAACGGGCCCGGGGATCGAAGGCCTTCTTGCCGAACTGGGGCGGGTCCAGCATCGCATCGAGGACGCCGAGGGCTGGCGCATCGAGGCGAGGGCCAAGGAGATTCTCTTCGGGCTCGGATTCCGGCAGCGGGACCTGGGCCGCCCCTCGGGCGAGTTCAGCAGCGGGTGGCAGATGCGGATCGAACTGGCGAAGCTGCTGTTGCGCGAACCCTCGCTGCTGCTTCTCGACGAGCCCACCAACCACCTCGACATCGAATCCCTCGAATGGCTCGAAAGCTACCTCAAGGACTATGCGGGGGCGCTGCTGCTCGTGTCCCACGACCGGCGGTTCCTTGACAACCTCGTGGGCCGCACCGTCGAGATCTCCCGGGGCCGGGTGACGGAGTACGCCTGCAACTACTCGGGTTACCTGCGGGAAAAAGAGGCTCAGCGCAGCCTGCAGGAAGCGGCCTTTGGGAACCAGCGGAAGATGATCCGCGAAACGGAGCGCTTCGTCGAGCGCTTCCGCGCCAAGAACACGAAAGCCCGACAGGTCCAGAGCCGCCTCAAGCGGCTCGAGAAGATCGATCTCATCGAGCTGGACGGGGACGAGCAGGAGATCGCCTTCCGCTTCCCCCCTCCGCCCCGCTCCGGGAAGGTCGTGCTGCAGCTCGAGGACGTGGACAAACGCTACGGGGACACAACCGTCTTTCAGGGCGCATCGCTCACCGTCGAGCGCGGGGACCGCATCGCCGTGCTGGGGGTCAATGGCGCGGGGAAATCGACGCTGGCCCGGGTCCTGGCCGGCATCGAGCCCATCCAGAGCGGGCGGCGCACCGAGGGGCACCGGGTCGCCGCCTCCTATTTCGCGCAGAACCAGGCCGACGCGCTGGACCCGGAAAGGACCGTCCTGGAGTCCGTCGAGGAGGTCGCCTCCTTCGGCGCGGGGGGCAACCTCCGGACGCTCCTGGGGCACTTCCTGTTTTCCGGCGACGACGTCTTCAAGCGCGTCTCCGTGCTCTCCGGCGGGGAAAAAAGCCGGCTGGCCCTGGCCAGGATGCTCCTTGCGCCGGCCAATTTCCTGATCCTCGACGAACCCACCAATCACCTCGACAGGCGTTCAAAGGAAGTGTTGAAGGAGGCCCTGAGGGCGTTCGACGGGACCTTCGTGATCGTGTCCCACGACCGGGATTTCCTGGCGGGCCTCGTCACGAAGGTGCTCGTGGCCCGCGAGGGAGGGATTGTCCTCTACCCGGGCTCCGTCGACGACTACCTGCGGATCTGGCACGAGCGGGAGGCGCAGGGCGCCGAGCCCCGGGGGGATGCCGACCCGGACGGCAAAAGCCCCCTGCGGCAGGAGCGCGACCGCAAGCGCGGGGAAGCCGAGCGGAGGCAGGAGCGCTACCGCAGGATAAGGCCCCTGCGGGAGAGCCTGGAGGCGGTGCTTGCGGAAATCGACGCCAGGGAAAGGCGAAAGGCCGAGCTGGAGACCCTGCTGTCTGATCCCGCGACCTATGGGGACGGCAACCGGGCGAAGGGGCTCGGGGTCGAGTACCGGGAGCTCGCGCCGGCGCTCGACAGCCTCTATCTGCGCTGGAGCGACCTGCAGGGAAGGATCGATGCCATCGAGAAGGAGGAGCGGAAAGGATGAAAAAAGGGGAGCCGAGGCCCCCCTTTACGTTCTCTGCCGATTTCCTCGCCGGTCATCCGCAGGAGCCCGCGCAGCCGCTGCAGCCGTCCGCTTTCTTGAGGCTCGATTCGATCGCATACCCCGATCCGCGCGGGGTCTCGATGAAGTCGACCTTGATCGGCTTTACGTCTTCATAGAGGGTCTTCGCGATCATGAAGGTGAGGCCGTTGCGGGTGAAAATCTCGTCGCCTTCGTTTGACTCGTCCAGAGCCATCCCCAGAGAGGGGCCCGCTCAGCCGCCCTCGTTGAGGAATATCCGGACGAGAGCCTTCTCGTTGCGCTCCTTGAAGAACGCAAGCATCATCTCTTCCGCTTTGGGTGTGATTTCGAACATGAAACGTCCTCCGGAGGATTTCACTTACGTGTAATTTGCACACGAAATCCGCCTTGTCAAACGATATTTTGGAAGGTATCGGGGAGAGGGGGACGGAGGCCTTTGGAATCCTGATCCATGGAGGCGTCCTGCTTCCCGATCCCGCGGACCCGATCCCCGCTGTCTTGAAAACCGCCCTGCCGGGCAAGGAGTTGAGCCATCAAGCACATCCTGCTCATCCATCCCCCCGTCGCCAGGGCCTGTGAGCCGCCCGGCGGCATTGCGCGGCTGGCCGGGTGCCTGAAGAAACACGGGGTGGGCTGCACCGTGTGGGACGCAAGCCTGGAAGGCCAGCTGAGCCTCCTGGCCGAGGCTGCCCGCCCGGTCGGCCGGAGCGGGGATACCTGGACGGACCGGGCCCGCCGGAGACTGCCGGAGCATCTCTCGGCCCTCAGGGGCACGAAGCTCTACGGCAACCCGGACCGGTACCGCCGCTGCGTCAACGACGTCAACCGTCTGCTCGCCCGGAAGGGACGCGGGGCCGGCGTCTCGATCACGCTGGCCGATTACCAGGACAGCCGCCTCTCGCCCCTCCGGTCGGAGGATCTCCTCCGGGCCGCCCGGGAGCACGAATCCAACCCGTTTGTGTCCGTGCTTGCCGGCAGGATGGAGGCCCTCGTCGAGGAACACGCCCCCGATGCCGTCGGCGTCTCCCTGAACTACCTGAGCCAGGCCCTCAGCGCCTTCGCCATGATCGGCCTCGCCCGGGACCGGTTCCCTCGAATGGTCACCGTGCTGGGCGGCGGGCTCGTGACGTCGTGGCTCAGGCAGACGGGCGGTCGCAACCCCTTCACGGGGCTCATCGATCACTGCGTCGCGGGTCCCGGCGAGGGCTTCCTTCTCGGCCTTGCCGGGCTTTCGGCCGGCGACGAGGGCTTCGTCCGGCCTGACTACGGGGGTTTCCCCGCGGAGGGGTACCTGTCCCCCGGAGCCGTCCTTCCGTACAGCGCGTCGTCGGGATGCCACTGGCGCCGCTGCACCTTCTGCCCCGAACGCGCGGAGGGCCAGCGCTGCCGTCCCGTTCCGGAGGACCAAGTCCAGTCGGACCTGCGGGCGCTTGTCTCCCATGCGAGGCCCTCCCTCATCCACTTTCTCGACAGCACGATGAGCCCCCGCCTCCTGGAGCACCTGGCCCGCCGGCCGCCGGGCGCGCCCTGGTACGGGTTTACCCGGGTCAGTTCCCGGCTGGGCGAAGGGGATTTCTGCCGGGCGCTCAGGGACTCCGGCTGCGTGATGCTGAAGCTGGGCATCGAGTCGGGCGACCAGGGGGTACTCGACGCCCTGGAGAAGGGGATCCGCGTCGACGAGGCCTCGCGCGCTCTGGGGGCCCTGAAAGAGGCCGGCATCGGGACCTACGTCTACCTTCTCTTCGGGACGCCGCCCGAGGATGCGGACGCGGCCGGGCGCACCCTCGCGTTCACCGCGCAGCACGCCGGCCTGATCGACTACCTCAACCTGGCCGTCTTCAACCTGCCCGCCGCCTCCGAGGAGGCGGGCCGCCTGAAGATACGCCCGTTCTACGAGGGAGACCTCTCACTGTACGCCGATTTCGAGCACCCCTCCGGCTGGGGGCGCCGGGAGGTGCGGGGCTTTTTGGACCGCAAGTTCCGCCGCCACCCCGCCGTTGCGCCCATCATGAGGCGCCAGCCGCCTTTCTTCACGTCCAATCACGCGCCCTTTCTTCTAAATTTTTGTTGAAAAAATCAGGAAAAGACGACAGAGTGGGAACGAACTTTCCGGAAGAAAAAGTCTATCTCCCTTAAATAAATGGGTAAAAAAGGAGAATTCCGGCAGATTCCTTGCAAAGAAGCTGCGAGAGACGGGGAAATTACGTCCGGACCCTGATGGTTGCCTGTCGGTCTGCCCGTCGGAAGGGCCCGCGGGAGAACAAGGACGGTAAAGCGGCATGAGCATAGGCAGTCTCGGCATGAGGATGGACATCCGCAGGAACTTGACCCTTCGCAACCAGATCGAGCAGAACGGGCTCCTGATCATCGCCGTGGCGATGGCCCTCATCTACTGGATCTTCGACTCCATGGTGACGGACCAGTTCTGGACGCGCCTCCTGGTCGTGGTCCTCATCTTCACCTACGGCATGATGACCCAGTTCCTCATCAACCAGCGCCGGGAGGCCGAGGAAGCCCTGCAGCACGCCCACGACGAGCTGGAAGAGAGAGTCCAGATCCGTACGGCCGAGCTGAGCCGCGCCAACGAGGAGCTCCAGCGCGAGATCCGCGAGCGCAAGCAGGCCGAGGAGCAGAAGAAGAAGCTCGAGAACCAGCTCCTGCATGCCCAGAAGATGGAAGCCATCGGCACCCTGGCCGGCGGCATCGCACACGACTTCAACAACCTACTGCAGGCCATCTCGGGATACACGCAGCTGCTGCTGATGCGCAAGGACTCGAACGACCCCGACTACGGCAAGCTCGAGGTCATCCAGAGCTCCACCCTGAAGGCCAGCGAGTTGACCAAGCAGCTCCTGATCTTCAGCCGCAAGATGGAGAGCAAGCTCAAGCCCCTCGATCTCAACCACGAGGTCATGCAGGTCTGCAAGATCCTCCAGCGGACGATCCCGCGGATGATCACGATCGATCTCAGGCTCTCCGAGAACCTCAAGGTCGTCAACGCCGACTCGGCCCAGCTAGAGCAGATCCTCATGAACCTCGGCGTGAATGCCCGCGACGCCATGGCCGAAGGGGGCATCCTCACCTTCCAGACGGAAAACGTATACCTCGACCGGGGCTACACGACCTCCATGCTCGGGGCCAACCCCGGCGAGTACATCCTCCTGACCGTGTCCGACACGGGCCAGGGGATGGACAAGGAAACCCTGCAGCATCTCTTCGAGCCCTTCTACACCACGAAGGAGGCGGGAAAGGGAACGGGGCTCGGGCTCGCCATCGTCTACGGCATCGTCCAGAACCACAACGGCTACATCCAGGTCGACAGCCGCCCCGGCGGCGGGACGACCTTCCGCATCTATTTCCCCGTCCTGAAGGACGACGGCGCCCTGAAGGGCGCCGAGGCGAAGGCGCCGGCCGACACGCCCCGCGGCCGGGAGAGGATCCTGCTGGTCGACGACGAGAAGACCGTCCTCGACATCGGCCAGGACCTGCTTCGCCAGTACGGCTACGAGACCATCCTGGCCGACGGGGGAGAGAAGGCCATCGAGATCTACCGCAGGGAGAAGGACCGCATCGACCTGGTGATCCTCGACCTCATCATGCCCGGCATGGGCGGGCAGAAGTGCTTTCAGGAACTCCTGAGGATCAACCCGGAGATCAAGGTCATCATCTCGACGGGTGCCTCGGCGGAGGAGCAGGTCCGCGAGGCCTTCAAGCCCCACCCCGTCGGGTTTGTGAGCAAGCCCTACCAGCTCAAGGACATGCTGTCGAAAGTGCGCGAGGTGCTCGACGCGAAGCCGAGGTAGGCCGTCCGCCGCAGGATCGGGATTCCCGGTCCCTCGGTGCGGGGTACGCAACCCTCTTCCCCCCGCCCTAAAACTTTCCCGAGTTGGCACGAATTCTGAATAGAATACGGGGTAGCCTGACTCCGCCGTCCGCGGGAGGATCCTCACTCCCCCGGTCCGGGCGAGGCGGCGGGGTGAAGGGCATCGCAGGATCACCGGATGACAACCGCGGGCAGGGTCGGCGAGGGCAAGGAAAGGAAGACGGTGCCATGAGGAAAGTAACCCGTATAGCGGACAGCTACGATCTGGTGTACGAGCGCAGGAGACTGGAGCGGTTCGAACTCCAGGTGCCGGCCAAGATCGAGGTCTTGTCCTCCCCGGATGCGGCCTCCCTCCTCGAACTCCTGACGAAGGACATCTGTGCGGGCGGAGCCTATTTTCCCACAAAAACGGCGCTTGCCGCGGGCACCAAGGTCAAGATGGACATCCTGCTGCCCGTCCGCAACGTCAGCGCACCCGGCGACAACACGAGAGGGCTCATCAAGGTAAACGGGACCGTCATCCGGTCCGGTCCGGCGGGGATGGCCATCGGGTTCGATACGGGATACCTGATCACCCCCTTCCGTGAGGCGATGAACTGAATCCAAATCCTCCTTTCCCATATGAAAAAAGCAGGGCCCTGTGCCCTGCTTTTTTTGGTGCGCCCGTATTGCCAGCTGTGTCCGGGCGGGCGGTTTCAGGCCCTGCCCTACCGTCGTCCGAGGGGCCAAAGGAGGAGGGAAAAGCCCCTGGCAGGGCAAACAGCCAAGGAGGGGGAGGCTGGATGCCCGCTGGCTTCGGTAGGGCTGGGGCGAGATTTCTTCGGTCCGTGCGAGAAGCAGCTGCTGCGGCAGATGAGGAAGAGCGATACCGAAACCGGCATGCCACTTTTGCACCTAATATAATGTCCGCGACGGGGAAAAGCAATAGCCCGTCCACCGTTTTTCTTGCCCCGGCAGCCCCCTGAGCTATCAACCGGTGTCCGGGGCCTCGATTGCCCCTCGCCGCGCAAAAAAAACTGGCAATCAGGCGCTTATTTGCTAGAATGGGCAGCGCGCCCCGCGGGGCCCCGTTCGCGGGGCCGGCCTAGGATTCGACAGGGGACAGGGGGCCCCTTTTTTTCAGCACCCGGAGGTGCTTGACCCCGCAAAGGATTTCGGAGAACGTGCCATGACCTACCCGAGTGAAACGATCACGACGAAGCAGTACTCCACGGCAGTTGCCGCCGGGGGGGCCCTGCTCGTGAGCATCGTCAGCGTGGCCCACAGCTTCGTCCACATCCGCATCGGGGCCGTGGGCGTCAGGAACCTCGAGGTGGAACGTCTCAACCTCGGTGAGTTCGTCCAGTTCGAGTGCGCCGACGGCGCTCTCTACGAGGTCCGCCTGCTGTCCGTGGAGGGGTTCGACACGGCCACGCTTCTCGTTACGCGGATCAAGTGACCCAACAGAAGAAGAGGGTGAGAAGGTGAGAGGGTAAGAGGGTCAGGTTCTGCGACGATTGCGGTCTTATCCAACCTTCTCACCCTCTCACCTTCTTGCCTTCTTCTTATGTCCGCCCGGCCTCATGCCGGGATTTCCATGATGGGTGAGGTCCGATGGACGCGCTCTTCGATTCCGTGATGCTTTCCCGCCTTCAGCTCGCCGCCATGGCCATGGTCCACATCTCCTTTTCGGTGCTGACCGTCGGGACTGCCCTGTTCATCGCGGTCATGGAGGGCCTCTGGCTCAAGACGAAGGACCCCGCCTGGTACGGCCATGCCCGTTTCTGGAGCCGGCTGCTGCTGCTGAACTTCGGCATCGGCGTCGTCACGGGCCTTCCCCTCGAGTTCGCCTTCGGGAACAACTGGGCTCCCTTCGCGGCCAAGAGCGCCTTCTTCGGAGAGATCCTCGGCACGGAGACCCTGGCGGCCTTCATGCTCGAGGCCGGGTTCCTGGGCGTCATGGTCTTCGGCTGGAACCGGGTTCCCCCGAAGCTCCACTTCTTCTCCACCTGCATGGTCGTGCTGGGATCGGCCCTCTCGGTGTTCTGGATCATGGTGGCCAACTCCTGGATGCAGTCCCCCGCCGGGGTCACCCTGGACGGCGGACGCATCATCGTGACGGACTTCCGGGAGGCGATCTTCAACCCCGACATGGTGTTCAGCACGGCCCACATGTACGTCGCCTGCCTTCAGACGAGCTTCCTCGTCGTCGGCGGGATCAGCGCCTGGTACGTCCTGAAGGGGCGCCACACCGCGTTCTTTGCCCGGTCCTTCCAGGCGGCCCTGATCGCCTCCCTCGTGATCGCGCCCCTGCAGGTCTGGATCGGGGACGAGAACGGCCGCGAGGTGGCGAACCTGCAGCCCACGAAACTCGCCGCCATGGAGGCGCACTGGGAGACGAACCCCGAGGGGCAGGGGGCCTCATGGATCATCGCGGCCTGGCCCGACGAGGCGAACCAGAGAAATCTCTGGGCCGTGGAGGTTCCCTACGCGCTGAGTCTCCTGCTGACCCACTCGCCGACGGGCGAGGTGAAGGGGCTCAAGGACTTCCCGAAGGACCTGCACCCCCCCATCCTCATGACCTTCTACCCCTTCCGGGTCATGGTCTTCGCCGGCTTCGCGTTCCTGGGCTTGGCGCTCTGGACGGGGTGGCGCTGGAAGAAGGGGGCGCTTGTTGCCGATCGGCTTCCCGGCGAAACATGGCTTCTCCGCGCCTGGATGGCGGCGGGGCCGCTCGCCTGGGCCGCCGTGGAGGGCGGCTGGGTCACCCGCGAGGTGGGCCGCCAGCCCTGGCTCGTCTACGGCCTCGTGCGGACGAGCGAGGCCGCCACCCCGCTGCCCGCGGGGACCGTCGCCGCGTCCCTTGCCGGGTACCTCGTGGTCGCCGGCCTGCTCACGGCGGCGTTTGTCGCCCTGACGGGGCGCGTGCTGGCCCGGGGGCCCGACCCCTCCACCCTGGAGCCC
This sequence comes from Deltaproteobacteria bacterium, assembly GCA_012728915.1. GTDB lineage: Bacteria > Desulfobacterota > Syntrophia > Syntrophales > UBA2192 > UBA2192. The sequence goes on along the minus strand of JAAYEC010000075.1, from coordinate 1,993 downwards.
CCGCAGGCCCCGGCGGCGCACTGAGAGGAGGATGCCCATGGAGACCCTGCAGATCTACCTGCCCGACTATTTCTTCCTCGCCCTGGGGCTGATCCTTTTCCTCTACATGGCCACCGACGGCTACAACCTGGGGCTGGGGATCTTCTCGCTGGCGGCCCGGCACGAGGAGGAGAGAGGCCTGATGATCAGCTCGATCGCCCCCACCTGGCACGCGAGCCAGACCTGGCTCGTCATTCTCGGCGGTCTTCTCTTCGGCGCCTTTCCCGTCGCCTACGGGGTGGCGATGTCGGCCCTTTACATCCCCGTCATGCTCATGCTGGCGGGGCTGGCCTTTCGGGGCACGGCGATCGAGTTCTACCACGAGTCGCCCCGTCGCGCTCGATGGGGCCTTGCCTTCGGGCTGGGGAGTCTGGCCGCGACCCTTGCCCAGGGGTTTATCCTCGGGGGGCTTCTGAGCGGCATGCCCGTCGTCGAAAGGCAATTTGCCGGCGGCTTCGGCGACTGGCTCAACCCCTTCTCGCTCCTCGTCGCCGCGGGGGGGACGGCGGGCTTCGTCCTTCTCGGCACGACGTACCTGGCGATGAAAACGGACGGGGAGCTCCGGCAGCGTGCCCTGAAGACGGGCGCCATGGCCGCGTGGGCCGTCCTGGCCGGCCTGTCCATGATCCTGCTCTGGATGACCCTGCAGCAGGGCCGGGGGGGCTTCTCGCTTCTTTCGCTCAAGCAGGGCCACTACATCTATCTCACCCTTCCTATTTTTCTCTTCGAGTTCGCCATGCTGCAGCGAAGCCTCAAGAGGGAAGAACAGGACAGGCCCTTCCAGTGGAGCGTGCTCCTCTTCCTGACCCTCGTGGTCGGGATCGCCGCGGCCCTGTACCCCACGGCCGTTCCGCCCGGCCTGTCCATCTTCGATGCGGCGGCCCCGCCGCGCTCGCTGTGGTTCCTCTTCGCCGTGAGCGCCGTGCTGCTGCCAGTGATGCTTGCCTACAATGCCTGGCAGTGCCTCGTGTTCCGTGGCAAGGCCGAGCAGGGGGGTGAGTCGAACTACTGATGTCCCGGAGGATCCCATGACCGAGCAGGCGGGAAAGCCATTCGACGCGAAGGCGCTTGCCGAGTGCGACGGCACGGCAGGAAAGCCATCCTGCATCGCCGTCGATGGAGTCGTCTATGACGTGAGCGCGAGCAGGCTCTGGAAGGGCGGCCTGCACATGAAGCGCCACCGTGCGGGGGGGGATCTCTCGGCCGATCTCGCTGCGGCGCCGCATGGCAGGGAGGTGCTCGAGAAGGTCGTGCGGGCCGGTGTGCTGAAAACGGAACCGGCCGCCGGGATGCCCATGCCGGACTGGCTTGCCGGGCTGCTCGAGCAGGTCCCGTTCCTGCGCCGGCACCCCCACCCGATGGTGGTGCACTTCCCCATCGTGTTCATGTACTCGGCCGCGTTCTTTGTTCTCCTCGGCATGCTCACCGGGGAGAAGTCCTTCGAGGCGACATCGTTTTACTGCCTGGCGGGCGGGATCCTCTTCATGGCGCCGTCCATGCTCACGGGGTGGTTCTCGTGGTGGCTCAATTACATGGCAAAACCCATGAGGCCTGTCACCGTCAAGAAGCGGCTTTCGTGGCTGCTGCTGACGGTCTCGGCGGCGGCCTTCGCCTGGCGGTTTGCCGAGCCGGCCGTCGCGGATACGGCAGGCACCGGCCGTTCGGTCTACCTGGTCCTCGTTCTTTCCGTTGTCCCCCTCGTGAGCGTCATCGGGTATCTCGGGGGGGAGCTGACCTTCCCCACGGGGAAGGGCCACAGGCCCTGAAATGAGGAAGAGAGGAGGAGCGGAAGAGCAGAAAAAAAGACTGTACGGTCATCCGATCTTCCTGATTGCAACAAAAACACGTTACCTACGGATACGCCCTTAGTGGCATTATCGGTTTTTCATTGAGCCTGTAATGGAACAGCACTTTCAGGATGTTTTCGATTCCGCGTTCGCTCCACCGGGCACCG
>JAAYEC010000074.1 GCA_012728915.1 Deltaproteobacteria bacterium | reverse complement strand
TCTTCCTGTACGTGGGCTACCTGATCGACGAGATGCTCCACACGCCGCCGACGTTCATGCTGGGGCTGTTCTTCCTGGGGCTGCTGCTCTGCATCGGCCGGCTCTACAAGGACGCCTGGGACCGGGTGCCGAAGAGAAGGGCCGGTAACTGACAGGGCTCAGGGGCAGGGTCTCGGGACGAAAAGACGAGGAGACAGGACAGGCCGGATCACGAATCGATTGAATGGACTGAATGGACCGTAGAGGTTCCTCCACGAAGAACCCCCATTCCGTAAACGCGGCGGAATGGGGGTTTCGTTTCCTGGTGCCGGAGGACGGAATCGAACCGTCACGCCCCCAGGGGGCGGGGGATTTTGAGTCCCCTGCGTCTACCAGTTTCACCACTCCGGCCGTGGGTTTCGATTAACAATTCAGGGCCTTCAAAGTCAAGAAAATTGTATTTGACAACGCCAAGATGCGTGTGCTAAACGAAGTTCTCTTTTTTCAGGAAAAGGGGCTGTAGCTCAGTTGGGAGAGCGCTTGAATGGCATTCAAGAGGCCAGGGGTTCGACTCCCCTCAGCTCCACCAGGCCAACCAGAAGGGCAACGTCCGGGACGCGGCCCTTTTTTTTGGCCTCGCCGGACGCGGATCGGCATGCCTGGACACCGCCCCCCCCTTGAACCTGGATTGATCGAGCGGCCTTTTGCGCCAAGAGGGAGGAGAATCGGGATGACGGGGCCGGGTGGATAGGCCGATGGCTTGCCCGGCAGGAAAGAACATCTGCGGAGGGAACCGGCGAGGCCTTCCTGCCGAGGCTGTCTCGTTGCGGAGGGGAAGGGAAAGCCAGGACGCCTGGCTCCGGTTGCTTCGATGGGCCTTCCCGCGCCAAGCGCCGCGCCGTCCGGGCCGAACCGGGTGCCGCCGGGTCCTTCGATCTTCTCCATCCGCTCGCGGGCGGGAGGCAGCCCCCGCCCGCAAACGAATGTCAAGGAGATAGTCAGTGACGTGTTGCAGAAGACGACATGACTGACTAGGAATCGACGGAAGCCACTGTAATCGAAGGGCGTCCTGAAAAAAATCAGCGACCGTCTGAAATTGGGGTCGGACAATCATCGGTGTCCGCTCTCAGACGCCGGCGCAGGGGAGCATCGGACAATGTCTGATGGCTCCCGGAAAGGCCGGACGGGAGCCTTTTCTGACGTCGGGTGCGTGGTTCGGGCGGTGTTGCCGCGGGCGCCGTTTCGCCCCCGGAACCGGGGCCTCCCCGCGTGGGAAAGAATTGACAAGTCGGGTGGTTCGTATTACACCTTCTCCGGACCAGGACGGAACGCAAGGCCCCGGGGCGCCGACCTGACACGGGCGAAAGTGACGAATGCCACGGACCGATTCGAAAAAGAAGCTGATCACGCAACTGGCCGATCTGCGCAAGCAGATCGACGAGATGAAGCGCTCCGAGACGGACTGCCTTTTCGAGGAGGGGCTCTATCGCAGCCTGGAGCGCTCCTCGCGAGCGGGCATCTACGTCCTGCAGGACGGCAAGTTCCGGTTCGTCAACGCGCACGCGGCCCGTTACTGGGGGTACAACCGCAACGAGCTCATCGGGATGTCCTCCATGACCCTCGTCCATCCCGATCATCGAGAGCGGGTCCGCAAGAATGCCATCGCCATGCTCAAGGGCAAGCGCTCGCACCCCTACGAGTTCATGACGATCGGCAAGAACGGGGATCTGCGTTGGATCGCCGAGACGGTCACGCCCATACACTACCGGCGGAAGCGGGCCGTGCTGGGCAACTCCATGGACGTGACCCGGCAGGTCGCAGCGCGGACCAAGCTGGCGGAGCTGGAGGCTCTCGAGGCCTCCATCCTGGATGCGATCCCCAACGCCGTCATCGGGCTTCGAAACCGGCGGATCATCTTCGCCAACAACGGCGTCGAGAGCGTTTTCGGGAGGAAGGCCTCCGAGCTCATCGGCCGCTCCACCCGGCTGCTCTACCCCACGGAGGAGGGGTTCAAGGAGATCGCCAAGGTGCTCTACTCGAACCTGGAGCGCCAGCGCACCTTCAGTCTCGAGTTCACCTGCCGGCGCCGCGACGGCAGCCCCTTCGAGGCCCTGATCAGCGCCTCGCGCATCGGCGACACCCTGCAGGAGAAGCGCATCGTCATCGTCTACGAGGACATCACGGACCGGAGGCGTGCGGAGGAGTCCTACAAGCTCTTCGCCTCGAGTTCGCAGGCCGGCGTCTACGTCGTCCAGGACGGCAAGTTCCAGTACGTCAATCATCACGCCGCGGCCTTTGCGGGCTACGATGCCGCGGAGCTGGCGGGCATGAGCTCCATGGGCCTCGTGCACCCCGAGGACCGCGTCAAGGTGCGCAAGCAGGCCCGCGAGATGCTGCGCGGCAGGCGCACCTCGCCCCACGAGTTCCGCATTGTCACGAAGGACGGGCATATCCGGTGGATCATGGAGACGGTGGCCTTCATCCCCTACCGGGGGGCGCGCGCCGTCCTGGGCAATTCCATGAACATCACAGAGACGATCGAGGCGCGCAACCGCCTCGAGGCCCTCGAGGCGCTCGAGGCCTCCATCCTGGAGGCGATCCCGCACGCCGTCATCGGCCTGCAGGACCGCCGGATCATCTTCGCCAACGACGGAGTCCAGACCGTGTTCGGCCGGAATGCCCAGGATGTCATCGGCAAGAGCGTCCGCCTCTTCTACCGTTCCGACGCGGACTACGAGGAGATCGCGCGGGTTCTCTACGGGGCCCTGGAGAAGCACCGGACCTTCCAGATGGAGTTCACGTGCCGCCGCGAGGACGGGACCGACGTGGACTGCATGATCACGGCCTCCCGGATCGGCGAGAGCCTCAAGGAGGGCAATATCGTCATCACCTACCAGGACATCACGGACCTCAAGCGCGCCAAGACGGAGGTGGAGCAGTCGCGTGAGCGCCTCCGCAACCTCTCGGCCCACCTCGAGTCGGCCCGGGAGAAGGAGCGCACCCGCATCGCCCGCGACCTGCACGACGAGCTGGGGCAGCTTCTCACGGCGCTGAACACGGACCTGGTGCTCCTCCTGAACAGCGTGCCGCCGGGCCAGGCGGACCTCACGAAGCGGGCCGAGGACTCGATCCATCTCGTCGAAATGACCATGCAGACGGTCAAGCGGATCTACATGGACCTTCGGCCCGGGATGCTCGATCACCTGGGGCTGGCCGTGGCGATCGACTGGCTGGCCGCCGATTTCCAGAAACGCACTGGCATCCGGTGCGGCGTCTCCATCTCCCCCGAGGAGCTGACGCTGGACGCGGACCTGTCCTTTTCGATCTACCGGATCGTCCAGGAGACGTTCACGAACATCTCGCGTCACGCCGAGGCAAGCCGGGTGACCGTCAATCTCAGGCAGGGCGCCGACCGGGTCGAACTGGTCGTCCGGGACAACGGCAGGGGGATCACGCAAGAACAGCTCGCCAAACCGAACTCCTACGGCCTGCTGGGGATCCGTGAGCGCGCCTATCACTGGGGAGGCGAGGCCCTCATCTCCGGAAGGAAGGGGCAGGGGACGACGGTCAAGGTCAGCATACCGCTCACGGGGAAAGGGAAGGGCCATGAAAAAGATCCGAATCCTGATCGCCGATGATCACCCCATCGTGCGCGAGGGGTACAAGAAGATCCTCACGAGCCAGCCGGACATGGACGTCACCGGGGAGGCCGGTAACGGCCAGGAGGTTCTCGATCTGATCCAGAAGAAGGACTTCGAGCTCATCCTGCTGGACATCTCGATGCCGGGCCGCAGCGGGCTCGAGATCCTCAAGGAGCTCAGGAGCCGGAAGCCGCACCTGCCCGTCATGATCCTGAGCATCTACCCCGAGGAGCAGTACGCCGTGCGGGCCTTCCGGGACGGCGCCTCGGGCTACCTCACCAAGGCGAGCACCCCCAAGGAGCTCATCTCGGCCATCCGCAAGGTCTCCCAGGGCGGCCGCTACGTCACCGAGGCCCTCGCGGAAAAGCTCACCTACTTCCTGCACGGCGACGCGGACAAGGTTCCCCACGAGAAGCTCTCGGACCGCGAGTACCAGGTCATGCTCCTCATCGCCTCGGGAAAGACGGTGACGCAGATCGCCGACGAGCTGTGCCTGAGCGTCAAGACGATCAGCACCTACCGGCGCCATATCCTGGAGAAGATGCAGTTCACCACGAACGCCGAGATCACCATGTACGCCATCCAGAACAAGCTGCTGGGATAGAAAACCGTCCCGGCAGGCATCTTGCACGGTTGAAGGAATCGTGATAGAAAGCGACGGAATCGACAGGTCCGTACAAGATGATTGTCCGCCTTGCCATCTCCCGGTTCAGCCTGCTTGCGGTCCTGGTTGCCGCCTCGGCGCTTTTCTTCCCGCCGGCCGCCCCCGCCGCCGCTTCCGCGGACTCCGCCCCGTCGCCCGTCGCGTCTCTTTCGCAGGCATCCCCCCCGCCGGCGGGACCGGCGGACCGCATCGTCATCGAGAAATCCAGGCGGACCCTCACGCTCTTCCGACAGGAACAGGAGATCAAATCCTACCGGATCGCCCTGGGGCGCGACCCCGTCGGTCCCAAGGTGCGGCAGGGCGACAACAGGACCCCCGAGGGCGTCTACTTCATCGACTACAAGGTCCGAAACAGCGTCTACCACCGGGCCCTCCATCTTTCCTACCCGAATCCGGACGACGTGGAGCGGGCGCGCTCGCTCGGGGTTTCACCGGGAGGCAGCATCATGATCCACGGCATGAAGGAGGACAAGCTCTGGATGGGCGACGTGCAGTATCTCTTCAACTGGACCAACGGCTGCATCGCCCTGACCAACCGCGAGATGGAAGAGCTCTGGGACCTCGTGTCCGTCTGGACGCCGGTGGAGATCAGGCCGTGACACGGCAGGAAGTTAGGAAGACAGGAAGTTAGGAAGAGCGGCAAGAGAAGAAAGAAAAAAGGCGGCGTCGGGTCTACCGGCGCCGCCTTTTCGCTTGCGCCTGCCGGCACGTTCGCGCCGGCAATCTGTCATGCTACTTCTTCATCGACTTCATGAAGATCGCCTCGGACTTCTTCGCGTTGTCCTCGGCGAGTTTGGCCGCCGATTCAGCGCGGGCTGCCGCCGCCTCGGCCTTCGCCGCCGCCTCGTTGGCCTGCGCGGCCTGCCGCGAGGCGTCTGCCACGCCGGCCTTGGCCGCCGCCGCGTCCCGGGAGGCCTGGTCGGCCTTCATCTGGGCCTGGTCCACTTTCGTTGAGAGCTCGTTGAGCCTCGCGTTGACCTTGTCGAGGTCCCCCGTCGTGGCGCAGCCCGTGAAGAGCGCTGCAGCAAAGACCAGCACCGTGAAAATGATAAACCGTGACTTCATCCTTCATACCTCCTTTATATAGGATTGAAAGGTTCTGCCCCCTCACGATCTGCTACGGGCCGCCTTCTTCCCACCACCTCCCTTCGGCAGGACGCCCACCGGAACGGGGACGCCGTTTTTCAATTCGATCGCCTCGTCCACCTTGTCCCAGTCCGCGCAGGCCTCGATGCCCTTCTTCCGGGCGACCAGGCGGGCGTGCTGTCCCATGTCCTCGATGAAGCCGTAGGGGTCCTCGTGGACCTCCACGAAGAGCACGCTGCCGCGCAGTCCGAACTTGACGGGTTCATACAGGATCTCCACGACCGTGCCCTTCGGCACGTCGGGGTAGAGCTTCTCGATGTCCTCCGGGTACATCCGGATGCAGCCGTTGCTGAGGATGCGGCCCACGCTCCAGGGGTTGTCCGTGCCGTGGATGCCGTAGCCCCGGGCGGACAAACCCAGCCAGTACTTGCCGATCGGGTTGTCCGGCCCGGCGGGCATGATCTTCGTGTTGTACTTGTACCTGAGCTTCGGGGGGATGTTCCACTCGGGATCTTCTTCTTTTTCAACGACCCGGTATGTGCCCAGCGGCGTCTGCGTCTCCTCCCCGCCCACCGTGACCGGATAGGTCACGACGGTCCCCTTCTTCGCGTGAAAGCGGTAGAGGCGCATCTCGGGGACGTTGACCGCGATGCCCCGGTGTTTCGTCGCGGGCACGATCCAGAGCGCGGGGACCTGAAGCCTGCTCCCCTCCTCGAGCAGCCAGGGGTCCCGGCCGGGGTGAAAGGCCTTCAGTTCTGAAAATCCCAGACCGTATGTTCTCGCAATGTCAAGGAGCGTCTCGCCGGGCTTCACCGTGTGCACGAGCATCCGGCCGATCACGGTGCCCACGCCGGCAGGGGCCCTGGCTGCCGGCACGCAGCGGTATTCGGTCTGCGCGAAGGAGGGATCGAGGGCCGCAAGGGACAGAAGAACCGCCAGGATGAGTGCTTTGAGCCGCATGATCGCCGTGTCAGGTCTCTTCGCGTCCGCCGTCGTCCGGCAGGGTATGCAACGCACGTGACAATTTACACTCTTTGAACCGATCAGCACAAGGGTTTTTTCAGGCCGCTCCGGGGACCCGGATGTGGAGGCCGGCCATTTTGTGTTTGCCCAACGGGGCGGAATGACCTAGAATCATTACATCGTCATCATCGTCCTGCCGGGGGTTCCTCATGGCGAACAGACTGATCCTGGCCGTGCTTGTTTCCGTTCTCCTGTCCGGATGCGCCCCCGTTCTCTCGAACCAGATCACCCGGGAAGCCGACGGGAAGATCGCCTTTCCGGATCTGATGACACAGCCCGACCGGTTCCGGGGGGCTGTGGTCATCCTCGGCGGGCAGATCATCGAGACCGTCGCGAAGGAAAACGAAACCTTGGTGCAGGTGCTTCAGCTTCCCCTGGGTGACCGGCAGCAGCCGGATCACCGGGCGGCGCCCCAGGGCCGCTTCCTCGTGGTGTACCCACGCTTTGCCGATCCCCTCATCTATGAAAAGGGCAGGAAAATCACGGTGGGCGGTGTCGTCCAGGGGGGCAGGGTGATCACGATCGGCGGAAGGCCCTACACCGTCCCCGCGCTGCTCGAGAGGGAGACGCACCTGTGGAAAGCCGAGGATGATTACGCCGGAACCGGATCGGGCCCGGCGGTCCAGTTCGGCATCGGGTTCGGCATATGGAGATGAAGAAAGCAATCCGGCTTCTGCCCTGTGTTGTCCTGGCCGGCCTTGCGGCCTGTGCGCCCCTGTCGCAGGAGATCCGCCGGGAGGCCGGGGCGAGTGCGTCCTTTGCCGAGATCCGGAAGGACCCGGACACGTTCAGGGGGGCCGTCGTGATCTGGGGCGGCCTCGTCATCGAGACGGCAAACCGGCAGGACTCGACGGTCCTCAAGGTCATGCAGACGGCGCTCGACTTCCAGAGTCGCCCGACGGACCTCGACCGCTCCGAGGGGCGGTTCATCGTCATCGTGGACAGGTTTCTCGATCCGGACCTGTTTCAAAAGGGAAGGGAGGTCACGGTGGGGGGCGAAGTCGCCGGCAGCGAGACGCACCCCATCGGCGAGATCCGCTATGTCTACCCCGTCGTGCGGGCAAGGGAAGTGAAGCTCTGGGAGCAGAGAGTTCGGTACCCGCCCTACTATTACGATCCCTGGTACTGGGGGCCGCCCTACCCGTGGCGTCCCTGGGGCCCCTGGGGCCGGCCGTACTGGTGGTGAGGAAAGAAAAGGGCATCGGGAGCAGAAAATTGAAAAGGATCGCGGAATCGATTTCCACGATCCTTTCCTTTTCTGACGGGATGGACCGAATAGACCGTTTTATAGTTTTTGCGCGTTCTCGCTCATCTTGATCTTGCCGTTCTTTTCCATCGTCTCGCGGGTCTCCTTGAGCCAGGCCTGGAAGTATTCGGCCTCCTTGGCACGCAGCAGGATGACCTTCAGGATGTCCTTCTGCTTTTCCCAGGAACCGTCCTCGACGCGCTTTCGCTCCTTGAACCGCGGGATGACAAGTGTGCCGTCGCCCGTGGCGTAGACCTCGGAGGGGTAGGGCGTCTTCTCGGAAAGCTGGAAGACGGCGTTGATCAACTCCTGCGACGAGCCCGCCTTGGGAATCTCGGCGCCCGGCGCGAAGAGACCCGTTTCCACGATCTCCGCTCCCTTTTCCCTGGCCACGGCCCGGAAGTCCTCGCCCTTGCGGATCCGCTCCAGCGCCGCCTCGGCCTCCTTGCGGCAGATCTTCTGCGCCTCGCCTGCGGCCCATCGCTCCTCGACGTCCTTTCGCACCTCGTCGAAGGGGGGTGTGACGGCGTCTTTCCTCGCCGTCACCCGGATGACGTAGTGCGCCCGGGGCGATGAGAGGACGGGGGTGATCTCGCCCGTGCGGGTGTTGAATATCTGGTTTTCCACGTCCCGGACCTGCCTCAGTTCGGCCGGCAGTTCCCGGGCCGAGAAGAAGCCCGTCTCCTGGACGCGCAGCCCGTTCTTCGCCGCATAGGCGTCGAAATTCTCCTCCTGGTAGATCGTGTCGTGGGCCTTCTTGGCGCTCTCGGCGGCGACGCCCATCGCCTTCTGCAGGCGGAGTTCCTCGGCGATCCGTCCCTTGACCGCGTCCAGCGGCGGGGGCTGCCCCTTCACGGGCGGCATCTTTCCCTTGTTGGCCTCGTAGGCGCTTCGGATCTCCTCGGCCGACACGTCGACCTTGCCGGCGTAGCTCTCCGCGGGGAAGGAGAGGATCTTCACCTGCGCCCGCGCCGGGACGCGGAAGTCATCCTTGCGGTCGGCGTAGTATTTTTCCAGGTCCTCCCTCGCGGCGCTCACCTTGCCCCGGCATGCCCGGGCGGGCAGCTTGAAGAGCTCCACGTTGATGCGCTCGGACTGCATGCGGTGAATGTCCTGCATCTCCTGCTCGGAGACCTTCACGCCCTGGCGGAAGATGTCCTGGAGCTTGGCCGTCATGAGGGACTTTTTCTGCAGCGCCTCGAACTCCTCGGGGCTCATCCGCTGGTACCGCAGCAGCTGCTCGTACCGCCTGGCGTCGAAGACCCCGTCGCGCTGGAAGGCGGGCTGCATGGCGATGACGGCGCGCACCTCCTCGTCGCTCACGCGGATCCCCATCTCCTCCGCCTTCATCATGAGGACCGCCTGGTTGACGAGATTGTCCAGGGCCTGCTGCTTGAGGTTGAGGCTCTTGACAACGTCTTCCGTGAGATTGGCGCCGAGCCGCTGGCGGTACATGTCCAGGAGGTTCTGGTACTCCTTGCGGTAGTCGCCGAAGGCGATGACCCGATCGCCCACCGTCACGACGGCCTCCGCGGGCTCGCGCCAGCGCGTCGAGCCGAAGTAGAGGACGAAGACGACGATGATCAGGCCCAGCAGGACCTTGATCAGCCAGCTCTGGGCGTGTTTTCTCATGAATTGAAGCATAGGGTGCCCCTCGGGTGTCGATGTAAGGGAAAATCCCTATTATAATTGAGGGGAAAATGCAATCTTTTTTGTCAAAAAGGCATTGATTCGCCTGTGCAAATACTGTATATGACACCTTTCCAACGGGAAATCGGCGGGGTGAGCCGGCGATTTTTCAGCAACATCGGGAGGAAACACCTTGCTGTTCGATTTCATTCTCGGGAAATTTTCGAACGACCTCGCCGTCGATCTCGGAACGGCCAACACGCTCGTCTACGTCAGGGGGAAAGGCATCGTCCTTCGCGAGCCCTCCGTCGTCGCAGTTCACCGCGACGCCCGGGGCATCAAGAAGGTGCTTGCCGTCGGCGCCGAGGCCAAGCTCATGCTCGGCAAGACGCCGGGCAACATCGAGGCCATACGGCCCATGAAGGGCGGCGTGATCGCCGATTTCGACATCACCGAAGCCATGCTCCGCCATTTCATCCAGAGCGTGCACAACCGCCGGACCCTCATCCGTCCCCGCATCATCGTATCCATCCCCTCGGGGGTTACCCAGGTCGAGCGCAGGGCCGTCAAGGAGACGGCGGAGTCGGCGGGGGCCCGCGAGGTCTACCTCATCGAGGAGCCCATGGCGTCGGCGATCGGCGCGGGCCTGCCCATCAAGGAGCCCGTGAGCTCCATGGTCGTCGACATCGGGGGCGGAACGACGGAAGTGGCCGTGATCAGTCTCTCGGGCATCGTCTACGCCAAGTCGGTCCGCATCGCCGGCGACAAGATGGACGAGGCCATCGTACAGTACCTGAAGCGAAAATACAGCCTTCTCATCGGCGAGAGAACGGCCGAAATGATCAAGACCACGATCGGCTGCGCCTATCCGGACGAGGAGCTCAAGACCGTCGAGGTCAAGGGCCGGGACCTCATTTCCGGCATTCCGAAGATCATCGAGATCAATTCGGAGGAGGCCCGGGAGGCCATCGCGGAGCCGGTCAGCATCATCGTCGACACGATCCGCGACGCCCTGGAACAGATGCCGCCGGAGCTGGCGGGCGACATCGTCGACCGGGGCATCATGCTCACCGGCGGCGGCGCCCTGCTCCGTAATCTCGACGTGCTGCTCCGGGAGGAGACAGGCCTGCCCGTCGGCGTGGCCGACGACCCCCTGTCCACGGTGGCCCGCGGGTCCGGCATCGCCCTGGACGAGCTGGAACTTCTCCGGGGGGTCGCCATTCAGCTGTGAGCCGGCTGCCGGAGCCGTCCCGCGCCCCGGAGGCACGGTCGGCGGGACCGGCGCCCGGGCAGCGAAGGGCCGGGGTGCGGGGCCCCGCCTCTTCCACGTCAGAGCAGGTGAGGATCGTTGTTGTCCAAGAAGTATCTCGCCGTCATCGTAGCCTTCATCCTGATCGCCGTCTCCCTCGTCATCCTGTCCCAGAGCCTGAGACGCCCGGGAAGCCCGGGGTTCGTGAAGAAACTCGTCTTCGAGGTGACCGCCCCCGTCGAGCGGGCGATCCATGCGGGCGTGAGTTCCCTGGGCGTGACGTGGAAGCGCTACCTGTTTCTCGTGGGGCTCGAGGAGGAAAACCGGGAACTGCGCAAGAAGATCGCCGCCCTTCAGGGCGAGGTGAACTACTACCGGGAGATGTCTCTCGAGGGTAACCGGCTCAGGAAGGTGCTTGCCCTCGAGGAAAGCACCGTCTACCCGTCGATTGCGGCCCGTGTCGTGGGCAACGAGGGCTCGTCGCCCTTCCGCACGATCCTGATCAACCGGGGGGGGCACGACGGCGTCAAGGACGGCCTGCCCGTGATCTCGCCGGACGGCGTCGTGGGTCGGGTCATCGAGACCTCCTGGAATTATGCGAAGATTCTACTGGTGACCGACTACAACAGCAACATCGACGCCCTCGTCCAGGGAAGCCGTGCCCAGGGGATCCTCCAGGGCGGCGGGCACCGGCTCTCGCGCCTGAAATACGTCCAGCGCACCGAGGAGGTCAGGGTCGGGGAGGCGGTCGTCACCTCCGGTCTCGGGGGGATATTCCCGAAGGGGCTCATGCTGGGGACCGTCGTCCGTGCCGACAGGAGGGACCCCGGGCTTTTCCAGACGATCGAGGTCGCCCCGTCGGTGGATTTCTCGAAGATCGAGGAAGTGCTGGTGCTGCAGACGGAGAAAGAATAGAGACGGTTCCCCGGTTCCATTGGTGCGTTGGTTCAATTGGTTCATGGATGAACTCATCTTTGAACTAACCGACCAACGAACTAACGAACCGTTTTTCCCCGAACCAGTAGAACGAATAGAACCAGTTGAATCTTTATTTGCTGAAACTGACAAACTAACGAACTGTTTCCCCATGGCCTATTTTGTGGTTCTTCCCTTCTTCGCGGTCCTGCTCGTCGTCCTCCAGCGGACGCTGCTGGACCTCGTCTTCGGGGGCCGGATCGGCATCGAGGTCTCCCTGATCCTGGTGGTGTGGGCCGGATTCCACCTCGACACGCTGCGGGGCGGGGTGCTCGCCTTTCTCCTGGGGTTTCTCCTCGACTGCATGTCGGGCACGATCATGGGACTGACGACCTTCGTCTACGTCGTGCTGTTCGTGCTCTCCGGCCTGCTTTCGCCGCGGATCTACGGGGAGCGGATGCTCTTCATCATGGCCTACGTCTTCTTCTGCGTGCTTCTGGAGGGGCTCTTCATTTTCGCCGTGTACTGGTTCATCTACGGCACCGATGTGTCGGACAGCCTGCTGGGGACAACCCTGCCGCAGGCCCTCGTCGCGGGCGTCCTGAGCCCCGCCGTGTTCACGCTGTTCAACCGCCTGGAGGTCGACATCCATGCCGGAGAAGCACGATAGGCTCGTCCGGCACGATCCGGGCGAATTCCGCGACCGGTTCACCCTCTTCTTCTGGGTGATCCTGGCGGCCGTCTGCCTGCTGGTGCTGAGGCTCTGGTACCTCCAGATCATCAGGGGTGAGGACCTGCTCAAGCGCTCCGAGAACAACCGGATCCGCATCCGCGAGGTGAAGGCCATGCGGGGGATCATCGTCGACGCACGAGGTGTCGTCCTTGTCGAGAACCGGCCGTCGTTCGATGTGGTCATTTTCCCCGAGGACGTCAAGGACCTCAGGGGGCTCGTGGAAAAGCTCGAGGCCCTCTACGCGAAAGCGGGCCTGACGTTTCCCATGGATTACGAGACGATCCGCGAGAACCGCCGGCCCTTCACGCCGCTGCGGGTCGACCGCAACGTCAGCCGCGAGAAGCTCGCCCTCATCGAGACCCACTCCCTGGAGCTGCCGGGCGTGGGCATCGACGTCATGCCCGTCCGGGAATACTACTACGGGGAGAGCATGGCGCACGTGATCGGCTATATCGGCGAGGTGAGCCGCGACGAGCTCGAGCGGGACAGGTCCGCCGGGTACAAGAGCGGCGACTTCATCGGGAAGTTCGGCCTGGAGAAGGCCCTCGACCCCTTCATCCGGGGGAAGGCGGGCGGTGAGCAGGTCGAGGTCAATGTCGTCGGCCGCAAGGTCAAGACCCTCGGCCGTGTCGAGCCCGCCCAGGGATACCGGGTCCTGCTGACCATCGACTCCCAGCTCCAGAAGGCGGCCTGGGCGGCGATGGAAGGCAGGGCCGGCGCCGTCGTGGCACTCGACCCGCGGGACGGCTCCGTGCTCGCGCTGGTGAGCCGTCCCGGATTCGACCCCAACCTGTTCAACCGGGGCGTGAGCGCCGATGTCTGGGAAAAGATCTCTTCGAATCCCCTCCACCCCATGGAGAACCGGGCCATTGCGGGCCAGTACCCCCCGGGCTCCACGTACAAGCTCATCGTGGCGGCGGCGGCCCTGGAGGAAGGCATCATCACCCCGGAGACGACCTTCAACTGCCCGGGGCACTTCGACATGGGCACCCGCACCTTCCGCTGCTGGAAAAGGCACGGGCACGGCCGGGTGAACCTGCACCGGGCCATCGTCGAGTCCTGCGACGTCTACTTCTACAACGTGGGCAGGCTGCTGGGCGTGGACAGGCTGGCCGAGTACGCCCGGGCCTTCGGACTGGGATCCCGCACGGGGGTCGCCATGGCGGGCGAGCGCCGGGGGCTCATCCCGACGAAGGACTGGAAGCTGGCGCGCTTCGGCATCCCCTGGCAGCCCGGCGAAACGATTTCCATCTCCATCGGCCAGGGCTACAACACGGCAACCCCGATCCAGCTGGCCAACGCCTACGCGGCGGTGGCCGGCAACGGGGAGTTCTTCACCCCGAGAATCGTCAAGCGCATCGAGACCGATGACGGGGAGATCATCGAGGAGTTCCGCCCCGAGAAAAAGGCCGTGCTCCCCGTGAGCCGGGAGCACATCCAACTCCTGCGAAAAGCGCTGTGGGGCGTCGTGAACGAGCCGGGCGGCACGGGGGGGCAGTCCCGCGTGGCCGGCAGGGACGTCTGCGGCAAGACGGGGACGGCCCAGGTGATCGGCATGGGCGAGGGCGATGACGGGTCGTCCTACCCGTACGAGTACAGGGACCACGCCCTCTTCATGAGCTTTGCGCCCCGGGACAACCCGGAGATCGTCGTGGCCGTCGTGGCCGAGCACTCGGGCCACGGCGGGTCGGTGGCGGCGCCCGTGGCCCGGAAAGTCCTCGAGGCCTATTTCGCGGGGAGAAAGCCATGAAGATCGACCGCCGGCTCATCTACAATTTCGACTGGACGCTGGTGGGGTTCATCGCGCTCATCGTGGGCATGGGGGTTCTTAACCTCTACAGCGCGGGGTACGGCATCTCGGGGGAGCCCTATGTCAAGCAGATCCGGTGGGTCGTCCTGGGGATCGGCGTCATGGCGCTGGCCTTTGCCGTCGATTACCGCTGGGTTGCCCGGTATGCCTACGCGGCCCACGCGCTGGCCATCGTCCTGCTCATCGCCGTTTTTGTCGCGGGATCGGTGACGAAGGGGTCCCAGCGGTGGATCAACGTGGGCGGGTTCACCATGCAGCCGTCGGAGCTCGTCAAAATCACGCTGATCCTGGCTCTGTCGAAATATTTCAACGATCACCGGGTCGAGGGCAAATACGGAATCCGCGAACTCGTCACGCCCTTTTTGGTTGTCCTGGTGCCCTTCGCTCTGGTATTAAAGCAGCCGGACCTGGGAACGGCCCTGATGCTCATGATCCTCTTCGGGTCCATGGTTCTTTTCATCGGGATCCGGTGGAGGGCGCTCCTGGGGCTCGCCGTCACCGCGCTCCTCGTCATCCCCCTGGGCTGGAACTTCATGGCCGAGTATCAGAGGGAAAGGGTCCTGACCTTCGTGTATCCGGAGCGCGACCCTCTCGGCTCGGGCTACCATATCATCCAGTCGATCATCGCCGTGGGTTCCGGGGGCATCCTCGGCAAGGGATTCCTGAAGGGGACCCAGAGCCAGCTGAAGTTCCTGCCCGAGCAGCAGACGGACTTCGTCTTTTCCGTCTTTGCCGAGGAGTGGGGCTTTCTGGGGGCCCTGTTCGTGCTCGTGCTGTTCCTGGCGCTGATCCTCTGGAGCCTCAAGATCGCCCAGCACTCGCGGGACTACCTGGGGACGCTCATCGCCTTCGGCGCGACGATGCTGATCTTCTGGGGCGTCTTCATCAACGTGGCCATGGTCCTGGGCATCCTGCCCGTCGTGGGCATCCCGCTGCCGTTCTTCAGCTACGGGGGCTCCTCGATGGTGAAGATGATGGCCGCCATGGGGCTGCTGATGAACGTAAGCATGCGCCGGTATGTGCTGCAATCGTAGATTGCAGAGGCATGGGGCGAAAGGCTTAAGGCCAAGGGCCAAAGGCTGAAGAATTGAGGCGAAAGACGGATGGCTTCAGGCGATGGGATTTTTCATCCCGGCCGTAAGCCCTGAGCCTTGTGCATTAAGCCCTCCGAAGGAGATTCTCATGATCAACAAGGGGAAAAAAGAAGTGGAAATCAAGGCCTTTCTCGGGGAAGGGACGGAATTCGAGGGGAAGCTGATCTTTACCGGCGCCGTCAGGCTCGACGGGAAGTTCAAGGGCGAGATCCTCGGCAAGGGCACTCTCGTGGTGGGGCAGGGAGGCCGGATCGAGGGAGACATCCAGGTCGACAGCCTGATGGTGGGGGGCGACGTCCGGGGGACCGTGGAGGTCCGTGAACGGACGGAGATCGACGCCACGGGCAAGCTCTTCGGCAACGTGAAGACAGGCGTTTTCGTCGTGCACGAGGGGGGGCTCTTCGAAGGCAATTGCCAGATGGCAAAGGGGGGGGCCGCTCCAAAAGCGGAATAACGGCAACATTCCCACCGTCCGTATTGCCCGTCCGGGCGCACCCGCACGGTGGCCCCCCTCCGGGGCTTCACCGGGGACCTGCGTGAACACCGCCTTTCGGGGAAAAAAAGCTTGACAATTTTGGGCGTTTGTGGTTAGAAGACCGCGGTTTCAGCAGGACGGAGCAAAGAGACGTTTCATGATAATCGCCAATTATTTTAGCTATTTGGAAGAATATTTGCTCCGGGTTGCTGTCCGGGACCCGAAAGGGCTGTTTTTCGTTTCGAACCGAGCGGATTCGTGAGTTCACTCGGTTTTTTTGTGCCTGCTCGTCAGAGCGAGAGAGAGGGTAGATAGATGGTCGATATCAATGCCACAGTATTCATCCAGCTTGTCAACTTCCTCCTCCTGATCTGGATCCTCAACCAAGTGCTCTACAAACCGCTCCTTCGGGTCATGGACCGAAGGAAAGAAATTCTGGACAAGGCCCAGGAAGAGGTGAAGACCGTCCAGGAGACGATCGACGGCCGCGTGGCCGAGTACGAGGAGAAGATCCGGTCCGCCAAGATGGAGGCCATGGGCCAGAAGGGGGATCTCGCCAAGGAGGGCTCCGAAGCAGCCAAGGCGATCACGGACAAGGCAAAGGGCGAGATCGCCGGGATGATGGGCGAGTTCCAGGCGAAACTGGAAAAGGAGCTGGCATCGGCGAGGGAACTCCTGCGGAGTCAATCCCTGAGGATCTCCTCCGAAATCGCCGAGAAGGTCCTGGGAAGGAGCATCCAATGAACCGGGGAGAGAAGACGCTGTTTTTGAGCAGGTCCGAATGGTTCGGCGTTTTCACGGGTCTCGGGGTCGTGCTCGTCTCCGCTGCGGCCTGGGCGGCCGGTGGCGAGGAGCACGTGGACACCAGGGCCCAGCTCATCGACTTCGGTTGGAGAATCGCCAACTTCCTCGTGCTGATGGCCATCCTTTACAAGCTGATGTGGAAGAAGATGAAGACCTTCTTTGCGGGCCGCCGCGAGGGCATCAAGGCGTCCCTGGAGGAGGCCGAAGTGGTCAGGGCCGAGGCCGAGAAGAAGTTCAGGGAATACGACGACAAGCTCAAGCTGGCCGAGAAGGAGATCGAGAACATCTCCGCGATGATCCGACAGCAGGGTGAGGAGGAGAAGAAGCGCATCATCGCCGACGCCGGCCGCGCCGCCGAGAAGATGAAGGAAGACGCCAAGGCGAGGATGGACCAGGAGCTCAAGAAGGCGAAGAACGAGCTGCGGCTCGAGGCCTCGGAGCTGGCCGTCCGGATGGCCGAGGACATCCTGAAGAAGAAGGTCACAAAAGAAGACCATGAGGGCATGGTTCGCGAATATCTTGACAGGATGGTGAAGAAAAATTGATCAGCAGCGACCTGGCAAAGCGGTACGCGAGAGCGTTCTTCGACATCGCTGTCGAGGAGAGAAAGATCGAGGACTACGGGCGGGAGCTGGCTTCCTTTTCGACCATGGTCCTGCAGAATAAGGACCTGCAGGAGTTCCTGGGCAACCCAATCTTTGAGCTCAAAGCAAAGAAGTCCGTCGTCGAGGAACTGCTCGCCCTCGTGAAGATGTCCGACCGGACGGCCAACTTCGTTCGGCTGCTTGTGGACAAGCAGCGCATCGGGATGCTCGCGGAGGTGGAGAACGCCTTCAAGGAGCTCATGGACAAGACCCTGAAAAAGGTCCGCGTGTCGGTCCGGACCGCCTACCCGCTCAGCGCCGAGTTGGAGCAGGCCCTGAAGCAGAGGGTGGCCGAGATGACGGGCAAGGAAGTGGAAATGACGGTCGAGGACGACACCTCGCTCATCGGGGGGCTCGTCGTCCGGGTGGGGGACACCCTGTACGACGGCAGCATCAAGGCACAACTGGGCAATATCAGGAAGCTCTTAGGAGAGGAGAGATAGGAGAATGGAACCGATCAGGGCAGAGGAAATCAGTCAGATCATCTCCAAGCAGATCAAGGAGTATGAGAAGAAGCTGGATATCAGCGAAACCGGCACGGTGCTGTCCGTCGGCGACGGTATCGCCCGCATCTACGGCGTCCAGAACGCCATGGCCATGGAGCTGCTGGAGTTCCCCGGCGGGATCCTGGGCATGGTGCTGAACCTCGAGCGCGACAATGTCGGTGTCGCCATCCTCGGCGACGACACGCACATCAAGGAAGGCGACATCGTCAAGCGCACGGGCCGCATCGCGGAAGTCCCCGTCGGCGACGCCCTCCTGGGCCGCGTCATCGACGGCACGGGCCGCCCGCTGGACGGCAAGGGACCCATCGAGACGACGGAGTTCCGCCGCATCGAGATGGTCGCCCCCGGCGTCATCGCCCGCCAGCCCGTCAACCAGCCCTTGTACACGGGGCTCAAGGCCATCGACGCCATGACGCCCATCGGCCGGGGCCAGCGCGAGCTGATCATCGGCGACCGCCAGATCGGCAAGACCGCCATCGGCATCGACGCCATCATCCGCCAGAAGACGGAAGGCGTCAAGTGCATCTACGTGGCCATCGGCCAGAAGAAGTCCACCGTGGCCCAGGTCGTGGAAGCCCTGAGACGAAACGGCGCCATGGATTACACCGTCGTCGTCGCGGCCTGCGCGAGCGATCCCGCCACCCTGCAGTACGTCGCCGCCTACTGCGGCTGCTCCATCGGCGAGTGGTGGCGCGACCGCGGACAGTCCGCCCTGATCATCTACGACGACCTGTCCAAGCAGGCCGTGGCCTACCGCCAGATCTCGCTGCTGCTCAGGCGGCCCCCCGGACGCGAGGCCTACCCCGGCGACATCTTCTACAACCACTCCCGACTTCTCGAGCGCGCCGCCCGCGTGAGCGAGGAGTACGGCAAGGGAGGCTCGCTGACGGCCCTGCCCGTCATTGAGACGCAGGCCGGCGACGTGTCGGCCTACATCCCGACAAACGTCATTTCGATCACCGACGGCCAGGTCTACCTGGAGCCCAACCTCTTCTACTCGGGCATCCGGCCCGCCATCAACGTCGGCCTCTCCGTTTCCCGCGTCGGCGGCGCCGCCCAGGTGAAGGCCATGAAGCAGGTGGCCGGCACCCTGAAGCTCGACCTGGCCCAGTACCGCGAGATGGCCGCCTTCGCCCAGTTCGGCAGCGACCTGGACAAGGCGACCCAGGCCCAGCTCGACCGCGGCGTGCGGCTCGTGGAGCTGCTGAAGCAGCCCCAGTACCAGCCCATGTCCCTCTCCGAGGAGATCCTGGTCCTCTTCGCCGGCTCCAAGGGCTACTTAGACAAGCTGCCCGTCGAGCGAATCAAGGCCTACGAGCCCGAGGTCCTCAACTACGTGAAGAGCAAGTACCCCGAGATCATGAGCGAGATCGAGGACAAGAAGGTCATCAGCCCCGAGTTGGAGAAGAAGATGAAGGACGCTCTCTCCGAGTTTGAGGGAATCTTCGTGGCGGGCTGATCGGGTCCGCTGAGAGGAGGCCCACGCCGGGCACCGGAGCCGCCGGTGCCGCGGCTCCATCCGGATGACGGCAATGTACGGGAAGAGAGACAGAGAATGGCCGCACTGAGAGACATCAAGCGAAAGATCAACGCCGTTCAGAAGACCAAGCAGATCACCCGCGCCATGAACATGGTCGCGGCGGCGAAGCTCAAGTCCGCCCAGCAGCGGATGGAGAACTTTCGCCCCTACGCGATCAAGTTCATGGACGTGCTGAACAGCCTGGCCCTGCGTGTGGACACGAGGGCCCACGCGCTTCTGGCGGTTAGGGACCCCCGGAGAATCCGGGTCATCCTCATGACCTCCGACCGGGGGCTCTGCGGGAGCTTCAACACGAACCTCATCAAGATCGCCGAGCAGTTCATGCAGGCCAAGCGGAAGGAAGGCAAGGAGCTGTCGCTCATTCCCGTGGGACGAAAGGCCCGTGACTACTTCCGCAAGAAGGCGAAGGTGGTCAACGCCCACGCCGACGTCTTCCGGAGGTTCGACATGAGCCTCGCCATCGCCATCGGAGAGGACGCCATCCCGGCCTTCATCGCCGAGGAGTATGACGAGCTGTACCTCATCTACAGCGAGTTCCACAACGTGGGCGTCCAGAAGCCCAAGGTGGTTCGGCTGCTGCCCCTTCCCTCCATCGGGGGCGAGGACGTGGACATCGACAAGCGGATCGATTACATCTACGAACCCTCCGACGAGGTGCTGCTCGACCAGCTTCTGCCGATGTACCTGCGCGTCCTGATCTTCCGGGCGCTGCTGGAGACCTCGGCCGGCGAGAACGGCGCCCGCATGGTGGCCATGGACAACGCCACGAGCAACTGCGACGAGATGGTCCGGTCGCTGACCCTCAAGTTTAACAAGGCGCGGCAGGCGGCCATCACGATGGAGCTCATGGACATCGTGGGCGGCACAGAGGCCCTCAAGGCCGGCTGATCAACCGGGGCGCCTTGCAAGCAGGCGCGCCGGCCGTGAATCCCCAAAAAAGGAAAACGCCATTCACAGGAGAGAGTTATGAACATCGGAACCGTGGTACAGGTCATCGGGCCTGTTGTCGACGTGGAGTTCGCAGAGGGAAAACTTCCCACCATCCTGACGGCCCTCACCATCACGAACAAGGCCATCGATGACACCGAGGACAACCTCATCATCGAGGTGGCCCAGCACCTTGGCGACAACGTCGTGCGCTGCATCGCGATGGACGTCACCGACGGCCTGGTGCGCGGCATGCCCGTCAAGGACACGGGCGCCCCGATCATGGTTCCCGTCGGCGAGGCGGGCCTGGGGCGCATCATCAACGTCGTCGGCCGCCCCGTGGACGGCCTCGGCGAGATCGTGACGGACAAGAAGCTGCCCGTTCACCGGCCGGCCCCGGCGTTCCTCGAGCAGGATACGTCGGTCCACGTCCTCGAGACGGGCGTCAAGGTCATCGACCTGCTGGTTCCCTTCCCCCGCGGGGGCAAGATGGGCATGTTCGGCGGCGCCGGCGTGGGCAAGACCGTCGTCATGATGGAGATGATCCACAACATCGCCATGCACCACGGCGGCATCTCCGTCTTCGCCGGCGTGGGCGAGCGGACCCGCGAAGGCAACGACCTCTACCTGGAAATGAAGCAATCGGGCGTTATCTCCAAGGCCGCCCTGATCTACGGGCAGATGACGGAGCCCCCGGGAGCCCGGGCCCGCGTCGCCCTCACGGCCCTGGCGGCCGCCGAGTACTTCCGCGACGTGGAGGGCCAGGACGTGCTGCTCTTCGTCGACAACATCTTCCGGTTCACCCAGGCGGGCTCCGAGGTCTCCGCGCTCCTGGGCCGCATGCCCTCGGCCGTCGGTTACCAGCCGACGCTGGCCACGGACCTGGGCGCCCTGCAGGAACGGATCACCTCGACGGACAAGGGCTCCATCACGGCCGTGCAGTGCGTCTACGTCCCGGCCGACGACCTGACGGACCCGGCCCCGGCCACGACGTTCGCCCACCTCGACGGGACAGTCGTTCTCTCCCGGCCCATCGCCGAGCTGGGGATCTATCCGGCCGTGGACCCGCTCGACTCGACCTCGCGCATCCTGGATCCCAACGTCCTGGGCGAGGAGCACTACATGGTGGCCCGCAATGTCCAGCTGATCCTGCAGCGATACAAGGACCTCCAGGACATCATCGCGATCCTGGGCATGGACGAGCTCTCCGAGGAGGACAAGCTGACAGTCGGCCGCGCCCGCAAGATCCAGCGCTTCCTGTCGCAGCCCTTCTTCGTCGCCGCCCAGTTTACGGGTACGGAGGGAAAGTTCGTCACCGTGAAGGACACGGTGCGCGGGTTCAAGGAGATCCTGGAAGGCAAGCACGATGAGCTTCCCGAGCAGGCCTTCTACATGGTGGGCGGCATCGAGGAAGCCGTTGAAAAGGCGAGGAGGCTGGCCGAATAACCGGTCCGGAGGAGACACCATGGCGGAAGAACTCTTGCTGGAGATCGTGACTCCGGAAAAGCTGGCCTACAGCGGGACGGTTGACGAGGTGACCTGCCCCGGCAGCGAAGGGGAATTCGGCGTCCTGCGGGGCCATGCCTCGCTGCTGTCGGCCATCAAGTTCGGGGAGCTGAGCTACCTGAAGGACGGCAAGCGCGTCAGCTACGCCGTCAACACGGGGTACGCAGAGGTGACGGGCAGCAAGGTGACCGTGCTCGTCGAGACGGCCGAGCGCGCCGATCAGATCGACGTGGACCGAGCCAGGCGGGCGAAGGAAGCGGCGGAGCAGAAGCTTGCGAAATTCACCAAGGAGGACCCCGAGTACGACAGGGCCAAGATCGCCCTCGAGCGGGCGGAGGCGAGGCTCAAGATCGCGGGGCAGCACTAGCAGGCGGTTGAAAAATTCAAAAGAAAACTCATTTCCGCCGGAGCAGCTCCTGAAGGCGCTCATCCTTCAGGCCTTGTACTCGATCCGCAGCAACCGCATGCTCACCGAGCAGATCGGCTACAGCATCCTGTTTCGCTGGTTTCCGGGCATGGCGCTCGATGAGCCGATGTGGGACCATTCGAGCTTTACGCAGAACTAGCAGCGGCTGATCGGTTCGGAGGTCTCGGCGCTGTTCTTCGATCGCATCCTGGATCAGGCCCGCAGGAAGAAACTGCTGTCGGCCGAGCACGTCACGGTGGACGGCATGCTTCTGGAGTTCTGGGCGTCGCTGAAGAGCTTCAAGCAACGGGACGGCGCCCCGCCTGCCGGCGAGGGCCCAAACCATCGGCCTGTTCCGGAAGCTCCGTTACATCGGAGAGGAAAAGATCGCATGGTACTTCACCCTGGGGCTGAGCGTCTTCAACCTGGTTCGGATGCGTTCCTTGGGGGCATTGCTGCCTCCTGAGCCGCCGCGAGCGGCTCGGCGCTGCCCGAAAGGGCAGCTGAGGCCCTATGAATCAGCCCTGTGAAAGAGCAAAAAATACAGTTTAAGCTATCAGCACACTTGTTTGACCCGATAAAAAGAACAAACGAGAAAAAGAAGTCAGATTTTAAATACCCTGCTAGACGTTTCCCCTGTACAATTGCAAAGCAGGGCCGGGAATCACCCGGCCCTTTTGTTTTTTGTGTATCCGGTGTATAAACGCCAATTCGTTCCAGAAAAGAAAGAGGAAATCCTATGATCCACCCACTGAAACTGCTGACGTATACCGGCTTCGGTTTGCTTGCGGCCTTCCTGGACCCGCTGGCCGCCGCTGCAAGCGCGGATCCCTCGCACCCGGGGCTTGGCTCGATCCTTCCCCTCTGGTCCGTGATCCCCTTCGCGGGGATCCTCCTGTCCATCGCCCTGTGCCCCCTGCTCGCTCCGAAATTCTGGCACCATCATTACGGCAAGGTGTCGGCCTTCTGGGCGATCGCCTTCGCGGTGCCCGCCGTTTATGTCTATCGCGAGATGGCTGTCCTCCCGATCATCCACATCTACCTCATCGACTACATCCCCTTCATTATCCTTCTCTGGGGGCTCTTTACCATCGCCGGCGGGATTGTCGTCTCCGGATCGCTGCGCGGAACACCGCTCGTCAATGCTGTCCTGCTGCTGATCGGGACATTCCTCGCCTCCTGGGTGGGCACGACGGGGGCCTCCATGGTCATGATCCGGCCGGTCATGAAGGCGAACCGCGACCGGCAGCGAAAGGCCCATATCATCATCTTCTTCATCTTTCTCGTGTCCAACGTCGGCGGGGCGCTGACCCCGCTGGGAGACCCCCCCCTGTTTCTGGGCTTCCTGCACAACGTGCCTTTCTTCTGGGTCACGAAGGCCATCCTCCCGCACATGCTCCTTGTCTGCGCCATCCTCCTCTCGATCTTCTACGTGATGGACAGCTACTACTACAGGAAAGAGCGGAAGGAGGGGCGTGTTTCGGGCGACCCGGGGGACAGGACGCCGATCCGGATCGAAGGGATGCAGAACCTCCTCTTCCTGGCCGGCGTTGTCGGGCTGGTGCTTCAGAGCGGCTACTGGAAACCGGGCTGCTTCACCGTCATGGGTACCGAGGTGCACTACCAGAATCTGGTCCGGGACGCGGGAATCATCGTAATGGGGCTGCTCTCCCTGTATTTCACCCCCGGGAAACTCCGCGAGGCCAACGAGTTCGGGTGGGCCCCGATCATCGAGGTGGCGAAGCTTTTCGCCGGGATCTTCATGACGATTCTCCCAGCGCTCGGAATCCTGCAGGCCGGAAGCCAGGGTGCCATGGCGGGATTCCTCGCGTACGTGAAGAGTCCCGTCACGTACTTCTGGGCCTCGGGATCGCTGTCGTCCTTCCTGGACAACGCCCCGACGTACCTCACCTTCTTCTACATGGCCCTGGGACAACTCGGGATGACGGAGTCCATGGTCCCGGGGGCGTGTGCCGTGGGGGACGTGACGCACAACCCCGAGTTTGTCGCCCTGCTCAAGGCAATCTCGGCGGGGTCCGTGTTCATGGGGGCCAACACCTATATCGGCAACGCGCCCAACTTCATGGTGAAATCCATCGCCGAGGAAGCGGGAATCCCCATGCCGAGCTTTTTCGGGTACATGTTCAAGTATTCCATCCCGATCCTGATCCCGGTTTTCATCCTCGTGACTTTCGTGTTCTTCTAGGGGGCAAGGGAATGGGAAAAGAAAGGAAAAGCGCATGACAAAGAAATACTACGAGGTGGCCGTCGAGGGATCGCTGGACCTCATCAGGGGGTTCGTGCTCGGTTTTCTGCAAGGGCGGGGCATCGAGGGCGAGGCCGTCTTTTCCGTCGAGCGGCACGTCCGGCACGGCGAGGGACTGGGCCAGCTGTTGCGGCATCTCGGCCGCCGGGGAGACACCTCCCGCCTCATCGTCGGGGAAGGGGTCGGCCTTCAGCTGCGGGAGGCGCTCGGCAAGGCCAGTCCCGAACTGGACCTGAAGGTCCTCTCGATTCGCGAGATCACCGGCGCACGCTTCGATTTCAGCTTCCGCACCTACTCGAGGAAGGCCGGAGAGGACCTGAAGGACGCCTTTCGCAATCCCCCTGCGGGGGTGGCTTTGCAGGACTATGCTGTCAAGGAGGACATCCGGGAAGAGGCAAAGGGAATCGAGGCCTATGCGCCGCTCCACGATTACGAGATCAACGGAAGCGGACGCGCAACGGGCGATGCGAAAGCGGTCATCGATTACTACGATCGTATTGAGCACAACGAACTGATCGAGCTGGGCGCCATCGAGCTGGAGTATGGCAAGGCCGTCGCCGGGTAGAAAGGGGCGTGCGCGGCGCCTCCTCCCTGCTTGGTGCGCCCGGCATGGGCACCCGCCCGCATGGGCAAGTCCCCCCGCGGGTTGACCGTGGCAAGCGAAGCGCGGCTGCGCGAGGGAGGCTGAGCGCGGGGAGGAAATGCAGGGCGAAGCGGCGAGCCGGGGAACCGGGACCGGACGCGAGGCGGCGCCAACCCGGCGATTGTGCGGGGAAGGGTCGCATCTTTGCCGGGGGAGAACACTCGCCTTGCGGCGGAAAGGCCGACGTGGCGACAGGGAGCTTGAAATCCGCGAAGGCCAGAGGAGCCCGAGAGGCGAAGGGCCCGGGAAAACCCGAATGAACCGGCGGTGAGGAACCAGGCCCGGTGAAACAGGAAGCGGCAACCCCGGGTGGCGCATCGGATGAATCACAAACGCGCCGGCCTCGACTGTCCCGACCGTCTGGTGCGGACCCGCATGCCCGGTGGGACGGGAGGGGAGCCGTCTTGCGGGTGCCCCTGTCCCGGTTTCGGGAAGGAGGATTTCCCTACGGTTCCGCCGGGTCTTCGACGGCAATGTCGATGATTTCGACTTCCCGGACGCCTCCGGGGGTCTTCACGCGGACGACGTCCCCCACGTTCTTGCCGATGAGGGCCTTGCCGATGGGGGAGGTGACGGAGAGCCGGTTGTTGGAGACGTCGGACTCGTAGGGGCCGACGAGCTGATAACGGGTCGTGTCGCCCGTGTCGACGTCGGCAAAGGAGACGGTGGCGCCGAAGACAACCCGATCGCCCGTGACGCCGTTGAGCTCCACGATCTGACTGGTGGCCAGACAGTTTTCGACCTCCTGGAGGCGGCCGTGCAGGAAGGACTGCCGCTCCTTGGCATACTGGTACTCGGCGTTTTCCGAGATGTCGCCGTGGCCCCGCGCCTCCTCGATGGCCCGGATGTTTTCGGGGATCAGCACCCTCTTGATCTGATCCAACTCCTTTTTCAGCTTTTCGAACCCGGCCTTCGTGATGGGCATCTTCTCCATCGCAACTCCTCCCCTGCGGTCCCTCAGGCAAAAAAATAAATATCCGCCAGTGCCCGAAGGCAACAACGGATATTTGTCGCATCATGTACACAGAATCATTCGGACTGTCAAGTGAATTCAGGCCAGCCGGCCGTGCTTTCCCGTCTTGCATCGGGGTCTTGGTTATGCTAGCGTCAACATACCGGGGCTGCCTGAGGCGGCCCTGTTTGATTCGCCATGCTCGACAAGTACAAACGAGACATCAACTACCTGCGGGTTTCCGTGACGGATCGCTGCAACCTGCGGTGCGTCTACTGCATGCCGAAGGAAGGCGTCTCGCTCATCGGTCACAACGACATCCTGACATACGAGGAGATGCTGAGGATCATCCGCATCGCGCAGAAACTCGGCATCGTGAAGGTCAGGGTCACGGGAGGCGAGCCGCTTGTCCGCAGGGGCGTGACCGGCTTCCTGGGGGAGCTCAGCAGGCTGGGCTTCGAAGACGTCAGCCTCACGACCAACGGCATACTCCTGGAGACCTTTGCCGAGCCGATCCGCAGGGCCGGCGTGTCCCGGGTCAATGTAAGCCTTGACTCCCTGGACCCGGAACGATACGCCCGGATCACCCGGGGCGGTGACCTGTCCACCGTTCTGCGGGGATTGGAACGGGCCGAGCAGGTCGGATTCTCGCCGATCAAGATCAATGTCGTCACCGTTAGGGGCTTCAACGACGATGAGGCGCTGTCCTTTGCCCGGCTCACCCTGGAGAAGCCTTACGAAATCCGCTTCATCGAGCTCATGCCGATCGGCGGCGAGAAGGGCAGTGACGGCAACTATGTCTCCAACGACGAACTGATGGAACGGATCGGCCGCGTGGGAACCCTCCATCCCGTCGACCGCGGGACGGGCGGTCGAAACCTGGGCGGTCCGGCCCGCCGTTTCCGGCTCGACGGGGCCCGGGGCGCCATCGGGTTCATCAGCCCCATCAGCCATAATTTCTGTCATGCCTGCAACCGTCTGCGGCTCACCGCCGACGGCGGCCTGCGGGCGTGCCTGATGATCGACGGAGAGATCGATCTCAAGGGACCCATGCGGGGAGGGTGCAGCGACGGGGATCTCGAGATGCTGATTCGCAAGGCGATCATGAGCAAACCCCGGGGGCAGCAGACCGACGGGGCAGGCGGCGATCGCAGCCGAAGGAAATGCGCCCGGGAGATGTCGGCGATCGGCGGCTAGACGCCGGCGCGCTGTGCAGCGCCGGGATTCGGGTAACGGGTCCCGGGAAGGACCAATCGCCCTTGGTGACGGGCCCTCCAACCTCCTCACCTTCTCAGCCTCTCCACTTCGCGCGCGTGAGCTGAACCATGGTCAAAGAAGCCATGCTCTATGAGAAACTCGACGGGGGGCACGTCCGGTGCTCCCTGTGCAGTCATCGCTGCAGGATCGCCCCGGCGAAAAGGGGCATCTGCGGCGTGCGGGAGAACCGGGAAGGGACGCTGCATACCCTTGTTTACGGCCCCATCATCGCCGCAAATGTCGACCCCGTGGAGAAAAAACCCCTTTACCATGTCTATCCCGGCTCCAAGTCTTGCTCCATTGCCGCGGTCGGCTGCAACTTCAGCTGTACCTTCTGCCAGAACCACGAAATCTCCCAGATGCCGCGTGAAGAGGGGCGGATCACCGGCCGCGAGATGGCACCCCGCGAGGTCGTCGACAGGGCGATCCGCAGTTCGTCGACATCGATCTCCTACACCTATACGGAGCCCACGGTCTTCTTCGAGTTTGCCCGCGACACGGGCCTCCTGGCACGCCGAGAGGGTATGAAGAACATCTTCGTGACCAACGGCTTCATGACGCAGGAGGCCCTTGATGCCTCTTCGGGCTGGCTCGATGCGGCCAACGTCGATCTCAAATCCTTCCGCGACGAGTTCTACAGGCGGCACTGCGGCGCCCGCCTGGGGCCCGTCCTGGAGACTCTCAGGGGAATGAGAAGACAGGGGATCTGGGTCGAGGTGACGACGCTCGTCATCCCGACGCTCAATGACGACGCGAGCGAGTTGAGGGACATTGCCGCGTTCATCCGATCGCTGGGCGACGAGGTCCCCTGGCACGTGAGCCGGTTCTTTCCGCGCTACCGGTCGCAGGGCCTGCACCCGACGCCGGTGAAGACCATTGAGCGGGCCCTGGATATCGGGCGGGAAGCGGGCCTCAAGCATGTCTACGGCGGCAACGTGCCGGGGAGCGACAGCGACAACACCTATTGCTCATCGTGCGGGAATCTGCTGATCGGGCGTCAGGGGTATTCCGTCACGGCCAACAACCTGAAGGGATCGAAATGCGGTCGCTGCGGCACGAAACTGGCGGGGATCTTTGAAGAAGAGGGTAAAAGAGCAGGAAGGTAAGAGGGTCACCTTCCGGCATTACGAAGGATCTCCACGATATCCGGCGGGTTGCTCTGTGACGCTGTCGACGCCGGAGCCGCCCGGCACAAGCGCAATCCGGGGCATCGGCGCCTCGCCGGGACGGCGATCGGCCGTCACGGTCAGATCTCCCTTTTCATGCCCTGCGGCTCTTCCTGCCAGTCCAGGTCCTCTTCGGTGTACTCTTTTTCCAGCACCCGCCTGGCGTGCCCCAACCACTCCTCCGGAACGAGGACCTGAACTTCTCCCAGTCCATCAACGGTGATGGCGTAGATCGCGCCGATCGGTTCGTACTGCAGGCGCACGGGAATCCCTTCCGCCTGGAGCCTTCCCTCGATGATGCGGGCCCTGATGACGCCGGAAACGGCGCAGACGCTCTGCCAGCGGTCCTCATCCATGGGTCATCCCTCGACGGTGATCGTCAGGTAGATGTCGCCGATCCGTCCGCCGTCCTTCCTGCCCAGTCCCGCGAGGCGGATCTTCGTCCCGTCCTGCGTGTCCGGGGGGACGGTGACCATGAAGGTGCGCCGGGCCGCATCGCCGGGGACGTTGATCATTTTCCGGGTGCCCTTCCGGGCTTCCCTGGCAGTGATCATGACGACTCCATGGAGATCCAGGTCGTCGCCGCCCGCCGACGGCGCGATGCGCTGTAGTCTCGGCGTGGAGCGGCGCGCAAAGGCCTCGCCGAGTTTTTCGTCGATGCGGCTCTCCGGGAGGCGCGAGAAGAGCTTGGCGGCGATCATCCCGAACAGGAACCCCCCGATATGGGCCCACCACGCGATGCCGCCCCCGCCCTCGGGACCCGGAAGGGAGGCGTAGAAAAACTGGAACAGCAACCAGATGCCCAGGAACACGACGGCCGGGATCTCGATGAAATAGGGGATGAACAGGATCGGGATCAGCGTGAGGATCCGCGCCCGCGGGAAGAGGATGAAGTAGGCCCCCATCACGCCAGCAATGGCCCCGCTGGCCCCGATCGTCGGCACCGCCGACCCCCAGTTGGACCAGAGGTGCGCGAATCCGGAGATCCAGCCGCACAGGAGGTAGAAGGCGAGGAAGCGGGTGGCACCCATGCGGTCCTCCACGTTGTCGCCGAAGATGTGGAGGGACCACATGTTGCCGAGCAGGTGGAGCACCCCGCCGTGGAGAAACATGAAGGACAGCAGGGCGAAGGCCTGCTCGCCGAAGGTGAAGCGGGCGGCGATTTCGGGAACGGCGTAGCGCGCGGGGACAAGTCCGTAGGCATAGATGAACCGTTCGAGATTTTCCCCCTGCATCGACTCATACAGGAAGACGAGGACGTTGAGACCGATGATGCCGTAGGTGACGGCGGGGTAGCTCTTCGACTGGAGCTGGTCGCGTATGGGGATCATGGAAGCACCGCAGGCAAAGGGCAAAAGACAAAAGGCGAAAGGCGAAAGGCGATACCCGTACTCGTATACCCCGCTTCCCAGTGTCCCTTGCCTTGCGCTGAACGCCGTTCTCTTATGTCACAAATCGGATTTCACGGCAAACGCTTTCCAGTGACCGCTTAAGACCGACGGACGAAATAAAAAAAAGGGGCGGGCCCAAAGGCCCGCCCTCGTTAACCGTCTTGACGGTCAGACGCTCATCGCTTATTTCACAAACGGGGCGGGAACCGGGTAGATCTTGCGCCCGAACACGGTGTTGCAGACCACCGCGCCGGCCACGTACACGCCGATCCAGCCGGAGATGATCAGCAGCCAGCCCACGATGGGCTTGC
>JAAYEC010000073.1 GCA_012728915.1 Deltaproteobacteria bacterium | reverse complement strand
ATCTACTCGCGCGTCGTGGGCTACCTGCGGCCCGTCAAGCAGTGGAACAAGGGCAAGCAGGCCGAGTTCGGGCTGCGGCAGACCTATGACGTCAACGGAACGGCCCCGGAGGAAAAGAACGACGGGAAGGCGCGGCTCTACCCCGTGGAGAGCGAACGGCACTCGGGGGCGGCGCGCTGAGCATTCAGGACACAGGGAAGAAGGGGTGAGAACCGGGCCGTCGTGGCGCTTGAGGGCGCATCGGCGGCCCGGTTTGCATCGGGGCCGCGGGCCGGCCGCAGCGCATTCCCGCCTCCCTCCCCTGTTGAAATCACCCGGGAACACCTCCGCCGGCCTCCCGCGGGGCAGGCCGTCCGAAAATCCCGGAAAAAGAGCAAAAAGGATTTGATTTCGTATCTTTTTTTTGTTATCAGTTCAGGAAATCGAAAATCGCCCCCGGGGTCCCCAGGCATGGAAACAGGCAGCCCTACAGCTGCAACTGCTGATCCCGCAAGGGTTTTCGACCTACCTGACACGGATGACAGAGACGCGGCGGCGCCACGGGAAAGGGATCAGTCAGCCCGGGACGCCTGCCGGTTCCCGGAATTCGCACGGCATCCCCGCAATCGGGATATTCCGGGACTCATAAAGCCCCGTCCTTGAGGCATCACGGCCTTGCGGACAGGCGGCTCGAGGGGAGAGGCCCTCCGTTTTCTCGTCTTCATGACAAGCACGATACCCGGATATTCTCGGGCATCGGCTGAAGCATGGTACCCGATTCTCGCAATCTTGCGCCAGAGATTTCCTGCGCCGAAACATCAGGGATTTCCGCGCCGTGGATGGCAGGCACGCAGATACGATTGTGGGAGACACAATTCGCAGAAATTCATCTAAAGAAAGGAGGGGGTCCGACCGGCATCTTATCTTTTTTGTCTTTTTACGAGAATCATCAACGACGGAGAGAAAACGGCTCAATGACGACATGATCAACTGAACAAGGAGGAACATCGACTATGCCGCAGCAGAAAATCGCAAACAAAGAGAAAGTCTGGATGCCGACGCCCGTGCAGCAGAAGCTTCGGGACAAGACGATCACCGCCAAGAAGTGGGCGGAAATGGTCAAGCCCGGCGAATGGATCAACCGCGGCGGCCCCGGGTCCGATACGACCGCCAGCATGGAAGCCCTGGCCGCACGCCTCGGTCCCGGCCCCGGCGACCTGAACAACATCGAGATCTGGAACCAGGCGATCATGATCGGCAACAACTTCTGCGCCGCCGCCGACATGGAAGCCAAGTACCACGTCCTGCACGAGGCCTTCATCCTGCCCACCACCCGCGGCCTGATGACCAAGGGGTACAAGGGCGTCGACTGGAAGCACTGGGGATGGGCCATCGGCATGGACGCCGAGTACGCCCGCTTCTACCGGAAGGAAAAGGCCAAACGCGCCATGGACTGGGGCATCCAGGCCTGCGCCGTGCCTCAGGGGACCTATGTGAACGCCAGCTACGGCGTCAACAACTGGATGATCGTCGCCAAGACCTGCAAGAAGTTCGTCTGCGAGATCCGCTCGGACTACGCCTGGTGCGAGGGCGGCGACGGCATGAATCTGCCCATCGACGAGGTCGACTACTTCATCGAGGTGGACGTGGACGACCCGAAGAACCAGTGGCCCTACATCGCCGAGAAGGACATCAAGCCCGATGATATCCAGAAGGCGATCGCCAACCACTGCGTTTCCATCATGCGCGACGGCGACTGCATCCAGGTCGGCATCGGCGCCCTTCCCACGGCCGTCGTCCTCGGCATGCGGGATTCCGGCCTGAAGCACCTCGGCATCCACAGCGAGATGATCGGCGAGTACGCCTTCACGCTCCTCGAGGCAGGCGTCGTCGACAACTCCCGGAAGAACATCGACAAGGGCCGCTGCGGCTGGGCCTACATCATGCCCGTCGACACGCCCCGCTACTACGAGTGGGTGCACCGCAACCCGCAGTTTGCCGGCTACCACATCGGCTACACGAACAACTTCATTACCCTGTCCTCCCTGGACAACATGGTGACGGTGAACAACTTCGCCCAGATCGACCTCCGGGGCCAGGACGCGGCGGGCAACGTCGGCGGACGTCCCATCTCCTCGACGGGCGGCCAGTTCCAGTTCGCCATCGGCGCCTCGCTGGCCAAGGGCGGCCGGGCGATCCTCGCGGGAACGTCCCGCGACGCCAAGGGCCGCTCCCGTTTCGTCCCCATGCTGGACCAGGGCAGCGTCGTGACCGTCCCCGACCAGCTCGTCACCTACATCTGCACCGAGTACGGCATCGTCAACATCATGGGCTGCACCGACGCCGAGAAGGCCAAGAAGATCATCTCCATCGCCCACCCGGATGACCGCGAGGCGCTGGAGAAGGCCGCCGTGGAGAAGCTCGGCATCAAGCTGAACCACTGGATGTTCAAGAATGCCCCGGACCGCCGGTTCCCGACGCCCCAGGAGCTGAAGGAACACAAGTACGGCTACATGGATATGATGGTCAAACCGAAGGAGATCGCCAAGCTGAGCGACTGATCCTGCAGGACAGGCGCATGACGAAAAAGGCAAGGTGTCCGCACCTTGCCTTTTTTATTCCGAGTGGCGGAAGTTGAAGGGGAAGTCGTACCGCAGGCCCAGCCGGACGAACATTTCGAGCGACCCGAAGGCGTTGTGGATGGCCCGGCACTTCTCCGGGCCGAGTCGAGTGAACCCGCGGTAATCCGGGTCCAGATATCCGAGCATCTGCGAAACGATCGGGACCTCGCCGACATGCGGCCT
Source organism: Deltaproteobacteria bacterium (assembly GCA_012728915.1). Taxonomy (GTDB): domain Bacteria; phylum Desulfobacterota; class Syntrophia; order Syntrophales; family UBA2192; genus UBA2192. The sequence continues at coordinate 49,137 of JAAYEC010000073.1, read as the reverse complement.
GCCGGTGAAGCCCATCAGCTCGAAAGGCCTCTCCGGCGTGCCGCCCCACAGGCGATCTGCCAGGGCGGGGTTACGGGTCCTGTACAGAACGGTCGAGGCCGTCAGGATGGCGCCGTTGCGATACCCCAGCAGGAGGTCGCCGGCGGCCATCCCCTCCCAGACCGGGCGGTTTTCCCCCTCGTCCCGCACCCCCCAGACGTGACAGTGGCCGCCGGGGTACAGGTTCTTCATGACTTCGGCCTCGCCCGCATCGTTGATGAAGGGCAGTACCGTGCCGAGGGCGCACCCGATCTCCAGGGCCGGCCCGAAGGCGGCCGATTCGTCGTCTACCGGACAGATGAACACGCCGGTCATGGCCTCTTTCCCTTTCCCATGAGAGAACGGGACCATATTTAGCAGAGAGCAGGCCAAAACGCCACTCCTTTCGGGAGACTTGGGAAGTCAAGCCGACTATGATAAGATGATTCCGGTCGACCGCCCGCCGGGCGAATACCGGATGAAGGAGAAGGACAGCATGCCTGCCGCCCGAATCACACCAAAGGAAGCCTACGAGAAGGTCATGGCCGGCCGGGCCCTCCTGGTCTGCGGCTACGAAGACGAAGAGAAATTCGGCGCCCTGCGGCTCGAGGGGGCCGTCTCGTTCGCCGAGTTCCAGAAAATGCTGCCGACGCTCCCCAAAGACAAGGAGATCGTCTTCTATTGCGCCTGAACGAAGGAGCACACGGCCGCCGGTCAGGCGGCCAGGTACAACAAGCTCGGCTACGCCAACGCCAAGGCCCTGTCCGACGGCGTCGAGGGCTGGAAGAAGGCGGGCTACAGGGTTCTGAAGGAATAACGGCGAGGCCGGCATGAGCTACGACACCCCCGAAGCCGTCCTGAGGCTGGCGCGGCAGTTCATGGAGAGCCGCATCCTGCTGACCGCCGCGGAGCTGGACCTCTTCACCCCGCTCGCGGAGACGGCGCAAACCGCCGAGGGCCTGTCCGGCATGCTCCACTGCGACCTCCGCGCCCTGACCGTGCTGCTCGACGCCCTTGCGGCGATGGGACTGTTGGAAAAGCAGGACGGCGCCTACCGCACGCCCCCCGCGGCCGCCCCGTTTCTGTCCGGCGGGAGCCCCCGGTCCGTGATTCCCATGGTCCTCCATGCGGCCCATCTCTGGGAGAGCTGGTCCGGCCTCACGCCCGCCGTCAGGGCAACAGGGCCGCAGGAGGCCCTCGCCTCCGACGCGGGGGGCCGTTTCGACGAGCTTTCCGCCTTCATCGGCGCCATGCACGTCGTAGGGCTTCCCCTGGCGGAAAAAATCGTGGCGGCCATCGGTCCGGAAGCCGCGGAGAGCCTGCTCGACGTGGGCGGCGCCTCGGGGACCTACACCATCGCGTTCCTCGGGGCGGCGCCGGGAATGACGGCGACGCTCTTCGACCGGCCCGAGGTCATCCCCATGGCCCGCAGGCGGCTGGCCGACGCGGGACTGCTCGGCCGCGTCCGCCTCGCGGCGGGCAACTTCTACCGCGACGAGCTGCCCGCCGGGCACGACCTGGCGCTGCTGTCGGCCATCATCCACCAGGGCAGCCCGCAGGACAACCGTGAGCTTTTCCGCAAGGTGTTCCGGGCCCTCGTCCCCGGGGGCCGCGTCGTAATCCGCGATCACATCATGGACCCCGATCGCACGCAGCCCCGCGACGGGGCGGTCTTTGCCGTCAACATGCTCGTCAACACCAAGGGCGGATCGACGTACACCTTCGAGGAGGTCCGGGACTGGCTCGAGGCGGCCGGGTTTACAGGCGTGCGGCTCCTGCAGAAAGGGCATCGGATGGACGGGCTGGTGGAAGCGCTCAAGCCGCGCTAGGGCCCGGCGGACGGGCCGTGGGTCCATGTCAACGCATCGCCGAGCGCCTTCGGGATCGCGATCGCGGCCCTCGACGCGGGAGGCCTGCTGCGCAACAATGCCGTCTTTCGACGGCACAACCCATGATGCCGCCCCGAGCGGCAAATCAGGGAGCATCCAGGAGGTCAATGCGATGAAACAGAGGATCGCCGTGAAACGCGTCTACGACGAACCGGCCGCCTCCGACGGGCGGCGGATTCTCGTCGATCGGCTCTGGCCCCGGGGCCTGGCGAAGGAAAAGGCGAAGGTGGACCACTGGGCGAAGGACATCTCGCCCTCCAACGAGCTGCGAAAGTGGTACGGCCATGACCCCGCGAAATGGGACGAGTTCCGGAAGCGGTACTTCGCCGAGCTGGACCGGAATGCAGCGGGCGTCGAGGCGCTGATCGCGGCCATGGGAAAGGGACCCGTGACCTTCCTCTACGGCACCGCGGAGCGGCTCATCAACAATGCCGAGGCCCTGCGACTCTACCTCGAAAAGCGCTGAGACACCGGGATGGCCGGCCCGATGCCCCCTGCGCCGGGGGTGCTCGACGGGGAGGCGTTGAGGAGGAGACGACGTTGAGCGACAAGCACTGGCAGTTCTACACGGCGGCCACGTCGGTGTTCGCCGTCCTGGTTTCCGTGTACTGTCTCTCCGAGGACATCACGGGCATCTTCGTACACCTCTACTACATTCCCATCCTCATTGCGTCGTACCAGTACAGGGAGCGGGGGCTCCTGCTCTCGCTGTTTCTCGTGATGGTTTACCTGCTTCTCGTGTTCTTCCATTCCCCCGGCGACACGCGGGCCCTGGTCGAAGGCGGCATCCGGGGTCTCGCCCTGCTGGCCATCGCCGTGATCATCTCGACCCTCTCGGGCCGCATCCGCAGCCATGTCGAGGCCCTGCAGAGGGAGATCGACGGGCACAAGAAGACCGAGGAGGCCCTGCGCCAGAGCGAGTCGCGCTACATGGAGCTGAGCATCACCGACGATCTCACGGGCCTCTACAACCAGCGGCATTTCTACAACCTGTTGCAGGCCGAGATCGAGCGAACCGAGCGCTACGGGCGCCCCCTGTCCCTGCTGCTCCTCGACATCGACGACTTCAAACGGTTCAACGACGCCTACGGGCACATGGAGGGCGACCGGGTCCTGGAGCGGATCGGGGCAACCATCCAGCGGTGCATCCGGCGCACCGACTGGGCCTTCCGGTACGGCGGAGAGGAGTTCACCGTCTTCATGCCGGAAACCGAGAGGGACCAGGCGGAGGTGGTGGCGGAGAGAATCCGGACGGAATTCGCCGCTGAACGGTTCCGCCCCGTCCCGGGCTGCGAGGAGGCCAAGACGGTGAGCATCGGAATCACCGGGTACCGGTACGGCGAGGACATGAAGGATTTCATCAACCGCGCCGACCGGCTCATGTACGAGGCCAAGAGGAGGGGGAAGAACCGGATCTGCGCCTCGCCCTGAATGACGGGCGTTGCCGCCGCCGGCCCCGGGAATGGCGGCACCCGCACCTCCCGGGGCGGGCGGACATGCGTCAAGGGATTCGTTCTTCTTCGTGAACGAGCGCCCCCTGCGGGGATCCTGCAGGGGCGGTACGGACCCCGCAATCCCCTGGAGGAGGACTCACGATGCACAAGTTCATGGACCCTGCATCCGTCGCACTCATCGGAACCCCGCGCAGGACGGGGGCCGGCGCCTTCAACAACGCGGAGATGATGCTCCGCTACGGCTTCAGGGGCCGCATTTATCCCGTAAACCCGGCCGGCGGGGACATCCTGGGAATGAAGATCCATCCCGCCCTGGCCGACATCCCCGAGCCTGTCGATCTTGCCGTCATCTCCGTCGGCCGCGACCGGGTGGCGGCGGCCTTCGAAGACTGCATCCGGGCCGGCATCCGGCGCGTGATCGTCATCAGCCAGGGCTTCGCCGACGCCGACGAACGCGGCCGCCGCCTCCAGGACCAGCTCGCGGCGCGCGCCCGCGAAAGCGGCGTGCGCGTCATGGGCCCCAACACGCTGGGGGTGGTCAACAACTTCCGGCGGTTCAACACGGCCTTCATCGACATCCCCTTCCCCGAACGGTTCCTTCCCGTGTCGCTCGTCGCGCAGACGGGCGTTCTCCAGGTGGCGTCCCGCAATCTCTCCTGGCACGACATCGGCAAGGCCATCGACGTGGGGAACGCCTGCGACCTCGATATCGCCGACGCCCTGGACTACCTCGCGGACGACCCGGAAACGAAGGTGATCGTCGTCCACATGGAAGGCCTCAAGCGCGGCCCCGCATTTCTGGAATCGGCAGGCCGGGCGAGCCGCCTCAAGCCCGTCATCGTGATCAAGACGGGCCGGAGCGCCGCGGGGGCGAAGGCCGCGCTGTCCCATTCGGGCTCGCTGGTCGGCGAGGACGACGTCTACGACGCCGCCTTCGAGCGCGCCGGCGTCCTCCGTGTCCGCACGGGGGGCCAGATGCGCGATGCCATCCACGCCCTTGCCGTTCTCGGCGAAATGGAGGGCCCGCGGCTCGGCGTTGTCACCGCCACCGGGGCGGGCGGCATCATGGCCGCGGACACCGCCGAAGAGCACGGGCTCGTTTTCGGGAAGATGCCCGCAGATCTCCGGGAAAAGCTCCGGGCCGGACTACCCGACTGGGTCCACGTGACGAATCCCATCGACATCTGGCCCATCGGCATGCTCGGCGGCCGCTACGAGGAGGCCTTCCGGCTGTCGCTCGCGGAGATGCTGAAATCCCCCGGCATCGATGGCGTGCTCGCCGTCTTCATCGTCTCCGGCTCGCCGCTGCACGGCGATCTGGATCTCGAGCAGGCCGTCGACAGGGCAAGGCGGGAAGCGGGAAACCTCAAGCCTATCGCGGCGTGGCCCTACCTGGACAGCGCCGCCTCCGTCGAGCGCTTCGAGAGGATCCCGGGCGTGGCCTGCTTCGATTCGATCGAGCAGGCCGTCGAGGGGCTCTCGTACGGCTACCGGTATCACCGTCTCAGGCGTCGCGGCACGCCGCGTCCGCGCTCGTTCCCCGTCGACAGGGCAAGGGCCGGAGGCCTGGCCGCGAAGGGCAGGCGCAAGGGCATCCTCCTCGGCCAGGACGCCCTTGAGCTGCTCGGCTGCTACGGGATCCCCGCCGCGCGCGGCATCGAGGCCGGGAGCCTGTCGGCCCTCGTGAGGGCGGCAAGGGCCATGAAGCCCCCCTTCGTGCTGAAGCTCGCCGGCCGCGCCTTCCTGCACAAGAGCGAGTGGGGCGGGATCGTGACCGGGATCGGGACCCTCGCCGGACTGAAGGCCGCCCGCAAAGGGATCGCGGAGAATGTCCGGGCGAAGGACCCGGGCCTGCGCATCGAGGCCTTTCACCTCCAGGAGCAGGCCGCGGGCAGGGAGATCCTGCTGGGCCTGAAGCGCGACCCCGTCTTCGGTCACGTCCTGGCCTGCGGCCAGGGAGGCGTGTACACGGAGGTCTTCCGCGACGTGAGCCGCGACCTCGTTCCCGTGGACGGGGCCGCGGCGCGGGCCATGCTCGAGTCCTTGAAGATCTGGCCGCTTCTCATGGGCGTGCGCGGCGAGAAGGGCGCGGACACGGAGGCGATCGTCGGGGCGATCGAGCGTCTCTCGTTCTTCGCATCGGAAAACCCCGATGTGGCGGAACTCGACATCAATCCCGTCCTGGCCTCTTCGGAGGGCTGCGTCGCCGTCGACGCCCGCATCCTCTGGCAATAAGAGCGCGGGGCCGTGCGGCCCGGGATCGAAGGAGGATCTCGCCCGGATCAGGCCGCGGGCGCCGTCAGCGCTTTCGCCAAGGCGACGGATTCGACGAATTTTCTGTCGTTGAGCAGCTCCCACAGCCGTTCCCGGTCGATCAGGAAGTGATAGGATTCGTGGATCGGATCGACCTTGGGCGCGACGCCCGGTCCCCCGTCGATCCACCGGGCGATCTGGTCGGCAAGGTAGAGGATGACGAGCTGACGCTGTCCCTCCGGGTCCAGGTCCGCAATGCCGAATTCGAGCATCTCGGGGTGATGGTGGTACTCGACGCTCCTGAGCACGGAAACGGGCAGGCCCCACCTCTCGAGCACGCCCGCGCTGAGAACGGCGTGATTGATCCCGAAGAGCTCGTCTTCCTCGAGCAGCCCTTCACGGCCGGTCTTTCCGCTGTCGAGCCACCGGTCGACCTTCCCGTCCTCGCCGCGGATGGCCAGGATCACGTACTTGCCCACGTCGTGCAGCAGCCCCAGCGTGTAGGCGTTTCCGCCGTGCCGGCCCCTGAAGAGCCCCTGCAGGTGCGAAGCGCAGGTGGCGGTGAGCGTCGCGTGCCTCCAGAAGCCGGCCAGGGCCTCCTTGCGCCTGCTGTCGCACAGGTTGAGCGCCTTCATCAGGCCGTCATGGAGCAGGACGCTGCGCGTGTGGACGATGCCCAGGATCATGAGGGCGTGGCTGACGGAGTCGACCTTGCCGAGCATCCGGTAATAGGCCGAATTCGCCGCGTTGAGGACCCTTCCCGCCATGACGGGGTCCGTCATGACGATCTTCGAGATCTCGCCCATCCCGATGGCGGAATCGCCCAGGAGCCGACTGAGTTGCTGGAGGGCGTGGATGTTGCTCATGTCGCCGACGGAGGACAGGGTGGCATTGATCCGGTCTGCGGAGTAATCGTAGCCCATCCGGGGCATGGGATTCCTCCCGTCGGCCGGGGTGCCACCGCCGGAGAGGACCCGTTCGATCCCCGCCCTCAGGGAATCCCGGAACCCGGGGGGCCACCCCCCCTCCTCTTCTTTCTCCTCCGCCCGTTCGACCCTCCGGGGCCGGGAGGCGCGGTCAACGGACCGGGGCGGGGCGGCCTTCGCGGACATGCCCGGAACGGCCGCCGTCGCCGGGGCGCTGCGATTCAGGACGTGCCGGAGGATGAGCAGGCACGCGGCTGCGATGATGGCGGTAATGGTCAGCGATACCATGGCCGAAGTCCTCCCGTCTCTGTTCCCGGTCGCCGCCCTTTCGGCAGCCCTGTGTCCGGTTCACACTTCGCAGGAGCACTAGCCATGCCGGACGCCGGAGCGCCCACGTCGGCACGGCATTCATCCATGAAATCCGATCCTTGCACGATATCCGCCTCCGGGAAGCGGCTGTCGACGCGACATTCGTCCTGTGCCGTTTCGGCCCGGCCTGATGGGGTGGTGAGTCAAAAACCTTCTTGTTTCACGCATTTTGGAATTGCCGGGCCAGAATGGACCGTTCCCGGCCGAGATACCCGGTCCGGTACGGAGGCGGCCCCCGGCATGCGGACGCGGCTCAGCGGATGTGGACGAGATTGTTCTTCCTGGGGGGCTCCACGACGATGCCGACACGCAGCTTGCGGTTGTCCTCCGAGACGTAGTACCACCGCTTGTCCAGTTCCGCCTTCGTCAGGTACCCGTAGCTTCCGAAAGGCAGCCCGGGGTCCATGAAGATGACCCGGTCTTCGTCGTGGCCGATGGCGAGCAGGTAGTGGCCGTAATTCGTGAGCCCCTCATAGCGGTCTTCCTTCCTGCTGCGGCTGTAGGCCTGGACGATGAGGATCACGGGGATCTCGGAGTCGATGAAGGTGATCAGCGAATCGACGGTCATGTCGTAGGTCATCCAGGCGCGGAAGCCTTTGCCGTTGAGAAAATGGACGATATCGGGCTCCTCCGTCCCCGTTTGGTCGCTGACGTGGAGTTCCCGGCACAGGCGGCTGTATTGGTGCTTGATGTTGTGCTTGCGAAGGATGGAGGAAACGATGGCGGCCCCGCAGTCGTCCCGTGTCCTCTGGGTAACCGTGGGATAGGGGTGCAGGATCATGGCAACGGGCTCCCTCTCGGGCCTGCGGGCACCGTCGGACGCGGGAAAGGGGACTGTCCCCTTTCCCGCTCCGCGTCCCGGCGGGCCGCAAGGCCCTACTCGTATTCCTTGGGCACGGCGCAGATCATGACCATGGGATCCTTCGCGGAGACGTTTTTGTACTGGTGCTTCTCGTCGGGAAGCACCAGGACGAACTCCCCTTTCTTCACGGGGTGCTCCCTGCCCGCTTCGTCTACGACGGCCCCTTCGCCCTCGATGATGTAGTTCATGTGCTCCACGCCGTGGCTGTGATAGGGCGTGTGGCCTCCCGGCTGGATCGTGAAGACGCGGAAAGAAAAATTCGGGGCGCCGTCGTTTTTCGACAGCGGGACCTGCTTCAGCACGTCCTTCGCGCCCTCCATGGTCATCCTGACCTTCTCAACCCGATCGAGACCCGTTATTTTCATACATTCCTCCTGGTCGACTGCTGTTGCACGATTATAGGGAACGGCGGCAATTATGCAACGGATATTTCACGGGCCCCGGTTTTCCGCTATTGACCGCCCCGGCGGTTCCCTGTAAATTGGTCTTCCGAAACGTCAGGCCATGGAGGCAGCCATGCGAAGATGGATGATCCTTGCGATGCTCTCCGGTTTCATTCTCTCCGGGACGGCGGCCCCTGCACAGGGCGACGCGTCCGGCCCGGAGACCAACAAGCTCAGGGTCACCGTAGGGCCCTTCTTCACCCAGGAATCGGACAAGAAGATTCCCCTCGAGTCGGCGGCCTCCCGCGTCATCCGCAAGGGCAAACGGGTGAACATCACCGTGACCGTCGAGAACTACGGCAAGGAGAAATCGGAGCCCGTCCGCCTGCGGTACATGGAGACGGACGGCAAGGCGGCCGAGCCTCGCCTGTACCGGGTCGAGTCGATCGAACCCGGCAAGAAGTGGCAGCGAACCTTCATGGCGCGGTGGGAGACCTCGGGACGCAAGTCCGTCACGGCCACCCTCGTGACGCCGGAGGACAAGCCCCTGGTCGACGCGACGGGAAAGCCCCGGCCCGATACGTCGCACACGGGGTCCGTCAGCCTCACCGTGAAACGGATGTAAGGGGCATCGGAAAGGGTCCCCTATGGACGCGGCAACCTGGATCGGCTCGCTGGGGGTGGCCCTGCTGCTCCTGGCTTTTTTTCTCAATCTCTTCAAGTTCATCGCCCAGGACGGTCTTGCCTACATCGGCCTGAACATCGCCGGCGCAGGGCTCGCGTGCCTGTCGTCCTGGATGATCGCGTTCATGCCCTTCGTCGTCCTCGAAGCCGTCTGGTGCCTGGTTGCGGCGGCGGCCCTCGCGAAGCGGCTGCGGGCGGCGCCCGTGCAGGCATCCTGAAAGGAGGGGCGGTCCATGGAGAGCCCGAACCTCGTCACGGCCCTCGCCTACTACACGGTCTCGGCCTTCCTCGACCCGATCCAGTGGCTGATCTGCGGCATCTGCGGCTGGTCGGCGGAGCGTCTCGACCAGGCCGTGATCGCCGCGGCCGGACTGGTCGCCGTGCTTTTCGTCGTGCTGACCTGGTTCTACCCGGACGGGAAGCTCTTCTCCTTCCCGACCCCCCACGCGGGATTCGCCATCCTGGGAAAGGCGATCGGCGCCATGCTGATGACGGGCCTGATCCACTGGCTCAAGAAGCGTCAGCTCAGCCGCAAGACGGGAACCTAGGAAGAGCGGAAGAGCGGCAACGACAGGACAAAGAGAGCAGAAAATGAAGATCGGCGGTTTTCAGAAAGTCTCCCTCATCGATTACCCCGGCCGGATCAGCGCCGTCGTGTTCACCCGGGGCTGCAATTTCCGCTGCCCCTTCTGCCACAACCCCGAGCTCGTGGACCCGGAGCGATTTACGGACCTCATCCCCGAGCCGGAGATCCTGTCCTTCCTCGAAAAGCGCAGGGGGCGTCTCGACGCCGTCGTCATCACGGGAGGCGAGCCGACCCTGCAGCCCGAGCTGCTCCCCTTCGTCATCCACCTCAGGGCGATGGGTTACCGGATCAAGCTCGACACCAACGGGGCCCTGCCCGAGGTGATCGAGGAGATGCTCGGCCGAAGGCTGCTGGATTACATCGCCATGGACATCAAGGCCCCTCTCGGGAAATACGGCGAGGCGACGGGGGTGAAGGCGGACGGGCGGAGGATCACCCGGAGCATCTCGCTGATCATGGGCTCTGGCATCGAGTACGAATTCCGGACGACGGCGGTCCGCTCCTTCCTCGCACCCCCCGACTTCGAGGAGATCGGGCGGCTCATCGCCGGGGCAAAACGCTTCGTGCTCCAGAGATTCGTCCCCACCAGGACGCTCGACAGAAGCTGCCTGGGTGCGGCGACCTACAGCGACAACGAGCTGAAGGCGATCGTCGGGAAACTCGGCTCGATCGTCGAGAGGGCCACACAGAGATAAAGCGGGGGTTTCGGGTACCGGGTCCGAAGGGATTGGAAATTGTCCTGCGGCGAAATCATCTTCCTTCCCGATGCCCGTTTGACGTGGCCGGGCCTGGGCCCCCGCGATCCTCACCCCGAACCACCCCAACGACCTTCCCGACCCGCTACGGACGCTTTTTTTCAGCCCTCCCCTGAAGCTGCGCCGCATCTCATGAGGGAGGTGGACCAGTTCCCGGCCGCGTGAAGCGGGTAATTTGGCTTTTGATATCCCGCCGCTTTCCGGTATACTGCATCATCGAGAGAAATACCGCCCGCCGGCGCATACTCCCCGGCCCCTTCGGGAACGGCGGGAAAAAGGAGGTCCCATGAAACAATGGTCGATTCCGCTGTTCGCAGCCGCCGTGCTGGCCGTTTTTGCCGCGGCCCCCGCGGCATTCGCCGCCAGTGACAAGGCCGACGCCCAGGCCACGGTCACCAAGGCGGACATCACCTTCAACAGCTTCATGTCCGACAAGAATTTCACGGAGATGAGAAAGCTCTCACGCTCGGCCAGGGGCATCTTCATCGCCCCGCAGGTGCTCAAGGGCGCCTTCGTGGTCGGAGCCTCGGGAGGCACGGGCGTGCTCCTCGTGCGCGAGGAGGGAGGGACGTGGAGCTACCCGGCCTTCTACACGATCGGCAGCGTGAGCTTCGGGCTCCAGATCGGCGGCCAGGCCTCGGAGGTCATCCTGCTGGCCATGACCGAGCGCGGGGTGACGACCCTGCTGCAGAACAGCGTCAAGCTGGGCGCCGACGTGGGCATCGCCGCGGGTCCTTACGGCGCTGGAGCCCAGGCCGCGACGGCGAACATCAGCGCCGACATCCTGGCCTTCTCGCGCTCCAAGGGGCTCTACGGGGGAATCTCGCTGGACGGCGCCGTCGTGGATGTCCGGGACAGCCTCAACAGGGCCTACTACGGCAAGTCCGTCACGCCGGCGGACATCTTTGTCAAGAAGAACGCGTCCAACGCCCACGCCGACAAGCTGCGCGAGAGCGTGGCAAGGATCTCCGGGGGGAAGTGATCCCGGGGGACGGCATCAACCGGCCGAAAGACCCTTCGCTGCCCGCGGAGGGTTTTTTGTGAGACAGGCGGGGTTCTGGACGTGAAGGAAGACCGCAAAGCGATATTCGGGTGGGCCCTGTACGACTGGGCCAACTCGGCCTTCGCCACCACCGTCATGGCCTCCTTCTTCCCGATCTTCTTCAAGGGGTACTGGACGGTCGGGAGCGACCCCGTGATCAGCACGGCCAGGCTGGGGATGGCCAACTCGGCGGCCGGCATCCTCGTGGCCCTGATGGCGCCCGTCCTGGGCGCCATGGCGGACCGCGGCGAGGCGAAGAAGGGCTTCCTGCTCTTCTTCGCCGCCGTCGGCATCCTGATGACCTCCGCCCTCTACTTCGTGCCAATGGGGCACTGGCAGGCGGCTGCGGCCTGCTACGTCCTGGCCATGGTGGGCTTTGCCGGCTCCATCGTCTTCTACGACTCGCTGCTGACGACGGTCGCCGCGGAAGAGCGCCGGGACTTCGTCTCGTCGCTCGGGTTCTCCCTGGGATACCTCGGAGGCGGCGTGCTCTTCGCCCTCAACGTCTGGATGACCCTGTCGCCGGACGCCTTCGGGCTGTCCGGCAGCAGCGAGGGCGTGAAGCTCTCCTTCCTCTCCGTGGGTCTCTGGTGGGCCCTGTTCTCCCTGCCGCTGGCCTTCCTCGTCCGGGAGCGCACGGGCGGGACTCGCAAGGCCCCCGCCGCGGTGATCCGGGAAGGCCTCGCGCAGCTCAGGGACACCCTCCGGGAGATCCGCCGGCTCAAGACGATCTTCCTCTTCCTCGCCGCCTACTGGCTCTACATCGACGGGGTCGACACGATCATCGTCATGGCCCTCGATTACGGGTTGTCCATCGGCTTCAAGGCCGAGGACCTGATCGTCGCCCTGCTCATCACCCAGTTCATCGGGTTCCCGTCGGCACTGGCGTTCGGCCGCCTGGGCGAGCGGATCGGGGCCAGGCAGGCCATCCTCATCGGCATCGCCGCCTACCTCGTCATCACCGTGTACGGCGCGTTCATCGACGACAAGCGCGAGTTCTTCGTCCTGGCCTGCCTCATCGGACTCGTCCAGGGGGGCGTCCAGGCCCTCAGCCGCTCCCTGTACTCGCGGATCATCCCCGCCGACAAGTCTGCCGAGTTCTTCGGCTTCTACAACATGCTGAGCCGCTTCGCCACGGTCGCAGGGCCGCTCCTGGTCGGCTTGACCGCCCTCGCGGCCCGCACCGCCGGCCTCGAAGGGAGCATCGCCTCGCGCGTCGGCATCGCCTCCGTGGCCGCCCTTTTCCTTGCCGGCGGTTTCGTCCTGAGCCTTGTCGACGAAGGCCGGGGGAAAGAAGAGGCGGGGCGGCTGTCCGGCCGGTAAAGGACTACCGTTTTTTTCGTAGAAAAAATCACCTTCCCGTCGTATTGCCCCCGGTCCGGTTGTGTGGTCGGATGTCTGCAGCAGGAAAGGGCGGCCCGGATCCGCCGAAAGGGGATGGGGATGGACGGAAGCTGCAGGTCGCTTCAGGGTATGGCCGACTGGCTGCACGTCCTGCGCGCGCGCAGGGACAGCCCGCTGGTCTTTTTCCTCGCCGTCCTCGTGGTCATCCTCAACCTGGCCGACGCCGTGTTCACGGATTTCATCCTCGCCCACGGCGGCTGGGAGGTCAACCCGATCGCCCGGGCCGCCATCGCCGCCTTCGGCGATTCCTTCTGGATCTGGAAGTACGCCGTGGTCTCCCTGTCGGTCCTGCTGTTGAGCGGCTTCGTGCACGTGCGCCTGGCGAAGGTCTGTCTCGGCCTTGCGGCCGTCCTCTACGGCGCCGTGACGGTATGGCACCTGATTCTCATCGACAGCCTCTATCCTCTGCTCTAGGCCCCGGGATCATTCCCGACGATGACCTGCGTTCCTCCAATCGCATCCGGCACGCGAACACCGGAAGCGCGGAAGAGCGGCAAGGGAAGAAGACATTCCTTCTCCGCTTCACTGCTCTTCATCGCTTTCTGCCTTCGTTTTTTCAGCGCTCGTTCAGCGCCTTGCCCTGCCCCGGTCCGTCCCGTCGCTGACGATCAGCACCTGGTAGTGGATGTCCCAGAGGGCCTTGAGAAAATCGTCCATCCGGGGGCCTTCCACCCGGATCATGACGAGGCATCGCTTGCTGCCCTTCAGGGGGTGCACGAGCACCGTCTGGAGGTCGAGCCGGTGACGCTTGCACAGTTCGACGACGTCATAGATGATGTTCTGCCGCTCGCCGGCGGGAACGCTGAAGCAGATCCGCACGTTGTTGTCGCCGGCACGCGCAATGCCGCAGAGGGCTTCGAGGACGTCGCAGTCCGTGATGATGCCGACGAGCTGATCGTCCTTCAGGACCGGCAGGGCGCCGATCTTTTTCTCCCGCAACAGGACCCCCACGTCTTCGAGTGCCGTATTCGGACCGCAGGTGACGAGTTCCCTCGTCATGGCCTCGGACACGGTGTGCTGCCTGAGAAGCTCCGCGTCCGGGGCCGGAAGCTCCCCCCTGAGCTTGACGGGGTGGACGTAGGGGTAGAGGTCGGAAAGGGTGACGATGCCGCAGAGCCGGTTCTGGGAGGACAGGACCGGCAGGCGCCGGATATCGTGCCTGAGCATGAGGTTCAGGGCATCGTAGAGACTCGTTTTCTCCAGGGCAACGATGGGGGATTCGGTCATCCAGTACCGGACCAGCATTTCCGCACCTCGCAAAAAAAATGTTCCCGGGTGAAAAGAAACAAGTTTCATGCCAGGTGCGGGTCCCTACGGGGTCTGCGAGCGGGAGCCGCCGCGGACGGGCAGGCGAATCCTTCAGCCCGTCCGCAAGGAGACCATGTCGCAATGTCATTGCGAAGGAGCGAAGCGACTAAAGCAATCTCGGATGTTCCGGAAAAGATCGAGATTGCCGCGCTCCCGTCGGTTGCTCGCAATGACGAGAGCCGATGATGACACAGTCTCAAGGGGGGGTCGGCGACCACTCCCTTTCGTCTTCTCCGGGCTTCCCCGCTTCCTCCCCTACCGGGCCCTGCCCTCGCCGCTGACCTGCACCACCACCTGACGCTTCCGCGGCCGGTTGTCGAAATCGCAGAGGATCACCTGCTGCCAGGCGCCCAGCACGGGCCTGCCGTCGATGACGGGGATCGTCAGCGACGGCCCCAGCAGGGCCGCCCGGACGTGGGAGTACCCGTTTCCGTCGCCCCAGCGGGCGTCGTGGCGGTAAGGCACGCCCTCCGGCGCGAGCCGCCCGAGCGCCTCCCGCAGATCCTCGACGACGCCGCTTTCGTACTCGATGGTCGTCAGGGCCGCCGTCGAACCCGGCACGAAGACGAGGACCTGGCCCTCGACGATACCCGATTCCCGGATCGTCCTGGAAACCTCCCGCGTGATATCGATCAGATCCGTCTTCGCCGTCGTCGGGAAGCTCAGCACGCAGCTCTTGATCTCCATCCGGCACCTCCCCTCGCGAATCGGGCATTCCATGAATGACCGTCGCTCTGCGTCGCTTGAACGGGATTCTGGAACGCGAAGTTCGGCGTGTTTTTGGTAACCGCTCTTCGCGAAGCGGAACGGCCGCAGCGCAAACTGTGTGAGCCCGAAGGGCGAGTTTTTGCGCCTGCAGTGCCGCGAGCGTTAGAGCGGTCAAAAACCGTCGATTCGCGAGAAGAATCCCGGTCGAGCGCCTAAACTAAACCACAGCACTCATTCAGTTTCAAGGCCCTGATTCGCCTCAAAATGAACCTTGTCATCGCCGTGAAGATTTGATAGTCAGGAATCCTCGCACGCAACACCGTTCATATCCCAATCCGTCGCGGGGCAGCGGATGAAAACGACCAGGCAGGGCGGCGACGCCCTCAAGCAGGCCCGGGATGTCTTGAAGATCGAGGCGGAGTGCATCCTCGGGCTCATCCCCAAGCTCGATCGGAACTTCGCGAAGGCCGTCGACACCATCTACAGGGCCAAGGGGCGCGTCATCGTGTCGGGAATCGGCAAGTCCGGCCTCATCGGCCGCAAGATCGTCGCCACCTTCACGAGCACGGGGACCCCGGCCATTTTCCTGCACCCCGTCGAGGGGATGCATGGGGACCTCGGCATCGTGACGAAGGGCGACGTGCTCATTGCCATTTCCAACAGCGGGGAAACGACCGAGCTCAACCAGCTCATCGCGCGCATCGCTCCCATCGAGCTGCCGCTCATCGCCCTGACGGGGAACCCCCGGTCGACCCTGGGCCGGGCAAGCGACATCGTCATCGATGTGGGGGTGGCCCGGGAGGCCTGCCCCTTCGGCCTCGCCCCCACCTCGAGCACCACGGCGGCGCTGGCCATGGGGGACGCCCTGGCGGTGGCCCTGACGGAAAAGCGCAACTTCGGCGAGAAGGATTTCCTGAAGTTTCACCCGGGCGGGACGCTGGGCCAGCGGCTCATGAGCAAGGTGAGGGACGCCATGATCACGGGTGACCGCATCCCCCGCGTCTACACGGGCTCCCCCGCCCTGGAGGCCGTCGGGGAGATCGATCGCCGGAACCTGGGCTTCGTCCTCGTCACGGACCGCCGGAACCGCCTGAGGGGGATCCTGACGGACGGCGACGTGCGCCGTTGCGTCACGCGCGGGGTGCGCTTCGACGCCGTCCCCGTCGACGACGTCATGACGACGACGCCCCGGACGATCGACGAGAACGCCACCCTGGCCAAGACCGTGGAGACCATGGAGACCTTCGAAATCACCACCCTCGTCGTGACGGGGAAAAACGGCGCCCTCAAGGGCTACATCCACCTGCACGACATCTTCGGCCGCGGCGGCACGCTGCGGATCTCCGTGCCCAATTCCAACGGGCGTGAGGCCTGATTTCGGTTTTGACAGCCATCCGAGGAGTCACCCGGCCTCTGCTCATCATGGCACCGGGACCGGCGGCCCTCGTCTTCTTTCCGCAGCTCCTCCTGTGGCTTCCCGACGCGCTCGGCCTCACGTGATCGCCCGCTTCCGGCGCCCTCCGCCCGTGTCGCACACCCGGGCACCGTTTTTGCAACGTTCCGCGATTCGGGGGGCAGAAGGGGCAGGCATCCGGTTTCTCCCTCCTTGACAGCCTGTCGTGATTTTTGAACCGCCCGACGCCGGCACAGGGAATCCGTGCCGGCCGAAAAGAGAAGCAGCCCGAGGCCATGAAAAGAGCCGTCGTGCAGAAGATCCCCGCCGTCCAGAGCGAAAAGGTCCCGAAGGCGGCAGCGAAAAAGAGCGCAGGGGGCCGACCCGCACCGCAAGCCGCGCGGGACCGGCAGGGTCGAATCACGCATTACGAGGGGACGTACGAGGACATCACCCGGCGCAGGGAGGCCGAGGAGGCCCTGCGCCTGAGCGAGGAGCGGTACCGGACCCTGTTCGAGAATTCGATCGTGGGCATCTTCCAGTCAACCCTGGAGGGCCGGTACCTCAACGTCAATCCGGCCTTTGCCCGGATCTACGGCTACGAATCCCCCGGGGACGTGGTCGCCTCCGTCACGGACATCGGCGCCCAGATCTTCGTCGACGCGGAAGACCGCAGGCGCTGCCTGGCGATCCTGCAGGAAACGGGGGTCCTCGAGCGGTTCGAGGCCCGGACACGGCGCAAGGACGGCCGTGTCATCTGGACGGCAATCAACTCCCGCTTCGTCCGCGATGCGGACGGGCGTCCCCTCTTCATCGAGGGGATGATCGAAGACATCACCCGGAGCAAGCAGGCCGAGGAGTCCCTGAAGGCCAGCGAAGAGCGGTTCTTCAGGGTCTTCCAGTCCAACCCGGTTCCCATGACCATCACCGCGATCGACGACGGACGCATCCACGACGTCAACGAGCGCACCGTCGAGCTGTCCGGATACCCCCGTGAGGAGCTGATCGGCCGGACATCCGTGGACGTCGGGCTCTGGGCCTGCCCAAGGGAGCGGGACCGGCTCATCGCCAGGCTCCGCGCGGCCGGATCCCTGAGGGACGAACCTGCTCACTTCCGGACCCGGGAGGGGAGGGTGTCGCCGGCGCTCTGGTCGGCCGACCGGATCCGGCTCGGGGACCAAGAGGTGCTCCTGACGACGATCCACGACATCTCGCAGCAGGTTGAGGCGCAGGAAAAGCTCCGGCAGAGCGAGGAGCAATACCGCCTGCTGGCGGAGAACGTCGCCGACGTCATCTGGACGGCGGACCTGGACCTCTCGTTCACATACATAAGCCCCTCGTCGGAACGGGTGTGCGGCTGGAGCCCGGCCGAGTGGATGTCCAGGCCGCTCCGGGATTTTCTGACGCCGGCCTCCCTCGAGGTCGCACAGCGCCTGCTCCGCGAGGAGGCCGGCAGGGCCGGCCCGGCCCGCGGTGAAGCCCCGCGGGTCGTCACGGCGGAGTTGGAGCTCTACCGCAGGGACGGCTCCACAGGCTGCTACGAGATATCGGCGCAGTTCATCCGGGACGAGGACGGCAGGCCCCTCTCCATCATCGGGGTGACGCGGGACGTTGCCGAACGGAAAAACGCCGAGAGGCAAAACGCGATGCTGGAGCGGCAGCTGCGGCAGGCGCAGAAGATGGAAGCCGTCGGCACCCTCGCGGGAGGCATCGCCCACGATTTCAACAACATCCTGTTCGCCGTGATCGGTTACGCCGAGCTGTGCCTCCAGGACGAGACGAACGAGGAGAACCGGTGGAACCTCTCGCAGATCCTCAGCGCCTGCCGCCGCGCGAAGACCCTCGTGGGCCGGATCCTCGCGTTCAGCCGGCAGGTCGAACAGGACCGCCGGCCCCTGGACGTGGTCCCCCTGGCCAGGGAGGCCGTCACGTTTCTTCGCTCCTCCCTGCCCGCCACGATCGACCTGAGCCTCGATGCCGCCGCCGCCAACAGCGTCATCCTCGCCGACGCCGCGCAGATCCACCAGGTGCTCATGAACCTCTGCACCAATGCCGCACACGCCATGCGGGCATCGGGCGGACGTCTGGGCATCCGCATCGACAACGCGTCTCCGCCGCCGGGGCTCGCGCCCGAGGGGGACGGCGACCGGTCCGCGGGTTTCCTGCGCTTGAGCGTGAGCGACACGGGGCACGGTATCGAGTCGTCGCAACTCGATCGCATCTTCGACCCCTTCTTCACCACGAAGGCCCCCGGGGAGGGGACCGGGCTCGGCCTTTCCGTCGTCTACGGCATCGTGAAGGCCCTGGGCGGCGCCGTCCGCGTGGCCAGCACGCCGGGCCGCGGCAGCACGTTCGACATCTACCTCCCCTCCGCCGCCGGCTGCCGGTTGGAGCCGGAGAGGCCCGCAGAGCCCATCCCCCGCGGTTCGGAGCACATCCTGTTCGTCGATGACGAGGGGCACCTGGTGGAGGTCATGGAGCAGGTGCTGGCTTCGCTGGGCTACCGCGTCACCGCTGCACGCCAGAGCCGCGACGCCCTGCGCCTGTTCCGCGAAGACCCCGGGAGCTTCGATCTGGTCATCACGGACATGACCATGCCGGGCATGACGGGCGCCGAACTGGCCCGGGAGATTCTCCGGGTCAGGCCGGGCACGCCCATCATCCTCTGCACGGGCTACAGCGAGCTGATCGGTGAGGACGAGGCCCTGAGGATGGGCATCCGGCGCTTTCTGATGAAGCCCCTGTTCATGGGGGACGTGGCCCGGGAAATCCGCGCCGTGCTCGACGGCAGCGGCAGGGGGCCTTCGTCATGACGCGCATCCTGATCGTCGACGACGACTATCTCGTGAGGGACATGCTGGCGCGGCTCATGCGCAGGGCGCGCTACGAGGTGGATACGGCGGAAGACGGCAGTCGCGCGTTGAGTCTGCACCGCGACAACCCCTTCGACCTTGTGATCACGGACATCCTCATGCCGGAGAAGGAGGGCCTCGAGACGATCACGGAATTCCGGAAATCGTTCCCCCGCGTGAAGATCATCGCGATCTCGGGCGGAGGGCGGCTCGGGCCGGTCGGCTATCTGAAAATGGCGGCTCTGCTCGGGGCGGACCGGACCTTCTCCAAGCCCGTCGACACGGCACAGCTGCTCGGCGCCGTGGAGGAACTGGCGGCCCCGCCGCCGCTCAAATCCACTTCCGCCTCCGGAAGTACGCCAGCATCGCCAGGGCAATGACGATCATCACGCCCCAGATCAGGACGTACCCGTATCGCCACTTGAGCTCCGGCATGTGCTCGAAGTTCATGCCGTAGACGCCCGCGAGAAACGTCAGCGGCATGAAGACGGTGGCGATGATCGTGAGCACCTTCATGACCTCGTTGAGGCGGTTGCTCACGCTCGAGAGGTAGATGTCGAACATCCCGGAGAGGATGTCGCGGTAGGTGTCCACCGTGTCCATAACCTGGATCGTGTGCTCATAGACGTCCCGGAAGTAGATCGCCGTCGTCCTGTCGACCAGCGGCGAATCGGCCCTTTCGAGCATGGAGATCACCTCCCGAAGCGGCCAGACGGCGCGGCGCACCACCAGGATCTCGTCCCGGAGCCGCTGCACGTCCCTCAGGATCTCCCGCTTCGGGTTCGACACGACCTCGTCTTCCAGGCTGTCGAGCTTCTCCCCCATTCTCTCCATCACGACGAAATAGTGATCGACGACGGCATCCATGAGGCAATAGACCAGGTAGTCCGTCCCCATCCGGCGGACCCGCCCGCGACTGTTTTGAATCCTGTCCCGGAGCGGCCGGAAGATCCCGCTGTCGGACTCCTGAAAGGACAGCACGAAATCGTGGCTGAACACGAGACTCAGCTGCTCGACCCGGAGGTCCGCCGACGACTCGTCGAATGCGATGACCTTGAGGATCAGGCAGATGTACTTGCCCAGGTCGTCGATCTTCGGCCGCTGGGTCGTGTTCATGATGTCTTCCATCATCAGCGGATGGATCTGGAACCGGCTGCCGATCTGCTCGATGACGTCCGGCTCGTGGATCCCGACGACATCGATCCACGTGGCCGTGGGCTTGCCGACGTACGGGGCCAGCTCGTCGACCGCCTGGATCGTGCGCTCCTCGACGTGCTCCGCGTCATAATCGAGAACGGTGATCCGGGTCTTCTCCGAGCGCTCCCTGCCGATGTGGACGAGGCTGCCCGGCGGCAGCCCCGTTTTCCGGGATCTCTTGATGTAGCTCTTCGCCATCGACTCCCCCATCAAGTTCGATTGTGCAGCGCGCCGGGCACGCCTGGCGGGGCCGGTCATCCGGACCTCCGGCCCCTGCTCTGCGGCAAAGGCGGCCAGTGGCCATAGATAGAACCGGCGAGAGACGACTGTCAAGTGGAATCGGCAGCTTACGAAGGGATCGGCAGGCACGGCCCTGCAGGTCATGGTATGGTAATTGCTTGATGAACCAACAGGGATTCTGCTTTGAATGACCTGACCATCGGCAGGGCGAGCCCTGACACCGGATCTCACGCGAAAAACGGACTCATGATTCTCATGCTCTCTCTGAGCTCGACCGACTGCGGATGCGAAACCTCACCTGCGCCCTGATGAGCCCGTGATCGCCGGTGGTCAGGTCATCGACCGGGCAGGACCGCGCGTGGTGCCCGCCGCGTGGCGAGTGTATGGTTGCCGACATGAGCAGCCCCATGGAAAGCCTCGTCGCAGAGTTGAACCGGGAGGTCCCCGAGCCCGCCCTTGCCGTGCTGTGCGAGATTCACGAAACGGTCATCGAGAGCCTCAGCCTCGGGTTCGACCCCTCCGTCCTTCTCGTCCTGGACAACGAGGACGCCGACCAGCAAGACATTGAGCATCTCAAGTTCAAGATCAGCGAGCAGATCGTCTCGCGCATGATGGGCCGCGCAAATTCCGTCGTGCTCTTCGGCAAGGTCAAGCCGGGCGACGCCGGCAGCTTCACGAAAGTGATCCTGAGGCTGGGGATGAAACCCGCCAAGATCTACATCCTCGCCCTGGCCCTCTTCCTGGTCGACCCCGCCCTGGAGCCGCTGGCGGGCCGCAGTTTCTCGCGGGCGATTCTCGGCCGCATCCTCGCGGAGGAACTGGGGTTCAGGAGCACGGCCGTGGAGCGGGTGGAAATGGGGTCGCTCCTTCTCGAGATCGGCCGGATTCCCGCCATCCTCCACGAGATCCGCCGGGGCGTCACCCTGGACGAGGCGTTCGTCTCCGCCTGGCACCCGCTGCTGGGCCTCTCCATCCTCAGAAAGTACGACTTGCCCGGCTACCTGGAGGACATTCTCCTGCACAGTCACTTTCCCTTCCTTCAACGATCGCTGTCGCCGACGGCCGTGATCGACATCGCCGAGCTCGTCGTGGCGAAGAGCTTTTCCCGGCACGGAAAGCTCGTCATCGAATCCCCCCTTCCCGATGGCGCGATCGAATCGACTGTCGGGTCGTCCATCCGGGAGCAGTTCAGCGCGATCGGCTACGGCAAGTACGTCGAGGTCCGTCCGCCCCCCGATGAACAGAAGGCGAGAAGGGAGTAAGGCTCTTTCTTACCCTCTTGCCTTCTCCAAGAACCGGCTGCGCCTTTGTGACCACACCGACCGCGGCCTAGCGGCAGATGTCCCTGTAGAAGGAAGGCCGCCGGTCCCCGAAGAGGTTGTTGTGCGCATTGAGCTGCTTGTCCAGCGCCTTCGCGGGGTCGATCTCGAAGACGCCGACGCACTCCTCGTCCTCGCCCGCCCGGGAGAGAATGTCGCCCACCGTGTCCGTGATCTGGCTCTTTCCCGTGTAGCGGAGGCTCTTGCCCCCCCTGTGCTCCGTGCCCGTCCGGTTGCACGTGACGGCAAACACGCGGTTCTCGAGACACCGGGTGAGCATGGCCGCCTGGCAGTAGGGAAGGACCAGGTTAGCGGGATGGCAGACGACCTGGGCCCCCTTCAGGGCGAGCGTCCGCATGGCCTCCGGGAAGAACCAGTCGAAACAGACCATGATGCCCACCCTGCACGCCCCGATGTCGTAGACGGGAAATTCGCCGTCACCGGGGTCAAACCAGAGCTTTTCCTCGAAAAAGAGGTGCACCTTGCGATAGGTCGCCACGTGCCCGGCTGGAGAGATCAGAACGGCTGCGTTGTAGATCCTGTCCCCGCTGCGCTCGGCCATCCCCGCCACGAGGTGCAGGTTCCGTCTCTTCGCGACGGCGGCCAGCCGCCGTGTCGTCGGCCCCCCGGGCACCTCCTCGGCCAGCGCGGCGATCTCTTCCTTCGAGGTGATCAGGTAGCCCGTGTTGAACAGCTCCGGCAACACCAGCAGATCCGCCTGTGCCCCCTCGATGAGCGCCTCGACCCTGTCGAGATTCCGGTTCACCTCCCCGAAGGCCGGGTTGAACTGCACGTACCCTGTTTTCATGATCCCACCCTTTTCTGTGCTTTTCCCCTGTCCCCTGCGCCCCGGCCCTGTCTTCACAGGACCAGCTGCATCCACACGGCGTCGAGATCCTGGCCTTTCTTTCTCGCAACCCGCCGGAATCGGCCGCACTCCGTAAACCCGTGACGCTCATGGAAGCGCAGGCTTGCACCGTTGAGCGACGAGACGTTGGCCAGGACGGTGTCGACCCCCCTGTTTCGCGCCTCGGCGACGATTCGACGCAGCAGGGCCGAACCGATCCCGCGGCCCCTATACCCCGGATCGATGAAACAGGATATTTCCGCTGCACGCAGGAATGAAGGCGCCGGATGATAGGGGCGAAGAAAGGCAAAGCCGGCGAAGCGGTCCTTGCATTCCTCGTCCCGCGCGGAGAACGCGGGGTAGCCCCTTGTCATCTCCAGGAATTGATCGAAGAGCCCGTAGGGCGCCTTCTCCTCGCGATACGCCGCGAAGCTGTTTTCGACGTAGTGGTTGAACAGGTCGATGACGGCCGTGCGGTCACCCTCGGCCATCCGGTCGAATCGAATCGTCATCGTCTATCCGGTCTGTTCCGTCTCTTCGGTCTGTTCGGTCCAAATCCCCTGCCCCTGTCATAGGACTCCCGGCTATTCCCGATCGCCCTGCACGCCGCTTGACCGACCCCCAGCCCCGGCATCCCGACCCTTCGCCTTTGGTCTCTTGTCTTTCGCCCTTGGCCCTTCGCCTTTAGCCTGCCTTTTTGTTTGTCTATACCGCCTTTCCCGACCTTTCGAAAGAGGAAACTGAAAAAAGCGTCCCCCTCGCTCCCCCCGAACGGGGGAAGGAGGGGGACTCCTTTGCCCTTTGCCCTTTGCCCTTTGCCTGTTGCCTGTTGCCTGTTTTTAAAACATCTCGTAGATCCCCGCAGCGCCCATACCGCCGCCGATGCACATGGAGACCATGCAGCGCTTGGCCTTGCGGCGCTTCGCCTCGTGGAGGATCTGCGCCGTGAGCTTGGCGCCCGTGGCTCCCAGGGGGTGCCCCAGGGCGATCGCGCCGCCGTTGGGGTTGATGTCGCCCGTCCAGTAGCGCTCCTCGAGCCCGAGGGAGCGGCAGGACGCGATGGCCTGGGCGGCGAAGGCCTCGTTGATCTCGAAGAGCTCGATATCCTCCGTCTTGAGGCCGGCCAGCTTCAGGACCTTCGGAATGGCCACGGCCGGGCCGATGCCCATCTCCTCGGGCGCGCAGCCCGCCACGGCATAGAAGGCCAGCCTGGCGACGGGATTGAGGCCTAGGGCCTTGGCCTTCTCCGCCGTCATGAGCAGGGTGAAGGCGGCCCCGTCGGTCATCTGGGAGGAGTTGCCCGCCGTCACGGACCCCCCCGCCTTGAAGGCGGGCTTGAGCTTCGCGAGGTCGGCGACCGTCGTCGGCCATCGCACGCCGTCATCCTCGCTGAAGGGGACCTCTTCGCGGACCCGCCTGCCGGCCGCATCCTTCTTGTACCTCCAGGCCTTGACGGGGATCGTCTCGTCCTTGAACTTCCCGGCCTTGAGGGCTTCGGCGGCCCGGCGGTTGCTCTCGACGCCCATCTTGTCCTGGTCCTCGCGGGAGACGTTGTGCCTGGCGGCGACGTTTTCCGCCGTGATGCCCATGGACACGTACGTGTTGGGCCGGCTGCCCCAGTCGGGGTCGGGGCGGAAGCGGCTCCCGCCCATGGGGATGTGGGACATGGTCTCGCAGCCCCCGGCGATGATGACGTCCGACCAGCCTGCCCGGATCTTGGCCGTCGCGTCGGCGATGGCCTGCAGGCCCGAGGAGCAGAACCGGTTGATCGTCATGCCCGAGGTCTCGATGGGCAGCCCCGCGCCCAGGGCGAGAACGCGGCCGAGGTTCATGCCCGTCTCGGCTTCCGGGAAGGCACAGCCGACGATGAGGTCGTCCACGTCCCGGGGGTCGAGTTGCGGAACCTTCGCCAGCAGCCCCTTCACAACCTGCAGGCCGAACTGGTCGGCCCGGGTGGCCGCGAGGCCCCCCCTTCTATATCGCCCCCCCGGGCTCCTGACCGCTGCGACAATAACGGCTTCTCTCATGGTATGGATCCTCCCTTGGTTTAAGAGACGGTGAAATAACCTTCATATAGAAGGTAAGAGGGTGTGAGGGTAAGAGGGTTGGAGACCCGAGTGCCGTCTGAGTTCGGCTGATCCGACCTTCTCACGTTCTTACCTTCTCAACTTCCATCAGTTCCTGAGGGGCTTTCCCGTGGACAGCAGCGCCATGATCCGGTCCTGCGTCTTCTGCTCGCCGCAGAGGCTCAGGAAGGCCTCGCGCTCCAGGTCCAGGAGCTCCTGCTCCGTCACATAGGTTCCCTCGGCGCAGTCGCCGCCGGAGAGGATGTGGCCGAGCTTGCGGGCGATGTGGACGTCGTAGTCGCTGATGTAGTTGCCGTGCCGCATGTTGTAAAGGACGGCCTCGCAGATGCCGCGGAAGTTTTCGCCCATGACGGGGACCAGGGCCGGTCTGGGCGGCCTGTAGAACTTCGAAAGGCCCAGCACGACCTGCTTGGCGTCGTTGAGCTGCTGGTCCCGGTTGATGCTGATCCCGTCGGTCCTGCGGACGTAGCCCAGTTCCTTGGCCTCCTCGGCGCTGGTGGCCACCTTGGCCATGCCGATGTTCTCGAAGGCCTTCCCGAAGTAGCCCTGGAGGTTGAGGCCCTGCTCGACGACCCCCACAGGGATGCCCTCGGTCATGCGCACCATGAGCTCCTTGGTGCCGCCGCCCGCGGGGATGACGCCCGCGCCCACTTCGACGAGCCCGATGTAGGTCTCGGCCGCGGGCTGGCAGCGGGCGCCGTGCATGGCGACCTCGCAGCCGCCGCCCAGGGTCATGCCTGCGGGGGCTGTCACGACGGGCTTCCCGCAGAACTTCAGCCGCATGTTGGCCTGCTGGAAGTCGTGGATGATCTTCTCGAGGATGTCCCAGTCGCTCTTCTGGATGGCGACGAGCACCTTGAAGATGTTGGCGCCCACGGAGAAGTTGGGGGCCTGGTTGCCGACGACGAGCCCCGTGAAGTCCTTTTCCACGATGTCACAGGACAGGAACAGCATGCTGATGACGTCCTCGTCGATGGCGTTCATCTTGGTGTGGAACTCCAGGCAGGCCACGCCGTCGCCCATGTCGATGAGGCTTGCGCCCGCGTTCTGGCGGATGATCTTCTTGCGCTCCTTGAGGGCCGGCAGGACGATGATCTTCGGGTTCTCGGCGAGTTTCACGTAGTCCTTCTTCGCGAAGTCGTAGTAATAGGTGCCGTCCTCCTTCTTCGTGTAGAAGGAAGGGAAGCCGCCCCTGAGCATCTCCTCGACCTTCCCGGGCACCTTCTTGCCGAGCTGCTTCATGACCTCGACGGCCTCCTTGACGCCGATGGCGTCCCAGGTCTCGAAGGGCCCCAGCGCGTGGTTGTAGCCCCACTTCATGGCGTTGTCGATCTCCACGACGGTGTCCGCGATCTCGGGGATGCGGTTGGCGGCGTAGATGAAGTTGTTGCAGAGATACTCGCGCGCGAGTTCCGCCGCGGCGTCCTTTCCGTTGAAGACCATCTTCACGGTCTTCTCGGCGGGGGCCTCGGACTTCTTCGCCGCGCCGACGGACTCGTACCGGGGCTTGTCGGCGGGCACGTAGTCGATGGTCTTCACGTCGATGGCGAGCTTGACCTTCTTGCCCCTGGCGTCCCTGGACTTCTTGTAGAAGCCCCCCTTCGTCTTGTTGCCGAGCCACTTCTTCTGGATCATGGCCTTGACGAAGTCCGGCGGGACGAAGAGATCGCGGCTCTCGTCCCCGGGCAGCGCCTCGTAGAGGTTCGTCATGACATGGTAGGCCGTGTCGAGGCCCACGAGGTCGATCGTCCCGAAGATGGCCGAGCGGGGCCGGCCCAGAGGCGCGCTGATGATGGCGTCGATGTCCTCGACCTTCAGGCCCTTGGCGAGCATGAGGTTCATGGCGTTGGACATGTCGAAGACGCCGATGCGGTTGGCGATGAAGTTGGGCACGTCCTTGCACAGGACGACGCCCTTGCCGAGCACGTCCTCGCAGAAGCGACTCACGGAGTCGATGACCTCCTTCTTCGTCTCCCCGCCGGGGATGAGCTCCACGAGCTTCATGTACCGCGGCGGGTTGAAGAAGTGAATGCCCAGGAACCGCTCCTTGAGGCCCTTGCCCAGGTTGGCCGAGATCTCGCCGATCCGGATGCCCGAGGTGTTGGTGGCCACGATGCAGCGGGGATTCACGGCCTTTTCCACCTTCGCGAAGAGGTCCTGCTTGATCTTGAGGTTCTCGATGACGGCCTCGATGACGAGGTCGACGCCGGCAAGCCACGCGAGGTTGTCCTCGAAGTTGCCGGGCCTGACCATCGCCGCGTTGCGCTTCGTGTAGAAGCTGGCGGGCCTGGCCTTCGTCGCCCCCTCGAGCCCCCGGACGGCGAAGCTGTTGCGCCACGCCGGGCTCTCCTTCGTCAGCCCCCTGGCCTTGTCCGCCTCGGTCAGCTCGGGGGGCACGATGTCGAGCAGCAGACACTCGATCCCCGCATTGGCCAGTTGGGCCGCGATGTTCGCGCCCATGACCCCCGCGCCTAGAACGGCTGCTTTCTTGATCTGAAACGACATGGGTTCCTCCTCCTGGATTCGAAATCAGGCGAAAGGCTGAAGGTGCAAGCGAAGGGCCCGCCAACGGACATTCCCCTCTCCCGACGCATCACCCTGGTCCCGTGCCTGACATGTTTCTTGCCTGTTCGAAACGGTTCCCTGTTTTTTCCTTTCGCCCTTTGCCCTTTGCCCTTTGCCTTTCGCCCTTAGCCTTTAGCCTTTAGCCTTCAGACTTTCGCCCTTCGCCTTTCGCCTTTCGCCTCATACAGTAAAGCTCTCGTCGGCGATCTCGATGGGGGTGCGGTCGCCCGCCTTGATCCCCTCGGCCCGGCCCCTCACGGAGGTCAGGACGTTGACGGCGAAGAACTTGGCCGCCGCGATCTTGCCCTGGTAGAAGGCCACCTCGGCGTTTGTGTGCACAAGGGCCCGCTGCCTGGCCTTGGATCCTCTGGCGCCCGCCTCGGCGTAAATGGCGTTGAGCTTCTTCTGGGCGATGCCCGCTGCCTGCATGAGCAGGTAGCCCACGGCCACGTCCCCGAAGAGGTTCAGGTAGGGGCTGGCGTAGAGGATGGGGACGAGGAAGCTCGCGGTCTTGCCGAGCTTGAAGAACTGGATCGTGATGTCCGTCAGGGCGTTCTTCGCTTCGGCCAGATAGTTGACATAGGCGGACAGCTCCGGGAGTTCCTCGCGCAGCTTCGCGATGTCGGCGTCCATCTCCTTGGCGATGGCCAGCAGGTGCATGCCCTTCTTCATCCCGAGCTTGCGCCCCACCAGGTCGAGGGCCTGGATGCCGTTGGTCCCCTCGTAGATCTGGGTGATCTTGCAGTCGCGCATGTACTGCTCCACGGGGTACTCGGAGCAGTAGCCGTAGCCGCCGTAGACGTCGATGGCCACGGAGCAGACGTCGAGGGCGCGGTTCGTGACGTAGGCCTTGCAGACGGGGATCAGCAGGTCGGCCCGGTTGGCCCACATCTGCCGTTCCTCCTTCGTCGGGGCCGCCTCCATCATGTCCTGGCAGAAGCTCGCGTAGTACAGAAGGGCCCGGCACCCCTCCACGTGGGCCTTCATCCACAGAAGCTGGCGCCGGATGTCGGGGTGGCGGATGATGGGGACCTGCGGGGCCGCCGGGTTCTTGAACTCGAAGATCTCCGCCCCCTGCAGCCTCTGCCTGGCGTACTCGACGGCGTGTTCGTAGGCCGCCGTGGCCGTGCCGAGCCCCTGGAGCCCCACCTCGAGGCGCGCCTCGTTCATGAGGTGGAACATGATCTTCATGCCGTCGCGCTCCTTGCCGAGGAGCTCTCCCACGCACTTGCCCTCTTCGCCGAAGATCAGCATCGCCGTGGCGGAGCCCTTGATGCCCATCTTGTGTTCGATGCCGCCCGTGGTGACGTCGTTGGAGGGCCCCGGGTTTCCGTCGGCCTTCAGGCGGTACTTGGGCACGATGAAGATCGAGACGCCCCTCGTCCCCGGGGGGTCTCCCTCGATGCGGGCGAGCACCGTGTGGATGTTGTTCGCCGTCAGATCGTGATCACCCGAGGAGATGAAGATCTTCGTGCCCGAGATGCTGTAGGTCCCGTCGGGCAGCCTCCTGGCCGTCGCCTTCAGGGAGCCCACGTCGCTGCCCGCGCCGGGCTCGGTGAGGCACATGGTGCCCCCCCACTCGCCGGTGTACATCCTCTCCATGTACTTCTTTTTCTGCTCCGGCGTCCCGAAACGGTCGATGAGGCCCGCGGCCCCGTTGGTCAGCCCCGGGTACATGACAAGGGGGAAGTTGGCGGCCTGGAAGAACTCGTAGCAGCCCTGGGCCACCACGTTGGGCATCCCCTGTCCGCCGGACTCGACGCTGCGCATGCAGTTGAGCCATCCGCCCTCGCAGAACTTCCGGTAGGCGTCGTGGAAGCAGGGCGGCGCCTTGACCTTGCCCTTGTCGAACGTGCAGCCTTCCCTGTCGCCCTTGTCGTAGGTGGGAAGGAGGACTTCGACGGCCAGCTTCTCGGCCTCGTTGAGCATCATGTCCACCGTTTCCCGGTTGTACTCGCCGTACTTCTCGGTCTCGAAGAGCCTGTCGATCCCGATCTGCTCGTAGAGCAGAAACTTCTGATCCCGCGTGTTCACCAGCATGTTGCCCATATGTGTCTCCCCTTCTCGAAGGTCGTTCGCGGCGGCCGTGTTCTTTTCATGCAGGGTACCGGGACGGTGTCCGGCTGCCGCCTATGGTTTCTGTTCGGAGCGCAGCCCCCCGATGAACAGCTCGAGCCCGCCCCGGACCTGGGCGCGGACCCGTTCCTCCCGGGTTTCCTCCCTGCCCGTGAAGAGGTGCAGGGCGATGATGCCGTTGAGCAGACCCCACAGGGCGTTGCGGCAGACCCGGACGTTGAGGCATCCCGGAAACTCCCCGCTCTCCACGCCCATCTGCAGGATCTGCTCGATGATGGCGATGGTCTGGTTGGTGGATTTGACGATATGGTCGTTGATATTCGGCGTGAAGTTGACGGGGTTGTGCTGGATCATGAAGTTCATGAAGATCCGGAACAACTCCCGGTCGCTGATGAAAAAAGCCGCGTAGACCTCGGCGAAGTTCCTCAGGTTGTCCGCTGCGCTCCTTGCCGTGTCGAGCAGCGATTCGACCCGATCGTGAAACTTGTCGATGTCCCTCAGGAGGATCTGGGCGTAAATCTCCTCCTTACTCTTGAAGTAAAGGTAGATCGCGCCCTTGCTCAGCTCGGCGCGCCGCGCGATGCTGTCCACCGTGACGGCCCGGAACCCCTTGTCAAAGAATTCCTTCCTGGCCGACCGCAGGATGGTGCTGCGCCGCTGCTCCCTCTCCCTCTCCCGCCTGCGCTCCGAACCCAAGGCCCTCCCCCCCTGTCGCCCGTCCCCGCGTCTCCCCGGGGACGCTCATGAATAATGGTCATTTACTGACTATTGGTCATGCATACACCCCGGGTCCTTCCCTGTCAACAAAAAATTTTCGTCCTCCTTTTCCCGTGGCGGCGCGTGCCGCTCGGAAACCCCGGCTGGCCCGGGGCGGCAATCTTCCTGGTTGACTTCGAGCGCACCGATATGTTACCAACCCTAAGATTTGACGGTCGTTCCATCGATTCCGCCCTGCGGCCGGCATCGGCCCGCGCCTGCCGCGTCCGGCACGCATGCCGGCTTTCGAAACCATAGGAGGACGCTGTGACCCTGAAAGATGTCAAAGAGATCCTGGAGGCCGAAGTCCTCGTCGGAAGCGACCAGTTGGAGAAACCGGCCAAGACGGCCTTCGCCGCAGACCTGATGAGCGACGTCCTGGCCTTTGCCAAGCCCGACAGTCTTCTGCTCACGGGGCTGACGAACCCGCAGGTCGTCCGGACCGCCGACATCCTGGATATCACCGCCATCATCATGGTGCGCGGCAAGAAGCCCTCCGAGGAGACCATCAAGCTTGCCGAGGAGCTCAAGATCCCGATCCTTTCGACCCGCTACATCCTGTTCGAGACGTCGGGCCGCCTGCACGCCAGGGGGGTCACGGGCTGCATCGAAAAGGTCGGCGGCGAGACGTAGCAATGGCCGAGCCGCTATATTTCGAGAAATCCTTCGACGTGGAGGGCGGCAGTTTCCAGAATGCCGGGAACGTGTCGGGCCAGATCAAGGGCATCCTGAAGGATCTCGGCGTATCGACGGACATCGTGCGCAGGGTCGCGATCATCTGCTACGAGTCCGAGATCAACATCGTCTCCTATGCCAAGCGGGGCACGATCACCCTGACCGTCACCGATGAGGCGGTGAAGATCGAGACGAAAGACGAAGGCCCCGGGATCGCGGACATCGAGCTGGCCATGAAGGAGGGCTACTCCACGGCATCGGCCGCCGTCCGGGAGATGGGGTTTGGAGCGGGCATGGGCCTCGCGAACATGAAGAAATACGCGGATCACCTGATCATCACCTCCGAGCTGGGCGTGGGCACCTATGTGAGGATGATGGTGATGAACTTCCAGAAGATCCTCCACCCCGACCTGCCGTCGATCACGCTCTGAGGGAGAAAGGGCCGCGAGGAGGGGCGCTCCGGCTGACCGCTTGAGAGGACGTCTATGCAGCTCGATGAACTGGTGCGGAAACTGGGCCTCAGGGTGTGCTGCGCCGAGGGCAGCCTCGGGCGGGACGTCAGGGGGGGATACGTCGGCGACCTGCTCAGCGACGTCATGGCCAACAGCCGGGAAGGCGACATCTGGATCACCCGCCAGGTGCACCAGAACATCGTGGCCGTGGCGAGCCTCAAGGACCTCGCGGGGATCATCCTGATCCAGGGCAGCGAGCCCACCCCCGACACGGCAGCCAAGGCCGGCGCGGAGGGGATCCCGATCCTGGTGACGGACCTGCCGGCCTTCGAGATCGTCGGCCGAATATATCAATTGATCCATTCATGATTTTGTAGTAAAGGAACGG
The DNA here is from genome assembly GCA_012728915.1 of Deltaproteobacteria bacterium. Classification (GTDB taxonomy): domain Bacteria; phylum Desulfobacterota; class Syntrophia; order Syntrophales; family UBA2192; genus UBA2192. Next base: position 17,649 of record JAAYEC010000073.1, on the reverse strand, counting down.
GCCGAACCGGGACGTTCCTTCAGCGGGTTTTTGCCGTGCACGGCCCGCGGGGACCGTGACAGGAGGGGAGAGCGGCAGCAGCCCTCGAGGGGTTCCGCCGATGATCAGGGAGTTCCGCTGTGATTTCCACGTCCACACCTGCCTTTCGCCCTGTGCCGACCTCGACATGTACCCCCGGGCCGTCGTTTCGATGGCGCTGGCCCGCCGGCTCGACATCATCGCCATCTGCGACCACAACGCATCCGAAAACATTCCGTACGTCATCAAGTGCGCGGAAGGGACCGGGCTGACCGTTTTCCCCGGCATGGAGGTCACCAGCAGCGAAGAAGTTCATGTCCTGGCGCTCTTTGACAGGCTGGAGAACCTGGGCCCCCTGCAGGACCTCGTCTACCGGCACCTGCCCGGGAAGAACGACGAGGACGCCTTCGGCTGCCAGGCCGTCGTCAACGAGCACGACGAGGTGGAGGGGCTCAGCGAGAGGCTGCTCATCGGGGCCACCGGGCTTCCGCTCGAGCGGATCGTGGGCGAGATCCACGCGCTGGGCGGACTTGCCGTCGCGGCGCACATCGACCGGGAGAGCTTCGGCATCCTCGGACAGCTCGGCTTCATCCCCGAGGGGCTCCCCCTGGATGCCTTGGAGGTCACCCGCCGGCTGGGGCTTGCCGGGGCGAGGCGCCGCTACCCGGAATTGGCCCGGTTCGCATTCATCGAGTCCTCCGACTCCCACATCATCACCGACATCGGGACGGGGGTCACGCGGGTCTTGATGGAAGCGCCCCTGCTGTCGGAGCTGAAGCTGGCCCTCGAGAAGAAAGACGGCCGCCGCATCCTGGAGTGAGCAAGTGCTCGAGCTGGCGCTTCACATCCTGGACATCGCCGAAAACTCCATCCGCGCCGGCGCGACGCTCGTGCGCATCCTCATCCGGGAGAGCCGGTCGAAAGACCTCTTCCTGCTGCGGATCACGGACAACGGAAAGGGGATGACCCGAGAGGAGCGGCAAAGGGCTCTCGACCCCTTCTATTCCACGAAGAAGGTCCGGCGCGTCGGGCTGGGGCTGCCGATGCTGGCCGACGCGGCGCAGAGGACGGGCGGGAGGATGACGCTGCGCTCGAGGCCGCGGACCGGGACGGTCGTCGAGGCGGTCTTCGGGATGAGCCACATCGACCGGCAGCCCCTGGGCGACATCGCGTCGACCCTGATTGCGCTCGTCGCGGGGAATACCGGCGGCGATTTCATCTACAGGCACGAGGCGGACGGCAGAGTCTACCTGCTGGACACGAGAGATCTCAAAAAAGCATTGGAGGACGTTCCGCTGAACCACCCCGAGGTCACGGGGTTCCTCCGCGGGCACATCGCGGAGGGGCTCAGGGACATCGGGGCGGCGCCGTGACGGCCTCCCGAGAGAGGAGTTGACCCATGAAGAGCGGCAGCAGCGACGTGCTCAAGGAGTTCAGCGCCGAGCAGGTGGAAAAGCTCGACGGGATCATCGCCCGCTACAGGGGCAAGCCGGGCGGCCTCATCCCCGTCCTGGAGGAGGCCCAGATGGTTCTGGACTACCTTCCCGTCCCGGTCCAGAAGAGAATCGCCGACGGGCTGAATCTCCCCCTGGCGCAGGTCTACGGGGTCGTGACGTTCTACTCCTTCTTCACGATGAAGCCGCGCGGCCGCCACACGCTCCGCGTCTGCCTGGGGACGGCCTGCTACGTGCGCGGGGGCAAGTCCATCGCCGAGAACATCGTGAAGGAATACAAGGTCGGGGAAGGCGAGACGACGCCGGACCGGCGCTTCACCTACGAGACGGTCCGCTGCCTCGGGGCCTGCGGCCTCGCCCCGGTCATCGTGGTGAACGAGAACGTCCACGGACGGGTCAAGACGCAGAAGCTGAAATCGGTGCTGGATGAATACCAATAAAAAAACAGGCAAAAGGCGAAAGGCGTAGGGCAAAGGGCAAGAAGAGTCTTTATCCTCAGGCCTTCGGCCTTCGGCCTTCACCCTTCGCCCTTAGACCTTAGCCCTTCGCCAACGAGGTTGCGCCATGTCCAAGCTGAAGATCGAAGATCTCAAGAAGATCAAGGAGAAGGTCCACTCCCAGACGGCCCTGCGGGAAGGCGGGCAGCGGGCCAAGGTGACGGTCCACATGGGCACCTGCGGCATCGCCTCGGGGGCCCGCGAGGTGCTCAACGCCCTGATGCGCGCCATCGAGGAGACCAATGCCACGGACGTCATCGTCACGACGTCGGGCTGCATGGGGCTTTGCAGCCGTGAGCCCCTCGTGACCGTCGAGCTTCTCGGCAAGGAGCCCATCAAGTACGAGAAGATGGACGAAATGAAGATGCGGCAGGTGTTCAAGCGGCACGTGCTGGAGGGAGAGATCCAAACGCCCTTCGTGCTCGCGAAGGGGGCCGAGGTCGTCCGCTGAGGGAGGGGACAGGGAGCCCCTGCCCCGATTGGGGGAATCCAATTCAGGGAAGGAAGGCAATCGATGAAAGTATTTCGCTCGCATTTGCTGGTCTGCGGGGGGACGGGCTGCCACGCATCGGGCAGCCTCGCCGTGAAGAAGGCCCTCGTCGACGAGATCTCCGGGCGCGGCCTTGCGGAGGAGATCAAGATCGTCGAGACCGGGTGCAACGGCTTCTGCGCCATGGGGCCCATCCTGGTCGTCTACCCCGAGGGCATCATCTACATGAACGTCCGGACGGAGGACGTCCCCGTGCTCGTCGAGGAGCATTTCATCAAGGGTCGCCCCGTCGAGAGGCTTTTCTACAAGGAGCCGGGCAAGGAAGACCGGATCCCCTCGATGCAGGAGATCCCCTTCTTCGCCCTGCAGGACCTCCGGGTGCTACGCAACCGCGGCCTCATCGACCCCGAGAACATCGAGGAGTACATCGCCCGTGACGGCTACGCCGGCATGGCCAAGGCCCTCACGGAGATGACGCCCGAGCAGATCGTCCAGGAAGTCCTCAAGTCGGGCCTGCGCGGCCGCGGGGGCGCCGGGTTCCCGACGGGGCTCAAGTGGCAGTTCGCCCAGCGCTCCCCCGGCGACGTCAAATACGTGCTCTGCAACGCCGACGAGGGGGACCCCGGGGCCTTCATGGACCGCAGCGTCCTCGAGGCCGACCCCCACGCGGTGCTCGAGGGCATGGTGATCGCCGCCAAGGCGATCGGATCGAAGCACGGCTACATCTACTGCCGCGCCGAGTACCCGCTGGCGATCCACCGCCTCAACGTGGCCCTCGGACAGGCCCGCGAGATGGGCCTGCTCGGGAAGGACATCCTCGGCACGGGATTCGACTTCGATATCGAGATCTACCAGGGCGCGGGCGCCTTCGTCTGCGGCGAGGAGACGGCGCTGATGACCTCCATCGAGGGAAAGCGCGGGATGCCGCGGCCCCGGCCGCCCTTCCCCGCCGTGGCAGGCCTCTGGGCCAAGCCCAGCGTGCTCAACAACGTGGAGACCCTGGCCAACATCGGCCAGATCATCCTGCGCGGCAGCGAGTGGCACGCCAGCGTGGGCACGGAGAAGTCCAAGGGAACCAAAGTCTTCGCGCTGACGGGCGACGTGAACAACGTGGGCCTCGTGGAAGTGCCCATGGGGACGACCCTGGGGTCGATCATCTACGACATCGGCGGCGGCATCCCGGGCGGCAAGAAGTTCAAGGCCGCCCAGCTGGGCGGGCCTTCCGGCGGATGCATCCCCGTCGAGCACCTCAACGCCGCCGTCGACTACGAGAAGGTGGCCGAGCTGGGCGCCATCATGGGCTCCGGCGGCCTCATCGTGATGAACGAGGACAAGTGCGCCGTCGACATGGCGCGCTTCTTCATGGAGTTCTGCAAGGACGAGTCCTGCGGCAAGTGCACCCCCTGCCGCGAGGGCACGCAGCGGATGCTCGACATCCTGACGAACATCTGCAAGGGCAAGGGCCGGGAGGGCGACATCGAGCTGCTCGAATCGATGGCCACCGTCATCAAGGACTCGGCGCTCTGCGGCCTCGGGCAGACGGCCCCGAACCCCGTCCTCTCCACGATCCGGTACTTCCGCAAGGAATACGAGGAGCACATCCGCGACAAGAAGTGCCGCGCCGCCGTCTGCTCGGCCCTCTTCAGGTCCCCCTGCCAGCACACCTGCCCGATCGGCATGGACATCCCGGCCTACATCGCGCTCATCCGCGACGACCGGCTCGAGGACGCGTACAAGGTCATGATGAAGACCAACCCCTTCCCGTCCGTCTGCGGGAGGGTCTGCGACCACCAGTGCCAGACCAAGTGCCGCAGGGGCCTGCTCGACGAGCCCGTGGCGATCAAGTTCCTGAAGCGCTACATCAGCGACAACGCGCCGCGGCCGCAGGTGAAGCCCGTGGGCATCACCCGCAGGGAGAAGATCGCCGTCGTGGGGGCGGGGCCGGCCGGCCTGACCTGCGCGCGTGACCTGGCCCTTCGCGGCTACGGCGTCACGGTGTTCGAGGAGCTCCCCGCTCCGGGCGGCATGCTCAGCTGGGGCATCCCCTCGTACCGCCTGCCCCGGGCGGTCCTCGACGGGGAGATCGACGACATCCGCAAGCTGGGCGTCGAGATCCGGTGCAACACCCGGGTGGGCCGCGAGATCCCCTGGGCCCGGATCGACGAGGACTTTGACTGCGTCTACCTCGCGCCGGGCGCCCACAAGAGCCAGCGCCTGGGCGTGGAAGGCGAGGACCTCAAGGGGGTCTGGGGCGGCGTCGAGTTCCTGCGGGACTACAACGGTGACGAGGAGGGCTGGAGGACGGGGAAGAAGAGCCTCGGATCGAGGGTGGCCGTCATCGGCGGCGGCAATTCCGCCATCGACGCGGCCCGCACGGCCCTGCGGCTGGGCGCCGAGGTGACGATCCTCTACCGGCGCCTGCGCGAAGACATGCCCGCCGCGGCCGAGGAGATCCTCGCCGCCGAGCACGAGGGCATCAAGATCGAGTACCTCATCGCCCCGCTGCGCGTCGTCGGCTCGAGCGGGCGCGTCACGGGCGTCGAGTGCCTGCGCCAGAAACTCGGGGACTTCGACTCGAGCGGCCGCAAGCGCCCCGTCGCCATCCCGGGCTCCGAGTTCACCCTGAGCGTGGACACGGTGATCGCCGCCATCGGCCAGACGCCGGACCTCTCCTTCGTGCCCGCCGAGAGCGGCGTGAAGGTCAACAAGTGGTCCTGCTTCGACGTGAGAGACGACATCCCCTCCCAGACGAGCAGCGCGAAGTTCTTCGCCGGCGGGGACGCCGTGACGGGCCCGAGCACGGTCATCAAGGCCATCGCCGCGGGCCACGGGGCCGCCGAGGACATCGACGGCTGGATCCGGAAGAAAAACGGCGAACCGGCCTGGGTGCCGCCCTCCGAGGAGCAGATCCACATCCCCTTCGTCGTCGACGAGGACACGGAGGAGTGCCCGCAGGCCCGCATGCCCGAGCTCGAGGCCGAATTCCGGCGGAAGAACTTCGCCGAGGTGGAGCTCGGCTACAAGAAGGACCAGGCCGTGAAGGAGGCGACGCGCTGCCTGCGCTGCGACGCCGAGATCTGATCCCCCCGCGAAAGGCGTACGGCAAAAAAGCCCGATCCTGCGATCGGGCTTTTTTATTCCCTTCTGTCTTCCGCCGCCTGCCGCACGGCCGTGCTGCGCCGGCGGACCTGCGGCCCGTCCCTGCCCGGGGACGTTCGCGCCGCTTTCTTCGCTGCGGCCGCCAGCCCGATCTCGAGAAGCTGCCGGATCGCCTCGGACATCGAATTGATGCGGTTCTCGAAGCGGTAGTCCCTGAGCCTCTCGAGCAGCTCCCTGTCGATGACGAACAGGATTTTCGGTTTGTCGCTGGGCATGTCTGTGCTCATACCCTATAAAAATTATATTTGCAATAAGATATTTATTGACAATACCTTTAATAATATATAAGGGTATATACAAATTATCCCCGCGGCGGGCGGCTCCCCGCGTCCCCGGTTACGGCCGGAGGGCGCCGGCGATCCGAGGGCCCGCAGCGCCCGGCGGGAGCGTCGGACAGTGGGAGGTCATCACATGACGGGAAGACGGCAGGAGGGAGAGGTCGTCTGGCAGATCCCCCGGTTCTTCGGCATCCGAATCAAGGGAAGCGAGTACGAGCCCCTTTTCAGCTGCAATGACGTGGTCTACGTGGATGCCGGGATCGTCCCCGATCCCGACGAGATCTGCTTCGTCATTCTCGGCCGCAAGGCCGGCTTCCGGCTCTTCGAGGGCAATGACGGGCGCCGGACCCGGCTCTGCCGGCTCGACGATTTCGGCAGGCACGACGTGATCGGCAGCGAAAGCCCCCTTCAGCCCATCGTCATGCGGGTGGTTGGCGTCCGCAAGGGATCCAGGCTGTATCCCCTTCGGCGAAACGGCGCCTCAGCGGGCCGCCCCGGGCCGCTCTAGGCAATTCCGGGGACGTGGTTGACTAATTAGAATAACTCTGACCCCGGGACAGCTTGCGCCCCTTCCGGCGGGGTTCTTCTCATTACTCAACAACGTCCCCGCTTTCAATCCTTTTTTGTGCGGCAGGGGGCTCCGCCCGCCCTCTCTTTACCTTCGCTGCGCGCTGTGTTAAACAGGGAATGGCCTTCGGCAAAGGGCCGGGCAGGCAAGGGAAGGGACGGGGCCATGTTCGCAAAGGTCAGGAAGTTCGTCGAGGAGGACATCTGGCGGGTCCGCGCGAAGGGCCTGCCGCCGCTCAAGGCCGCGGGCCTCCGGTCCCTGCGGATTCTTCTGGGTGCGACCCGGGCCTTCCGGGAACACCGCTGCCAGCTCAGGGCCTCGGCTCTGACCTTCTACTCGCTGCTCTCCATCGTCCCCGTCGTCGCCATGGCCTTCGGGATCGCCAAGGGCTTCGAGTTCGAAAAGCTGCTCCAGGAGAAGATCCTCGAGCGCTTCGAGGGGCAGGAGGAAGTGCTCCTGGAGGTCTTCGGGTTTGCCAACTCGCTTCTCGAAAACACCAAGGGAGGGCTCGTCGCCGGGGTGGGCGTCATCCTGCTGTTCTGGACGATCATCAAGGTCCTGGGCAACATCGAGAACTCCTTCAACGACATCTGGTCGGTCAGGCGGGACCGGCCGCTGGCCCGCAAGATCACCGACTACCTCTCCGTCATGCTCGTGGCGCCGGTGCTGCTGGTGCTCTCCGGGAGTGCCACCGTCTTCCTCACCACCCAGCTTGCCGCGATCACCGCGAAGATCGACGTGCTCGGCATCCTGAGCCCCGTCGTGGTCGTCTTCCTGGAGCTCACGCCCTTCGTGACCATGTGGGTGCTCTTCACCTTCCTGTACCTCTTCATGCCGAACCGCCGCGTGGACAGGAAATCGGGGCTTGTGGCGGGGGTGATCGCCGGCACCGTCTACGTCATCGTCCAACTCGTCTACGTGAAGTTCCAGGTCGGGGTGGCCAAGCACAACGCGATCTACGGAAGTTTCGCCGCCCTGCCCCTCTTCCTCACCTGGCTGCAGTTCAGCTGGCTCATCGTGCTGGCCGGAGCCGAGATCTCCTGCGTCCACCAGAACGCCGACGCCCTCGAGTACGGCCCCGACGCCAGGGGCGCCAGCCTTCACTTTCGCAGGCTTTTGGCCTTGCGGATCATCAACCACGTGAGCCGGAATTTCTCCGCCGGACAGGTCCCCCTCACGGCCCGTGCGGTCTCGGAGAGCCTCGAGATCCCGCTCGGGCTCACCGCCGACCTCCTCGAGGACCTCCGGGCAAGCGGGGTCCTCCTCGAGGCGGGCCCGCACGGCCTCGATGAGACCGCCTACGCGCCCGCCCGCGACACGGATCAGCTGACCGTCTCGTTCGTGATGGACGCCATGGACCGCCGCGGAACGGATTATATCCCCGTGGCCCGCACGGAGGAAATCGAGCGGCTCGAGAAGAGCCTGGAGGCCTTCGGCGAGGCCATCGGGACATCCCCGGCCAACCTCCGCCTCAAAGACCTCTGAGACCAGGGACGTTGTTTACTAATTAGAATAACTCAGTACGGCCTGGCTCGGGCGGAAAGTTATTCTAATTAGTAAACAACGTCCCTGATCCCAACTCGGGGAGAGTGGAAAGACTGTTGAACACTCCTGTCGTGCGCGTCGTCGATCTGTGGAAGGAATACCGCGAGAACGGGCAGGCCGTCACCCAGGCCCTCCGCGGGGCGAACCTCGAGGTGGCCCCCGGCGAGGTGGTTGCCCTTTTCGGCAAGAGCGGCTCCGGCAAGACGACCCTCCTGAACCTGCTGGCGGGCCTCGACCGCCCCACGCGGGGCACGGTCGAGATCAACGGGCGCTGCCTCGAGCAGCTCGGCGAAGCCGGCCGCACGGAGCTTCGCAGGTCCCGGCTGGGTTTCATCTTCCAGTTCTTCAACCTCCTGCCCACCCTGACGGCCTACGAGAACGTCTTCCTGGCGCTCGAGCTTGCCGGCAGGATCCAGCCGCAGGCCGCCCGCGACGCCCTGGAGCGGGTGGGCCTCAAGGGGAAGGAACACCGCTACCCCCACGAACTCTCCGGCGGTGAGCAGCAGCGCGTCGCCGTCGCGCGGGCCATCGTCAAGGAGCCTTCCCTGATCCTGGCCGACGAGCCCACGGGAAACCTCGACACGGCGACGGGCGATCAGATCCTGCAGCTCATCACGGAGCGCTGCCGGCAGGGGGGCACGTCGCTGCTCATGGTGACCCACACACCGCTGGCCTGCAGGTATGCCGACCGCATCCTGAAGATGGTGGACGGCGTCGTGACGGAAGACGAGAAATGCCGTTAGGAAAGGCAAGTGGCATAAGGCCGGGGAGAGACGGGTCCTGCATTCATTTCTTGCCCTGAGCCTTTAGCGTTTAGCCTTTAGCCTGAGGTTCCTTTGCGCACCGTCACCCGATCCTTTCTTCGACACCTCTACCGGCGCCGGAGCCTGAGCCTCCTGCAGCTCCTCGGCATCGCCTGCGGCGTGGCCGCCGTCGTCGGCATGGCCCTCTCGGCCCGGTCGGCCCTTTCCAGCTTCTCCCAGGCCGTGGAGTTTTTGCGCGGCAAATCCACCCACACCCTCGAGCGCCTCGCCGGCCCGATGGACGAGTCGATCCTGCGGCAACTCGCCGCCGATCCCGCCGTGGTCTCCTTCGCCCCCGTGCTGGAGCGGCGCCTGAAGCTGGGAAACGGCGACCTGGTCCGGCTTCTCGGCATCGACCCCTTTCTCGATCGGGCCATCCGCCCCGAGCTCTCCCGGGTCCCCTTCGAGCGGCGCACGTCGCGATCCTTCGAGGACTCGATCGCCTTTCTCACCGACGAGCGGGCTGTCCTGATCGAGGCCGGGCTGGCCCGCACGCTCGGCCTTGCGACCGGCGGCTCCGTGCCCACCCTGAAGGGGCCCCTGCGGGTAGTCGGATCCTTCGCCAACCCCTCCGGCGAGCCCCTGATCCTGATGGACATCGCCCACACCCAGAAGCTGCTCGGCCTCGGCGGCAGGATCGACCACGTCGACCTCATCCTCGACGACGAGGGCGGCTTCGCCTCCCGCTGGCGGGAGGGCTACCGGATCCAGTCCAAGCGCCAGCGCCAGGACACCTTCGGGGCCATGGTGGGCGCCTTCCGACTCAACCTGGAGGCCCTGTCGCTCATGGCCCTCTTCGTGAGCGTCTTCCTGATCTACAACACGGCCATGTTCGCCGTCGTCAGCCGGCGCCGGGACGCGGGCATCCTGCGCAGCCTGGGCGCGAGCCGCGCCGAGGTGGCGGGGGCCTTCCTCACCGAGATCGCCCTGTTCGGCACCCTCGGCGGCCTCGCGGGCAGCCTCTTCGGATTCCTGCTGAGCCGGGCGCTGACGGAGGTGATCGGCGGCACGATCAGCAGCCTCTACTTCTTCCTGAGGACCGCGCCCATGCCCTGGTCCTGGTGGGTGCCCGCCGCGGGCGTCGCCGTCGGCCTCGGGGCCAGCCTGCTGGGCAGCCTCTACCCCCTGGTCGAACTGACCCGCACGGACCCCGCCGTGACCCTGCGGGGACGATCGGGAAGCCGCGGGAACCGGCGCAGGGCCTGGATCGTGGCGCTCGCGGGGGCCGGGTGCCTGATCGCCAGCATCCTCCTCCTGGCCTTCTTCTCGAAGCGCGTCTACGCGGCCTTCATCGGCGTCTTCGGCTTCCTCTTTGGGCTGAGCCTGCTGACCGGCGTGATCATGGTCCTCGCCGAGCCCCTCCTGGGCCGCGTCCTGGCGTCATTCGGCGGCCTCCCGGGCCGGATCGCGGCGGGCAACATCATCCGCAACCTCGGTCGGACGGGCGTCGCCGTGGCCGCCTTCATGATGGCCCTCTCCCTCTCGATCGGCCTGGGCTCCATGATCGGCAGCTTCCGCCAGTCCCTCATCTGGTGGATGGGCACCCAGCTTCGCGGCGACCTGTACGTCTCGAACGCCTCGGACATGGAGGTCCCCGAAGGGTTCTACGAGGAGATTCGGGGCATCCCCGGGGTGGGCGGCGTCGACACCTACCGGAAGGCGCAGGTGACCTACCGCGGACGGGCGATCCACGTGGCCGCCATCCAGGCCGGCGTGCTGCAGCGCTTCGCGCGGTTCGGCTGGGTCGAGGGCGGCGACGGGCACTGGGAGGCCGTCAAGCGCGGCGACGTCATCGTCTCGGAGAGCTTTGCCCGGAGCTTCGGCGCCTCCCCCGGCGGCGTCGTGACCCTCGAGGGGGCGAAGGGGCCCGTCGACCTGCGCATCGAGGGCGTCTTCTACGACTACTCGACGGAGCACGGCCTCGTCATGATGGACCGCGCCACCTACATCGCCCTCTACGGCGACCGGACGATCAACAGCATCGCCGTCTTCATCGACCCCTCGGAGCCGCGGAAAAGGCGGATCCTCGACGACATCCGCGCCCGCGCCGCCGCGCGGGGCCTGCCCGTCTCGACGCGCGAGCAGTTTCACCGCAACATCCTCGAGGTCTTCGACAGCACCTTCGCCGTGACGCGCTCCATGCGGATCATGGCAATCGTCATCGCCTTCTTCGGGATCACGGGGGCCCTGCTGACCCTGTTCATCGAGCGGCGGCGCGACTTCGGGATCCTGCGGGCCCTGGGCTTCTCCACGGGGCAGGTGGCCCGCATGACCCTGCTCGAGGCCCTCGGGATGGGGATCGTGAGCTTCGCGCTGAGTTCGGGAGTCGGCACGGTCCTGGCGGTTCTCCTGATCCGTGTCATCAACCTGCGGAGCTTCAACTGGACGGTCTTCTACTTCCCCGACTGGCAGCCCTACGCCGTCACGGCGGCCACGGCCCTGGCGGCCAGCCTCGGCGCGGCGCTCTACCCGATCTGGAAGGTCCATCGCACCTACCCGCAGATGCAGATCAGGGAAGAGTGAAAGCAGTTCGTTGGTTCGTTGGTTCCAAGAAAATCACCCTTGCATCCCCCTTTGTTAAAGGGGGCAAAACCTGAAACCTTTATGCGCCCATGGATCGCTGCACTGTTGGTCACCCTGCTTTCGTCGTTTCCCTGCCCGGAAGCGCCGGCGCAGGAAACGTGGAAGCAGGCCGTCGGGCCGTGGAGCTGGAGCTTCCCGCGGGACCACGGGGCGCACCCGGAGTTCCGCACCGAGTGGTGGTACTTCACGGGCAACCTGCGCGACGCCGCGGGGAACCGCTACGGCTACCAGCTGACCTTTTTCCGGCAGGGCGTGCGACTCAGGGCCTCCGACCCCCGCAACCCCTGGTCGCTTCGCGATCTCTACCCCGCGCACTTCGCCATCACCGACGCCCGAACCGGCGCATTCCGCTACGCCGAGCAGATCAGCCGCGCGGGCCCGGGGCTTGCCGGCGCGGCAAAGGGCGGCCTGAACGTCTGGAACCTCGGCTGGTCGGCAAAGATGGAGGGCTCCCTCATCCGGATCCGCGCGCAGCACGGGGGGATGGGGCTTGAGCTCGAACTCGTGCCGCGAAAACCCCTCGTCCTCCATGGCGACAGGGGCCTCAGCCGCAAGGGACCCGGCAGGGGCCAGGCATCTTACTACTACTCCTTAACAGACCTGGCGACGAAGGGGACGATCCGGACGCCGGGCGGCGGGGCGCCCGTGTCCGTGGAGGGGGCAAGCTGGCTCGACCGCGAGTTCAGCTCCAACGCCCTCACGAAGGACCAGGAGGGCTGGGACTGGTTCTCGATCCGCCTCTCCGACGGCCGCGAGCTGATGCTCTATTTTCTCCGGAAGAAGGACGGAACGGTCGAGCAGGAATCGTCGGGGACGCTCGTGGAGGCCGACGGCCGCTCCCTCGGGCTGAAGACGGGCGAGATCGGCGTCGAGGTCCTCGCGACCTGGACAAGCCAGCGAAGCGGGGGAAGATACCCGGGCCGCTGGCGCATCCGTGTCCCCGCCGCCGGCATTGACCTGACGATTGCCCCGCTTGTCGCGGAGCAAGAGCTGATCACGGAGGGCTCGACGGGCGTGACCTACTGGGAAGGCGCCGTGGACGGCAGGGGCGCCTCGGCCGGCAGCCCCGTCACCTGCGAGGGCTACGTGGAGATGACGGGCTACGCGGGCAGCCTCGGCGGCCAGTTCTGAAGATCAGGGACGTTGTTTACTAATTAGAATAACTTTTAGAGACCCGGACGGCATCGCGCCGAGTTATTCTAATTAGTAAACAACGTCCCTGATCGATTATTCTGCGAATCAGCCCTTGCCGGATCGCCGTCAGGCCGCTATGATGAATGCAGATGAATCCCCGCTGCCCGGCCGATAGGCCTCATGAGGTCCCGGCTCGAGCCTGCACGCTCAGCCCTTCATGAGATGGCATCGCGCCGTGCAGCCGGCCGGGTTTCGGGAAGCGCACGGCTCCCGAGCGGCAACCCGTTCACCCCTGCAACAACCGATCTTCCAGATCCCATCTCCGGTATGAGAAACGCGCGAGGGATAAGGCCATGAACCGAAGAACGGCCGTCAACGTGACCCTGGCCCTGCTTCTTGTCCTTTCAACGGGCTTCGTTGCGCCGTGCCGGGCCCAGGAGGGCGGCTCGTCACACAACGAAAAAGGCCTCGGTTATTTCAAGAAGGGCTTCTACGAGTACGCACCCCACAACAAGCACCTGGAGGCAAACCAGTACTACGAGATGGCCATCGAGGAATTCATGAAGGCCCTGGCGGAGAACGAGGGCGACGCGGCCGCGCACCGGAACCTCGCGCGAGTCTATCAAGCCCAGAAGAAGTACGCGCTTTCCGCGAAGGAATACAGGAGGGTCACCGAGTTGAGACCCGGGGACATCGACGCCTATGTCAATCTTGCCGTTGCCTATTCCCATCTGAACCGGTACGAAGAGGCCATCGAGCAGCTCGAGCGGGCCAAGACAAAGACCGACGACCCCGGGGCGATCAAGAGGCTGAACGGATACATCGAGAAGCTGGAGCAGGCACGATGACGGGGACGCGACACCGCGACGCGACGCAGGGCTCGGCCTGCCTGATGCAGGCCTTCAGGCGCGCTTTACCCATGGCCGCCCTGGCCGTCCTCCTGCTGTCGGCGGCCGCTTCCCCGACCGCTGCGGGCAACCCCCACTCCGCCTTCTACAGCCCAGCGAACGACAGGGTCTTCTGGTTCATCCATGCGTCGGACATCCATCTCGGCGCCCGGGGCAGCAAGGACAGCGAAAACCTCCAGTGGCTCGTCACGACGGCGCAGAACACGATCTGTCCGAGTTTCATCGTCGTCTCCGGGGATCTGACCGATTCGACAAACGGGAACATCCTGGGGTATCCCAACGGTCCGCACCAGGAAGAATGGAACGAATACAAGAGCATCGTGGACCCCAACGTCACCGCGGACACCTATTACGACATTCCAGGCAACCACGACGCGTACAGCGATCAGTACTTCGCCTATTACCTGGCCAATTCGGTCCAGGGCCGGGCAACAGGGGGGACGCAGCACTCCTGGACCCGAAATTTCTGGTTCGGGGAGTACCATTTTCTGGGGGTCAACACGGCGGACAACACGGGGGCCGCGTTCAGTTTCCTGCCGCCCTATTATGGAGATCATGCCGGACTCGACTCCACGGAACTTGCCTTCATCTCGTCGGAGTTGCAGGCACACCCGAACGCCGCGCTGACCCTGGTCTTCGGCCACCACCCCCTGGCCGCCACCGGCGACCCCAAGGATACGTACATCTACTACGGCAGGGACGAGTTCGTCGGTCTGATGAACAGCAACGGGGCGTCCCTCTACGGATATGGCCACACGCACGACTCCAGCGAGAGCTTTTACACGGCGGGGATGTCGGAGGGGGTGTTCTATTTCAACGTTTCGGCGCTGGGGAAGGACAGCCCGAACCAATACACGGTGACCGCCATCGACTGCAACGGCATCGCCAGCGTCACACAGAACGTCAACACATGGCCCGTCGTTCTCGTCACCGCCCCCATGGACCGCTATCTGGGCGGGAATGTCAATCCCTACACGTATTCCATTCCGAATTCCCCAGCCAACCCGATCCGCGCCCTCGTCTTCGACACCGCCGCCGTGAACGAGGTGCAGTACCGCATCGACCTGTCGGGGTCGTGGCGTGCCATGCAGAGGACCGCCGCAGGCAATCCCGCCTACCCGCATCTCTGGGAGGCCGTGTGGAATGCCTCCGGCCTTGCCCCGGGTGAGCACACCGTTGAAGTCCGTGCAACCACGGCATCGGGCGTGCGGACGGACACGGTCCGGGTGAACGTGCAGGGCACCCTCGCCGGCGATTTCCCACCGCCAGACTGCGACGTGGACGGAAGCGACCTTGCGGTGCTGATCGGCAACCCCTCCCTGATGGACATCTCGACGTTCGCCCAGAACTACGGCAAGAACACCTGCCCGTAGCCTCACCAAATCAAAGGGGAGGGGTCAGACTTGCATATTTGATATTTAAGCCATTCATCCTTCCAGCGAAGCGAGGACTTTCTTCACGTCGGCCTCGATCCCCGTGTACTCTTTCAGATACCGGGTCACCGCAGCGGGATCCTTCCTCAGAAAAGCGGCGATTTCATGGTTCCGGCAGGAAAATTCTTTCGCGGCCCGACAGAACAGCCTCCGGCCGTCAGCGACCGTTCTTGATTTCGTCTGAGTGCGCATCCGGTCAATCGAGACCGCTGTAACGCGCTCGATCGCCGCGGCAATGTCCTCCAGGGAATACGCGCGCTGCCTTCCACGCCCGTTCATCTCAAAAGGAACCCTGCTTTTCACATCCGCCACAAACTCCTCGTCCCCGAGCACACGCTGATCCGCCGTACGGTATATTTCCGCCTTTTCAACGGCCGGCCCCCCGTCGATGAACTCCTGATAACGCCTGCTCGCGGCGGCTCTATTCTCCGAAAACAACCGGAGAACGAAGTCCGCGTCAACGAGACGGCTGTCTGTCGCCTTTTTCGCATATGCGGGATGGCTGCTCCAGGGGTAATCGTCGGCGGTTCGCGCCGCACCGGCCCTGACCGGATTGAGATGGATGTATTTCACCAGCGCCAGGAGGTATTCATCCCTGTCGCAGAGAATCGCCTTGTAGCGACCCTGGAACAAGTGTCCGACCGTTTCATACCTGCGGTTGAAATACATCGTGTAGCTCTGGTTAATCCCCTGGAGGACCTTCGAGAGGGGGACGTGGGACATTTCAACGAGAAGATGGACGTGGTTGGGCATCAGTACATAGGCGAAAAGCAGGAAGCCGTAACGCTCCTTGTACCGGCAGAGAAACTCGAGATACCGGGCATAGTCTTTCCTCGATCGAAAGATCCTCTGCCGCTGATTTCCCCGGGTCATGACGTGGTAGAGCGCCCCTTCAATCTCGATTCTTGGTTTTCTTGCCATGACCGGGAAATAGCGGAAAGCAGCGCAAATGTCAATATGCAAGTCTGACCCCGTTTGTGCCTTGACATGGCTGCCGAGCCCGTGATACTCGTGCGACAAACACGTCCAGATGAAGTTGTCGCTCATCGACCTGAACTCCTCCTTCCCGGAGCGGCGTTGACCCATCGAGCGGCGGACCGGCAGTAAGCCAGTAGGCCGCGCGGGACTGTCAGCGCGCCCGCGTCATCCGCTTGAGGCCAGGACCACACGTGAGGGACGAATCGAATCACAAAAGCCCCCCCGGCCGTGGCCAGCCCGCTGAAAAGGGCTGGTTCAGGACGCTTGTCGAGCGGTCCCCCATGGGCATCTCGGTTGCCCGCGACGGAATCACCCTCTATGCAAACCCTTCCTGCGCACGCCTTTTCGGTTACGACCACCCCGGAGAGCTCGTCGGCACGTCACAGCTCGGCCGCGTGGCCCCCGAAAGCCGCCGTCAGGTGACGGACTGCATCGAGCGCCGCAGGAGAGGCGAGCCGGCGCCCCTGGGCTACGAGATCGTGGGGCTGCGCAAGGACGGGACGACCTTCCCCCTCTGCGTCGAGGTTAACCTCATCGACTCGGGCGGCTGCCCCCTGTCGATGGCCTATTTCACGGATCTCACGGAGAGGAAGCGCGCGGAGTCGGCGCTTCTGGACAGCGGGAAGCGTTTCCGGAATCTCGTCGAGTCCATCGATGAATTCCTCGCCGACAATGATACCAACGGGATATGCCGGTACGCCAGCCCGCGCGTCTTCGACCTGCTCGGCTATCAACCCCATGAAGTCGTCGGCAGGACGCCCTTTGACCTCATGCCGAACGACGAGGCGAATCGCCTCAGAGAGATATTCCGTCGGGCCTCGGGCCTTGGAGAGCCCCTGCATTCGTTCGAGTATGCCATGCTGCACAAATCGGGCAGGCTCGTCTTCCTGGAAACCTCCGCGACCCCATACTTCGACGGGGCAGGACGGCTGGAGGGGTACCGGTCGATCACCCGCGACGTCACCGCGCGAAGGGAGGCGGCGGAGGCCCTGCGCAGGGCGAGGGAGGAGCTCGAGGCAAGGGTACGCGAACGCACGGAGGAGCTGGCCAGCCTCAACGAGAAGCTGCTCAAGGACATCGAAGAGCGCCAGCGCATCGAGGAAACCCTCCGACAGAGGGAACTGGAGCTGAAACAGCGTAACATCAAGCTCGAGGAAATGAACGTCACGCTGAACACCATCCTCGAGCAACGGGACCGGGACCGGAAAATTCTCGAGCAGAGAGTCTCCGCAAACATCAACGAGCTTCTCAAGCCGCTCCTGGAAAAGCTCGCGCAGTGCCGGACCGGCACACAGCGGCAGTCGTGCCTGGAGATCATCGAGTCGAGTCTCGATGAGGTTGTCTCCCCTTTTTCCCAGCAGCTGACGGACCATTCATTCAGGCTCACCCCGACGGAAATCCAGATCGCCAACTGCATCTGCAAGGGCATGCGTTCCAAGGAGATCGCCTCCCTGCTGCGGCTCTCGAAGGGAACCATCGACTTCCACCGCAACAACATCCGCCGCAAGCTTGGCCTCAACCGCCGCAAAACCAGTCTCCGAAGTCACCTCCTCTCGCTGTCCATGAAAATATAAGGATATCCCCTATATTTAACCGGTATATTTCCTATATCATTTCTGACAGGCCGTCGGACGACGTGCCGTCCCGAATCGCCGGACTGTCGGATTCTTTTACGGTTCCTCGCTGTTTCAAGTGGGTAGCCTGAAGTCCAGTTTGCCGCTGATGAGATAGATCATCGTGATGAAGTTCTTAATGGTTCGGTAACCTCGGGCCCTGGCCTTGGCGGCCTGGATGATGCTGT
>JAAYEC010000072.1 GCA_012728915.1 Deltaproteobacteria bacterium | reverse complement strand
TGTCTTCAATCCCGCGCATCGCAAGCCTCCTGGGGTTCTTCAGGGATGCCTGAACTGTAGCACAACCATCTTTCAAAGAGCAGAGTAAAATGAGTTTTGTTGTGAGTATTTCAACAGCCTGCTAGTAAGCCGAGTTCATCCAGCCCGTCCGCTTGTCGATGAGGACGCGGTCGACCAGCGCATTGCTCTTCGTCAGGACCTCCGCCTCGAAGGCCGTGCCCTTGTCCCTGATTTTGCCCAGCTTCAGGTTCGGGTTCCGGGTGGACTTCAGATAATCCTCCATCCTGGCTTGGGCATCCTTCATCTCCAGGGGCTTCCCGGGCTCGGCATAGGGTCGGCCGTAACCGCGGGTCATGCCGGCCCCCATGCCATAGCCCTGCCCGTAGCCCATCATGCCGCCCATGCCGTGGCCGTAGCCCCGCCCGCCCGTCATTCCCGGTCCCATGCCGTAGCCGTAGCCGCCTCCATACATCATGCCTGGTCCCATGCGGCCCCCCATTCTCAGCGCGTGGTCGAACATGACGAGGTGATGGCGGGTCTGCAGGAGGATGCTGTTGAGGATACCGGCCGAATCATGATCGTCGGCGTTTTTCACGAGCCACTCGTAGCGGGGGATCAGGTCCTGCTCCATCTTCGCGCACAGGTCGAGGGCCTCGGTGATCGTTTTCGTTTCCGCGACGGCCGCCGGCTTGCCCTCGGCGGGCATGCCGTAGGCGGCAAAGAGCCGTTCGATGGCCCGCACGTGATCCTCCTCCTGGGGGATGACCGCATGATAGGGCATCCAGGTGTTGAATTTCTCCGCGTCCGCCGTGTACTGGGCGTAGGAGAGACGTTCCAGGGCCAGCACGTCCCGCAGCTTCTGGAGCCACTCCTGGCTTTTCGGGGCCGGGAGCTTGTCCGGCACGTCCGGGGCGATCGGATAGCCCATCATCCCTCCGCCCATTCCATAGCCCTGTCCGTAACCCATCATGCCTCCGCCCATGCCGCGCTGGGCCGCAGCGGGCAGGACGAGCAGGACGGACAGGAGCACCGCCGCCGTTGTCAAGACAATTTTTTTCATGGCTGCCTCCTTCTTGTCTTTGCCGTGCTTTCCGAGGAGAACAACGGTGTCATTCGGAGAGATGCCGTTTCATCCGGTCGAATTCCTCTTCCGTGATTTCCCCTTTTGCGTAACGTTTGTTCAGGATTTCCAGGGGTGTCTCGCGTCCGCTCCCGCCCCGCCGGGCCTTCACGATGAGATAGATCGCGACGGCGGCTGCGATCGCGAGAATCGGCCACAGGAGACCGCCTCCGTAATGCATCATCGGCCAGCCGCTTCCCGGCCCCTGCATGGGTTCGAAACGGACGGCCGCCGGACAGGAAACCAGGGCCATTGCAGATGACAGGACGGCAAAGGTGAGTGTTTGCTTCATCGGGGGCCTTTCGGACGAGCGTTGACAGGGCGTTTCGCTGATCCGGGGATGGACGGCCGGACGCCAAGCCTCTCTACCAGTAAATTACCCCCGGCTGGAATATTCAATCATCCATTACGATATCGATTCTCAGCCATTGGACGAGATTGGTTCATGGATTGAAGCGGATGGTTTTTGTACTGCAGGAAGATCGGCGCCGACGAGAGAAAATCGAAGCGCAGGCAGGGAAAGACGCCGCGATGTCCCGTCATCAGGAAGCTGATGATGCAAGAAACCACTCCGGGTAACCCATCGACGACATTGAAAAAGACGGCTCAAACGATCTTATTGGTTGATTGTTATGACATTTTTGCTTTACTTTTACATCAATAATTTGTAAACAATATATGCGTAAAAAACCCTCCTTGCTGCCAAATATCCGCGGACGGGATCCGGCCGCTTCAGGATGTCCGCAGCCGCGGGGCCATGGTGTTGACGCGAGGGAGGGATCAGTCGGGATTGGCGACAGCAGGCCGTGCGGGAAGACCGGAGGGGCGGATCGATGACGGACAAAGACAGGGTCATTGCCGAAATTGCGGATGATCTGCGGAGGGTCTTCCAGGCGGTTCACTCGTACACCCGGCGGGCAAAGAAAGCCTCGGGCCTGACAAGCCCCCAGCTGTGGGCGATCAAGATGATCGCCGACTCGGGACCGATCCGTGTGTCGGACCTTTCCCGGAAGATGTATCTTCATCCCGCGACGGTGATCGGAATTCTCGACCGGCTGATGCGGTCGGGGCTCATCAGAAAAACCCGTTCCCGCAAGGACCGGAGGGTGGTCCATGTGACCCTTACGACGGAAGGAAAGAAAATCGTCAAGCAGTCGCCGCAGGTGGCCCAGGGCATGATCGTGTCGGGCCTGGAGGTCCTGTCCGTTCAACGGCTGGAAGCGATTGCCGAGGGGATGAGGGAGATGGCCGCGATCCTTCAGGCGCAGGAACTGCCTCCGAAAATGCTGCTTTCCCCGGAGGTGAACATTTCCACCGACATTCCCGGGCAAGATGGCGGAGGAATCAACTTGGAATGAGGAGGCAACCGGGGTATACTGCAAAAAGGATTTCCATTATCCAATCCAGAAGAGTTTCTTCTCCTTCCGCCTTGCCTGACATCCCGGGCGCATCGAGCCGTCCCGAGTGAAGACCCTGGTTGTTTCGAAGCAGAAAATCATTGGTTGTGGAGCCTGCCGTGGATGCCAGATATCTCGGGAGACTCGTCTCCCGCATCTCGAAAAATGCAAAGGTCGTCATCGCGTCGAACCGGGAACCCGTCATGCACGAGAGGGACGCGGGGGGAATTCGCGTCGTTCAACCGGCCAGCGGGATGGTGGTTGCGCTGGATCCGATCGTCCGCGCGACGGGCGGCGTCTGGGTTGCGCATGGCTCGGGGACGGCCGACCGTCTCGTCGTCGATTCCCGGGGACGCATGGCAATGCCCCCGGAGAAACCTCGTTACACGCTGCGGCGGGTGTGGCTGACACGGAAGGAGGAAAACGGGTACTACTTCGGCCTGTCTAACCGTGCCCTCTGGCCTCTCTGCCACATCGTGTACACCCGCCCCCGGTTTTCGCGTAACGATTGGGAGGCTTACCGAAACGTCAACCGGCGTTTCTGCGATGCCATTCTCGAAGAGGTGGACGGATGTCCCGCCATCGTCTTCATCCAGGACTACCACCTGGCCCTACTTCCGCGGCTGCTGAGACAGGAGCGGCCCGACCTGGCGCTCGTTCATTTCTGGCACATTCCGTGGCCCAACCGCGAGGCCTTCCGGATCTTCCCCTGGGGAGAGGAACTCCTGGACGGCCTGCTGGGCAACGACATCATGGGGTTCCACATCCAATACCACTGCAACAACTTCATGGACACCGTGGACCGGGGCATCGAGGCCAAAGTGGATTATGAACAGTTCCAAATCTTCCGAGGCGGCCGGCCCACGCACGTCCGGGCGTTCCCCATCAGCGTCGATTTCCGGCAGATCGGCAAGGATGCGACGTCGGGGCCGGTCGAGGAAAGGCGCCTGAATTTCATCAAGGAGCTGGGGGACGAGGTTCTTAGAACAAGAGTCTTCGTTGGGGCCGACCGGATCGATTACACGAAGGGGATTCCGGAGAGAATAAGAGGCTTCGATCTCCTGCTGAAGAATCATCCGGAGCTCCGTGAAAAGGTGACCCTGCTGCAGCTCGCGGCGCCGAGCCGGACGCACATCGAGGAGTACCGGGACATCAACGACAAGTTGGACGACCTGGTCGACGAGGTCAACTGGCGGCATCAGACCGAGGATTGGATGCCCATCCGGTTCCTCCGCGCCCACCACGATTATCAGGCCGTCCTGGCCTCGTACCGTCTGGCCGACATTCTCGTGGTCACCTCCCTCCACGACGGCATGAACCTCGTGGCCAAGGAGTTCATCTCCGCCCGGAACGACGGGGACGGGGTTCTGCTGCTTTCCCGTTACACGGGGGCGGCGAGAGAACTGGCCGACGCCCTGCTCGTGAACCCCTACGACACCGACGAACTGGCCGACGCGATGTACGAGGCCTACATCATGCCGGAGAAGGAACGCAGGAAGCGGATGAGGCGGATGCGCTCGCAGATCCGGAATCACACGGTTTTCGACTGGGGAGGAAAAATCTTCGAGGAGCTCGAATATATTCGGCCCGTGAAGGAGATCGCGTAGCACCCTCGCGAAGGGCAAAAACGGTGAGATGGCCGCAGAGCGAAGGATCCGAAAAGGGAAACAGGCTCTGCCGTCGGCATGGGTCCCGGGGCGGGCGGTGCGGCTTCCCTGCGGGATCTCCGCCGCATGGCGGGCACCGGTAAAAACGATTAGGAAGTGGAATCGATGAACCCGTTCGAAATCATGGACTGCTCGCTTCTGATCCGCATGAGCGGTCTGCCGCCCGCGTACAATCTCCGGGAACTGAGGGACCGGGTCGCCGTCTGCAGTCACGATGTCCTGTATCATCATTTCTGCGAGACCCCCCTGTCGCCGAGCTTCGAGTATCCCGAATACCGGAACGATTTCGCCGTCTGGGCCAGCCGGAGGCTTTCGGACAAGGTCCTGGCGGAACGGCTCGGCGCCGTCGACCCCTATGCATGCCCCTCGATAGAGGGACTGCGGGAAACCGTCCTCGAGGTCATCGACGAACGTCTGAGCGAGGTCACCATGATTCCCTGGGCTCGGCCGGGCCATGAGTTCTACTTCATGGAGGCGACAACCCTTGTCTTCGATTCCGGCGAGCGGGTCCATGTCCTGCGCGACCTCCCCGACGCCATTGGCCGCATGTCCAACGGCAGCATTTACTTCCACTTCGTGGAAGCCCGGCGGCGCCGGCCCTTCGGCGTGGATGATTTTTCCCGCTGGATCGAAGGGTTTGGGGCGGACGGGGACGCCGTCGGGGAGGCCCTTCGCCGCATCGACTTTTATTTCTATACGCTCCGGGAGCTCCGGGAGGAGCTGGTGAGAGTGCTTGAATCGCTCCGGGGTGTGAGTGCCTGAGTCGAACGGGAGTGAGGCATGAACATCGATCTGTACGAACCCATCGTCGGCATCCCTGTCATCGGCCAGTTGCGCAGGCTCGGGGAGCGCCTGAGAGGCCTTCGCGTCGTTCATGTCAATTCAACCGCCGAAGGCGGCGGGGTGGCGGAAATCCTCGCCTGGATGGTTCCGCTCATGAATGACCTCGGCCTCGATGTTCGCTGGCGGGTGATCACGGGGAGCGGCGAATTCTTCTCTGTGACCAAGGCCATCCACAATGGTCTGCAGGGCTATCCCGTTCTGCTGAAAAAGCGCGACTGGGAGCTCTACCGGGATGTGAACCTGCAAAACGCCGGGACGCTGAGAGACGAGCTCGAGGAGGCCGACATTGTTATCATCCACGACCCGCAGCCGGCGCCCATGCTGGAACTCTGCGCCCGGCGCCGGGGTCGGTGGATCTGGCGCTGCCACATCGACGCGAGCCACCCCTCTCGAGCGGTCTGGAAGGGGCTCAAACCCTTCGTGGAAAAGTACGACGCGAGCATCTTTTCCATGTGCCAGTTTGCGCAGCTGCTGCCCCACCTTCAGGTTCTCATCGCGCCGAGCATCGACCCGCTCAGCGAAAAGAACATCGAGCTCGACGAGAGCGAACTCGATGCGGTGCGGGAGCAGTTCGAACTCAAGCCCGACATACCCGTCCTGGTCCAGATCTCCCGTTTCGACCGGTTCAAGGATCCTGTGGGCGTCATTCAGGCCTATCGGATGGTCCGCAAGGTAACGCCCGTCCAACTCGTCCTGGCAGGTGGCGGGGCCACCGATGACCCGGAGGGAAAGGAGATCCTTGATGCGGTGCTGGAGGCCGCCGAGGGAGACCCGGACATCCACGTGGAAATGCTGCCGCCCGCCGCGAACCGAACGGTGAACGCTCTGCAGCGCATCGCAGACATCGTGGTTCAGAAATCGACCCGGGAAGGCTTCGGCCTCACCGTCACCGAGGGTATGTGGAAGGGGAAGCCTGTCATCGGGGGCGACGCCGGGGGCATCCGCCTGCAGGTTGTCGACTACCACACGGGGTTCCTCGTCATGACGCCCGAGGGGGCCGCCAACCGGATCCGCTATCTCCTACACCACCGGGAGCAGTGCCTCAGGATGGGAGAAGCGGGCCGAGAGCTGGTCCGCGAATACTACCTCCTGACCCGGCACCTCCGGGAGTACCTCACCCTGGTCTACGCACTGGTCGAGGGGAAAATCGAGAATACCGTCATGGTGTGAGATGCGACGGAAGCTGATCCTCTTCACGGACCTCGACGGGAGCCTCCTGGATCATCAGGGGTATTCCTGCGAGGGCGCACGGTCGGCCCTGGAGCGGATCCGGGACCTGTCCGTGCCCCTGGTCTTCGTCACGAGCAAGACCCGCGCAGAGGTCCTGCGACTGCAGGGGGACATGGATATCCGGGAGCCCTTCATCTCGGAAAACGGAGGGGGGCTTTTCTTCCCCCCGGGATACCGGAATTTCCGTATTCCGGGCGGGGTCGAGCAGGACGGCAGGATCCTGATCCGGCTGGGGAGGCCCTATTCCGAGATCCGGCGGTTCGTCGAGGAGCGGAAGACCCGCTTCGGCATCCGCGGCGTGGGGGACATGAGCATCGGGGAGTTGGTGGAGATCACGGGTCTGGGCCCGGAGGAAGCCCGCCTGGCAAAGCAGCGGGAATTCACCGAGCCGTTTCTCGTTGCCGGGGACGCGCCGCCGGCGCTCCTGGGGGAGGAGGCACGAAAGGCGGGCCTGACGATCACGAGGGGAGGGCGCTTTTACCACCTGATCGGAAGCGGGCAGGATAAGGGGGAAGCCGTGAAGCGGGCCCTCCGCATTTTTCGCGGCAACCTCGGCGAAGAAGTGCTCAGCGTCGGCATCGGCGACAGGCCCAACGACATCTCCATGCTCGCCGCCGTCGACCTCCCCGTCCTGATCCCTCACCCGGACGGGCGCTACGAGGACGTCGACCTGCCGAATCTGCGAAGGGCTCCCTGTCCCGGGAGCCGGGGCTGGAATGAGGCCGTCAACGGGATCCTGGACACAGCGGCCCCGTGATGCAGCGCCCATACGAGAGGACAGTACCGCGATGACGACAACCCGTTTCTCTACAACCCTCCGGGACCATGCCCGCAAGACGATCGAGCAGCTCCGCTACGCGGACATCGTCATCGGGATTCCCTCCTATTACAGCGAAGGGGCCATCGTGCACGTGATCCAGACCGTCGCCGCAGGTCTCGAGCGCTTTTATCCCGACGCCAAGGCCGTCATTCTCGTCGCCGACGGGGGATCCACGGACGACTCGCGCGAGGTTGCGAACCTCGTGCAGATCCACTCGTACAACATCAGGAAGGTCGTCACGATCTACCGGGGCGTTCCGGGGAAGGGGTCGGGCCTGCGGACCGCCTTCGAGGTGGCGAATTTCCTGCGGGCCCGGGCCGTGGCGGTCTTCGACTCCGACCTTGTCTCCATCAAGCCCGAGTGGGTCCGCAACGTCCTCGACCCCGTCTTCAAGGGGTACG
Organism: Deltaproteobacteria bacterium; assembly: GCA_012728915.1. Classification (GTDB taxonomy): domain Bacteria; phylum Desulfobacterota; class Syntrophia; order Syntrophales; family UBA2192; genus UBA2192. The sequence goes on along the minus strand of JAAYEC010000072.1, from coordinate 29,202 downwards.
ACTTCGTCGCCCCGTACTACCGGCGCTACAAGCTCGACGGCACCATCACCAACACGATCGCCTACAACCTGACGCGCGCGCTCTACGGGCAGCGCATACGGCAGCCCATCGGCGGCGACTTCGGGATCTCCCAGCGGCTGGTCAAGCACTACTTCGACCAGGACGTCTGGGAGACGGACGTGGCCCGCTTCGGCATCGACGTGTGGATGACCACGACGGCCATCGTGGGTGGATTCAAGCTCTGTCAGGCCCGGCTGGGGATCAAGGTGCACGGCGAGAAGGACCCCGGGGCCGACCTGGGCCCGATGTTCCGCCAGGTCGTGGGGACGATCTTCCAGCTCATGGAGACCAACGCCGGACACTGGCAGAAGGTCCGGCGATCCCGCGATGTCCCGGTGCTCGGTGAAGAGCTGGAGCAGGAGCCGACTCCTTTCGAGATCGACCAGGAGGGGCTAGTCGACTATTTCCGGACGGGGTGGGCGAACTTCTCGGGCGTCTGGCAGCGGGTCGTCGAGGAGAAGGACCTCGAGGTGATCCGGGACCTCGCGTCCGTCACGCGGACGGAAGAGTTTCTCCTGCCCGCCGAGACCTGGGTCCGCATCGTCTACCGCTACGCCCGTTATTTTCACGCGACGCCGCGGCAGCGCTTCAAGATCCTCGACACGATGGTCCCGCTCTACAACGCCCGGGTGGCGAGCCTCATCAACGAGGTGCGGGACCGGGATCCCGGCGGAGCGGAAAAACTCTTCGAGGCCCACGCCGCGGCATTCGAGAAGATGAAGGACTACCTGATCAGGATCTGGAACGAGGAGGTGCGCGATGGCTGATTTCTGGCAGCACGGCATGATCACGACCCTGCAGAAGCTGCGGGAGCGTCCCGCCGGCGCGCTCGAGGCGGATCTCAAGGCGATCGCGCGGCACAGGAAACTCGTCCTGCTGCTGCCCGCGCTGTACTCGGAGTTCGAAACCGCCTCCATGCCGCGGATCCTCGAGGAATTGAAAGGGGTGGAGTATCTCCACAAGGTGGTTCTCTCGCTGGACCGGGCGGGAAGGACGGAGTTCGAGAAGGCAAGGCAGGCCATGTCCGTGCTGAGGGCCGATGTCCGGGTCGTCTGGCACGACGGGCCGAGGATGCGGAAGCTCTACCGGGAGCTGATACGGAACGCGTTCTCCATGGATCACCCCGGCAAGGGGCGATCGGTGTGGATGACCCTCGGAAGCGTCCTGTCGGAACCGGAGGTGTACGCCGTCGCCCTGCACGACTGCGACATCGTCAACTACCGTCGGGAGATGCTCGCCCGGCTGATCCTCCCCGTGGCGCACCCGGCCCTGGATTTCGAGTTCAGCAAGGGCTACTACGCCCGCGTGACGGACCAGCTCTACGGCCGCGTCACCCGGCTATTTTACACGCCCCTGATCCGGACGCTGAACCGCATCCTGGGGTTGAACCCCTTCCTGTCTTTTCTGGACAGCTTCCGGTACGCCCTCTCGGGCGAGTTCGCCCTGATTTCGAGCCTCGCCCGCGGGATCCGGATCTCACCCACCTGGGGCCTCGAGGTATCGCTGCTGAGCGAGGTCTACCAGCGGGCCTCGGTCAACCGGATCTGCCAGGTCGACCTGGCGGAGACCTACGAGCACAAGCACCAGGTGCTCCGGAAGGAAAAGCCCAACGAGGGGCTGCTGCGCATGGCCGGGGACATCGCCAGGGCCCTCTTCCGGGTCCTCACCCAGGACGGGATCGTCCTGAGCGAGGCGTTTTTCCGGACGATGCTGACCTCCTACATTCAGGAGGCCCGGGTGACCATTGAGAAATACCACGCCCTGTCGCTGATCAACGGGCTGACCTACGACCGCCACGCCGAGATCGAGGCCGTCGAGGCCTTCGTCGGATCCCTCAGAGCAGCCATTGCCGACTTCGTCCAAGATCCCGTGGGCGTCCCCATGCTTGCCGCGTGGGTGCGCGTCCACGCCGCGATCCCGGACTTCGAGGAACGGATGAGGGAAGCCGTCGAGATGGACAATGCGTAAGGACGCCCGCCCTCGGCGAGCGGGCTGCCGGGGATGGCCGGCGGGCAAGCCGGGCCGGGGACCCTCCGAAGGGAACCGGACCGGGTGAACCGGCCGGACAAACGACAAGAAAGGAGACCATGCTATGAAAACGATCGACAACCTGAAACAGATCCTGTTCTGCGCCGATTTTTCCTCAAGCGCGGATGCGGCCTTCGGCTATGCCTGCGGGATAGCCCGGGCGAACGGCGGCCGGATTGTTGTGATGCACGTGGTGGCGAACGACTACGAAGATCCGGAGTATATGAGTTTCGTGACGCCGGATCTGCGGATCCAGGTCGCCGACGGGATCCGCGACAGGGTCGAGCAGGAACTCCGGGAGCGCTACGCCGCACAATGCCCCGCGAACATCCCCTGCGAGACTCTCGTCATGAAGGGCAAGCCGTCCGAGAAGATTATCGATGTCGCCGTGCGGGAATCGATGGGCCTGATCGTTATGGGCAGCCGGGGCCAGACGGCGATGGGGCACCTGTTCATGGGCAGCGTCGCCCAGCGTGTCGGTCAGAGGAGTCCCGTGCCGGTTCTGCTCGTTCCCGCCGACGGCTGATCGGATGGCGCCCGCTGCATTCCGGCCGGGCCGTGAGTGCCAAAACGACCCCATCAACAGACCGGGAGGCACGAAACGATGACCCCAATCGTCACGCTTACGGTAAACCCCGCAGTGGATATCAGCACCTCCGTTTCGAACGTTGTGCCCGGCCGCAAGCTGCGGTGCGGGGCCCCCGTCTACGAGCCCGGAGGCGGCGGGATCAATGTCTCGCGGGTGATCGCCCGGCTTGGCGGTCGATCCCTTGCGGTCCATTCCGCGGGCGGCCACACGGGGTGTCTTCTCGGGGATCTCCTCGATCAGGAAAACGTACCCCACTGCCCGGTGCCCATCACGGAGCCCACGCGGGAGAGCTTCATGGTTTACGAAGAAGCGACGGGCCAGCAATACCGTTTCGGGATGCCGGGGCCGACGATCGGCGAAGCGGAATGGGAGCGATTGCTCGATATCCTGACCGCTCTCGGCCCCGAGACGGGCTATCTGGTGGGGAGCGGCGCTCTTGCGCCGGGCGTTCCGGAGGATTTCTATGCCAGAATGGCACGCATCGGGCAGAGGATCGGGGCCCGCGTCATCGTTGATACCTCGGGGGAGGCCCTGAGGCGGGCCGTCCGGGAACCGCTCTATCTCCTCAAGCCGAACTACCAGGAGTTCATCGACCTGGTGGGCCGGGAGCCGCGAGACGAGTCGGAACAGGAGGCGCTTTCCCTGGATCTTCTTCGGCGCAGCGGCTGCGAGGTGATCCTTCTTTCGCTTGGGGCAGCGGGCATCCTGCTGGTCACCCGGGAGGGGGCCGAGCGCCTGCGGGCTCCCGTCGTGCCGATCCGCAGCAAGGTGGGGGCCGGCGACAGTACCGTCGCAGGGGTCGTTCTGAGCCTTGCGCAGGGCAGGCCCATCCGGGACGCCGCCCTGTACGGGCTTGCCGCAGGGACGGCGGCGGTCATGACGCCGGGCTCCGAGCTTTGCCGCCGGGAGGATGTGGAGCGTCTCCACCGGATCCTCCTGGCGGGTGAGGCGGCGGAATGAGGCGCATTCCCTCGAAAGAAGGGCTCGGGGAGACTTCATGGATTTGCATAACGAAAAAGAGAGACAAATCAACCGGGCAAATGAATCCGTATTGGCCGATGATCGGCTGGGTGCCGTTATTTTCGATTTCGATGGCGTCGTGGCCGATACGTCACCCCTGCACGTCCGGGCCTGGAAGAGCACGTTCGACACATTTTTCTCTGCGATCCGGAAGACCGGCGATGAAAAGAGCTGCCGCGACCTACGCCCGTTCGATCCCCGGGACGACTATCGCCGCTTCGTGGACGGGAAGCCGCGGATCGACGGGGTCCGGGATTTCCTGCATTCGAGGAGCCTTCGGCTGCCCGAGGGCAGCGACACGGACCCGCCCGGATTGGAAACGCTTCACGGTCTCGGCAATTGGAAGAACAGACTTTTCCGGAAATACCTGGAAGAGGAGGGGGCGAGGATCGACGGCGCGCTGCCCGCGCTCCTTCGAGATTTGAAGCGGCACGGGTTTCGGACCGCCGTGATATCGGCCAGCAAAAACTGCGCGGCGATTCTCAGGGACGCCGGATACGCAGAGCGCTTCGACGCCGTGGTGGACGGGCTCGAGGCGGAGCGCCTGGGCATCCCCGGGAAGCCCGACCCGGGCATCTTCCTCGAAGCGGCGGAGCGCCTGGGCGTGGCGCCGCGGCACTGTGCCGTGGTTGAGGATTCGCTGGCCGGTGTGCTGGCGGCCGGCAGCGGGGGCTTCGGCCTCGTCGTGGGACTCGCCCGTGAAGAACGGCACGCGGAAATCCTGCGGGGGGGCGGCGCGGGCATCGTCATCGCGAGTCTCTCCGATCTGTCCGTTTCCGGGTCGGTCCGAATGGGTGAAGCGCCGGACGGCACCCTGCCGTCGGCGCTCGCGGCCCGGGACGAGATTCTGGCCGAGGCCCTGGGCCGGCGGTTCGCCCTGTTTCTCGACTACGACGGCACGTTGACGCCCATCGTGGAGACCCCGGATCGGGCGCTCCTTTCCCCCGAGGTGCGGCGCCTGCTCGAGGAACTCGCCGCCCGGGTTCCCGTCGCCGTCGTCAGCGGGCGCGACCTGCGGGACGTCCGTAAACTGGTCGGCATCGATACGTTGGTCTACTCGGGAAGCCACGGCTACGAAATCGAGGGCCCCGGGGATCTGCAGGCCGAGCATGAGGGAGCCCGCGCGTACCTTCCCGCCCTTGACGGAGCCGAGCGGGAACTGAGGGGCGAGCTGGGCGGCGTCCGGGGCTGCCTGATCGAGCGGAAGCGCTTCTCCATCGCCGTGCACTACCGTCTCGTGGCGGACGCGGATGTGGCGGCGGTGCAAGCTGCCGTCAATGCCGCGGCGGACCGGTATCCCTCGTTGCGGAAAACTTACGGGAAGAAGGTCTTCGAGCTTCAGCCCGCCCTTGCGTGGAACAAAGGTGAGGCGGTCCGTTTCCTGCTGCGGGCGCTCCGGCTCGACAGGGAGGATGTTGTCCCCCTGTTCATCGGCGACGACGTGACCGACGAGGACGCCTTCCGCGCGCTCCGGGAACGGGGCATTCCCATTGTCGTGCGGGAACAGGCCGCTCCGACGGCGGCGCGGTACGCCCTGCGGGACCCCGGCGAAGTGTCGAAGTTCCTGCAGATGATCCTGGAGATCGAAACGGGAGGAGCCCCTCGTGCCTGAATGGACGCTTCGATACGACGACTTCAACCCCGCCGAGGAAAAGCTTCGCGAGGCCCTCTGCACGCTAGGAAACGGGTATTTTTTCACCCGGGGCGCGGCGGCCGAATCGCGTGCCGGCGATACGCACTATCCCGGAACCTATCTTGCGGGCGGATACAACCGGCTCGAAACGGAGATCGCCGGCCGGATCGTGGAAAACGAGGATCTCGTGAACATGCCGAACTGGCTGTGTCTGGGGTTTCGGTTCGACGACGACGGCTGGTTTGATATCCGGTCCGTTTCCCTTCTGGGTTACCGCCAGGTTCTGGATCTCCGGCGGGGCATTCTCTCGCGTACGTTTCATTTCCGGGACCGCAGGGACCGCGAGTGCCGGGTCGAGAGCCGCCGTTTCGTTCACATGGGCCGCGTTCATCTGGCGGCCCATGAGACGCGGATCACCGCCCTGAACTGGGCCGGCCTTATCCGGGTCCGCTCGGCCCTGGACGGCACTGTCGTCAATGACGGGGTGGCGCGGTACCGCCGGCTGAGCAACCGGCATCTCGAGCCGCTTCGGTCCGGCGAGGAAGGCGGGGTCCTCTACCTCCTGGTTCGGACGAATCAGTCGAGCCTCCAGGTCGCCCAGGCGGCCCGAACGCGACTGTCCTGCCGCGGAAAGGAGGTTTCCACCGCCCGCTCCGTCGAAGCCGTGCCGGGTTTCGTGTCGGAGGAGTTCGCGGTGGATGTCGAGAAGGGGCAGACCCTTCTGGTGGAGAAGACGATGTCCCTGTATACGTCGAGAGATCCGGCGGTGTCCGGAATCGTCCGGGCTGCCTGTGACGAAGCGGGACGGGCCGGACGATTCGATGAGCTGCGGGAGAGTCACGAACTCGCCTGGAGGCATCTCTGGAACCGCTGCGACATGGAACTGGGCGCCGACGCGCGCACGCGGATGATGCTGCGGCTGCACCTCTTTCATCTGCTGCAGGTCAACGCCCCCCGATCTGCGGACCTCGATGCGGGCATCCCTGCGCGCGGGTGGCACGGCGAGGCGTACCGGGGACATATTTTCTGGGACGAGCTCTTCATTTTGCCTTTTCTGAACCTCCGGTTTCCCGAGGTGGCCCGCTCCCGGCTGCTGTACCGGTTCCGGCGTCTCGGGTCGGCCCGTCAGGCCGCGGCCGATGCAGGGCTACGTGGCGCCCTCTTTCCCTGGCAGAGCGGAAGCGACGGACGGGAGGAGACGCAGTCGCTGAGGCTCAACCCCCGTTCCGGTCGCTGGATGCCCGACCACTCCCGGCTGCAGCTTCATGTCAACGCGGCGATCGTGTACAATATTTGGCAGTACGTCGAGATGACGGCAGACAGGGCCTTCCTGAGTGCCTTCGGGGCGGAAGTCATTCTCGAGATTGCCCGGATGCTTGCCGATCGGACCACCTACAACACGCTCGAGAACCGCTACGAGATCCACGGTGTGGTGGGGCCCGACGAGTATCACGAGGCCTATCCCGGAGCCGCGGAGCCGGGTCTGAAGAACAACGCCTACACCAACGTCATGACGGCCTGGGTGCTCCGAACGGCCCTGGGGGTTATTGAGATCCTCGGTAAGGCGGCGCTGCAGGACCTGAAGGAAACGATCAGTCTCGAGGAGGAGGAGATCGAACGCTGGAGGATGATTCCGCCGAGGATGAAGGTCCCTTTTCACGGCAACGGGATCATCAGCCAGTTCGAGGGCTACGAACGGTTGGCGCCCTTCGACTGGGCCGGCTACCGGGAAAAGTACGGCAACATCCAGCGTCTCGACCGGATTCTCGAGGCCGAAGGCGATTCGCCGAACCGCTACCAGGTCTCCAAGCAGGCCGATGTGCTCATGCTCTTTTACCTGTTCTCCGCGGAGGAGCTGCAGGAGCTGTTCTCGGCGATGGGGTACAAATTCGACCCCGTCGCGATTCCCCGGAACATCCGCTACTACCTCGAGAGGACATCCAACGGCTCGACGCTCAGTAACGTCGTTCACTCCTGGGTCCTTGCCCGGATGGACCGCGCGGCTTCCTGGCGGCTGTTCCAGCGGGCTCTTGAGAGCGACATCTCGGACATCCAGGGCGGCACCACCCACGAGGGAATCCACCTTGGGGCCATGGCCGGGACGGCGGACCTGATCCAGCGATGCTACACGGGGCTCGAGTTCCGCGACGGGGTCATCCACCTCAATCCCCGAATCCCCCCGGAACTCAGCGGCCTGCGGATGAAGATCCGGGTCCGGAACGACAGGATCGCTATTGCCGCGAAGTCCGGGAAAATCACAATTTCCCGCGAACCGGGGGAAGACGGCGACGTATCGTTTCAGTACCGTGAGAAACGCCGCACGCTCGCCTCAGGCGAAACCATCCATCTTTACGAGTCCGAAGCCGAATGAGCTGGAAACCAGGCGGAGAGGAAGGACGGAACGCGACGGAGGGAAACGACAGAAAATGGACGGAAGGCTCCCAACACCGGAAACGTCGGCCAATCCCGATCGTAGGGCGCACGCCTGCCTGCCTGGGGCGCTTCACAAGGGGCTCTCTCTTGTCCGTGCTGTTCGCCGGCCTCGACCGGCTTGCGCATCCGGCCTTTTCCCCGGCCAAGCGGGCCGAACCCGGGAAGAGGCGGCCCGCAAGGCGTCTCGTTCCGCCCCCTATATGAGCCATGCGCCCGGGAGGCAAGATAGGCACCGCTTTGCGACGCACCGGGGATCTGCGTCTGCGACGAGTAGCCGCTGACGCAGCCTTTCGGCCGGACGGGCGGAACGATCGGGGCATGCAGCAATCCAGGCATCTCACCGGGAGGACACCATGAGCATCCGGAACCTCGAGAAAATATTCGATCCGAAAGCGGTTGCCGTCGTCGGGGCGAGCGACGATACGCACAGCGTCGGGTACACCCTGTTCAGAAACCTCCGAAGCTCGGGTTTCGAGGGTCCCGTGTACCCCGTGAACCCGCGGCGCGACACGGTCCAGGGCGTCCGGGCCTTCCCGACCGTCGGGAAACTGCCCGGGGCGGTGGACCTCGTTGTGGTGGCCTCCCCCGCCGCATCGGTCCCCCACGTGATCGAGCAGTGCGGCCGGGCGGGAATCCTCGGCGTGGTCGTCACCACTGCCGGATTCCGGGAAGTCGGGGAGGAGGGAAAGAAGCTGGAGCAGGAGCTGCTCCGCCGGGCAAAACCCTACGGTGTCCGCATCATCGGGCCCAACTGCCTCGGACTGATCGTCCCGTCCCTGAAGCTTAACGCGAGCTTCGGCGCCCGGATGCCCCTGGACGGACGCGTTGCCTTTCTCTCGCAGTCGGGGGCACTCGGCACTGCCGTCGTGGAGTGGGCCATCGACGATCGGATCGGGTTCAGCCATTTTGTGTCCGTCGGGTCCATGGTCGACGTCGACTTCGGAGACCTGATCGACTACTTCGGCATGGACCGGAAGACGCGGAGCATCGTCCTCTACGTGGAGACCGTGACCGATGCGCGCAAGTTCCTGAGCGCTGCCCGCGCCTTCGCCCGGACCAAGCCGATCGTCGCCGTGAAGTCGGGCCGCTTTGCCGAGTCCATGCGGGCCGCGGCCTCCCATACAGGGGCCCTCGCCGGAGAGGATCTGGTCTTCGACGCGGCCTTCCGGAGGGCGGGGATTGTCCGGGTCGACGAGATCACCGACCTCTTTAACTGCGCCGAGATCCTCGCCAAGCAGCACAACCCCCGGGGGCCGAGGCTGGCCGTCCTGACCAACGCGGGGGGACCGGGGATCATGGCCACGGATTGCCTCATCGAGCGGGGCGGCGAGCTGGCGGGACTCTCCGGGGAGACGAAGGAGGCCCTGCAGGCGGCCCTGCCACCCATGTGGAGCCGGGGAAACCCCGTGGACATCATCGGGGACGCGCCGCCGGAGAGATTCGGGCGGGCCCTGGACACCCTGGTCGAAGACAGGCTGAACGACGGGGTCCTCGTGATCCTGACCCCGCAGGCCATGACCGACCCGACGGAAACGGCGCGACTCGTAGGCTCGATCGCCGCCAAGACGGAGAAGCCGGTCCTGGCGGCGTGGATGGGCGGCGAGAGCGTGCGCGAGGGGATCGACATGCTCAACCGGATGAGCGTGCCGACCTACCCGACGCCGGAGCAGGCCGTCCGGACGTTTCTGTCCATGCACGACTACAGCCGAAATCTGGAGATGCTCCACGAGACGCCGAAGGATATGGACATCGGTCTCGGCATGGACCAGGACAGGGTCAACGAGTTGCTCCTCGTCGGCCAGCGGATCGCCATGGAGGAGTCGGAGACGCTCTCCGAGCCCGTTTCGAAGACGCTGCTCGAGGCGTACGGAATACCCGTCGTGGAGGCTTTTCCTGCACGAAAGGAGGACGCGGCCGTCCGGCTCGCGAAGAAGATCGGCTACCCCGTGGTGCTCAAGATCCTGTCGCCGGATATCACGCACAAGAGCGACGCCGGGGGCGTCGTCCTAGGCATCGAATCGGACCGCTCCGTGCGGGAGGCCTTCCGCCGGATCATGAAACGGGCTGCGACGCACGACCCGCGCGCCCGTCTCGAGGGCGTAACCGTGCAGCGGATGATTCAGCACCGGGGCCACGAACTCATCCTTGGTGCGAAGAAGGATCCTATTTTCGGCACGGTGATCCTGTTCGGGATGGGCGGGGTCGCCGCCGAGGTCTTCCAGGACAGGGCCGTGGCCTTGCCACCCCTCAACGAAAGGCTCGCCCGCCGGCTTATCGAGTCGATCCGGGGGTACAAGCTCCTCCGGGGCTTCAGGGGCCGCCCGCCGGTGAACCTCGATCTCCTGACGGAGATCCTCGTGCGCTTTTCCTATCTCGTCGTCCGCAATCCCCTCATCCGGGAGATGGACATCAACCCGCTGCTCGCGGGACCTGGGGGCGCATGGGCCCTGGATGCCCGCGTTGTTCTCGACGGCGAGGCCCTCGTCCGGGGTGCGAAGGCCCCCTACCGCCACCTGGCCATCCACCCCTACCCCGAGGAACTGGTACGAAAAACCCGCCTGCGCGACGGTACGGAGGTCACGCTGCGGCCCGCGCGGCCCGAAGACGTGCCCCTCTGGCACCGGCTGCTCGGGTCGTTTTCCCCGGAGACCCTCCGGTTCCGGTACTTCACCTCCCGCAAGGAGGTCACGCCGGAGATGGCCGTCCGTGACTGCTTCATCGATTATGATCGCGAACTGACCGTTGTGGCCGAGGTGGAGGATGCACAGGGCGCCGAGATGGTCGGGATCGCCCACCTCATTCATTACACGAACCGGGAGACGGCGGAGTTTGCCGTCGCCGTCGGCGATGCCCTGCGGGGCCGGGGACTCGGTTCCCTTCTCACGCAGTACTGCATCGACGTGGCCCGGGACCGCGGCATCCGGGAAATCGTGGCGGACATGCTGCCCGACAACGAGAGTATCATCGCCTTGTTGCGCCGCAAGGGGTTCAGGATCTCGCCCGACGAGGGCTCCCTGAGGGGGGTGCTCGCGCTGTGAAGGAAGGGTCGGGGTCTTCGCGGCCTTCGCGGACGGGGGACCTGAACCGGTTGCGCAAGAGGGCCCCCTTGCGCCTGGGCGGTTACGCAAAGACTGCAAACCCTTTGGCCGACCGGGGTTCGGCCTCCAATCCTGACGTGCAAAGGTTGTACGCCCATGCCGAAGACGTTTGAACTGTTGAAGCCGGAAATCGAGAAGCTCCTGGCCGACCGCCGGTGGGCGGAGCTTCGCGGACTGATCGTGGAGATTCCCGAACCGGACATCTCCGACACGCTCGAGCGGCTGGGCGAACAGGACCGGATCGTTCTGCTGCGCCTGCTGCCGCGGGAGATGCTTTCTGAGGTCTTCTCGTACCTTTCGGACAGGACGCAGACCGATCTCCTCCAGGCCCTAACGACGGAGGAGACCCGGGTGATCCTCGCGGGCCTGAGCCCCGACGACCGGGCGGAATTTCTTCAGGAATTGCCGGGTCAGGCCATCCAGAAGATGATGAATCTGCTCACCCCCGAGGATCGCCGGGAAACCCTTCAGCTCCTCGGTTATCCCGGGGAGAGCGTCGGGCGGCTCATGACGCCCGATTACGTGGCGGTGCGTCCCGACTGGACGGTGGACGAGGCCCTGGCGCACGTGCGCGCCAAGGGAATGGACAGCGAAACGATCAACGTCGTTTACGTCACCGACGGCCGCTGGAAGCTGCTCGGTGTCCTGGGCCTGCGGAAGCTCATCCTCGCGCCGCCGTCCGCGAGGATCAGGGACATCATGGAAGAAACGGTTGTCCGCATCGACGCGTTCGAAGACCGGGAGAAGGCCGTCGAGCTCATCTCCCGATACGACATCACGGCTCTCCCCGTCGTGGACGCGGGGGATACCCTGCTCGGGATCGTGACGATCGACGACGTCTTCGACGTCGCCGAGGAGGAGGCGACGGAGGACTTCCAGAAGACGGCCGCCGTGAACCCGCTGAAGGCCAGCTACCGGGATGCCTCGATCCTGTCGCTCTACGGCAAGCGGGTGACGTGGCTGGCCTCCCTGCTGGGCATCAGCATCGTCACGACGGGCATTCTCGCGTCCCAGGCCGACACGCTGAACTCGGCCGTCGCCCTGGCCTTCTTCATCCCGCTGCTCATCGGCACAGGCGGCAACACGGGCAACCAGTCGGCCACCCTGATGGTGCGGGCGCTGGCGACGGGGGACATCCGCGAGAGGCAGTGGGTCGGGGCCCTGTTCCGGGAGGTCGCGATCGGGTTGCTGCTCGGAGTCACCATGGGACTGGCGGGCTGGCTTCTCGGCTTTTTCAAGGGCGATGCCCGGATCGCCCTGATCGTGTCCGTGGCGATGGTTGCGATCGTCGTCGCGTCGAGCCTCCTCGGCGTGATCCTGCCCGTGATCCTGCAGCGCTTCCGCATCGACCCCGCCGTGGCCAGCAACCCCCTGATCGCATCGGTCATGGACATCCTGGGCCTGATGATCTATTTCGCCGTGGCGCAGGCGGTCCTGGCCGCGGCGTGAGGCGAGGGAGGAGGACGAAGATGCCCGCACTGCGCATCCTCATGGTTGCCGCCGAAATGGCCCCGTTCGCCCAGGAAGGAGGACTTGGCGACTCGGTCCTCGGCCTCTCGCAGGCGCTCTCCCGGATCGGCCATGACGTCCGGGTGGTTCTGCCCGGCTACTCCTCCATCGACGCGAGCCGGCACAGTCTGCGGCATTGCCTCTCAATGGACGTGCCCATGGGCATCCTGGGATCCCTTCCCTGCGGGGTGCTGCAGGGGCGGGCGCCCGGCTCGGGGGTCACGGTCTATTTCGTCCGGTACGATCCCTACTACGCCCGGAGCGGCCTGTACGGGCACGGCGGAGACGGGTATCCCGACAACGACCGCCGTTTCGTCCTGCTCTGCCGCGCGGCCCTGGAGCTGACGGGTGCGCTCGGCCTCGAGCCCGATGTCGTTCACGTCCACGACTGGCACGCGGCGGCCGTTCCGGTGTTTCTCGACACCCTCTACCGGAAGGACGCGGCATCCCGCAACCCGGCAAGCCTCCTGACGATCCACAACATGCAGCAGCAGGGCGTCTTCGACAAGGGCCTGATGGACGTCCTCGACATCGGGTGGGAGCACTTCCACTTTCGGGATCTCGAGTTTTTCGACCGGGTGAACCTGCTGAAGGGCGGGATCTATCACGCAACGCTCCTCAACACGGTGAGCCCCTCCTATGCGGCGGAGATCCGGCAGCGGGAGTTCGCCCACGGGATCGAAGGGGCGATCCGGGACCGTGAGGCCGACCTGTCGGGGATCCTCAACGGCGCCGATTACGCGGAATGGAACCCGGAGACGGATCCCCGGATCGCGGCGAACTACTCGGAACGGGACCGCGCGGGAAAGGGTCTCTGCAAGCGGGACCTGCAGCGAACCCTCGGACTCCCCGAGACGGGGCCCGGCGTGCCGCTCCTCGGCGTCGTGTCACGCCTCGTCGGCCAGAAAGGGATCGACCTGATCGCAGGGGCGGCGCACCGGATTTTCGGGCTGGATGCCCAACTCGTCGTGTTGGGCGCGGGGGAGCCCTGGGCGGAAACCTTCTTCCGGACCCTCGCCCGGGATCATCCCGATCGATTCGCCTGTCGGATCGGCTATGACGGGACACTGGCGCACAAGGTCATGGCGGGGTCCGATTTCTTCGTCATGCCGTCGCGGTTCGAGCCCTGCGGGCTCACCCAGATGTATGCCATGCGGTACGGAACCCCGCCCGTCGCCCGCGCCACGGGGGGACTGGCCGACACGGTGGAGGACTTCGACGAGACCACCCGAACGGGGACGGGATTCCTGTTTGACGGGGCGACGGAGCGGGCGCTGCTCGACGCGCTCGGCCGGGCGACGCGCGCCTTCCGCGGCCGTCCGGACGCCATGGATGCGCTGATCCGGAACGCCATGGCAAGGCGATTCACCTGGGCGTCGGCGGCGGAACGCTACGAGGGCCTTTACGCGGAGGCCGGGCGCAGGAGGGAAAACGAAGGAAGGTAGCCCTGCCGCCGTCAAAAGACTGGAAGAACTCCGGGCCCTGTGTTAAAGAACCGTCACTCGCGGCCCGGGTTCCGGGCCCGGCGGCAAAATCCGATGCGGAGGAGAGACCCATGAAGCACCGGGGGATCGAGGCGAAGGATCTGAAACCGAAGAAATTCATCGACGAGAAGGTTCGGGAAATCCGGGAGATCGCCGGCGGGGGGATTGCCATCAGCGCCCTGTCGGGAGGCGTGGACTCGTCGGTCGTGACGGCCCTGGCCCACAGGGCCCTGGGCCGAAAGCTCAAGACCTACCTGATCGACAACGGCATCATGCGGGAAGGCGAGCCCCGGAAGGTCAAGGCCCTGTTCGCGGAACTCGGCATCCCGGTGACGATCGTCAACGCGCGCCAGGCCTTTTTCGACGCCATGAGGGGAATCACGGACCCCGAGTTGAAGCGGGAGGCCATCACGCAGACGTTCTACAAGAAGGTGTTCCGGGAGCTCGTCCTGAAGAGCAAGGCCACGACCCTGCTTCAGGGGACGATCCTTACCGACGTCGAAGAGACGGCCGCCGGCATCAAGCGCCAGCACAACGTTTTCGAGCAGATCGGCATCGACCCCAGGAAGGCCTTCGGCTACAGGATCAGCGAGCCCCTCATCGAGCTGCGCAAGGACGGGGTCCGCAAGGTGGGCATCGCCCTGGGGCTTCAGAAGTCGCTCTTCGACCGGATCCCCTTCCCAGGCCCGGCCCTGGCGGCGCGCGTGATCGGGGAGGTGACGCCCGCGAAGATCGCCCTCGTTCGCAGGGCGACGGTCATCGTCGAGGAGGAATTGCAGAAAACGAAGGCCTTCCAGTACATGGCAATCCTCCATGAGGACCGCGTCACGGGCATACGGGAGGGCAGGAGGGATTTCGGCCTGCAGATCGAGGTGCGCTGCTGGGACAGCGTGGATGCCCGGACGGCCTCTCCGACGAGGCTCCCCTGGTCCAAACTCGAGCGGATCGCTTCGAGGATCCTCGAGGGCGTCCCCGGCGTGGTCAGCGTGACCTACAACCTGGCGACGAAGCCGCCTTCCACGATCGAGGCCATCTGAGGCGGCGGGCCGTTCCAGGCCGGGCCGGACGGGAAAACAGGCAAGGCAGCGGGAAGGCAGGATCGCCCGTTGCCCTGTTTCACTTCGTGCGGAAGACGGGGTGCCGCTCGGCCGCGAGCCGGATGAGCCGGCTGCCCATCCGGCCATAGGAGTATCCGGCCAGCTCCGCCGTCAGGGCGAGGCTGGCATCGGAGCTGATGTCGGGGTTGGGGTTCGGGTCCAGCAGGTAGAAGACCCCGTCGCGCAGGCGGAAATCGAACCGGGCGTAGTCGCGGATTCCCATGGCCCGGTAGGCCGTTCGGGAAACCTCTGCCAGCAGGCGGAACTCCTCCCCGGAGAGCGGCGCGGGGGCGACGGTGCGGATCTCGGTGTAGGGACGGGAGCCGGGCGTGAACTTCGCGTCCCAGGAGCACAGCCGCTCGCGGACGTCGCTGAAGGCGGAAAACTCCATCTCCACGGGCGGCAGGACCTCCACTTCGTTGTTTCCCCAGAGGGTCACCCGGAACTCGCGGCCGTCGATGAATTCCTCGACCAGCGCGGGCTGCTCATAGGTCTCCGTCACGAAGCGGATGCGCTCCAGGAGGGCCGCCCTGCCGAGGACGACGGCCTCCGGCGTGATCCCGATGCTGCAGTGCTCCCGGACGGGCTTCACGATGGCGGGAAACCGGTTCCACGGGGCACCGCTTTCCGGTGTGCAGACGCAGCCCGCCGGGGTCGGGACGCCGGCCCGGAGCAGGACCTCCTTCACCTTCTCCTTGTCTCCGCTCAACCGCAGCACCTCCGGCGGGGAGCCCGAATAGGCGAACCCCATCTCCTCAAGCGTCTCGGCGGCCAGGGCGTCGCTGTGGGCGATGCCGGGCAGGGCCTCGCACCAGTTGAGAACGACGAAGTGCCCGGGGTCATAGGGGGAGAGGAACCGCCGCAGGTCCCCGTCGTCGACCTGGACGGGGGTCACGGGATGCCCGACGAGGCGCAGGGCGTCGATGAGTTCCTGCGTCGCCGTCACGGCTTCTGCCTGTTCCCGCGGCTCCCAGGCGGGGTCGATGTTGTAGAGAAGCAGAACGGGAAGATCCTGCGGCGCACGCTCGTCGGCCGCTGCCCGCGTTTGCGGCGCCGGGGACACGACCTGCGGGGCGCTCTTCCGCCTCGGCTTGCGGAGGGTCTTGCTTGTCTTGTGCTTGTCTGCCGTCATAGGGTCTCTGTATATCTCGTGGCCATCCTTCGACGCCCTCTTCCGAATGCCGAAGGGAAGAGGGTAAGAACGTGAGAAAGTTGGATGAATCGGCGGCCAGGCTCACGCCCTCTGCTTCTCCGACCTTCTTGTCCTCTCACCGTCTCAGCCTCTTCTTCCATCACTGCGTCATGACGTACTTCTGTTCCTCCTTCGGCACGTACCACCGGATCATGTTGTGGCCGATGCCGACGGGAGCGGGATCGATCCCGCGGATCCGCGCGTTGAAGATGGGCAGGGCGTCAGGCACGTAGAGGAAGAGGTAGGGCTGATCCTCCGCGAGGATCTCCTGGATGCGGTCGTAGCAGCGCTTGCGCTCGCTGCGGTCGAACGTGCTCCGGCCCTTCTCCAGCATCTCATCCACCTCCGCGTTTCGGTAGGAGACGAAGTTCAGCTCGCTGGGGCCCGTCTTGCTCGAGTGCCAGACGTCGTAGAGGTCGGGGTCCATCGGGATCGTCCAGCCGAGGATGACGGCATCGAAGCGGCGCTTGTTGATGAACTCCTTGATGAAGGCGGCCCACTCGATGACGCGGATCTTGACGGAGATGCCCAACTCGGCCAGTTTCCGCTGCACAATTTCAGCCGTCTTGGCGCGGACCTCGTTCCCCTGGTTCGCAAGGAGCTCGAACTCGAACCGCCGGCCGTTTCGGTCGAGAATGCCGTCGCCGTCCGTGTCCCGCCAGCCCGCCTCCGCGAGAAGCTCCAGGGCCCGCTTCGGGTCATAGGGGTAGCGCTTCACGTTCGGGTTGTGCTGCCACGTCCCCGGCTTGAAGGGGCCCGTGGCCTCCCTGCCGAGACCCAGGAGAATCCCGTCGATGAGCTCTTCCTTGTCGATGGCGTGGGCCAGGGCCTGCCGGACCCGCCGGTCGGCGAACATCGGATTCTGCAGGTTGAACCCGAGGTAGGTGTAGGCGAAGGAGAGGTAGCAGTACTTGCGGAAGTTGTTCCGGAAGTACCGGTTCTCCGTCTGGCGGGTATACTGCAGGGGGGTGAGCCCCATCTGGTCGATGCCCTTCGCGCGGAGCTCGAGGAACATGGTGGCCATATCGGGGATGATCCGCATGACGCGGCCGTCGATCCAGGGCCTGCCCTCGAAGTAATCGGGGTTGTACTCGAGGGCGATCTTCTGGCCGGTCTTCCACTCCTTGAAACGGTAGGGACCCGTCCCGATCGGATGGCGGGCCAGCGGGCTTCTCGTCACGTCCTGCCCCTCCAGAAGGTGTTTCGGCATCACCGAAGCGCCCCAGCTCATGAGCGCCGGCGCGAAGGGCTTGTCGTAGGTGACGCGGAACGTGTGCGCGTCCAGGACCTCCGCCCTCTTCACCTTGAGAAAGTCTCCTGCATAGGCGGTGGGCGTCTTCGGGTCGACGGTGAGCCGGTAGGTGAAGAGGACGTCGTCGGCCGTGAAAGGCGTTCCATCGTGCCAGCGGACCCCCTTTCGCAGGCGGAAGGTGATGACGAGCCCGTTCTTCGAAATCTCCCACGACTCGGCCAGGTCGCCGACGACATTAAGGTCCCGGTCGTACTTCACGAGGCCGTTGAAGATGAGGCCCGAGATGCTGTGCGAGGTGTTGTCCGTGGCCAGCAGCGGGATGAGGTTGCTGGCGTCCCCGATGGAGCCCTCGACGAGGATGTCCCCGGTTGCGGGCGGGCCGTCCGCCCCGCCGACGGCGGGTCCCTCGTCCCTGTCGGCTCCTGCGCAGGCAACGGTCAGCAGCAGTCCCAGGGTGGCCGCGAGGGCCCTGGAGAAAGGTCCTTTCATGGAAAGGGACTCTATCGCAAAGGCCCGTCTTTTTCAACGGAATTGGCGGTTTCGGGACGATTAGAGGCGGGAGTTTCGAGTTTTTTCCAATGTGTCTTCCGGCAGGCAGCCGTAACTGCGCCCGTGGCTCACGACGACACGCCACCCTGTGCGGAGTATTCTGATGAGGTCTTGCAGAGCCATGGCGGGCAAACTCTCGGGTTTCGCGGAACCAGGCATTGCGTTTCAGGATAGAAGAAAAAACGATCTTTGTGCTGGACCCTGACCCCTGTCCCCTGGACCCTATTCCAGCAGCTTCCCGATGCGGTTCCAGCGCACGCCGCTGTTGTCGCTGTCCCAGGAGAAGTAGATGATGAAGGCCTTGCCGATCACGTCCTCGAGCTTCACGAACCCCCAGAAGCGGCTGTCGTAGCTCTGGTCGCGGTTGTCCCCCATGACGAAGATCGTCCCGTCGGGCACCTTGACGGGCCCCATGTTGTCCCGTCTCTGGATCGCCCCGGGATAGACGACGTCCTCGACGTGAACCCCGTGGGGATCATCGGCGGCCTCTCCGTTGATGAAGACCTTTTTGTTCCGGACCTCGACCGTGTCGCCGCCCACGGCGATGACCCGCTTGATGAAGTCCTTCGTCTGGTCCTCGGGGTAGATGAAGACGGCGATGTCGCCGCGCTCGGGCCGGCCGAGGGGGATGATCGTGGTCCGGAGGTACGGGAGCTTCACGCCGTAGCTGAACTTGTTGACCAGGATGTGATCGCCGATCTCGAGGGTGGGCTTCATGGAGCCCGAGGGGATCTTGAAGGCCTGGACGACGAAGGTGCGGATGAAGGCGGCGATCAGGATGGCGATGATGATCGCCTCTGCGTACTCCCGGATCTTTGCGGTTTTCGGGTTCGAGGTCATGATGCGTTCGTCTTTCTCAGCCGTAGATGGCCATGAGCGTGATGATCACCATGGCAAGGCCGCAGAGCCCCTTGGCGAAGAGGCCCCCCAGGCGGCCCATCAGGGCGCCGAAACCGGCCCTGGCCGCGGGCTTGAGTTCCCGTTGCGACAGGATCTCGACGGCAAAGGCCCCTGCAAGCGCGCCGAGAAAGGACCCGATGAGCGCCCCGAGCCCCAGGAAGACGGGGGTCAGGAGAACGGCGCCGATCATCCCGCCGACAATCGAGGCGGCAATCCCCCGTTTCGAGGTCCCGAAGCGTCTGGCCCAGGCGACCCCGAAAAAGAACTCGAGGGACTCGGCAAGGGCCGAGATCGCAACGAGCGCCAGGAGGGTCCCGAGGCCGATCCGGTCGAATCCCGTGACGACGGCATAGACCAGAACGTCGAAGAGGATGACGAGGGTCCCCGGCAGGCCCAGCAGGATCGAGAAGAACCCGATGAGCATCACCAGGATGAAGATCGTCAAACCTGCGGCTTCCAGTGGCGACAAGGCATTACTTCCTCTTCCTCTTGGAGGGGCTGACCCGCTCCCAGGCCAGCACGAAGGGGCTGGCGATGAAGATGGAGGAATAGGTTCCCACGACAATACCGACAAGGATCGCGAAGGCGAAGTCGAACATGACCGCCCCTCCGAACAGCAGGATCGCCGCAAGGACGATCACCACGGTGAGCACGGTCAGGATCGTGCGGCTGAGCGTCTGGTTGATGCTCGCGTTGATCAGCTGCCCGAGGTCCTGGCGGACGTTCTTCTTCCGGTTCTCCCGGATCCGGTCGTAGATGACGATGGTGTCGTTGATGGAGTAGCCGATGATGGTCAGCAGAGCCGCCACGATGACCAGGCTGAATTCCTTGTTCAGCAGGGAGAAGACGCCGATGGTGATGATCGTGTCGTGCACCAGGGCCAGGATGCCGCCCACGGCGAAGCGGAACTCGAACCGCCAGGCGATGTAGGCGAGCATGGCGATCCACGAGAAGACGACGGCGAGGATTCCCTTTTGCGTGAGGTCCTTGCCGACCTTTGCGCCCACGACCTCCACGCGGCGCACCTCAAAGGCACCCTTCCCGAAGGCGGCCTGCAGCGCGTCCTCGACCCGTCCCGAGAGCCCCTTCAGGTCCTCCGTCGATTCGGCGGTCCGGATGAGATACTCGTAATCCGTCTTCGTCCCGAACTGCTGGATCGTGATCCCCTCGAGATGGATGCCCTCGAGGGTGCTGCGGATCTTGTCGATGTCCACGCCGCCGGTAAACTTGACCTGCACCACCGTCCCGCCGGCGAAATCGATGCCCCAGTTGGGGCCGCCGTGGACGACAAGGGAAGCGATGCTGACCGCGATGGCGATCAGGGAGACCGTGAAGGCGATCCGCATCTTTCCCACGAAGTCGATTTGGGTGTCGGGCTTGATCAGTTCCATGATGTGCTCCGCAAATGGCTCGGGGCTTGGGGCGGATGACCCGGGACGGGCAGCTTTTCTCGTCCGTTCGCCCGCCGCCTGACGCCTTGCCCCATTTTGTTCAAATGCTCAGTTTCTTGACGTGGCGGTTCCAGGTCGCGTAGTCGAAGATGATCCTCGTGACGAAGATGGCCGTGAACATGCTGGCGATGATGCCGATGCTCAGTGTCACGGCGAATCCCTTCACGGGCCCCGTGCCGAACTGGAAGAGGAACAGGGCCGCGATGAGCGTCGTTACGTTCGAGTCGAGAATCGTCAGGAACGCCCGCGCGTAGCCGGCCTCGACGGCGGCCCGGGCGGTCTTGCCCAGCCGCAGTTCCTCCCGGGTGCGCTCGAAGATGAGCACGTTGGCGTCCACGGCCATGCCGATGGTCAGCACGATGCCCGCGATGCCCGGAAGGGTCAGTGTCGCGTCGAAGAGGGCCATGACCCCGAGCAGGATGACGATGTTGAGCACCAGCGCCAGCGTCGCCACGAATCCGGAAAGCCTGTAGTAGACCACCATGAAGGCCACCACGAGCAGCATCCCGATGATCGTCGAGAGGATTCCCTTGTCAATGGAATCCTGCCCGAGAGAGGGCCCCACCGTGCGCTGTTCGAGGATCTTCACCGGCGCGGGCAACGAGCCCGCCCGCAGGACAATGGCCAGGTCCCGGGCCTCCTCCATGGTGAAGGCCCCCGTGACCTGGGCATCGCCGCCCGAGATCCGCTCCTTGATGACGGGAGCCGAGTAGACGACGTCGTCGAGGATGATGGCGAGTCGCCGGTTGACGTTCTCGCCGGTGATGCGGTCGAAGTCCCTCGCCCCCTGGGGGTTGAACTTGATGGCCACGTAGGGCTCGCCGAAGCGGTCGCTGATCTTCACCTGGGCGTTTTCCAGCGACTGGCCGGTCAGCAGGGTGCGCTCCTTCAAGAGGTACATGGGCTCTCGGCGAGCGCCGCCGCCCTCGCCCCGCTCGCGGGATCCTTTCATCAGGACGCTGCCCGCCGGCACGTTGCCCCGCATGGCGTCCTCGAGGCTGTGCTCCTCGTCGACGAGTTTGAACTCCAGCAGCGCCGTCTTGCCGATAAGGTCGACGGCCCGCTTGGGATCCTTGATGCCGGGCAGCTGGATGAGGATCCGGTCATCGCCCTGCGGGATGATCTCCGGCTCCGTCACGCCGAACTGGTCTACGCGGTTGCGGATGGTTTCCAGGCTCTGGTCGAGCGTCGTCTTCCGGATGTCGGCCATCCGCTTCTCCCGGTATTTGAGGGTCACCACCTCCCGGCCGTCGGCGACCTCGGCGGACTTCACCTCCAGATCGGGAAACTGGTCCGAGAGGATCTTCTCAAGGTCCGCCCGGGCCTCCTTCCCGGGGAGTTCGACCACGATCGTGTTGCCCGGCTTGCGCTCCACGCTCCGGAACCGCACGCGCTTCTCCATGAGGCCTTCCCGGATGCCGACGGCTAGCCTCTCCACGTTTCCCTCGAGGGCCTTTTCCGTGTCGACCTCCAGAACCAGGTGCATGCCGCCCTGCAGGTCCAGGCCGAGGTGAATGCGGTTTTTCAGGAAGACGTTCTTCATCGAGGCCGGGATCTCCGGCAGGACCGACGGCAGGAGAAAGTATAGCGAGGCCAGGACGATCGCCGCCGTGATGAGCGTTCTGAATCTGATGCTCTGGAACATGAGGATCCCCCTTCGGCCTTATTCCTCTGCGGTCTTCTGGACGATGCCCGTGATGTGCGCCCGGTTGATCTTGACCTTCACGTTCGGGGCGATCTCGACGGTCACCACCGCCTCGGTGAGGGCGGCCACCTTGCCCTGGATGCCTCCGGTCGTCTCGACGAGGTCCCCGTGCTTGAGGTTCGCGATCATCTCCTTCGTCTCTTTCTGCTTCTTCTGGGCCGGCCGGATGAGCAGGAAGTAGAAGATGATGAAGATGGTGGTCATCATCAGGATGAATCCCATGTCCCCGCCGGGCGCCCCCTGGCTCCCCGCGCCTCCCATGGCGTGTGCGATGCTCGTCAACGTTCGTCCTCCTCGTCGATTTCCATGATCTCGTCCACCCGTCCCCCCGGGAGCGGCCCGGCGTCGCCTTCCGCGCGCCCGTCCCTGAACGAGCGCCGGAAGTCCTCGAAGGCGCCCCCGGCGATGGCCGTCCGGATGCGCTCCATGAGCGCCAGGTAGAACCGGACGTTGTGGATCGTGTTCAACAGTAAAGCCAGGATTTCCCTGGCTATAAAAAGATGCCGGAGATAGGCCCGGGAGAAGTTGCGGCAGGTGTAACAGTCGCAGGTCTCGTCGAGCGGGGCCTGATCGGTCCGGTAACGGGCGTTTTTTATAACAACCTTTCCGTGATTTGTAAATAGCAATCCGTTCCTTGCACAGCGGGTCGGCATGACGCAGTCGAACAGGTCGATCCCGTGATGGACGCCCTCCACGATGTCCTCCGGCGTGCCGACGCCCATGAGGTAGCGCGCCCGGCCCGCCGGCAACAGGGGCGCCGTCGCCTCGAGCGTCTCCAGCATGAGCGCCTTGGGCTCGCCGACGCTGAGCCCCCCGATGGCGTAGCCGTCGAAGCCGATTTCGGCGAGCGCCTCGACGGAGGCCCTCCTCAAATCCCTGTAAAGGCCTCCCTGGACGATCCCGAAGAGGGCCTGGCCCTCACCCGTTTTCGCCACCCGGCACCGCTTCGCCCAGCGATGGGTGAGCGCCATGGACTTCTCCGTACAGGCCCGGTCGGCGGGGTAGGGCGTACAGTCGTCCAGGCACATCATGATGTCCGAGCCCAGGGCCTGCTGGATCTCCACGGCCTTCTCGGGGCTCAGGAAGTGCTTCGAGCCGTCGATGTGGGACTGGAAGCGCACTCCCTCCTCGGTGATCTTCCTGAGGGGGCCGAGGCTGAAGATCTGGAAGCCGCCGCTGTCGGTCAGGATGGGGCGGTCCCAGTTCATGAACCGGTGGAGGCCGCCGTGTCCCCGGATCAGGTCGTGTCCCGGCCGCAGGTAGAGGTGGTAGGTGTTGCCGAGGATGATCTCGGCGCCCGCCTCCTCGAGCCGGTCCGGCGCCATGGCCTTCACCGTCCCCTGGGTCCCCACGGGCATGAAGACGGGCGTGCGCACCTCGCCGTGGGCGGTCGTCATCCGTCCGAGGCGCGCCCGGGAGTCGGTCGAAGTCTTTATCAACTCGAAAGAGAAGCTCATCATCAACCGGGTCAGAGGTGAACGGTTAACGATCAAAGGTCAGGAAAAGATCCGGAAGCCAAATGCTTTCTTCCGCCAGCCCTTATGCCCGAAGCCCTTTGCCATTCGCCTGATCGTCCAGCGCTCCGCGCTAGACGATCAACATACAATCCCCGTAGCTGTAAAACCGGTACTTCTCCGCAATGGCCCGCCGGTAGGCCGAGCACATGAGCTCCCTGCCGGCGAAGGCGCAGGCCAGCAGGAGCAGGGACGATTTCGGGAGGTGGAAGTTCGTCAGCAGGGCCCCCACGCGCCTGAACCGGTATCCGGGATAGATGTAGAGCCCCGTGAAGCCCGAGGCCGCCCGGATGCGTCCGCGCTCGTCTGCAATGGACTCGAGGACCCTCGTCGACGTAGTCCCCACGGCAACGACGCGCGCGGCGGAGTTGATCGCCTCAGCCGTCTCGTCGCCGATCTCGAAGTACTCTTCTTCCATGACGTGGTCCTCGATTTGCTCGGTCTCGACAGGGGTAAAGGTCCCGTAACCCACGTGGAGGGTCACCGTCGCCACGGCGACGCCGCTGTCCCGGATCTCGTCGAGGATCGGCCCGGTGAAATGGAGCCCCGCCGTGGGCGCCGCAACGGAGCCGGGGCGTTTCGCGTATACGGTCTGGTACCGTTCGAGGTCGGCGGACGACTGAGGGCTGTCCTTCCGGCGCCGGATGTAGGGGGGCAGCGGTGCCTGTCCCCTGCGCCGCAGGAAGCTCTCAAAGGGTTCGCCGGTTTCGAACTCGACGACCCACTTCCGGTCGTTGATCCGCTCCAGGACCCGGACGCTCGCGCCCCCGTCAAGGGCCAGCGTCGTTCCCGCCCGGAGCCGTTTTGCAGGTCGCAAAAGAGCCTCCCACCGGGGCGATGACACCCCTTCCCGGCTTCGCAGCAGGAGGATCTCCACCGCGGCTCCCGTCGTCTTGCGGGCAAAGAGCCGCGCGGGAATCACCCTCGAGTCATTGATCACGAGGACGTCGCCCTTGCGGAGCCGTCCCGGGAAATCCCGGAACGCAAGGTCCTGGATGCTTCCCGCACCCCTGTCGACCGCCATCATCCGGGAGCGGTCCCGGTCGGGGGCCGGCGCCTGTGCAATGAGTTCCTCGGGGAGCGTGTAGTCGAAGTCCTGCAGCTTCATTTCCTTCGGCCGGGGCCCGGGAGATCGGACACGGGGGATTAGGGTAAAAAAAAGATCCCGGTCTCCGGGATCCGACGGTATCCATATTCCACAACCCGCACGCTGCGGGTAACCGAAATGGAGTGGAAAGTCAACAAAAAATTCTCGGTCTTTTCCACCCCCCTCTCTCCCGGTCCGGATCGCTCCTTCCGGAGCCTCGTCACTTGTACGGAACCGGATGCCTGAAGCCCGATGCCCGCGCGCAAGCCGTTAGCTCGTGCCGAGGTAGACGAGCAGCAGGCCGATCACCATCGCCAGGAAGCCGATCATCCTGAGATTCGTGTCCGAGGCTTCCTGCATCTTCAGGTACAGGGACTTGAGCTTTTCCGGGAAGGCGAAGTAGGGCAGCCCCTCCAGGACGAGGACCATGCCGATGACGCACAGGAAGAATTTCAAGTTGATGTCTTCCATCAGGCACCAGACCAGGGACGTTGTTTACTAATTGGAATAACCTTGTGATGTCGAAATCCTGATGAAGTCGGAGCCTGTCGAGTTATTCCAATTAGTAAACAACGTCCCTATTCCTTCTTCTTTGCCTCGTTCCACAGCGCGTCCATCTCCTCCAGGGTCGCGGACGCCGGGTCCGAGCCCCGCTCGCGCAGCCTTTTCTCTATATAAAGGAAGCGTTCCTCGAATTTGCGGTTCGCGGCCCGCAGGGCCTCCTCGGCATCGACCTTCACGTGCCGGCTCAGGTTTGCGATCGAGAAGAGAAGGTCCCCGATCTCATCCCGGACTCGTTCCGGGTCCGCCCCGGAGAGGGCCTCGCGGAATTCGGCCAGCTCTTCCTCCACTTTTCCGATGACGCCCTGGACGGAATCCCAGTCGAAGCCGACCTTTGCCGCCTCGGCGGTCATCTTCTGCGCCCGCAGGAGCGCCGGCATCGTACGGGGAATCTTCCCCAGGATCGAGGCATCCCCTTCCCCCCGCTTCTCCACGTCCCGCTTGATCCGGTCCCAGTTGAGCTTGACCTCTGCGGCGTCCTTGACTTTCGTGCCGCCAAAGACATGGGGATGGCGACGGATCATCTTGGCCGAGATGTCCTCCAGAACCCCCTCGATTCCAAAGAGGTTTTCTTCCTCCGCGATCCTGGCCAGGAAGAGAATCATGAAGAGCAGATCGCCCAGCTCTTCCCTTATCGCGGCGGGCGAGTCCCTGTCGACGGCCTCGAGGACCTCGTAGGTTTCGTCCAGGAGGTAGCGGCCCACGTCGGCCTTCGTCTGGCGGATATCCCAAGGGCATCCGTCTTCGGGATTGCGAAGCGCCGCGATGAGGGCCAGCAGTTTTCCGAAACGCTCCTCGTTCCCGGGGGGCGCGCCGTCCGGCATGGTTCCGGTGTCCTTTGCAGCTCGGGATGAGACTGGTTACCACAATCAGACTCCTCTGTCAAAAAACGAACAGCCGTCCAGCCGAAAAATGCCCTCTCCGCCCCAGGTTTTCGCTTGCTTTTTGCCGCTTTAAGTGATAAGCAGACACGGTTTCCTGAGAATGCCGGGCAGGCCCGCAGAACCCTCCCGGAAGCCGTTCTGAAAATTACCCAACCCATTGTTCTTTCACGTCTTTTGCCGACTACAGACATTCGACGTCTGTCGTTCTATTCAAGGAGAGAGGAGGAGTCTTATGGCAGAAGAGAAGAAATTGACGAGGGCCGAGAGGCTTGCAGCGGAACGGGAAAGCAACCTGAAGCACTGGGAGGCACAGGATGCCGAACTCATGAAGCACCGCGAAGAGGCCTACAACATCGGTGGGCCGGATCAGGTGGCGCGCCTGGCCAAACAGGGCAAGAAGCCCATGCGCGACCTCATCAAGCAGCTCATCGATCCCGGCACGGAGTTTTTCGAGGTCGGCCTCGACGCCGGCTACAACATCGGAAAGGTCAAACTCTACGGCGGCGAGATCTACGAGTCCGAAAAGCGCGGCCACATTCCCGGCGGCGGCCTGGTAACGGGTGTGGGCACCATCCAGGGCAAGGACTGCATGGTCTTCGCCAACGAGAACCGCTACGCCGCGGGAACCTATTTCCCCATTACCCTGAAGAAGCACATGAGGGCCCAGGCGATCGCAGAGCGCCTGCGGCTGCCCTGCGTCTACATCGCCGACTCCGGCGGGATCAACCTGCCCCTGCAGCTGGGCTGCTTTGCCGATGACGGCCATTTCGGCAGCATGTTCTACAACATGTGCCGCATGTCCGCCAACGGCATCCGCCAGTACACGCTCTCCACGGGCGGCAACACGGCGGGCGGCGCCTACATCGTCTACCTGGCCTCCGAGTCGATCATGATCGAGAAGCTGGCCTTCGCGTTCCTGGCGGGGCCTCCCATGGTCAAGTCGGCCATCGGCGAGACCGTGTCCCCCGAGGACCTCGGCGGCGCCTATGTCCACACGAAGCACTCCGGCGGCTGCGACCACTTCGTCCGCTCCCAGGACGAGGGGATCAAGAAGCTGCGCGACATCATCGACTTCGAGCCCCCGCAGAAGCTCTACGTCGAGAAGCGCAAGGTGAATGAGCCCAAGTTCGACTTCAAGGAGATGATGCGCGACACGCCGGTCAATACCTACCAGTTCATCGACATCCGCAAGACCCTGAAGTGCCTGGCCGACGACAGCTACGTCCACGAGTACAAGCCCACCTACGGCGAGAGCCGCGGCGACTCGATCGTGGCTGGCAAGATGTGGCTCGGCGGCATGCCCGTCGGTTTCATCGCCTCCAACAACAACGGCGTCATCTACATCGACGCGGCCCGCAAGGCCACCGAGTGGATGATCCGCTGCGGTAACCAGGGCCTCCCGGTCCTGTTCCTGCAGGGCTCGCCCGGCTACATGGTCGGAAAGTCCGAAGAGTGGGGCGGCATCGGCAAGTACGGTTCCGACATGGTCCGCACCTGCTCCGTGCTCAACGTCCCCAAGATCCAGTACGTCATCGGCCCCGACCACGGCGCCGCCAACTACGGCATGTGCGGCCGCGCCTTCCGGCCGGTCTTCTGCTTCACCAACATGAGAGGCCGCACGACGGTCATGTCGGGCGACACGGCGGGCTTCATCGTCGAGTCCGTACGCCGCAAGAACATCATCGACAGGGGACAGCAGGTCAACGAGGAAGAGATGGCCAAGTTCCGCCAGATGATGCGTGACCGCTACGATGCGGAAGGCCACCCCTTCCTCACCGGCTCGCTGCTCTTCCACGACGGCGTCGTGGCCTTCAGCGAGGTCCGCGGCAAGCTGATCCGGTCCCTGGAGCTCTGCTACCGCCAGCCCATCGGCAAGACCGATTGGGGTGACCTGAAGGTTTAATCCCAAGAAGCAGCAAATCGTGCCAGGGATGGTCCCGGTCCGTCGGGCCGGGACCTCTCCCGGCTTGATCCAAGAGAACACCAGGAAACGAGAGAGAGGGAGAGAGTTATGTCAGACATCCTGCTTCAGCAAAAAACCGACGACGGCATCCTGATCCTGACCCTGAACCGCCCGGATGCCATGAACTGCTTCAACTTCGACCTGCTGGCCGTCCTGGCCGATGTCATCCGCGAGGCCAACTTCGACCTGAGCCTCCGCTGCATCATCATCACGGGCTCCAAGGCCGGCGACGACCCGAAGAAGTGGTCCTTCTCCACGGGCGCCGACCTGAAGGAGAGGCGCACACTCACGCAGGACCAGGTCCGCCGCTTCATCTTCACGATCCGCAACACCTTCACGGCCGTCGAGAACGTCCGCGTGCCCGTCATCGCGGCGATCAACGGCTTTGCCTTCGGCGGCGGCACGGAGCTGGCGCTGGCCTGCGACATCCGCATCTGCTCGAGCAACGTGCTGATGGGGCTGACCGAGACGAGCCTGGCCATCATCCCCGGTGCGGGCGGCACGCAGCGCATGACCCGCGTGGTGGGCGTCGCCAAGGCGAAGGAGCTCATCTACACGGCCCGGCGCTTCGACGCGAAGACGGCCCTCGAGATCGGCCTAGTGAGCAAGGTCGTCGAGCCCGACAAGCTGATGGACGCAGCCCTGGAGCTGGCCCGCGAGATCGCGAAGAACGGCCCCGTCGGCGTGGCGCAGGCGAAGTTCGCCATCAACTACGGCTCCGAGGCGAGCCTCGGGGTGGCGCTGCCGCTCGAATCGAAGGCCTACGAAGTGACGATCCCCACGAAGGACCGCCTGGAGGCCCTGGCCGCCTTCGCGGAGAAGAGAAAACCGAATTTTACGGGAGAGTAATGAGCATCCGTTTTTCCGCACCGGCGGCGAAACGCGCATGGAGCTTAACGGGAGAGTGAGACGGACTGCAATCGGCCCGACGTGCCCGCACCGCCGGGAGGCAGCGCGGGAGTCGCCGTGCCGTTCGGCTTGCCCCGAGAGGTAAAGCCGCCCCTGAGGGTGTGCAAAACAACATCGTGTTGCAGAGTCCAACATTTGAGGAGGTAGGAGGCTTATGACGGAGTACGATCTGAGGAAGCTTTTCCCGCGATGGCCGAAGAAGGTCATGATTGGCGACATCACGATCCGCGACGGGTTTCAGCACGAGGAGAAGTTCATCTCGACGAAGGCGAAGATTTTCTACG
>JAAYEC010000071.1 GCA_012728915.1 Deltaproteobacteria bacterium | reverse complement strand
TCATCCAGGACAACTTCGACAAGAACAAGAAGCTCAAGTGGGTCGACATCATGTACAAGGTCAAGGGCTACAATCCCAAGGGCGGCGACTGGTACTGGGCGCAGGTCACCGCCGGCGGCAAGGTGACCCAGGAGGGCAAGGTCGACGAGTGCATCAAATGCCACGAGGCCCAGAAGACCAATGACTACACCTGGACCAGCAAGCTGAAGTAGCCCCCGCAGCCTATTGACAGCATGTTGCAAACCCACCCCCGGATCGAACGCGAGCGGAAGACCGTGGAGGCCATGATCCGGCTCTTCTGCCGGGATTGCCACGGCAACAGGCAAGGGCTCTGTTCGACATGCCGGGAACTGCTGGCCTACGCCGGAAAGCGCCTGGAGGCGTGTCCCTACGGCAAGGACAAGCCAACCTGCGCCCGTTGCCCTGTCCATTGCTACAAGACCGAGATGCGCGAAAAAATCCGGGACGTTATGCGATACTCGGGCCCCCGGATGCTCTGGAAGCACCCCCTGCTTGCCGTCGTTCACCTCGCCGACGGGCGCCGGAAAGCGCCGGCAGGTCCCGGCCGGAAAGGCAGAAAGGGAAATAACCCTTGACAAATGCTTGAAAAAGCGTTACGTTAAGCTCGCTTTGAACCGGTCGTGACACATAATGTCCCCAGAGCCTGTGAGAGGCCGCGGGGATTTTTTTTGGCCTGATTGATGCAGAGCCTGCCGGCTCAAGCAAGGAGGACCATGGGAAAGCGAAACCACAACCAGTTCATCAAGAGACAGAAGGAGCTGGAAAGACAGAGAAAAGCAAGCGAGAAGATGGCCAGGCGCCAGGGCAAGAGCACGAGAACCGCAGCGGATGAAGAGTCCGTGAACATCGCGGAGACCGCCCCGGAAGCCGAAGCGTAAGCGATTTTATCAACGGCCCGCGAAAAAGCGAAAGCGGGCAGGCGGGGAACCCCGCCGGCCAGCAAGTCAGAAATGCCAGAAAAGAGGTTTGTCCGTTCATGAGTTTCAAGTCGTTCGAGTTGCATCCGCAGATCCAGGCCGGCGTCGAGGCCCTCGGGTACGAGGAACCCACACCCATCCAGTCCCGGTGTATCCCTCTCATCCTGAACGGTCGCGATGTCATGGGGATGGCGCAGACCGGGACGGGGAAGACCGCAGCCTTCGGTCTGCCCATTCTGCAGCGGCTGATGTCGGGGCCGCGCAGGCGTGTCCGCGCTCTCATCATCGCCCCCACCCGCGAGCTGGCCGAGCAGATCCACGAAGCCATAGGCCAGCTGGGCCGCAAGACGAAAGTGAAGAGCGTCACCGTGTACGGCGGCGTGAAGCAAAACCCCCAGATCCGAAAGCTTCGTGAGGGCGCCGAGATCGTCGTGGCCTGTCCGGGAAGGCTTCTGGACCTCATGGACCAGGGGGTCATCGACCTCACCGGCCTGGAAGTTTTGGTCCTGGACGAGGCGGACCGCATGTTCGACATGGGCTTCATGCCCGACGTCCGAAGAATCCTGGGCCGCATCCCCGCCAGGCGTCAGACCCTCCTGTTCTCGGCCACCATGCCGGAAGAAATCCGGGATCTGGCCCGGGACATCCTGACAGATCCTGTCACTGTCCAGGTGGGCGAGGCCGCGCCCGTGGGGACGGTCTCCCACGCCCTGTATCCCGTCGAGCAGCATCTCAAGACAGCGCTGCTCATGAAGATCCTGGACCGAACGGACACGGACTCCGTCCTCGTGTTCACCCGGACCAAGGACCGCGCGACGCGCGTGGCAAAAAGCCTGAAGAAGGCGGGACTCCCCGTCACCTTTCTCCAGGGGGACCTCTCCCAGAGCCAGCGCCAGGAGGCGCTCAACGGCTTCCGGCAGGGAAAGTACCGGATCCTGGTGGCCACCGACATCGCCGCCCGCGGCCTCGACATTTCCCGGATCTCCCACGTGATCAACTACGACATGCCCGACACCGTCGACGCCTACACTCACCGCATCGGGAGGACGGGCCGCGCCGAGAGGACGGGGGATGCCTTCACCTTCGTCACCCGGGAAGACCGGGCGTTCGTCTGGGAAATCGAACGGGTGCTGGGCGAAGAGATCGAGCGCAGGACGCTCGAGGACTTCGACTACACCGCTCAGCCGAAACCCGGCGGGAGGGGCGGGCGCGGAAGGCGCGGGGAACGCGACCGCGTGGAGGAGGCCCCGAGACCGCAGCCGCCGCCGAGCGACCTGTCGGTCTTTGCGGCGTTTCACGCCGCCGCGGGATTCCCGGAAAAGGCCCGGAAGGTGACGCTCTTTTCGACGCCGCGATCGAAAGCCCGCCGGGTACGGAGCGCCCGATGATCAAAAAGCACGTTGCAGGGGGCATGATTAACATTGCAGTCGCGCCCCGGTTGTGATAACCACTCCTTTAGTTTTTCGTTAAAGCCGGACCAGGATAGGGGGATCATCACAGGAAACATCTATTTTCCAGGAGAGGTCGATGAAGATTTACGTCGGGAACATGCCTTACAGTGTCACGGAAGAGGATCTCAAGCAGGCGTTCGAAGCGTTCGGGCAGGTTGAGACCGTGACGATCATCAAGGACAAGATGAGCGGACAATCAAAAGGTTTCGGCTTTGTCGAAATGGGCTCTGCTGAGCAGGCCCAGGCTGCCATCAGCGGGATGAACGGAAAGGATCTGAAGGGGCGGAAGCTGAATGTCAACGAGGCGCGTCCCCGCCAGGACGACGGTCGCGGCGGCGGAATGCGGCGTCCCGGCGGCGGCGGAAGGCCCCGTTACTAGACCTCGGATTTTTTCTCGCAACAACCGCAGGACATCGGGGTCTCCCGGAAACGGGAGACCCCCGAACGTTTCATCGGCTCCCGTTCCGCAATAGGATTGTCATCCGGATGGCCGCGTGCGCAGTTGTGCATGCAAGGGACGCGGATACCCGTGACAGAAGCCTGCCGCCGGATTTTATGAGCCGAGACGAATCCGGGGTAGAGCCTTGATCATCAACCGCCGGGGCCGCGGGCCCGAAATTGATTATCCCTGCCCCTGGGGCTACAAAGTCATCGGGACGGACATGGAGCGTCTGCGGAGCGCCATTGCCGAGGTGATCCAGGAGCGCCCCCACACCGTCACCCCGTCGAATCGCAGCGTGACCGGAAGGTACCACTGCCTGAACGTGGATATCGTCGTCGCAAGCGAAGAGTGCCGACTCGAGATCTACGAAGGCCTGCGCAGGCACCCCGCCGTGAAAATCGTCCTGTGAAAAGACAGGGAGTCGAGAAGGTGAGACGATCGGCGCAGCCTTTCGAATTCCCGCGCCCGGGAGTTCTCAGCCACGCATCTTCTTGCCCTTTATCCCCTTCCCCTCTCTTTTTTACTGGCCTGGGCATATCAGGGCAGAAAATAGGTGCCGCCGTGCGGAACGATCGGGGCCTGTTGCTCCGTCAGCCCCGCCTTTTGGGCGGCCTTCCGATAGTCCCGGGCCGGCATGTCCATCGGCTCGTCCGTCAGGTCGAATACACCCCATTGCTGGGGGATGAGCACCTCTGCCCGAAGTTCCCTGTACGCCTTCACGGCCTCGTCGGGATCCAGATGGTAGACCGACATGAACCAGCGCGGCTCATAGGCCCCGATCGGCAATAACGCCGCATCCATGGGACCGAACTTGCGGCCGTATTCGGCGAATCCCGGGAAGTACCCGGAATCCCCCGCAAAGTATATCTTCCGGTTCGCCGATTCGACGAGCCAGGAGCCCCACAGGCGCCTGTTCGTATCCCAGGGCGTCCGCTTCGTCCAGTGCTGCACGGGAAGCAGCCGGTAGGTGACGCCGTGGATCGTGTACTTCTGGAACCAGTCGAGCTCGATGACCCTGGCGCCGGGCAGGACGTCTTCGAACCAATCGCGGTAGCCCATCGGCGTGAGGTAGAGGGGCCCCGCGCCGATCTTCCGGACGCTGTCCTTGTCGAGATGATCGTAGTGACTGTGCGAAATGAGGACGACCTGGACCGGGGGGAGTTCCTCGGGCAGCAGGGGAAAGGGCGCGTAGCGGTCAATGAAATACAGGATGTCCCCGAAGACGGGGTCGGTCAGGATATTCTGGCCGTTTACCCTCAGCCAGAGCGTTGCGTGCCCAAGGTAGGTGACGGAGTCCTCGGCTTTCAGGATCGAGGCCACGTCGGGCTTCGTGACGGGAAAGTAGGGCCTCTGCCTCTTTTCCTTCCGGTAGGGGTTGGTGCTGATCTTCCACTCGAGAAGCCTCAGGGTTTCTCCCGCCCGCTCTTCCGTCATCCAGGGGTTGCGAAACCCCGGGTTGGCGTGATGGGCCCTTTCACGGGCCAGCGCCTCAATGTCCTTCGCCTGCCCCCGTGCCGGGGCGGGACCGGCGGAAACGACCGCGAGAAGGGTGATGGCGGTGATCAGGATCCATGGTATTCGCACTGTCGTCCCCCCCTGTCCCCTCTTGTTCGGAACGGGCCAAGTGATCTAAATATAACCACGAGGCCGCGACAATCAACAGAAATCTTGCTTCGTTCCCGCAGGATCCCCCTATCTTTTTGCGCGCTTATCCGGTAAAAGGTCCCCATGCGGCATCTGCTCTGTGCATGGATCGCGTTCTCCCTCCTTGCGGGGGCCGCGCCCGAGGCTGCCGGTCCCGGGCCGGGGCCAGGCCTCGAGGAAAAGATCGGCCAGATGATCATGGTGGGGTTCCGGGGTCTCTCCGTTTCGGATCGGGACCCCATTGCGCGGGACATCCGAGAGCGTCATATCGGCGGGGTGATCCTCTTCGACTACGACGTGCCCTCCCGCACCTGGGGCCGCAATATCGAATCGCCCGGGCAGCTCGGAGCCCTCGCCGCTTCGCTGCGGAAAACGGCAGGGACGCCCCTGTTCATTGCCGTCGACCAGGAAGGAGGCCGGATCACACGTCTCAAGGAAAAGGCGGGCTTCCCCCCGACCCTTTCCCAGAAGCGTCTCGCAGCCGGCGGCGATCCCGGCAAGACGGCAGGACAGGCGGAGACCACGGCAAAGACCCTTGCGGGGCTCGGCATCAATCTCAATTTTGCCCCCGTGGCGGACCTCGACGTCAACCCGGACAACCCGGTTGTCGGAAAACTCGAGCGGAGCTTCTCGCGCAACCCCGACACGGTGACCCGCCACGCGGCGGCCGTCATCGATGCCCATCGTCGTCACGGGGTCCTCACGGCCCCGAAGCACTTCCCGGGACACGGCAGCTCGGCAGGAGACACCCACGAGGGGTTCGTCGACGTGACGGGCCGGTGGTCCGCCGTGGAGCTCGAACCCTTTCAAAACCTGATCCGGCTGGGAAACGTCGACATGGTCATGACAGCGCACATCTACAACAAAACGCTCGACCCCGATTGGCCGGCCACCCTCTCGGACAAGACCCTCAACGACCTTCTGCGGCGGCAGATGGGCTACGACGGCGTCGTGATCTCCGATGACCTGCAGATGAAGGCCATTGCAGACCGCTATCGCCTCGAGACGACGATACGCCGGGCGATCCTCGCGGGTGTGGACATCCTGCTGTTCGCCAACAATTCCGTCTACGAGGAAGATATCGCAGCCCGGGCCGTCGCGACGATCCGGTCCCTTGTCGCCAATGGCGCCATCCCCCTGGAGCGGATCGACGAATCCTACCGGAGGATCAGGAAGCTCAAGGAACGGCTGAAGAAATAACGGCGTTTTTTCTTGATCCGGTACGTCCCGTTCATTAAATTGAACCGAGCGGCAGGAGCCGTCAATCGCTCCGTCGCCCCGGAAAAAATCTGCCGAGGATGGTGCGTCTTCATGCAAAAAGCCCCCTTGTTCCGGCTCACGCTTTTCCTGTTGCTCGCATCCGCGTTGTTCTCCCCTGCCGCCGCCGAAACCGTCGATCTGACGATCCTCCACATCAATGACTTCCACGGCAACCTCCTTCCGAAACCGGGCAAGGAAGGCAAGCCGGCGACGGGGGGGATGGCCCGGATCGCGAAAATGGTCGCCGAGGAACGGGAAAAGAACCCGAAGGGAACGATTCTGCTCTCGGCCGGGGACATGTTCCAGGGGACGCCGATCTCGAACCTCTTCCGCGGCAGGCCCGTCATCGAAACCATGAACCGCATGGGGTTCGACGCCATGACCGTGGGCAACCACGAGTTCGACTGGGGGATGGAGGCCTTTCAGGACCTTCGGAAGGCGGCGTCCTTCCCGTTCCTCTCGGCCAACATCCTCGACGAGCGGGGTGCGCTCCTGCCGGGCGTGAAACCCTATATCCTCATCCGGAAGAAGGGGCTGAAGATTGCCGTCATCGGGATCACCACCCCCGAGACGCACTACGCCACCAAGCCGGAAAACCTGAAAGGGTTCAGGGTGGCTGCCGTCGAGAAGGTCCTTCCGGGGCTCATCGCGAAGCTCAGGAAGGAAGGGGCCGGCCCCGTCGTCGTCCTGTCGCACCTGGGGCTCGACGAGGACAGGGAATTGGCCTCGAAGGTCGAAGGGATCGACCTGATCGTGGGAGGCCACAGCCACACGGAGGTGAAAACCGCCGTGACGGTCGGAGCGACGCGGATCGTCCAGGCCGGCTACTACGGGCAACAGCTCGGGGTGCTGGCGATCGCCGTGGACAGGGAGTCGCGAAGAGTGGTCCGTTGCCCCGAAAAGCGGATCCTGCGAAAGGTCAAGGCGGGCCCCGGCGACCCCGTCGACGCCGCCGTGGCGGCAGTCATCAAAACCTACGACGATCAGATCCGCGAGGAATTCGGACGTGCCGTCGGGGAGACCCGCGTCGATCTGGCCAAGCGGCCCTTCGAGTCCAATCTCGGCAACCTCGTCTGCGACGCGATGCGATGGGCCACCGGGGCGGACGTGGCGGTCCAGAACAACGGGGGCATCCGCACGACCCTCCCGAGGGGAACGATCTCGCTGGAGCAGGTCTTCATGCTGCTGCCCTTCGACAACAACCTCATGACCATGGACCTCACGGGGGCGCAGCTCGTGAGCATCCTCGAGCAGAACGCGAGGACGGACGGCATGCTGCAGGTTTCGGGCCTCAGGGTCGTCTACGACCTGTCGGCTCCCGAGGGCTCCCGCGTGAAGGAACTGGCCGTCGGCGGCACGCCGGCGGAGCCGTCGCGCACCTACCGGGTGACGACCAACGATTTCCTCGCCGCGGGCGGCGACCGATTCGGCGTGTTCCGCGAGGGAAGGAACGCCGTCATCGGAGACAACGTGAGGGACGCATTCCTGGAGTACCTCAAGAAACACTCTCCCGTGTCCCCCCGAACGGAAGGAAGGATTGTGGTGACGCCATGAGCGAAGACAGGATCACCGTTTACGTCAACGGACGCGGGGTCACGCTCCATCGGGGCATGAAGGTAAAGCACGCCCTCATCGCCTGCGATCAAGCCCTCTACGATGCCGCCGAGGCCGGCGATCTGGCCGTGCGTGATGCCTCCGGCTTCGATATCGGCCTCGAGGGGTCGCTGCGCGACGGAACGCGGATCTTCACGGCCAAGCCTGGCGAATGAAACAGGCAGGCGATGCGGCGGGCCTCGCCTCGAGGGCCTCCGGCCAGGGCGTCCCCTTTGCCCTCGTGAGCGGACGGGGGATCGGCCGGAAGATCCTCGATCCCGCCTGCGACATGGCGGAATTCCGCCGAATGCTGGCGGTGAAGCGCCGGCAGGAGGGCTACCGGAGTTTTTTCGAGAGTGTCCCCGGACTGCACGGGACGCTGCCGGAGGCGTACTTCACGATGATGAAGAGGACGTGGATGCAGGCGTATTTTGGGTATTAGCGGCTGCGCCGCAGCTGACGGCATATGGCAAAGGGCTCAAGGCAAGAACCGAATCGGGTACGATACAATCCCGGCAACCTTGGAGACCTGCTCAAGCACGGCTGGCTCGTGGAGATCGTCCGGTTCCTGCGCCGGCACAACGAAGGGGCTCCCCTGCGGTATGCCGACACGTTCTGCGGATTTCCGGAGTACAACATCGCCGCCGCGCTCGCGGAGCGGATCCGCGAGCGTTTCCATGTCCCGACCTTCCGCAGGCTCCAGGAGCCTTTCCTGGCCCGCGGGAGGTACGCGGGAAGCGTGACCCTCGCAGGCCTGGCTGCTGAGGGGCATCTCAGGCCGTTCCTGTTCGACACAAACCCGGAAGCCCTTGCGAGTTTCCCCGCCGGCACGGCCGAGACGCTGCAAATCCGGTCCGGCTGTGATATATTGGACACAAGCGACCCGTACGACCTGATTTTTCTCGACCCCTACGACGATATCCGGGTCGACTGCGAAACGTTGCTCGGGAAAGGCGCGGCACGAAGCCGCGGCGCCTCTCTCCTGATTTTTCTTCCTTTCCAGGGCGGAATACAGGGGGAACTCCTCGGGGCGGCTGCCGAGCGGCACGGAATCAACTGCCTGACAGGGATCGTGCAAAACCCGGGGACCTCCCTGGACGGCCGGCACCATTTCGCGGCGGTGTTCATGCCGTCGCTCTCGCTGAACCCCGGCGCGGTCCTCGGTCTTTTTGGCGAGCTCAACATCGTCACGGCCCGGGTCAACGCGCTAGCGGACCTTCCATGACCGGCCGCGGGCACGGTCCATGCACAACACGAGAGGTCGAGACATTTCCCTCCGGGAGGCCGGAATGAAGGAGTACGAGGTTATCATCGTCGGCGGCGGGCCTGCGGGGATCTTTGCGGCGCTGACACTGGCTGAAGGGGGCGCAAGGGATGTCCTCCTTCTCGAGCAGGGGAAAGGCATCGGGGAGCGCAGCCGCAGCTGCGCGGGCGACATGCTCTGCGGCTGGGGCGGCGCAGGGGCTTACAGCGACGGCAAGCTGACCCTTTCCACGGAGGTGGGCGGGAATCTCGGCGATTTCCTCGACGTCAAATCCCTCTACGATCTTCTCCAGGAGGCGGACCGCCTCTACGTCGAGCACGGGGCCCCGGACCGGCTCTTCGGCGATCTCTCCCCCGAGGGGGAGGAGCTGGGCGAGAAGGCTAGGCTGGCAGGGCTGGAGTTCATCCCCTCCCGGATACGCCACATCGGGACGGAGAACTGCATCGACGTGCTGGGCCGCATGTATGAATCGCTGGCCGGAAAGATCGAGATCTGCACGGACTGCCGCGTGGAGTCGCTGCTGGCCCAGGAGGGACGGATCATCGGGGTCAAGCTCGCCGACGGCGAGACCCGCTACGGCCGCCACGTGATCGCGGCGCCGGGCCGCTCGGGGGCTTCCTGGATGAAACGGGAGGCAAGGGCCCTGGGGATCCGGACGAGGGCCAGCGCCGTCGACATCGGCGTCCGCGTCGAGCTGCCCGCCACGGTTCTCAAGCCGTTGACCGACGTGAGCTACGAATCCAAGCTGGTCTACTACTCGAAGAGCTTCGACGACCGGGTGCGCACCTTCTGCATGAACCCCTACGGGGAGGTGGTGGTCGAGAGCAACGAGGGGCTCGTCACCGTGAACGGCCACAGCTACGCATCGAAGAAATCCGACAACACCAATTTCGCCATCCTCGTGAGCAGCTCCTTCACGGAACCCTTTGACGACCCCATCGCGTACGGCCGCTACATCGCCCAGCTGGCCAACCTGCTGGGACAGGGGGTCATCGTGCAGAGGCTGGGCGATCTCCTCCAGGGGCGCCGCTCCACGAGGGAACGAATCGCCAAGTGCCTCACGAGGCCCACGCTGGCTGCGGCGACCCCCGGCGATTTGAGCTTCGTTTTCCCCTACCGGCACCTCAAGAACATCATCGAGATGCTCCAGGCCATGGACAGCCTTGCCCCGGGTGTCAGTTCGCGCCACACGCTGCTCTACGGCGTGGAGGTCAAGTTCTACTCGAACCGTATCGAGGTCTCGAAGGCGCTCGAGACAGCGATTGCGAACCTCTTTGCCGTCGGCGACGGTGCGGGGATCACCCGCGGCCTTCTACAGGCTTCGGCAAGCGGCATCCTGGCCGCGCGGGCCATCTCCGAGCGGCTGGGTCAGGGCTGACGGCGTCCTGCCGGGGTCGCGAGACTCAGGAGACCCCGGGTTCCCCGGTTGCCGCTGAAATGGAGCTTTTCTTCTTCCTTTCCGGGCGTTTCTTCGGTATGCTTCCCGTCGGCTGCTGCAGCCGTCATGGGGTCCCGTTCCGCCTTCGGCCGGGGGCCCAACCCCTGTCGGACCCGGCACGCCCCTGCGCGATCAAACCGTTTCTGTCAAGAACCGTCAACCGCATCCGAGGAGGAAGGAAGATGAAAAAGACCGGATTCGCACTGGGCTTTATTCTGGCGTGTCTGTTCGCGCTCTCGGCGGCGCAGGCCGCAGGGCCGGATGCCGTCGTTGGGAAATGGCTCAACGGCAAGCAGACGGCACACGTGGAGATCTACCAGGCAGGGGGCAAGTACTACGGCAAGATTGTATGGCTGAAAGAGCCCCTCTACCCCGCCGACGACAAGAAAGGCATGGCCGGCAAGCAGAAGGTGGACCGTGAAAACCCGGATGCAGCGAAGCGGAGCCAGCCCATCCTGGGCCTCGTCATCCTGCGGGACTTCAGCTTCATCAGGGACAACCTCTGGGAGGACGGGATGATCTACGACCCGGAAAACGGCAAGGACTACAAGTGCAAGATGACGCTCGAGTCACCGGACATCCTCAACGTCCGGGGGTTCATCGGCATCTCGCTGATCGGACGAACGGACACGTGGACGCGGGTTAAATAACGGACTCAAGCAACCGGACACAGGGCAAGCAAACGCCCCCTTCTCCCCCTTGTTCAGAGCGGGGAAAGGGGGCTTTCCTTTTCCGATTCCCGAGACCGGACCCCCTAATCGCTGACGACCTCGGGCCGCATGGACACGATCGCCGTCCTGCCCTCCTTCGGCTCCGCGCTGTACTGCTTGTAGAGGGCCATGACGCGCCTGACGTAGCCCTGCGTCTCCGTGTAGGGGGGGATGCCGCCGTATTTCGCCACGGCCTTCTCGCCCGCGTTGTAGGCAGCCAGGGCCAGCGGCAGGTGGCCGTTGTAGACGTTCATGAGATAGCGCAGGTACTTGACGCCGCCCTCGATGTTGGACTCGGGCTCGAAGCTGTCCCGGACCTGGAGGGTCGAGGCCGTCTTGGGCATGAGCTGCATGAGGCCCTGGGCGCCCTTGGGCGAGACGGCCCTGTGGTTAAAGTTCGACTCGGCCTTGATGACGGCCTTGACCAGGGAGTAGTCGACTTTGTACCTGTCAGAGGCCTTCTGGATCAGGGGACCGTACTTCGTCATGTCAATGCCGGCCCTGATGATCACCCGCCGCTCCTTGATCCAGAGCTTGTAATCGGGGCTGGTGGGCAGGTTGGTAATGTGCATGACCCCGTTCTCGTCGGTGTAGCGGTAGATGTCGGCATGGGCCGGGGAAAGCACGCCCAGCGTCAATCCGCACAACACCGCGGCAAGGAAAACGGGTTTTGTAAAAAAGTTCATTCGAGGCACCGGCGGAATAACGGGTTTCTACCCTCTTGTTTCTTTTACCAAAATTGTGGACTGGACGTAAGCAGAATCTGTCCCTGCCTTTCAGGCCCGATCAGAACTTCAAGAACCATACCACCTCTATTTCTATCGGCAAGGGCGTCCATAACATGAATTTCTCTTGAATTTCTTATCCTATCCGCACTTCCCGACCTCCCCTCTTCTTAACTCCTTTCTTTACCCCGCCCCACCCAGTTCTTCATGCTCCCCGTGACCCCCAGCAGGACGACGAGCGCCTGGAACCAGGCATCGGGCAGAAGTCTCAACCGCGGGATCAGGTTGACCGTCCAGGGGCGTTTCGGGGAATAGTTCCCCCGCTTCAGGGCCGACTCCACGATGGCCTCGGCAATCACGTCGTGATCCTTGAGGAGCGGCGCGATCAGGTTGCCCGGAAACCCGAGCCTGGCGCCCTCGAACATGCCCCTGGCGATGTAGCTCGGGTGGATGGAGGACCACTGCACGCCCCTCTTGCCCCGCTCCCAAGCCTCGAAGCGCATCGACTCCGTCAGGCCCCAGACGGCCCACTTCGTGGCGGCATACATGGACAGGCTCGGGACCCCGAGGGTGGCCGAGGCCGAGGAGATGTTCACGACGCAGCCGCTGTTGCGCTCGTACATGGCCGGCAGAAAGGCCCTGATCGTGTAGATCATGGACGTCAGGTTGACGGCGATGGTCTTTTCCCAGACTTCGTCGGGCTGCTCCAGGAAATCGCCGCCCATGACGTATCCCGCGTTGTTGATCAGGATGTCCACCTGGCCCATCTCCGAGGCGGCCGTTTTGGCTAGTTCATACACGCGGGTCTTGTCTGTCACGTCGCAGGCATGGGTGAACACCCGGCCGCGCAGGACCTCCAATTCCCTCTTGGCGTCCTCCAGGGCGGAGGCATTGAGATCCCAGATGGTTACGGCACAGCCCTCGCGCACTAGCCTCTTCGAGGTGGCAAGGCCGATTCCCATGGCCCCGCCCGTGACAACGACTGCCTTGCCTTTCAGCTCCATCCCGATCCCCTCCTTCCCGGGGCAGCGCCCCATCCCGATGATCTAAGGAAACCTTCATGAAATTGGACCGATTGCCGATAATGATACCAGAGGGCTTACGCACGATCGTCCGGGGGATCGTGTGTGACCCGCACGGCGCCGGCGGCCGGGGCCGCAGAAAAGGAGCGGCGATGAGTGACAGGATCAGCGTGGTCTTTTCGGGCACGAACAAGAATTTTCTCTACAACTGCGAGATCCCCATCTCCATGCTGCCGAGAACCGGCGAACGCATCCGGCTGAGCATTCCGGGCCACTCCGACATCCGCTGTTACGTGGAAGACATGGAGTGGCAGTACGCCGAGTTGGAGAAGAGGATCGACATCTCGATCGTCGCCAGGGTCAAGATGCTCAGAGAAGACTGATCCCGTGTTCGGCAGCCGGCGCCCGGTGAAAACTCCGGAAGAAATCCGATCGCCGGCCCCCGATCACGTCGGCCGCCGGGCCGCTCACAATCTCCTCGCGATCATCTGCAGGAGCATCCCGATCATCAGCAGAAAGAAATACGCCTGGCCCATCAGCAGGATCTGCCGGGTCGTGATGATTTCCGCCATCCCCAGGACAATCACGAAGGCAAAGAACACCAGTCCCCAGACGATGATCCAGTAGGCGAATTTCGCGTTCCTCAGCCATTCGCGAATACGAGAACCCATGCCGCCCCTGCTCCCGCCCCGTTTACCCGCGCGCCCGGTTGCCGGTTGACAGCCCGACCGCTTTCACATAGAAGAAAGCCATGTTCCGGATACGCGCAGCCTTTCTGCTCGTCCTGGCCATGGTCACGACGGGCTGCACCGGCCTTTTCTTCGAAGAGCCCGTTATTACCCTCCGGGAGATTCACGTACGCCAGCTCTCGCTGACCGACGCGGATCTGCTGTTCGTGGCCGAGGTCAAAAACCCCAACGGCTACGAGTTGCGCCTGAAATCGATTGACTACACCGTTCATCTCAACAACCGGGAAACGGGCGGCGGCGCGCTCCGGAAGGAGGTGACCGTTGCCGCCTCCTCGTCGGCCCCCGTCGAGATTCCCGTGACGGCCCGCTTCGGAAGCCTGGGCGGGGTCGCCAGGCTCTACCTCGCCGGCCAGGAGCTGTCGTACAAGATCGAAGGCAAGGCGCTCGTGAAAGCCGGCCTGTTCGACCGCGCATTCCCCTTCTCCCGCACCGGCGTCATCGCCCCAAAAAAGACAGAAATCAGGAAGCCAGGAAGTCAAGAAGCACGGACCGGTTGAAACTGATCCCTATCCCCCCCGTTCCCAACTTCACCACTTCCCTGCTTCAAATTTCAAAGCTCTCCCCCATTTCAGGCACCCGTGTCCTGAGGCCCAGCTGCGCCTTCACCTGTTTTTCGAACTCCAGGGCGCTCGTCTCTTCGCCGTGGACGATGAAGACCTCGGGCTTGTTTTTGAAGAGGCCCAGCCACTCCAGCAGCTCCTTCTGGTCGGCGTGGGCCGAAAACCCGCCGATGGTGAAGACGCGGGACCGGACGGCGACCCTTTCGCCGAGAATCCAGACATCCTTTGCACCGTCGACGATGGCCCGCCCCAGGGTCCCCTTGGCTTGGTACCCCACGAAGACAACGCTGCACTCGGGGCGCCAGAGGTTGTGCTTCAGGTGGTGGCGGATGCGCCCGCCTTCGCACATCCCGCTTCCGGCCATGATCACCGCGCCCGAGGAGACCTGGTTGAGCTTCATGGATTCCTGGACCGAGGAGGTGAAGCGGAG
Organism: Deltaproteobacteria bacterium; assembly: GCA_012728915.1. GTDB lineage: Bacteria > Desulfobacterota > Syntrophia > Syntrophales > UBA2192 > UBA2192. Next base: position 49,633 of record JAAYEC010000071.1, on the reverse strand, counting down.
GCGAACGGTCCTGCCTTTCTTGCTGGCCATGAGTCGTTTCGTCTCCTCGTCGAAGAGCTCGGGATGGGAGGCATAGACCTTCGTGGCCTCCTCGGCCAGCGGGCTGTCCACGTAGACGTCGAGCGGCGAGGCAAGCCGCCCCTCGCGAACGAGCTTGTTGAAGACATAGAGCAAGTCCTGCGTGCGGCCCACGGCAAAGGCGGGGATGTACACGTTCCCTCCCCGCTTGAAGGTCGTCCGGACGGCATCGGCAAGTTCCTCGAGGCTGTCTTCCGCACCCTTGTGCATGCGGTTCCCATAGGTGGACTCCACCACCACGTAATCGGTCTCGTCCGCATGCACGGGGTCCTGGATGATAGGGTTGCCTTTTTTCCCGATGTCGCCCGAAAAGATGATTTTCTTTTTCGCGTCGCCCCGGTACCACAGCTCGAGGGTCCCCGATCCGAGGATGTGCCCGGCATCGCAGAAGCGGTAGCGGATCACGTGGTCCAGGGCGTAGGTCTCGTCGTACTGCCTCTTCTCGAAGAAGGGAATGGAAGCGATGGCGTCCTCGACGGTATAGAGCGGCTCGACGGCCTTTTCGATGCCGGCCCGCAGGTTTTTCCTCGTCATCCACTGGGCGTCCATCTCCTGGATGTGGGCCGAGTCGGCCAGCATGATCCGGGACAGTTCCGCCGTGGCGGCCGTCGTGACGATCTTGCCCCGGAAGCCCTCCCGGACCAGGCGCGGGACGAGACCCGTGTGGTCGATGTGGGCATGCGTGAGAAAGACGACATCGATAGCCCGCGGGTCGAACGCGAAGGGCTTGCGGTTGAGCGCATCGGAATCGAGGCCTTGGTGCATCCCGCAGTCCACGAGAACCTGCAGGCCGTTGACAGAGAGGTGAAAACAGGAACCCGTGACTTTTCTCGCCGCGCCGAGGAAGGTGATCTTCATGGGAAAGCCTCGCAGTCCTTTGAGCGCCGGGGGGTGTATACGAACTGGACAGAACGCAACGAATGATTCATATACCAGTTGCGGCGGGCATGCAACACAATTGAACCCGTCGGAGGGGCCCTTGGAAGACCTGCAGGACGGCAATCTCTCCCGGGACACGCGGACGCGCTGGAACCGCCTGGCCAGGCATTACGGGCTTGTCGAGCGGCTCTCCGAGCGGCACCTGAAGAACTGGCGGGGCGTGCTGTGGCACCACGCCTCGGGGCGGATCCTGGAGATGGGGGCAGGCACCGGGCTGAACCTTCCCTACTATCCGGCAGGCGCCGAAATCACGGCCTGCGACCTCTCGGAGGGAATGCTGCGAACGGCCATGGAGCGGGCCCGGGGGAAAGGCCTCGGCGTCCGGTTCTGCGAAGCGGACATCTGCCGCCTTCCCTTTCCCGACGGGGTCTTCGACACCGCCGCGGCGACCTTCGTCTTCTGCTCCCTGCGCGACCCCGTCCCGTGCCTGCGGGAGATGGGTCGCGTGACGAAAGCCGAGGGGCGCATCCTCCTGCTCGACCACGTGCGGATCGACCGTCCCGTCATCGGGCCCCTCATGGATCTGCTGAACGTTGCGACGGTCCGGTTCGCCGGGGAGCACATCGCCCACCGGACGGAAGACCTCGCGCGCGCCGCGGGGCTTGAAATCGTTGAGAGCCGGCGCCTGGGCTTCATGGGGATCATCCGGTTCATCGCCGCCCGCCCGGGCCGCGGGGGAGCAAATTGATGATTGATTTCCCGACTGATTGACGATAGAAAATCCTGTCCGCATCCGGGACGAGTCCGAGACATGGGCCTGCTGAAGAAATTTATCCGGTTTTTTATCATCGGCGTCCTTCTCTTCGCCGGGGCGGTGATCGTCTACCTCTCCACGGCCTTCTACTACGACGACGTGGCGGCGCTGCAGAAGAGGAACCCGGGGAAAACCGCCTTCATGACCCACCGGGAGATCGAGTGGGAATTCAAGGGGCTCAAGAACCGGAAGATCCAGCAGGTGTACGTGCCGCTCTCGAGGATCTCCCCCTATGCCGCGAAGGCCGTCCTGATCGCCGAGGACGACAAGTTTTACTCCCACGAGGGGTTCGACTTCGAGGCCATTCAGAAGGCCGTCGAGAAGGACCTCAGGCTGGGAAAACTCAAATACGGCGGCAGCACGATCAGCCAGCAGCTCGCCAAGAACCTCTTCCTCTCCCCTTCGAAGAACCCGCTGAGAAAAATCCGGGAAGCGATCCTCACCTGGCGGATCGAGAACAACCTGTCCAAGCGGCGCATCCTGGAGCTTTACCTGAACGTGGCCGAGTGGGGCGACGGGATCTTCGGCATCGAGGCGGCATCGAGGCACTACTACGGCAAGTCCGCCGCGGAGCTTGCGCCCATGGAGGCGGCCCGTCTTGCCGTCGTCCTGCCCAACCCGCTGAGGCTCAACCCCGCCGGCGCGTCGAAGTACGTCGAGAAGAGGGCCGAGATCGTCTACGGGATCATGGTCCGGCGGGGCATCGTGATCGAGGAGTACGAGGACATCATGAGGGCGCCCCCCGACGGGCCGCCCTCTGACACGGGCTCACCGGCTCCGCCAGGGCGCGGATCCGGCACGGAGGACACCGGTGGCGGCGGGAAACGGGAACAGGCGCAACCGGACGGCGTCGGGGCCGAAGCGGCGCAGCCTCCGAAGGGAGAGAAGCCGCCGGGCCCGGGGCAATAATCCGGCCTGAACGGGTTTCATTGGGGCGGAGAAGCGAACCGGCCAACTCGACGTTCAGGGAAAGCAGGCGTGTCGTGATACTGGCAGGCGACATCGGCGGCACAAAACTTCATTTCGGGCTCTTCTCCCGGGAACGCGGGCTTCGCCGGCCCTTGGCCGAGACGGTTTACGCCAGCACCCGTTACGAAAGCCTGGAGGCCGCCGTCGGGCAATTCCTCGGCGAAACCGACCACCGGGCATCAGAGGCCGTCATGGCCGTTGCGGGCCCGGTGACGCGGGGGACGTCGAAGATCACGAACCTTCCCTGGACGATCGGCGAGACCCGCCTGCGCAAGACCTTCAGGTTCCGGTCGGCAAAGCTGATCAACGACGTCGAGGCGATCGCCGTCTCCGTGCCCCTGTTGCGCAGGACAGACTTCGTCTGCCTGCGGGAAGCGGCGTCCCTGCGCCACGGCAACCGGGCCGTCATCGCCCCGGGGACGGGCCTCGGCGAGGCTTGTCTCTGCTGGGACGGCAGGCAGTACCGGGCCATGCCCTCCGAGGGCGGACACGCCGACTTTGCTCCGCTCACCCCGCTGCAGGACCGGCTTGCGGTGTATCTCAGGCGCCGCCACGGTCACGTGAGCTACGAACGGGTCTGTTCGGGCATCGGGATCGCGAATCTCTACGGCTTCCTGCGGGACGAGGGCCTCGCCGGGCAACCCCGGTGGCTCGGGGCGGCTCTGGCCGGCGTCGTGGACCCGGTGCCGGTCATCATCGAAAAAGCGCTTGACCCGGAAACTCCCTGTGATATCTGTGTCAGGGCGCTCGACCTCTTCGCCTCCATCCTCGGCGCCGAGGCGGGCAACCTGGCCCTGAGGACGCTGGCCACGGGGGGCGTTTTCCTCGGGGGAGGGCTGCCGCCCCGGGTCCTCCCGATCCTGAAAAAAAAGGGGTTTACAGAGGCCTTCCTCCAAAAGGGGCGGATGCGGGACCTCCTCGAGAGGGTTCCCGTTTTCGTCATCATGAATCCGCGAGCGGCACTGCTGGGGGCCGCGGCGCTGGGGCTCGAGGCCGAATCCGGAACAAGGAGCAGATCGTCCAGATGAACCAGACCGACACCCTGTGCATCAACACCATCCGCATGCTGGCCGTCGACGCCATCGAGAAGGCAAGATCGGGACACCCGGGCCTGCCGATGGGGGCGGCGCCTATGGCCTACGTCCTGTGGACGCGCCATCTGCGGTTCAACCCGACAAACCCTCGGTGGCCGAACCGGGACCGATTCGTCCTGTCGGGCGGGCACGGGTCCATGCTGCTCTACGCGCTGCTGCACCTGACGGGATATGAGCTTCCTCTGGCCGAGATCAGGAACTTCCGCCAGTGGGGGAGCCTTACGCCCGGCCACCCCGAGCACGGCCACGACGGTGTCGAGGTCACCACGGGCCCGCTCGGGCAGGGGATCAGCAACGCCGTGGGTCTGGCCGTCGGCGAGGCCCACATGGCGGCCCGTTTCAACCGCGAAGGGTATCCCGTGGTCGATCACTACACGTACGTTCTCGCAAGCGACGGCGATCTGATGGAAGGGGTCGCGAACGAGGCCTGCGCCCTGGCCGGTCACCTGGGCCTGGGAAAACTCATCGTCCTGCACGACGACAACCGGATCTCGCTGGCGGGGACCACGGACCTCACCTTTACCGAGAACCTGGCCCAGCATTACGGGGCTTTCGGCTGGCACGTACAGAGCGTCGAGGACGGAAACGACCTCGCCGCCATCGACGAGGCAATCGAGGAGGCCAAGAAGGAAACCGGCAGGCCCTCCCTCATCTGCGTGCGGACGGTGATCGGCTGCGGCTCGCCCCATAAGCAGGGAAGCTACGAGGCCCACGGGTCCCCGCTGGGACCGAAGGAGACCGAGGAGACGAAGAAGAACCTCGGCTGGCCGCCGGAGCCCGCATTCTACGTGCCCGAAGAGGCCCTTAAGGTCTTCCGGTGGGCCCAGTCCAGGGGCAAGCAGCTCGAGGGACGCTGGTCCGGCATGCTCGAGCGATACGAAAAAGCCTTCCCCGAGCTGGCCGACGAGTTCAAGCGGCGCAAGGCCGACCTGCTGCCGGAAGGCTGGGACAGAGGATTGGCCGCGTACCCGGCGGGCAAGTCCATGGCCACGCGCAAGGCCTCCGAGGAGATCCTGCAGGTCCTCGGGAAGAGCATCCCCGAGCTGATCGGGGGCACGGCCGATCTCAACAACTCCGTTTTTGCCTGGCTCAAGGGCATGGGCGACTTCCAGAGACCCGGCCACGCCCCCTCCGGCGTGCAGGGCGCCGTCGGCGGCCCCTGGGGCTACGAGGGCCGCAACATCCACTTCGGCGTGCGCGAGCACGCCATGGGCGCCATCGCCAACGGGCTTGCCGCCTACGGCGGGATTCTCCCCTTCACGGGGACGTTCTTCGTCTTCTCCGACTACATGCGGCCGCCGATCCGGCTTGCCGCGATCTCGCAGCTCAAGGTCCTGTTCATCTTCTCCCACGACAGCATCGGCGTGGGCGAGGACGGCCCCACGCACCAGCCCGTCGAGCATCTCATGGCCCTGCGGGCCGTCCCGAACCTGACGGTCCTGCGGCCCGCCGACGCCAACGAAACGCTCGCCGCCTGGAAGGTGGCCCTCGAGCGGCGCAACCCGACGGTCTTCGTCTTCTCCCGTCAGAACCTGCCCATCCTCGACGCCTCGAGGTACCCCGTCGCCGAAGGGGTGGCCCACGGCGCCTACGTGCTCGCCGACGGAGGCGAGCACCCCGATATCGTCCTCATTGCCACGGGCTCCGAGGTCTCGCTCGCGCTGAGGGCGGCCGACGAGCTGGCGGTCAGGAAAGTGCGCGCCCGCGTCGTCTCGATGCCGTCGTGGGAGCTCTTCCGCGAGCAGGCCCAGGGCTACCGCGACGCCGTGATCCCGCCGACCGTGAAGAAGCGACTTGCCATCGAGGCGGGCTCCACCCTCGGGTGGTGGAAATGGGTGGGCGACGAGGGGGACGTGATCGGCCTGGACCGCTTCGGGGCCTCGGCGCCGGGCGACGTGCTCATGGAGAAGTTCGGCTTCACCGTGGAAAACGTCGTCGGCAGGGCCCTGAGACTGCTGGGGAGGGAGTAATCCCAGGGTTTCTGGACGGACAGACAGGGCCCGGCATTGCCCCCGCAGGCAATGCCGGGCTTGTTTAATCCGGGGCGATTGTGTATAAATGGGGCAGCGCACGCAGGCGCTGCTTTTTCCTGCCCGGTGATCAACCCGGGAGCAGGGCATCCTGATTGCTCCCGTTCCGCGAACAGCCTTCCGTTTCTCAGCGCCCCTTGCGCCTGTCCGCTCGAGGAGGGCCGTCATGACCGTAATCAGGAATCTCAACCGGCTGGGCCAGTCCATCTGGCTGGATTTTATCCGCCGCTCGCTGATCGACTCCGGCGAGCTGGAGGCCCTCATCGCCCGCGGCGTCACCGGCGTCACCTCGAACCCTACCATCCTCGAGAAGGCCATCGCGGGAAGCGCGGACTACGACGAGGCCCTTCGGGAACTCGTCGATGAGGGAAAAACGAACGACGAAATCTACCTCGCGCTGGCCCTCGACGACATCCGGCGGGCGGCCGACCTCTTCCGTCCCGTCTGGGACGCCACGGAGGGAGCCGACGGCTACGTGAGCCTCGAGGCAAACCCGAAGCTTGCCCACGACACGGAGGGAACCATCGCCGAGGCCCGGACGCTTTTCAAGGTCCTCGGCCGGCCCAACGCGATGATCAAGGTCCCCGCCACGGCGGAAGGCATCCCCGCCATCGAGGCCCTCATCGCCGAGGGGATCAACGTGAACGTGACCCTCATCTTTTCGCTTGACCATTACGAGGCGGCAGCGAGGGCCTACATTGCCGGCATCGAGAGGCTCCTCTCCAGGGGAGGCGACCCTCGCCGGGTGGCCTCCGTGGCCTCCTTTTTCGTGAGCCGCATCGACACGGCGGTGGACAAAAAGCTCGAGGCCCTGGGAAACAAAGACCTGCAGGGAAAAGCGGCCATCGCCGCCGCCCGCCTGGTCTACGACCGCTTCCGGGCGATCTCGGGATGGAAGCGATGGGAGAAGCTTGCCGGGCAGGGCGCCAGGGTGCAGCGCGTGCTCTGGGGGAGCACGGGCACGAAGAACCCGCGCTACCCCGACACGCTCTACGTCGACGAACTGATCGGCCCGGACACGGTGAACACGGTCCCCCCGGCCACCCTCCAGGCCTTCCTCGACCATGGGACGGCGACGCCGACGCTGCGCCGGGGCGTGCGGGAGGCGCGCCGGGTTCTCGACGGGATCGAGGGCCTGGGGATCGGCATGAACGAGATCGCCGACGAGCTGCAGCGCGAAGGCGTGCTTGCCTTCGAGACCTCCCTCGATGCCCTCATGGCGTCCATCCACTCGAAGCGCGGCCAGATCCGTTCGGGCTGGGCGTCGGAATCCACCAAGGCCGGATCGTTTTCCGCGGCGATCGACGAGGGCCTGGCCGGACTGCGGAAAGACCGCGTGATGGACCGCATCTGGGCAAAGGATCACACCCTCTGGAAGCCCGGCCCGGAGGAGATTGTAAACCGCCTCGGCTGGCTCTCGAGCCCCTTCGGCATGGTGGAGCACGTCGACGAGATCGAGGAGTTCGCAAAGGCCGTTCGCTCCGAAGGGTTCACGCAGGCGCTGCTGCTGGGGATGGGCGGCTCGAGCCTCGCCCCGGAGGTGTTCGCCAAGACCTTCGGCAGCGCGGCCGGCCACCCGGAGCTTGCCGTCCTGGACAGCACGGACCCCGCCGCCGTCCTGCGCAAGGCAGGCTCGCTCGACACGACCAGGACCCTGTTCATCGTCTCGTCAAAATCGGGGACGACAGTGGAGATCCTCTCGTTCTTCAATTTCTTCTACGGATGGACCTGCGAAAGGCTCGGCCGGGAACGGGCCGGCGGGCATTTTGCCGCTATCACCGATCCCGGCTCCGCGCTGGAGTCGCTGGCGCGGCAACACGGGTTCCGCCGGGTCTTCCTGAACGACCCGGACATCGGCGGACGGTTCTCCGCGCTTTCCTTTTTCGGCCTCGTACCGGCGGCGCTGATCGGCGTCGACGTGAGAGCAATCCTCGGGAAGGCGGCGACGATGGCCGCCAACTGCGATACGAGCAATTGTCCCGTGGCGGGGGACAATCACGGCGCGAGGCTGGGGGCATTCCTGGGGAGACTCGCGCAGATCGGCCGGGACAAGCTGACCCTTGTCACCTCCCCCTCCCTGCAGCACTTCGGCGACTGGGTGGAGCAACTCATCGCCGAGAGCACCGGCAAGGAAGGCAAGGGGATCCTCCCGGTGCTCCACGAGGCGCCCGGCCGCCCCGGGGTGTACGGTCAGGATCGCCTCTTCGTGGGTCTCGAGGCCGAGGGGGAGCCGCTCCGCCCTTCTTTCCTCCGTGAGATCGAGGAGGCAGGGCACCCCGTGGAGATCTTCCGGCTCCGCGGCCCCGACGATCTGGGCGGACAGTTTTTCCTCTGGATGATGGCCACCGCGGTGGCGGGCCGCTTCCTCGGCATCAATCCCTTCGATCAGCCCGACGTGGAGGCCGCAAAGGCCGCCGCGCGCGACGCCATGGAGGCCTTCAGGGCCAGCGGGAGGCTGCCGGAAGAGGAACCGGCTCTGCGTTTCGGGGGCGTCGAGGTGTACGGGCAGGTGAAGGGCAAGGACACCATGAGCGCGCTGGAAGGCTTTCTGGAACAGCTCCCCCAGGGGGGCTACATCGCGATCATGGCCTGGCTGCCGCCCTCGGACGAGACGGACATCCTGCTCCAGATGTTCCGCACGAGGCTGCGCGACCGTTACCGGGTCCCCGTGACCGTGGGGTACGGGCCGCGCTACCTGCACTCGACGGGTCAGCTCCACAAGGGGGATGCCGGCAGGGGGGTCTTCATCCAGCTGACGGCGGACAGCGGGGAGGATGTCCCGATCCCCGATGAACCGGGATCCCCGGCAGGTTCCCTGACGTTCGGCATCCTCGAGGCCGCTCAGGCCGCGGGAGACCGTCAGGCCCTTCTGTCGAGAGGACGCAGGGTCATCCGCCTGCACCTGGGCCCGGACATCGTCGGGAGGCTTGCGCTGCTCACGGAGGGGATTCAATAAGGAACAGCCGGGCCCGCTCGGGGAGCGCGGGCGACAGCGAAGGAGGGAACCATGACGATCGATTCGATTCAGCTCAAGAGGCAGGCGGCGGCCTACGCCGCCGACCTGGTGCAGCCGGGAATGATCGTCGGCCTGGGCCACGGCAGCACGGCCATCCATGCCGTGGCGATCCTGGCGGAAAAGCTGAAAACAGGCCGGCTGAAGGACGTGATCGGGGTGCCCAGCTCCTATCAGGTCGAGGAGGAGGCCATGCGGTGCGGCATGCCGCTGAGGGCCTTCGACGAAATCCCCGTCATCGACCTCACCATCGACGGGGCCGACGAGGTGGACCCGCAACTCAACATGATCAAGGGTGGCGGCGGGGCGCTGCTGCGGGAGAAGATCGTCGCCCAGGCAAGCCGGCGCGAGGTGATCGTTGTCGACGAATCCAAGCTCACGCCCGTCCTGGGCAGGAAACGCGGCGTCCCCGTGGAGGTGATCCCCTTCGGCTGGCGCTCCCAGGCCCTGTTCCTGGAATCCCTGGGGGCGAAGGTCTCGCTGCGCAGAAATGCCGACCGGAGCCCCTACCACACGGATTGCGGCAACTGGATCCTGGAGTGCAACTTCGGGGCGATCGAGCGGCCCCATGCGCTGGCCGAGAAGATCAAGGGCCGTGCCGGAGTCGTGGAGCACGGGCTCTTCCTGGGCCTTGCTTCGGACGTGGTCATCGCCGGCCCCGGGGGGATTCGCCACATCAAGCGGGGAGAAGGCGGGATCTCCCCGAGCGATTTCGGCGGAGAGTTCTAGCCGGTTGCCATCCCCGGCGGATCAGCGGAGGCCGGGGCCGGATTGGGACCGCCTATGACCCATCTTGACATCTTCTCATCGCCGGCCGCCCTGGCCGGTGCGGCGGCGACTCTCTTCGCCGCGCAGGCGGCCGGGGCCGTCTCGGCGCGGGGCCGGTTCACCACGGCACTCAGCGGCGGCAGGACGCCCGAGACGCTCTACGGCCTCCTGGCCGCGCCCCCGTTCGCGTCGCAGATCCCCTGGGGCCGGGTTCACCTGTTCTGGGGAGACGAGCGCTGCGTGCCCCCGGACCATAGAGAGAGCAACTACCGCTTCGCCCGGGAGCGGCTTCTCGACCACGTCCCCATCCCGCCGGGAAACGTTCACCGGATCCGCGGAGAGATGGAACCCGCAGAGGCGGCGGCCCTGTACGAGAAGCTGCTTCGCGATTTCTTTGGGCCGCACGGGGATCCCCTCTTCACCTTTGACCTCGTCCTGCTCGGTCTCGGTGAAGACGGCCACACGGCCTCTCTCTTTCCGGGGACCGGGCCGATCCGGGAAACGGCTCGCTGGGTGGTCGGTCATGACGTGGATGCCCGCAAGGGGTGGCGGATCACGTTGACTCCTGCCGCGATCAACGCGGCCCGGACGGTTGTCTTTCTCGTCGCGGGAAAGACCAAGGCGGCCGCCGCCCGGGATGTCCTGGAGGGATCCTGCCGGCCCGGGGCGCTCCCGGCGCAGGCAATACGGCCCTTGCACGGGGAGCTCCGGTGGATGCTGGACCGGGAGGCCGCACAGCTTCTGAGGCGGCAGCGGAAGGACGACCGGTCCGGCGGCGAGGACCGTCGGAAGCAGGGGTCGATGGAAGACGACCGGGATCTCGAAGAGGCCCTCCTGGTGGAAGATTTACACACGGGAGAGCTCGTCGTGGAGCGCGCAAACGGGGAGAAGTGGGTCCTCGACGCCAAGAAGGGCTGGTGCCCCTGGGGCTATGAGTTCGAGGGACGGCGCGTCCGGCTCCGGTTCGGCGAGGTGACGTCGGTGCTCGTCAACGACCGCGGCGAGCGCTTTGAATTCTGGACGGACAAGCAGATCGAGTGACGGCCTGAATTCGTCTATTCGCAGGGGGGATCCTGGCCCGGTGGCGCGCCCGGGCCACGGGGACCTTTTTCCGGGAGGTCGAACCGGCAGGCATCGCCGCAGATCTCGCACTCCATCTCGAGGGTCGTGTGGGCGATGTTGAACCGCTCGGCCAGGACGGCGCGGATGCGGCAGGCGATCTCCTGGCTCTCGCGGGTCGAGATGTCCGCGGTCAGAACGTGGGCGCTCAAGGCCCTCATCCCCGAGCCGATGGTCCAGATGTGGATGTCATGCAGGTCCTCGACGCCTTCGATTTCGCAGACCTCCCGGCGCAAACCCGTTAGATCGATGTCCCGGGGGGTGGACTCCAGGAGGATTTCCCCCGATTCCAGGACGAGGGCAACGGCCCCGCGCAGGACAATCCCGCCGATGAGAACGCCGATCAGCGAGTCGACCAGATACCAGCCCGTAAACCAGATGACGACGCCGCCGGCGATCACCCCCACGGAGGACAGCGCGTCGGCCAGGATGTGGAAGAAGGCGCTGCGCACGTTCAGGTTCTCGTGGCTCTCCCCCTTCAGGATGAACAACCCGAAAAGATTCCCGGCCAGGCCGATCGCCGCAACGGCGAGGAGGATGCCCGTCTTGATCTCCTGGGGATAAAAGAAGCGGAGGACCGCCTCGTAGAAGATGTAGCCGGAAATGGCGGCGAGTGACACCCCGTTGGCCAGGGCCACGAGGATCTCGGCGCGGTGGTAACCGAAGGTCTTGCGGTGATTGGGGGGCCTGCGGCTCCAGCGGATGGCCAGGTAGCTGAGGAAAACGGCAAGCGAATCGGTCAGCATATGCCCCGCGTCGCTGAGCAGGGCGAGGCTGCCGCTGACGATCCCTCCGGCGGCCTCCAAGACCATCAGGGTCGCCGTGAACGCCAGGATCAGCAGCAGTTTCTTTTCCCGTTCCATGGATGGGATTTTATCGCCCTCCGGATGAATTGGAAAGGGAAAACCCGGGGGTGGGCTCCTGACCGGACAGACGGGACAGGCCGGGCGGACCGGGTTCAACCCGCAAACACCTGCTGAACCCCCAGGACGATGAGGACGAGGCTGAGCCCGATGAGGACGGCCACGGAGCTCCAGGAGAGCCAGTTGCTGAGGCGGCTGTTGACGTAGGCGCCCATGAGGTCCTTCTTGTTGATGAGCAGCAGGATGAAGATCAGGACGAAGGGCAGCAGGACCCCGTTGATGATCTGCGAGACGAGCATGATTCGGATGAGCGGCGCCCCGGGGATGAGGATCAGCCCCCCGCTGAAGAGGATGAGCCCCGTGTAGAGGCCCATGAACTGGGGCGCCTCGTGGAAGTCCTTGTTCACGCCGGACTCCCAGCCCATGCCTTCGCAGATCGTGTAGGTCGTGGAGAGGGGCAGGATCGTGGCGGCAAAGAGCGATGCGTTCACGAGGCCCACGGCGAAGAGGATCTTCGCGAATTCGCCGGCCAGCGGCGCGAGGGCCATGGCAGCGTCCTCGGCGGTGTGGATGACGAAGCCGCCGGCATGAAGCGTGGCGCCGCAGGCCGTGACGATGAAGAAGGCGACCGTCGAGGCCATGACGCAGCCGAGAATCACGTCCCAGCGGACGAACCGGTATTGCTCCAGGGGGATGTCTTTTTCCACGATGGCCGCCTGCTGGTAGAACTGCATCCAGGGTGAAATCGTCGTGCCGACCATGCCGATGAGAAGGCCGATAAAGGCGGCATCCATGTGAAACGTCGGTCGCACGGTGTGCCGCGCCACCTCCCCCCAGTCGGGCTGCGCCATGAACCCCGACAGGATGTAGGAGAAGTAGATGATGCAGGCGCCGAGAAACACCCTCTCGACGGTCTTGTAGTTCCCCCTCACCACGAGCAGCCAGATGACCCCGCAGGCCAGGGGCACCGAGAAATAGCGGCTGATCCCGAAGATCTCCAGGCTCGCGGCGAGGCCCGCAAACTCGGCCGCGCAGGTTCCCAGGTTGGTGACGAGCAGGGCGAGCATGACGAACACCGTGGTCTTCACCCCGAACTCCTCCCGGATGAGGTCCGAGAGGCCCTTGCCCGTCACGACGCCGAGCCGGGCCACCATCTCCTGCACGACGATGAGCAGCGCAAGCATGGGGATGAACGACCACAGCAGGGCGTAGCCGTAGTGGGAGCCCGCCACCGAGTACGTGGTGATGCCTGCGGCGTCATTGTCCACGTTGGCCGTGATGAACCCGGGACCGATGATGCTGAGGAAGAACAGCAGTCTCTTCCGGTCTATCCCCTGCAGCCACTTGAGCATGGCCTAGCGCTTCCTTCTGAGCGGCGTGGGCAGCAGCATGTCCACCACGTCGTCCACGGTGATGATGCCCAGGATGCGATCCTCCTCGTCCACAACGGGGATGGCGTAGAGGTTGTAGCGCGAGACCATCTCGGCCACCTCCTTCTTGTCCTCCGTGGCGAACACCTTCTTGGGGTTGGTCACCATGATGGCCGCAAGCTCGGCCCTGGGCGACGCCAGGATCAGGTCCTTGAGCGAGAGCACCCCGAGGAGACGCTCCTCCCGGTCCACGACGTAGAGATAGTAGATCATCTCGATGTCGGGAGCCAGCAGCCGCAGCTCCTTCATGACCTCCTCGGCCGTCATGTCGGGCGGGAAACACACGTAGTCCGTCGTCATGAGACCGCCCGCCGTGTCCTCGTCGTGCTCGAGAAGCTCCCGGACCTCCTCGGCCTCCTCCTTCTCCATCCGGCTGAGGAGTTCGACGGCCTTCTTCTCGGGCAGGTCTCCCAGGACGTCGGCCGCCTCGTCGGGAGCCATGTGCTCGAGTACGTCGGCGGCCTTCTCCGGCTCCATCTCGTTGATGATCTTGGCCGCCGTCTCGTCGTCCAGCTCACCGATGATGTCGCCCGCCGTCTCCTCGTCAAGGGCGCTGAGCAGGGCCGTCCGCTCCTGCATCGAGACCTGGGAAAGGATCTCCGCCATGTCGACGGGGTGCATCTCGGCCAGGCTCTTGCGGGTCATGGTGAGCGTCAGCCGGTCGAGTCCCGGCTCCAGCGTCGTCACGTAGCGCCAGGGAATGAGTGAGCCCTTCCTCGCCTTCCCGAAGCCGAGCCTCCGGAGGAGCCCCCCGAACCCCACGTCGATGGCGAGTACGCCGAAATGGTCGTTTACCTGGCCCAGCTGCACATCGTTGACTCGGACGACCTTCACGCCGTTGACGTCGACGATCTGCCTGTCCAGGATGTGCTTCGCGATCAGGATCTCCCTCTGGCGGGGTTCTGCGTAGGTGACGGAGCCCGCGTCCCCCCGGATCGTGACGACCCGCTTATTCAGCACGCTGATCTCTTTCATGGAGATGTACGCCGTCCCCCCGTGCGTCTTGACGTAGAGGCCTTCCACGCAGGGAAAGGGGTCGCCGGGCGCTACGCTGAGGTCCCGGATCCTGCCGATGGCGTCCCCCTTCTTGTCCAGGAGGGGGCGGTCCAGGAGTTCGCTCAGATAGATGCTGTCCGTGATCATGATTCTCACCCCCGTCCGGCCTTCGTCTGGAGGGAACCAGACCCGCGCCCTCTCCGGCAAGGGCGCCGTCTTTCCTTGATTGCCCGGGGAGGAAACGTGCAGGTACGGTGCTGGGCGCACCTCGAAACAACATGTCCCTATAAGCCCGGCAAACGGAAAAGTCAATCCGGTTCTGCCGCCGAAGGCGGCGGACAGGCGATTTCCCTTGACACCCCACGGGCGGTTTTCTATAAAAAGCCACGACGTCCCGTCAAGGCGCTGCGTCAGCGGCCGTTCCCCGCGGGCAACCGCCGGGAAACGCGAGCCGGCCCCGGAACAACGGCACAGGAACGAGCGGACAGGAGAGGACGGATGCAGGACGAAAAAAGGGTCAGGATCCTCATGGCCAAGTTCGGCGAGGGGTACGAAAACTCCGTGCTGAAACTCGCCCTGGCCTTCCGGGAGTCGGGCTTCGAGATCATCTACACGGAAACGCAGACGCCGGAAGCCATCGTGACCTCGGCTATCCAGGAAGACGTGGATCACATCGGGATCACGACGCTCCCCGGCGCACAGATCGACGACATCCGGAAAGTCATGCACCTCCTCGACAGGGCCGGCGCCCGGGACATCGGCGTGACGGCGGGCGGCTTCCTCAGCTACGAGGACATCCCGAAGCTGAAGGAGGTCGGCATCGTCCGCTTCTTCCCCTTGGGCACGACTATCCAGGAACTCATCGACTGGGCCCGGGCCAACATCAAGCAGACGCACTGAGCAGCAGGGTGTCGGGAAAAGAGGAGAACAGACCGGGGCCTGGCGGCGATCGCGAGGCCCCTCCGGTTTTCCCCGGACCCGAAACCCGGGTTTTCACTGCGGCTGCTGAATGGCCGAGAGCCGCCAGGCGTTTTCCCCGCCGAGACGGGCGACGGTCCAGTACTCCTCGAACTTGACGGGTTCCGTCCTGCGTCCGGAGACGACCTGCCCGGTCGATTCGTCGATCGTGCAGTCCAGCAGGCTGGCGAGGAATCTGACAGTGATGGAATCCTGGCCCGACTCCTGCCAGGCCTCCGTGATGTCGGCGGAGCGAACGGCGATGTTGTCCAGCCGGTTGATCTTTCTTTCCGTTCTCAGCTTCCGGGTGTCTTCCGAAAGAACCTCGTACATCTCGTCGGTCAGGATGTTTCGGACCGGAGACAAGTCGAGATTCGCCAGGCCGCCTGGACCCGAAACAACGCGTCCATACAGGCGTCGGTGAAGCCCCTCTCGTCGAACCCTGCGTCCACCCGGTGGATGCGGGTGAAACCGCGCTTACCGGACCGCCGGGGCCGCCTCAAAAACGGTTGAAGTTTTTGACAGGGGTCACTATCATGAATGTATATTAAGGAGGGAAGCGATGACACGAACCCGTGGAAGCAAACGCGGCACGCCGGTACCCGGGACGGGCAAGAAACGGGTCACCTTCTCCGTCTACGCCCCTCATGCCCGCGAGGTGGCGGTGGCCGGAACCTTCAACGAATGGGACCCCGCCAGGCGCCCCCTCAAGCGGGAGCCGGACGGCAACTGGAAGGTCGTCTTCTATCTCCGCCCTGGACGATACGAGTATCGGTTCGTCGTCGACGGCATCTGGACCGATGACCCCTGCTGCACGACCCGATGCTGGAACCGGTACGGCGGCGAGAACTGCATCCTCGAAGTGCAGTAATCCTCTCTCTGCCGCCTGCCCCCCGATCCGGCGCCAGCGGTCGGGCGGATTGTTGCCATCCTGCCCCATCCCCCGGGCCGATCCCCCGGTTTAAAGCGCCGTCGTCAAGTCCTTGCCCATGACCCTCTGCAGGAAAAACAGCGGGATGAGGACGGAGACGATGAGGATCGTGGCGTAGGCCGATGCCGGGCCGAACTCGCCGCTGCCCATCCGCTGGAAGATCTCCACGGTCATCGTCGCCCAGGGGCCGTAGTACAGGACGATCGTCGAGCTCAGCTCCGCCAGCGTCGTCACCCACATGATGATGGCCCCGGCGACGATCCCCGGCAGCATCGTTGGCACCACGGCCTTGAGGAAAGAGCGGAACGGGGGAACGCCGAGGTTGATCGAGGCCTCCTCAACGGACTTGTCGATCTGCTCGAGCAGCGACGACGTCGTCTTGATCGAGAAGGGCACCTTGCGGATGAAGTAGGCCAGAGCCAGGATCATCCATGTCCCTGTCAGGACGATGTAGCCCGTGTTGTATGTCGCCGCCAGGGCGATGCCCTGCACGGTTCCGGCGATGGCCAGGGGCAGCATGACCAGCGCGTCGAGCAGGTAGCTCATCTTTCCACGCCGCCTCACCAGCAGGTAGCTCACCAGCAGGCCGAAGACGATCCCCAGGAGGGTCGAGACGGTGGCGAGGAAGAAGGAATTGACGATGGGCCGGGGGGCGATGGTAAAGGCCTTGACGAAGTTCTCCAGGCTGAATTCGCCGTAGTACATGACGGGCCCCGACGTCTTGGTGACGGAGGAGACCATGACGACGACGAAGGGGAAAAGGGCCGTGAAGACGATTCCCGCGCAGAACAGCCACATCAGGAGCGTGGCGACGGGCCTTGCACGCACCACCTCGGGCCGTCGGACCGCCGACATGGCGTAGCTTTTTCGCTCGACCCAGTATTTCTGCAGGAGAGTCAGGCCCATGGTGACGACGAGAAGCACCGTGCTGAGGGCCCCCGCCATGGAGGGGTTGCCGCCCATCTCGCTGATGAACTCGTTGTAGGCCTGCACGGAAAGCACGCGGAAGTCCTCGCCGATGAGGATGGGCACGCCGAAGTTCTCGATGGAGAGGTAGAAGACGATGAGCGCCCCGGCAAGAACAGCCGGGGTAACCGTCGGGACCGTGACGGTCAGGAAGACCCGCAGCCGGCCCGCACCCAGATTCGTGGCCGCCTCCTCGAGAGAGCGGTCGATGGAGTTGATGGCGGCCGAGACCATCAGAAAGACGTATGGAAAGAACTGCAGGGTGAAGACGAGCACGATGCCCTTCCAGCCGTAGATGCTCGGGAGTTCGACCCCGACCTTCTGGAACAGGTTGAAGAAGAGGCCGTTGCGCCCGGCCAGCAGCAGCCAGGCCTCGGCCCCGATGAAAGTGGGCAGGATGAGAGGCAGCGTCGCAAGCGTCTTGATGACGTTCTTGCCCGGCATCTCGTAGCGTGACAGGAAGAAGGCGAAGGGCACGCCGATGGCCACCGACAGCGCCGTGGAGACCACGCTCACGAAGAGGCTGTTCTCGAGGCAGCGCCGGTAGAAGGGGTAGTGGAAGATCGCCCGGTAGCTCTCCAGGGACCAGCCTCCCGTCTCGGGGCTCACGAAGCTCGCCCGGAAGATGGTGAACATGGGGTAGACGACGGCCAGGAAGATGACGGCGAAGGCCAGGACGAACACCCCGTTCCAGGCATTGACGATGCGCGGCATGGCCTCCCCTCAGTCCCCCAGGATCGCGAGCCGTTCCGGGTCGAACCGGAACCGGACGGACGCTCCCTCGAGCCGGATGTCCTCCGAGCGGGGGGTGTGGACCTCGATCGTGACATGGCCGCCCAGGGCCTTCACGCGGTACCGAACCAGCGCCCCCAGGAACGTCGCGCTCTCCACGGTCCCCTCGACGACGTCCTCTCCGGCATCCTCCGTGAGGCGTACCCACTCGGGCCGCACGGAGAGATACGCCCGATCGCAGGCAGGCCGCCGGGCTTTCAGGGTGAGGGGGAACCCGTTGATCTCGGCGCGAAGCCTGGGCACAGCCTCGTCGCAGCTCAGCACTCGCATCTCGAAGAGGTTGCTGCCGCCCATGAACTCGGCGGCAAAGCGGCTTCGGGGGTGGAAGTAGATCTCGCCGGGGGTTCCCAGCTGCTCGAGCCTACCGAGGTTGAGAATCGCGATCCGGTCCGAGACGGCCATCGCCTCCTCCTGGTCATGGGTGACGTAGATCGTGGTGATCCCGAGCTCTTTCTGGATGCGGCGGATCTCCTCGCGCATGGCGACGCGCAGCTTGGCGTCGAGGTTCGAAAGGGGTTCGTCCATGAGCAGGATCTGCGGCGAGATGACAAGCGCCCGGGCGAGCGCGACCCGCTGCTGCTGCCCGCCCGAGAGCTGGCCCGGGAAACGCTTTTCGAGCCCCTCGAGGCGTACGCCGCGGATCATCTCCCCGATGCGGGCGTCCATCTCGGCCCGTCCGACCTTGCGGACCCTCAGGCCGTAGGCGATGTTCTCCCGGACGGTGAGGTGGGGAAAGAGGGCATAGTTCTGAAAGACCATCCCCGTCTCACGCCGGTGCGGCGGGACGTCGTTCACGAGCCTCTCGCCGAAGTACACCTCCCCCCCGTCGGGAGGATAGAAGCCGGCGATCACCCGAAGCAGCGTCGTCTTGCCGCAGCCGCTGGGACCCAGCAGCGTGAAAAAGTCTCCGTCGCCGATCTCGAGGCTCACATCGTCCACGGCGCGAAGCTTTCCGAACACCTTGCTGATGCCCTTCAGGACAACCTGCATGCCCGGCCTACTTCGAGAGGATGATCTGCTTCCACTGCTTCAGGATCTCCTTCTCCTTCGCCGTGGCCTCCATGAGATCGAAGGTCTTCAGCACCGGGATCGCCTTCAGGGCGGGCAGTCCCTTGACCGCCGCCGCATCGAGCCGCGCCGGCCGGCGCGAGAACTGCCGGAAGATCTCGTCCTGGACCTCCTTGGAGAGCAGGTAGTCGAAGAACTTCCTGGCCTCCTCGGCGTGCGGGGCGCCCTTTACGATCGCCGCCGCCTCGGGGGCGAGGAAGGCCCCGTCGGCGGGGTAGACGATGGCGACGTTCCTGTCGCCGCCCGCGACGTAGCGGTGGGCGGCGTACTCCATTGTGATCCCGACGGGGTATTCCCCCGCGGCGACACCCTTGTAGATCAGGCTCGAGCTGTCGAGAACCTTGGCGTTGGCAATGAGCTTCCTGATGCCCTCCCAGCCGTACAGCTTCCAGATCCCGTAGACCTGGGCGTAGGCCGAGCCGGACTTCTCGGGGTTGGCCATGACGAGCTTGCCCTTCCATTTCGGATCGAGGAGATCCTTCCAGGCCCCGGGCCGGTCGCCCTCTTTCACGAGGGACTTGTTGAGCATGATGACCATGACGTGGGTGTTGGTGCTCGTCCAGCGTTCCGTCTTGTCGATGTAGCCCGCGGGCAGGGCCTTCGCCTGGGGCGAGCGGTAGGGCATGAAAAATTCCTTTGCCGTGTCGAGGACGGCCACATCGCCGCTCCAGAAGATGTCGCACAGGGGCCGGTCCTTCTCGGCCTGGATGCGCTTCATCGCCTCGCCGGTGCCAAGCCGCACCGTGGAGACCTTGATCCCTGTTTTCTTCTCGAAGCCCTTGCTCACCAGGTCGATAGCCTCGGGCGGATTGGACGAATACAGGACGACTTCCTTTGCCGCCCATGACGCGCCCGGCAGGGCGAGGCAGAGCAGGGCGGCGGCGACAATCAGCGTGCGGACGATGGGGTTCATGACTTCCTCCTTCCAAAGATGTCAACGCAGGACCGGTGAGACGTTTCGGTTCTGGCGTACGGGCGCATTCGATGCCCCCAATCAGCCGGTCGGGTCCACCGCGGCAGAAACGGCAGGCCCTGAGGCGGCACTCGAAGGGCACCGCTGCCCCGGACGGCCCCTTTGCAGGAGGCCGGGGCCCGGCACTGCCGAGCGGCTCGCGTACCCCGAGGAGCGGGTATGGGAAACTCCGTCTCCGTTCCGAGGGCCATGTTCATATCATGCCGACCCGGGAAAATAAAGGACAAGGGACAAACGGTCTTTCGGCGCCCGCGGGGAGATGTCCGAGACAGGGCCAGGCGCTGCAGCGGGTCCCGGAGCAGCCGCTCCAGATCAGACTATTCCGTTCCGGCATGCCTGCGCAAGGGTCCGATTATCCACGACATTCGGTCTGCCGGGGTCCGCCGCGGGACAGCGGCACGCAGCCCTGCCTGCGGGGATCCCGGCCCCGGCCCCTTCCACGATCCCGGTATCATTGGGAATTCTGAGATCAACCCGCAACGGCACACGGGTTGCCTCTCGCACTCGGGCACCGGAGAATACGACCCGGCAAAAATCCCAGGGAGGTGCCACGATGGCACAGGACGTTGCCATGGTCTACATGCACGAGGACATGCCGTGCCCCCGATATTTCAACTCGGCGGACCTCCGCTCTCTCGTCGGGGAAGAGCACTGCCCGGCGGGCGACCTGATCGTGCTGGAAAAGTCGGATGACGCGGTCATCGTCATCACGAGCCAGGGGGATTCCCCCTGCATCGGCGAGTTGGGAAGGGCAATCCTGAAGGGCAAGAAAATTTCCGTGAGAGTCACGGAGGAGAAGGAGCTTCGTCGGCTCTTCGTGCGGATCTGTGACTTCTTCGACCTTGCGGGCAAACCGGAACGGACACGGGGGAAACAGGGACGATGAGCCATGAGCAGCTTTTCTCCGTACGGGATGAAATCCTCGGCGTCATCGGCAGCGAAGACCTCAAAGGGGATCTGCAGCGTGAAATTGCCAAGGCCGTCGCCCCCTTTGACGACGGCAGGACGGCAGCTTCCCTGAAGCGCGAAATCGTCGACCTCATCCGCTTCATCGAGGAGACCAAGATCCGGTTTCTCCTCGGAGAGCTGCGGGCGAAGGAGCTCTACCGCGAGGTGGACTTCGGCCTCCACCAATTCAAGATGCGCCATCGGGGATTCGACTGCCGGGACAACCGGGTGTTCAGCTCCTACTATTCGCCATGCGCGAATCGGCCATGAGGGAGGCACGGGGGATTCTGGTGACGCTGGAGGCAGGGCCGACAGCGGCCCTGCCTCCTTATGGCCTGAAACAGGATCGAAAACGCCCTTCGAGGGCTTACTTGAACGAGAGGCTCGTGTGGAGGATCCGCTGATTCTGAACGCTGATCTGCCCCCGGAAGTTCGTCTTCGGCACGGTCACCGTGTAGGTGGCAGGCGTGTACCGGGTCTTCCACAGGATGACGGTGTACTTGCCGCTCGGCAGGTTCGCCGTGAATTTCCCCTTGTCGTTCGTCGTCATCTTCGCGGCCACCTTGCCCCGGATGGTGTCGGCCCCGGAGCCGCCGACATCGAGCTGCAGGTCCTTGCCGACAATGATCTGCGCGCCGGCCAGAGGGACATCCTTCGGAAGGGCCATCTGGCTTTCCTTCTTGCTCGTGGTCACGGTGCCGCTGAACGTCGCGGCAAAGGCGCTGCCGGCCACAAGCAGGACGAGGGAAAGGGTGAGACAGAGAATGATTGACTTGCGAGACATGAAATACCTCCTCTGTGAATTGGGTGATCCGGACGGTTCTCCCTGCAAACGGGATACCAATCCCCTTGATCTTATCGTCGCCCGATCGGGAAGACGTCCTGTAGGCGGCGCCGCTCATTTTGCAGGCGCGGGCGCCGGCGAACCGGCCCGAAGAAAGAGAAAATCCACCCGAAAATCGAGAAGTTAGTATCCCGTCAGCAAAACGCGATGAGGGACGCCCTCCCCCCCCTCCGCGGCGGTGCCCGGGGCGGCGGACCCATGCCGATGCCCCCGCGCAGCATACGTTTATCGTCCTTCCCGTTCAAATTTCCGACCCCTTGCGACAGGCAGGCGGCTGGCACCGCTCCTGCATGAAAAACGGCGAAATCCACCCTGAGAGGAATCCCGATGTCCGCTTTCCTGTTTCGACGCCCCGCCGGGCTTGCCCTGTTCGTCCTCTTCGTTCTGACGTTCCCGCCGTCCGCGGGTCCCTCGGAGGCCCAGGGAATCGACGACCTTAGCCGAACGGGCAGGGCCGGCTACGCCGCCTGCCGGCACAAGTTGGCCCAGATGATCGACGAGGCGCTGTACTACGACCGCATGAAGGCCGACCTGCCCGGCATGGAGGCGCACGCCGCCGAGCTGCAGGCGAAGCTGGACACCCTGAACGCGAAACACGGGGAGTCTTCGAAGAGGCTTGCCTTGCTGGAAACGGAGCACAGGACCCTGACGGCCGATCTGCCAAAGGCCGAGACCGAGTGTCGGGAGGCCTGGCTGCCGTCGCTGTCGGGCGCCTGCAGCCGCCTGGACCGGATGAGCCGGAGGCTCGGCGAGGAAGTGAACCCGGAGCTTTCGCGCCTGAGAGCCGAGCTTCCACCCCTGGCGCAGCAACGACAGGAGACGGAAGACACCCTGTCGGTTCTACAGATGAACCTGCAGTCCCGGCGGAACTACGTTGCCCGGGAGGCGAGGCCTGCGGAGGCGGAAATCGCGGAGCAGCAGGAGCGCTGCCGGGCGCTGGAGCCCGCAGCGGGGCGAGAGCCGGACTCGTCCGGGTCGGCGCTGGTCATTGACGCCTCGGCCGCGCAGGGCTTCGCCGGCGAGGAAATCACGCTGCGGGCCCGGCTTGTTTCGCCGGTCCCGGAGGCTCAATACGGATTCGTGTGGAGCGTCAACGGAAGGGTCTTCGGGGGCAACGGGGATCGGGCGAAGGTGACCATCCCCGGAGAAGGAACCAACACCGTCCGGGTCGCCGCGTGGAGGTGGGAGGGCCGGCAGTGGCTCAAGACCGCCGAGGCCTCCCGCTGCATTACCGGCGGGCCCCGGGTGCAGCAGAGAGTCTCCATCTCCGGACCTGCCGCCCTGGCGCTCCGCAACGGGGCGGCACGGGGGAGCTTCGAGGCGAGGATCGCCCCCGAAGCCCCCGGCGAGATGTACGGGTTCACCTGGGGCGCCGTGGGAGACCCCCAGGGGCCCGTAACCTTCACCAACCAGTCGAGCTCGCAGAGCCTGACGGTCACGACGCCCGGCCGCTATGCCCTCCTGGTTCACGCCTGGAAACTGGTCAATGGCCAGTGGGTGCTCATCGGAAAGGCATCCCACCCCTTCACGGTCCAGTAGCCGCCTGCGCTGCGCGCGGCGGGTGTCGCGAGGGACGAGGGGGACAACCGCCGCCGCCGCCTATCCCCGGCAAAGGCTCTCGAGAACCGGTTTTTTGGTTTCACGCGTTGCAAATATATGGTATAGGGCTCCTGGGTCAGGAGGGGGCCTAATAAGAGCCAGGAGGATGCATTGCCATGCCCGAGGATCCCGAAATCCGATTGATGGACGCGGAGGAGGAGGTCTACTCGCCGGAACGCAGACAGTCGGGGCCGGACAAGAAAAAGATCGGCGTGATCGCCGCCGTCGGGGTTGCGGTGCTTGCCGTCCTCGGGGGCATCTACCTGATGCTCGGAAGCGGCGGGGTTTCCAAGGAAGAGGCCCGACTCATGCAGACGAAGCTCTCTGCCATGGAGCAGAAGATCGTGGCGCTGGAGAAGCAGCAGGCGGCCCTGCAGGCAAGGCTGCCCGCCGAGGGGGCCGAGGCGGCCCTCGCCGGAAAGATCGACACGCTCGCGCAGCGTGTCGAGACCCTGGAAAAGAGGCCCGTCGCCGCGGCGGCGGAAAAGCCGAAAGCGGCGGTCAAGGAAAAAAAGGAAAAGCCGGCCGTTTCGGCGGGCAGGAAAACGCACACGGTCCAGAAGGGTGAAACCGTCTTCGGCATCAGCAAGAAATACGGGATGAAGCCCGCCGAGCTGCGCAAGCTCAACAACCTCGGCGAGGACGACCCGGTCAGGCCCGGGCAGAAACTCGTTGTCGGGAAATAGGGACTCGCCCTCATCGGACGCAGAGGAGCCCGGCCGGATCGGCCGGGCTTTCCTGTCTGCCGGCCCGACCAGGGACGTTCAGGGGCGGCCCTGCGCGATGCGCGCATAGAAGACCCTCTTGGCCCCCTCGGCGGCGAGAACGTAGGCCGCGACGATGGCGCCCATGAGGGCGATGAACTCCGGGGGAATGGGGCTGAACTCGAAGAGGGTCCCCGGCGGCGTGAAAGGCAGGATGACCGCGGCGGCCCCCACGGCGAGCGTGGCGGTGAACAGCAGCCGCCCCGGCGGGCTCCGGAAGAAGGGCTTGCGGGTCCGGATGACCAGGACGATGAGCGAGGCCGACACGACCGACTCTATGAACCACCCTGTCCGGAACATCTCCGGTGCGGCCTTCAGGACGAGCAGAAGAACCCCGAACGTCAGATAATCGAAGACGGAGCTCAGGAGCCCGAAGACGATCATGAAGGTCCGGATGAACCGGATGTCCCACCGCTGCGGCCGCTCCAAGAGTTCCCGGTCGACGCTGTCCGTCGAAATCGTCATCTCGGGCAGATCGGTGAGCAGGTTCGTCAGCAGGATCTGCGTGGGCAGCAGAGGAAGAAACGGCAGGAACAGGGAGGCCCCCGCCATGCTGAACATGTTGCCGAAGTTGGCGCTCGTGGCCATGAAGACGTACTTCATCGTGTTGGCGAAGGTCTTCCGGCCCTCGCGGACCCCGTCCACGAGGATCTCGAGGCTGCGGTCCAGAAGGACGATGTCGGCCGCCTCCCTGGCCACGTCCACGGCGCTGTCGACGGAGATGCCCACATCGGCGGCATGAAGCGCCGAGGCGTCGTTGATCCCGTCGCCCATGTAACCCACGATGCTCCCTCCCTTCTTCAGGGCGCGGATGATCCGTTCCTTCTGGTTCGGCTCGATCTCGGCAAAGATCTCCACATCGCCCAGGCGCTGCGCCAGCGCCTCGTCGCTCATCGCGCGAAGATCGCGGCCTGTGAGGATCGTCGACCGGTCAAGCCCCACCCGGCCGCCGACGGCGGCGGCAACGACGGCATTGTCTCCCGTGATCACCTTCAGCCGAACGCCGAGCTCCCGCAGCGTTCCGATCGTCTCCTCCATGTTCGCCCTCGGGGGGTCTTCGAAGACGAGGAAGCCCAGGAAGGTCATGGCCTCTTCGCTTTCCTTTCCGATGGCGGCAGCGCCGTCCATCTCGCGAACGGCGACACCGAGTGCGCGGAATCCCTGCCGGCTCAGATCCTCGAATCGCCTCTCGATCTGCGCGCAAACGGCCCGCAGCTCCAGGGAGGCCCCCCCGGGGGCGGCCGCCGCAGAACAGACGTCCAGCACGTTCCGGAAGGCCCCCTTTGTGATCATGACAGACCTGCCGTCCCGGGCCGCGAGAATGCTCAACCGCTTCCGCACGAAATCGTAGGGGACTTCGTCGAGCTTTTCCCAGCCTGCGGGCGCCTTCCCGCCGACGGCGCGGACGGCATCGTCGATGGGGTTGGGGAAGCCCGTCTCGAAAACAGAGTTGAGAACCGCGTGCAGGAGAACCTGTTCGCTGCGGTTGCCCTCGATGTCCAGGGCCTCGCGGAGCCGGACGGCGCCCTCCGTGAGGGTCCCCGTCTTGTCGGAGCACAGGATGTTCATGCTGCCGAAGTTCTCGATGGAGGCCAGACGCTTCACGATGACGCGCTTTACGGCCATTCGCCGGGCGCCGTGGGCGAGATTCACGGTGATGACGGCGGGCAGGAGCTGGGGGGTCAGGCCAACGGCAAGCGCCATGGCGAAGAGGAAGGACTCCAGGACGGGCCGCTGGAGGTAGACATTGAACCCGAAGACGAGGATGACGATGAACAGGGTAACCTCCATGAGGAGATAGCCGAGCCGCCGTACGCCGATTTCGAAGCCCGTTTCGGGGGGCCTGAACCGCAGCCGCTCGGAGATCCGGCCGAATTCGGTCGAAAGGCCCGTCTTGACGACGAGGGCGCGGGCCGTACCGCTCACCACGTGGGTCCCCATGAAAAGGGCGTTGTTCCGCCCGGCGAGCGGGGTGTCCTGCGGCAGGATCCCGGCCTGCTTGTCGACGGGGAACGTCTCCCCCGTGAGGGTCGACTCGTCGACGAAGAGATCCCTCGACTCCAGGATCCGGCAGTCCCCCGGGATTGTGTCTCCCGCCCGAAGCAGCACGACATCGCCCGGCACGACCTCCTCGAGAGGGACCTCCGCCTCTGCCCCGTCGCGGAGCACCGCCGCTTTGACCTCGACGAGAGCCAGAAGCGTCTCCATGGCCCCGGCGGCGCCCCGCTCCTGCCAGAAGCCCAGCAGGCCGCTGAGCCCGACGATGACGAGGATGATGACGGCATCGGCGGAGTCGCCGAGAAGCAAAGAGATGACGGCGGCGGAAATGAGGATCAGGATGATGGGGCTGGAGAACTGCGAAAGGAGCAGGGCCGGGACGTCGGTTCGCTTCTTCGCCCGGAGGAAATTTCGCCCGTGGAGTACGAGGCGGTTCGAGGCTTCTTCCTTCGAAAGGCCCTGCGGGCCGCTCTGAAGGGACCGGATCAGCTCCGGGTCGGCAACGGCCCAGAACCGCTCCAGGGATTCCACGTTCTGCGGCATGAGCTCCCCCGGCGTTCTGCGGGATGTGTGCGGCTGCCCGCCATTATAGCAGGATTCGCAGGGCCGGGCCTCTCCCGCAAGAAACCGGTCTCCCGCCGTGTGCAGGAGCCAGTCCCGGGCCGGAGGCGATGCCGTCGCGACGGGGAGCGGGTGTTCACTCAGGAGTCCTTCCGGCCGCAGGCACTGCGGATCGCCTCGGCCAGCTCGGAGAAGTCGGATCCCTTCAGGACGTAGCCCGAGGCGCCCGCCGCCAGGACGCTGCTCACCAGGGGACCGCTTGAATACATGGAGAGCATGACCACCTTGATCTTCGGGTTGTCCTGCAGGAGATGCCTCATTGCCTCGATCCCGTTCATCCCCGGCATGCTGATGTCCATGACGGCCACGTCGGGCGAGAGCCGGCGGGCCATCTCGACGGCCTCCCTGCCGTCGACGGCTTCGCCCACGACCTCCATCCCCGGTTCGGCGTTGATCAGCACCCGGAGTCCATCGCGGAACATCTTGTGATCGTCGACGAGCAGTACCCTGGTGTTCATGTCACCCATTCCCGTGTGCGGGGGGAGGTTCGTCGTTTCGAAGAGCCTGCGGTCATATGCCCTGCATTCTCTCTAGCCCATGGCCGCTCAAAAACAAATCAGGAAATCCCTGAAAAGGACGGAAGAAATATCGCAGGAGGCGTCGCCAGCGGCGGGGCGGCAGCGGCGCCCCGTTTTCACATGCAATCCGGCACGAAATCGCTTACACTACAGACTCTCCCGTCCGGGGCCCTCCCGGCAGAGGGCCCCGGACAGCGGCATCCGCGGGTCGAAGTCTCCCGGGAAAGCCCGGAGAAGGGTTCGGTGGGAAGCCCGAATCCCTTCCGCAGGGGAGCGTTGTGGAATCGGCGGCTTCGCGATTGCACCAAAGGAGATGGCGCCATGGCCCGTCCATCGGGAACGCCTGGCAAGAAGAAGGTGGCATTCCCCCTGCTCAGCCGGATTGAATCCCTGCCCGTCCTGCTGGCCATCCTGTGTTTCGGCATCCTCGCCGGGGCCGGACCCGAACTCCGCTCTTCCCGGTATGTCTTCGAGCCGCCCTGGCTGCTTCTCGTCCTGAACACCGTTTTCATCACGGGCCTTGGCGTGCTGATCACCGCGCTGTGTTTCAGGAGTTTTCTGCGCGGCGGGTTTTTAAATGTGCTGCTCCTGGGTTGCGGCGTGCTTGCGTTCGGCCTGACCTCCCTGATCTCTGGGTGGATGATCCGCCCTCCCCACGGGCCGGACGAAGCGGAAACGGTTCATAACCTGGGGGTGCTATGTGCCTCTTTGCTTTTCTTCTGGAGCGCCCTCAATACGTCATTCGGAATTGCGCTGAAGATCGAAAAGCGCCGGGGCACCGTCGCCATGGCGGCCTGCGCCGCGATCCTTGCGCTGGGGGCAATCCTGGCAACCGAAACCGCTCTGCAGTCGATGCCGTCTTTTTTCATCGCCGGGGAAAGGCCCACGATCCTCCGGCAGGTCGTGCTCACCCTGTCCGTCACCCTTCTGTTGACGTCCGCCCTGCTGATGATGACGGTTTATGCGGAAAGGAGAGGCGGCTTTCTCCTCTATACCGTCAACGCGCTGCTGCTGATCGCCACGGGGCTCGTCGGCATCGCCGTCGCGGTGCCGGGGAGTCCGCTCAACTGGCTCGGGCGGGCGGCGCAGTACCTGGGAAACGTGTACCTGGTCGTGGCATCGTTCAACGCCCTGGGCGAGGCCAGGAGCAGGGGTACAACCGTCGAGCGGGAACTTGCCGCGTTCTTCCGGGAGTCCGAAACGCACTACAAAACCCTCATCGAAATGGCCGCCGATCCCGTTCTGGCCATCGACCGGGAGGGGAAGATCATCCTGATGAACCCGGCCGCCGAGGAAACGCTCGGATACCGCCGGGACGAGGCCGCCGGCCGGAGCGTGGCGGAGATCATGGTGTCGAAATCGTCTCTTGCCGAGTTCGAAGGGTGCCTTTCCCGCCAGTCCTGCCGCGACGTGGAGATGGAAATGGCGAAAAGGGACGGGACGACCTTCCCCGCCGAGCTGTCCGTTTCCCCGGAGACAGGATCCGGTGAACGCGCGACCCGGACGATCATCATCCGCGACGTCTCCCAGAGAAAGCGGATCGAGGAGAAACTACGGGAAGCGAATGATCTTCTGGAGCGAAGAGTCCGAGAGAGGACGGCAGAGCTGCTGGCCGCCGTGGATTACGGGCGCAGTCTGCTCGAGGCAAGCCTCGACCCGCTGGTCACCATCAGCCGGGAAGGCCGGATCACGGACGTGAACCGGGCCACGGAGCAGGTCACGGGGCTCGCGCGCGATCGCCTCATCGGCACGGATTTCTCCGACTATTTCACCGATCCCGGCGCGGCGCGGCGCGGCTACCGGAAGGCCTTCGCCGAAAGCGAAGTCCGCGACTACCCGCTCACGATCCGTCATGCAGGCGGGAAGACGACGGACGTCATGTATCACGCAAGCGTCTACCGGAACAGCGCCGGGGAAATCCTGGGCCTCTTCGCCGCGGCCCGGGACATCACGGAAGTCCGAAAGGCCGAGACCGCCCTCCGGGAGATCAACGAGTCCCTCGAGAGGCGGGTTGCGGAGCGCACGGAGGCCCTCCAGCTGGCCAAGGACTATGCCGAGACGCTCATCCGGACGGCCAACGTCCTCATCATCGGGCTCGACGCGGCGGCCAACGTCATGACGTTCAACGATCAGGCCGAAAAGGTGACCGGATACGCCCGCGCCGAGATCCTGGGCCGCAACTGGTTCGAGGTCGTCGTGCCGAGGGACCGGTTCCCGTCCGCCTGGGAGGCGTTCAGCCGCCTTCACGAGGGCGCCCTGCCCGAGGAATACGAGAATCCCATCCTGACCCAGGACGGCCGGGAACGGATCATCTCGTGGCGCAACAGCGAGCTTCGCGAGGGCGGGACGGTGAAGGGGACGATCTCCTTCGGGCGGGATATCACGGAACGCAGGAGGGCCGAGGAAGCCCTCCGCGCCCATCATGAACTGCTCAAGATCGCCCAGCTGGCGGCCAATGCCGGGATCTGGGGATGGGACATCCCGTCGGGAGCGATCACCTGGTCGGAGGAACTCTACTCCCTGTTCGGCCTCGACCCCGCGACCCCGGCCACGTTCCAGACCTGGCAGGGGACCGTCCATCCGGACGACCGGCAGCCGGCCACGCAGCGGATCCTGCGCTCGGTGCGGGAGGGGATACCCCTGGAGAACGAGTTCCGCATCATCCGCCCCGACGGCCGGCTGCGCTGGATACGCGCCCGGGGCAGGACGGTCTACAGCGGCAACGGCGAACCCTTGAGCATGTCCGGCATCTGCATCGACGCCACGGAGAGCAAACAGGTCGAGGAGGCCCTGAGGGAGGCAAAGGAGGGGCTGGAGGAGAAGGTGAGGGAGCGCACGGCGGAGCTGGTGATACTCATGGAGGACCTGGAACGGAGCCGTGACGACCTGCGGCGGCTGGCCTCGGAGCTCGTCATCGCCGAGGAACGGGAACGGAAGCGGATTTCCGGCGTCCTGCACGACGAGGTGGCGCAGACGCTGGCGGCCGCAAAGATGCGGCTCGACCTGTTGAGGAGCATGCCCGGCGGCGAAGACGGCCGGAAGGCGGTCTCCGAGGCCGAGGAGCTCATCGGCCAGTCCATCCGCCAGACGAGGGCGCTGATGACCGACATCACCAATCCCGTGCTCTACGACATGGGGCTGCAGGCGGCGGTGGACGCGCTGGCCGAGGACGTGAGGGCCCGACAGGACATTTCCTTTGCGTGCACCTTTTCGGGAAAACTCGGCAACCTGGGCCAGGAGCTGGACCTGATGATCTTCCAGGTCGTCAAGGAGCTTGTCCAGAACGTGGTCAAGCACAGCCGGGCGCGCAACGCCGACATCCGGATCGCCGAAGAAGGGAAGTTCGTCAGGGTGATCGTCGCCGATGACGGCTCGGGGTTCGATGCAGGGGATATCGGCCTGGCCGGAGCGGAGGGCGGCTTCGGCCTTTTCAGTATTCGCGAACGGGTGAAATCCTACGGGGGAACCATTGTGATCGACTCCGAGCCGGGGAAGGGGGCCCGGGTGACCGTGGTTCTGCCGAAGACGGCGGGAAGCCCCAGGCAGGCGGGCAGGACGAACCGGACGGCAAGGCGATGACGGGCTACCCCTCGATGCTCACCAGCCCCTCGCGGACGGCGTATTTCGTCAGCTCGGCGATGCTGTGCATGTTGAGCTTTTCCATCATGTTGCGCCGGTGCGTCTCGACGGTCTTGACGCTCACGTTGAGATGCGCGGCAATTTCCTTGGCGGCCATCCCTTCGGCCAGCAGCTGGAGAACCTCCCGCTCGCGCGGGGTCAGCGAGGAGCCCGGACCGGGGGGAGACCCGGGCGTCCTGTCGAGATAACCCTTGACGACGACCTCTGCGATCTTCGGGCTGAGGTAGGTATTCCCCGCCGCCACATTCCGTATGGCCGCCGCCAGTTCCTCGAAGGCGCAATCCTTGAGCAGGTAACCGCTCGCGCCGGCCTCGAGCATGCCCAGGATATACCTCCGGTCCGAGTGCATCGACAGCCCGATGACGCGGACGCCGGAAGCCTCTTCCGCGATCTTCCTCGTCGCATCGATCCCGTTCATGTCCGGCATGGTCACGTCCATGACAACCACGCTGGGGCGGAGCTTCTGGGCAAGCCGGACGGTCTTGCGGCCGTTTTCCGCCTCGGCGACCACCTCCATTCCGGCCTCCCTGTCGATCAGGGTTCTGAGCCCGTCGCGAATGATCTTGTGGTCGTCGGCTAGCAATACCCGTATGGTACCCATCGCGCCTGTCTCCCGCCGGGCCCCCGCGCCCCGGGAGATGGGGACGCCTTCGGCCGCCGAACCGGCGTTTTTCTTTTTTTATACCATCGATCGGGGCTGGATGAAATGGAAATTCCCTTTATGCGTCCTCGGCTTAATCCCTAGCGCATCCCCTCCTTTTCCTTAGAGCCCCTTGGGGTCTTTCGAGGCACGGAATCATGCTTCGGAAAATGGAGGTTCCCCCGGATTTGCGGGACAATCGCAACGACGAAACCGTCCGCCGGCAGGCGCATCGAAAGGAGGGTGCCATGGGAGACATGCAAAAGAAGATCAACGAATGGATCACCCGCAACCGGCAGAACATGATCCGATGTCCCTACCAGCCCGGCAACCTGCTCATCACGAAGCAGAGCTGCCAGAGGCGGCGGATAAAGGCCCGGCAGGAGGATCTTGCCAACGTGATGAAGGGCGACGTGATGGATTTCATCTACCGGCAGGGTCTCTCGATCTGCCTGAATTGCGATGCGGTGGAGAGGAAGGCTGCCTGAGGGGTTCGCTTCCCCTTCGAAAACGGCGGGCCCGGGAGGGTCCGCCGTTTTTTGATCGAGAGACCGCCGGGACGACACCGGGGAAAGACGGGGAGAGCTCGACAATCCTCCGGGCGGCGGCGCTTCTTAACGGACGAGCAGAACGGGGCATTTCGCCTCGCGCATCACCCTCTCGGCCACAGAACCGATGAGCGTTCTCAGAAGCCCCGTCCGGCCGTGGGAGGCGATGACGATGAGGTCGGCCTTTCGCTCCTGTTGCTCCTTCAGGATCTCCTCGTAAGGAATTCCGGCCTTCACGTCGAAGACGAGGTCGATGTTTTTTGTCTTCAGGATCTTTTCGGCCTCCTCCCGCATCTTCTTCGCGGCCTCCTTCTCGCTGTCGGACTGGACTTTCATCATGGTCTCCTGGGGAATGCAGTAGTCGATGGCGCACTGTTGCAGCCGATCGACGACGTGCAGGAGGTAGATCTTCGAGTTGTGCTGCTCGGCAATGTCCACGGCCTGCCGGACGGCCCTGTCGGAATGCTCCGAAAAGTCCGTGGGAACCAGGATCGATTTCGGTGTAAACATGGCGCGCCTCCTTTTTGTGTGCCGACCTGGGAAAACCTGCTCTTTCCGACCTCTCCCCGAGCCCGGCGCTTCGGGTCAGCGGGGCGACCCGAAGCGCCGGGCTCGGCACGGGGACCCGCATGGCGATCCCGCCTTTCGCGGGAGACGGCCGCTGGCCATGACCCTTGAGCCGCAGCGCCAGGCTTCTTCCCGCCGGACCGGATTGGCCCTTGATTACTTCTACGCCGTCCGGGATACCCCCGCCATTGGCGAGAATCTGATGAGCCCCGTTCAAATCCCTGACGGCGGCGTAAGACTCCGGATCGCGCGTTCGACCCGCGGGCGGCGCTTTTTCGCCCGAAGGAGTGAAACAGAGGGGCGGTTCGGGAAAGGGGGGCCGCGTCCGCCCCGGGAAAGGAGCCGGGGTGCGCCTTGTGCATCAGAGCCGGCAGCCTTCCTCGAAGTAACGCGCGTTGAGCTTGCGGCCCACGTTCATGGCAACCGTGTGGAACTTGTCGCGCTTCGTGCGGAGTGCGCGCCTGGCGATGGAGCCGGTCGAATAGAAGGATCGGTAGGTCCGGATGTACCCTTCGAGCAGGTCCTTTTTTGACATGCTGCCCGGCCGGATGACCACGTGGTTGGCGTCGTAGCGCGACCAGTCGAAGTGCTCGATGCGGCCCTGTCTTTTCATGTCGTCGAAGAGCTTCGTGCCGGGCAGGGGGGTCAGGAGGTAGAAGTTCGCGCACTCCAGGCGGTTTTCGATGCAGAAGTCGAGCGTACGGGCAAAGACGTCCGGGCCGTCGTTGTCAAGCCCGAACATGAAGGAACCCAGAATCTTGATTCCCGCCCCGTGGATGGCGGCGATGGAGCGCTCGTATTCCGGAGCCCGGTTGAGCCTGGCCTTGCCGAGGGTCTTCAGGTTCTCGACACTCGTCGTCTCGAAGCCCATGAAAAGCCATTTGCAGCCGCTCCGGGCGGCAAGGTCCAGCAGTTCCGGGTCCCGCGCCAGCCGCAGGTCGCCCTGGCCGACCCAGCGGCGCTTCAGCGGGATCAGGGCGCGAAACAGCTCCTTGGAGCGCGGCGGGTGGCCGAACAGGTTGTCGTCGATGAAAAGCAGGTTCCCCGTGGGCAGGGCCCTGATCTCGTCGATTACCTCCTCGACGGGGCGGAAGCGGAATTTCGTCCCCCAGAACTCGGTGACCGCGCAGTAGTTGCATCTGTTGGGGCAGCCCCGGGAGGTCTCGACGACGTTCGGGAAGGAATAGGCCCCGGGCCTGAGCAGATCCAGCCGCGGACGCGGCAGGCCCTTGAGATCGTGCAGCCGTTCGGCGCGGTAGCTCTTTTTCAACCGGCCGGCCAGAAAATCGTCCAGCAGGTCGTTCCAGGCGTACTCTCCCTCCCCGACCACGAGGGCGTCGGCATGGACCAGCGCCTCGTCCTGCATGAAAAAGACGTGCATGCCCCCCAGGACGACGGGGATGCCCCGTTTACGGAAATCGCCGGCGATTTCGTATCCGCGCAGGGAGGTGCTCGTCATGAGCGAGATCCCGACGAGATCGGCCTCGACGGCGCCGAAGTCGATCTCCTCGACGTTCTCGTCGAGGATGCGTACGTCGAAGCGGTCGTCGGCGTGGGCCGCCAGGATGGGCAGGTTCAGCTGGGCCACGGAGGATTTCGTTCTCCTCCGCGATATGAGGCGGTCCTTGTCGGGTGCGGGGTGGATCAGGACCAGTCTTGGTTTACCCATGCCGGCTCTCATCCCGGGGACCTCGGGGCCCTTCGATTACAGGGATCGCCGGGAGGAATCAATAGCGCCTCCCGCCCGGCCGCCCGGGTCCCCTGCCGAACCCTCCGCCCGCAGGGCGATCCTTCGGGGGCTTCGCCTCGCTCACGACGATGACCTTGCCGTGCAGCTCTCCCCCGTTGAAGGACTCGATGGCTTTCCGGGCGCCCTCCTCGGTTTCCATCTCCACGAACCCGAAGCCCTTGTTGAGACCCGTCATCCGGTCCTTGATGAGACTCACCGACAGGACGGTGCCCGCCTGGGAAAAATTGAACCGCAGCTCCTCTTCCGTCGCCTCGCTCGAGAGGTTTCCGACGTAAAGTTTCTTGTTCATGGCTATCTCCTTTATCAAGGCTCTCCGCCGTGCGGCACTCGCGTCACGGCCCGGAACCGTGTCGCGAACGGATAACAAAAAGCCGCCACACTTTGAGAGTATGGCGGCCAACCCCTACGCGTCAAAATGCTGATCTGCCTTCTCCGGCGTCCCGGCCCGATTCTCCCGACCCTGCCGGACACATCACCACGCTACTACAGTCCCCCCGGCAGGTCAAGGCTTTATTTCCCGCGGGCGAGGCCGCGGCCGGAGGATTCACTTGACGGGGATGAACTTGTCGCCGGCCCGGAGGGTCTTCACCCCCTGTCGGGGGACTTCGGCCATGGCCATGGCCACCTTGTTCGTCACGGGCACCGACGTCATCGTCTCGACACCCCGGATCTCCATGATTCCGTCCAGAAGGGTGACCCTCGTGATGGCCTTGCGGTTGTAGAACTTCACGTTGCGCGTGAACACGACCATGTTCGTCCCGAAATCGACGGGGGGCGCCTTTTCTCCCGGCCTGAAGGACTTCCACACCTCCGTGAATGTGCCCGGGTCCCCGATGTACCCTTCCGGGGCCTTCTGCTGGCCTCTGGGCAGTTTCTTTAGCGCGGCGACGGGAAAATCGCCGTCCCATTTCTTCACGATCATCACGCTCGCCGGCAGGGCTCCCGCCGGGGTCCCCGTCATCTGGCTCGTGCTCCCGGGAGTGGACGGTCCCTTCGCCGGGGCCTGCCGGGCTGGCATGCCGACAAGCAGCGCCGCCACCACCAGTGCAATCCCCCACCGTATCCATGCATGCCCGTCCATCGTCCCCTCCTGGATCGGATTTCCTGCGACACATGGTAAACCAGCCGGCCCGCCGATTCAAGGCGCGACTTCGGGGCCCGGGTCGACCGGATATCGCTTGTCGCCGGGGGACGGATCACCTATACTTCACCTGGACCGTTCACCGGGGCGGTACCCGGCGGGAGGGCGATGTGACGTCGCAGAGAAGCCTCGAACTCACGAGCGCCACGGCGCTCGTGGTGGCCAACATGATCGGGGCGGGCGTGTTCACCACGAGCGGGTTCCTGCTCGAGGACCTCGGCTCTCCGCTCTATGTCCTGCTTGCCTGGGCCGTTGGGGGGCTGCAGGCGGCCCTCGGGGCGCTGTGCTACGGGGCGCTGGCCCGGCGCATCCCCGAATCAGGCGGCGAGTACCTGTTTCTCTCCCGCGCCCTGCACCCTGCGGCAGGTTACGTGGCCGGCTGGCTGTCGCTTTTCGTGGGCTTCTCGGCGCCGCTCGCTGCGGCGGCCTTCGCCTTCGGTGCGTACGCAAGGCCCTGGTTCGGCGGCGCCCCTCCCGCCCTGGCCGGAACCGCCCTGATCCTCGCGTTTGCCGCGATACACTCGTCCGAGGTCCGTCGCGGCGCGCAGGTGCAGAATGGGGCAGTCCTGCTCAAGGTCATCCTGATCCTGGTCTTCGTTGCCTACGCAGCCGGCCGTACGCCGGGTCTCGCCGTCGATTCCCCGCCTCCCTTTCCTGCGGCAGCCTTCGGGGTCTCGCTCGTCTGGATCTCCTTCAGCTACTCCGGGTGGAACGCCGCCGTGTACGTGGGTGGCGAGATCCGGGAGCCGGAGCGGACGATCCCGCGATCGCTGATTCTCGGCACGGCGATTGTCACCGTCCTGTACCTGGCGCTCAACGCCGTATTCGTCCTCTCGGCCCCGGCGGCCGACCTGGCGGGAAAGCTCGAGGTGGGGCGCATCGCCGCCCGGGCCATCGGCGGAGCCGCCCTGGAGGAGGCGGTGGCGGGGCTTATCGCGCTCGTGCTGCTCAGCAGCGTCTCGTCGCTCGTGATGGCGGGGCCCCGCGTCTACGCGCAGATGGCGGCAGACGGGTACCTGCCGGGGCGGCTTGCCGTCGCCTCGGGCCCCCCGAGGGCGGCCATCGCCGTCCAGGCGGGGCTGGCTCTCTTCTTTCTCTGGAGTGCGACCTTCGAGGCCCTGCTCACCTGGATCGGCTTTACCCTCAGTCTGAGCACGGCGGCTGCCGTGGCGGCCCTGATTCGGCTCAAAGCGCGGGAGGGCGCCGCCCTGGCCGTGCCGGGCTGGCCGATCGTCCCCTGGGTTTTCCTTGCGGGGGTGGCGGCGATGATCGTCTTCACGGCATCGCAGAGGCCTCTCGAGAGCCTCGTGGGAGCGGCTGTCATCGCGGCGGGGTTCGCGGTGTGGCGGGTGCAGCAAGGAGGGTGCCGAAGACGATGATACTCCCCTGGCATCGCGAGCGTTTTGCGCTTCCGGTTTTCAGCGACCCAGAGGACCTGCGGCGAAAACATGCAGCTGCCAGCAGATGACCCCCGCGAAGAGCAGGGCCGTGCCGGCCAGGATCGCCCGGAAGAGCCTGAGGCGGCTGTAGAGACACGGCAGGGCGAGCAGGGAGGAGGAGGCGGCGATCTTCCAGACCCAGAACCGGTCGCCGTAGGCATCGACGGTCGCCCGGACGACGGAATTGCACTCGGCGCCGCCCGCGGCGAGGATCAGCTGCGTGAAGATGGCGTCGAGGATGTTCAGCCCGGCCACGAGGACAACGAGGGAGGCAAGCCCGACGCCGTATTCGAACTGGTGCAGGTCTTCCCCGGATGTCTTCATCGGTA
Organism: Deltaproteobacteria bacterium; assembly: GCA_012728915.1. GTDB lineage: Bacteria > Desulfobacterota > Syntrophia > Syntrophales > UBA2192 > UBA2192. Next base: position 12,548 of record JAAYEC010000071.1, on the reverse strand, counting down.
TGCCCCGGTTATTTCATCGGAAGTGTCGGCCTCGGGCCTTAGGGTTTTTCTCGTGCGGGGGATATTCTTCCCATTTACAAGCCCCGAAAGAACAGATACGATGCCTCACCTCAACCCGGGGAGGAACCCCATGAGAATCCTGGTCGTCGGGGCGGGATGGGCCGGATGCGCCGCCGCCCTCGCCGCCGCAAAGCAGGGGGCCGAGGTCACCCTCGTCGAGCGCACGGACATGCTCCTGGGAACGGGGCTCGTGGGTGGCATCATGCGCAACAACGGTCGGTTCACCGCGGCCGAGGAGATGCTCGCCTTGGGCGGGGGCGACCTCTTCGATCTGACCGACGCCAACACCCTTCACCGCAACATCGAATTCCCGGGGCATTCCCACGCCTCCCTGTACAACGTGGCCACCATGGAGCCCCTCGTGAGGTCTTTCCTCGAGTCCAGGGGCATCGCGATCCGCCTTGCGACCCGCATCAACGACGTGGAGATGAGGAACGGCGCCATCGTCGCCATTCACGGCAAGGAGGGCGAAGGGACGGTCAGCTTCGCGGCCGGCGCCTATGTCGACGCAACGGGAACGGCGGGCCCGCCCGGCCAGTGCGCGAAGCACGGCAACGGCTGCGTGCTCTGCGTCCTGCGCTGCCCCGCCTTCGGGGGAAGGGTCAGCGTGACGGCCCTCTGCGGCATCCGTGAGATCATGGGCCGCAAGGACGGCCAGGTGGGCGCCATGAGCGGCTCCTGCAAGCTCCTGAAGGAATCCCTTTCGCACGACCTCGTCGCCGAGCTGAATCACAGGGGGGTCGTCGTCATTCCTCTGCCCCTGTCCCTGCAGAAGGAAGCCCGGACCTCGATCAAGGCCTGCCAGCAGTACGCCATCCCCGCGTTTCAGGAAAACCTCGTCCTGCTCGACACGGGGCACGCCAAGCTCATGGTGCCCTTCTTCCCGCTGGCGGCGCTGCGGAAGGTCGGGGGCCTCGAGAACGCCCGCTACGAGGATCCCTACGCCGGAGGGCTGGGAAACTCCATCCGTTACGTGGGCATGTCCCCCCGGGATGACACCCTCAAGGTGCGGGGGGTCGAGAACCTCTTCTGTGCAGGCGAGAAGGCAGGCCTGCTCGTGGGGCACACGGAGGCCATCGTCACGGGGACGCTCGCGGGATACAATGCCGTGCGGCACGCCCGGAGAGAAAAGCCGCTGATCCTGCCCTGCTCGCTCGCCTCGGGCGACGCCGTCACGTTCGTGCGGGAGCAGATGGCCACGAAAGAGGGCCTTGGCCTCAAGTGCACCTTTTCGGGTTCGGTCTACTTCGAGCGGATGAGAGAGAGAGGGCTTTACGACACAAACCCGGAGGCCGTCCGCAGGAGGGTGGAAGACGCGGGTCTCCTGAACCTGTTCAGAGGAGGGAACTGACGTGGAGCTGACGCCTGCACACTGGGTTTACGCGTTTTTCATCGTCGTCGTACTCGTCACCATGGCCATGCGGAGGGAGACGCCGATCGTGTGCATCGTGGCCTCCTTTGTGCTGGCCTGGGTCGTCACGGGAAGCTTCGTCAAGGCCGTCCAGGCCGTTTTCAACTCCCTGACGGTAGCCTTCACGGAGTTGCTCGGGATCATCGCCATCATCTCGATCATCGTCGCCATGGCGAAGATGCTCGAGGAGACGGGCCTGGCCGAGATGATGTTCCGGCCCGTCCAGAAGATGCTCGTCAGCCCGGAGGTGGCCTTCTGGACCATGGGGGTCGTCATCATGCTCGTGGCCTGGGTCATCTGGCCCTCGCCGGCCATCGCGCTCGTGGGGGCGCTGCTGCTCCCGGCGGCGATCAAGGCGGGCCTCTCGCCCATCAATGCCGCCATGGCGATCAGCATGTTCGGTTACGGCTGCGCGCTGACGACGGACTTCGTCATCCAGGGCGCGCCGGGGATCACGGCGAAAGCGGCCGGCATCAGCGTCGACTCCGTCATGTGGAAAAGTCTTCCCATGCTGCTCGTCTGGGCGGCCATCGCCCTGCCCCTGTCCTTCCGTTCCGTCAGACAGGACATCCGGGCCAACGCCGGCAGACCCATCGAGTGGGCCCCCTTTGAGGTATCCCCCGACACCATGAACGAGCGGGAGAAGTGGACGGCAGCCAGCCCGGGGTTCAAGAGGATCGCCCTGCCCGTCATCGCTATGCTCTTCGCCCTCGACGTCGTGGGTATGCTCGCCCTGAAGCTTCGGGGCGGGGATGCCACGGCCCTGCTCGGCGGAACCGTCGGGATCGTGATGGTCTTCGTCGCCCTCGGCGGGTACGGCAAGGCAGGGTTCGAGAAACTCACCGAGCACACCCGGGCCGGTTTTCAGTTCGGCATCCGGATCTTCGCGCCGGTGCTGCTGATCGCAGCCTTCTTCTTCATGGGGTCGCCCGACACGGCCAGGGCTATTTTTGGTCCCGGCGCCAAGGGTCTGCTGTTCGACCTCGGACAGGCCCTGGCCCATGCCGTGCCCCTCAGCGCCGTACCCATCGCCGTCATTCAGGCCATTGTCGGCGGCATCACCGGACTCGACGGCTCCGGGTTCTCGGGGCTGCCGCTGGTGGGCACACTCGCCCAGGCCCTCGGCGGCCCGACGCAGCTCGACGTGGCAACCCTCGGCGCGCTGGGCCAGTTCTTCGCCGTGGCCGTGGGCGGCGGTACGATCATCCCCTGGGCCGTGATCCCCGCAGCGGCCATCACAGGGTCGGATCCCGTGGAAATCGCGCGAAGAAACCTCTGGCCTGCCATGGCCGGGTTTGCAGGGGTCATCGTCGTGGCGATCTTCTTGCTCTGAACTCCGCCACGGCGTCCCTGAAGCCCAGGACGTCGCGAGCCCGCAGGAGGCGACCGGCCTTCCCGGGGCGCCGGGGCCAGCGTCGTCGTCAATCGCTTGCGCGGGGTGGTGCTCCAGCCGGGACCGTCACCCTTCTGCCAACCGGGACGATTCCTTCGCCTTCCGGGTCTGCCAGCGCGACTTGAAGAAGAAGTAGCCCACGATGAAAAACGTCGCCAGGGGGGCGAGCCACTCCGGGACGGGGATCCGGAAGCCGCGGGCGATGAAGAATGCCGAGGAGCCCAAGACGCCCCGAAGACGAGAATCGGACTGCCCTCCAGGGCGAACCAGACGACGGCGCGGTGCGGCCGTCTCTACTGATGCCAGGGAGGGGTGACCGCGGTCCGGCCGAGCTGACGGAGCACCTTCCTCTCCTCTTCCGGGATGAGGCCGTCGCGCATCCGCTCCTTGAGCGCGAAGGCCCTTTTCCACAGCCGGCCGATTGTGAGAAACGCGGCGAGAAAGAGAAGCCCGAGCATGAAGCAGGGCTCCGTGCTGAGTGCGCCGTCGATCAGGGCCCCCGTCCAGAAGAAGAGCAGGGAGCCCGCGGCGATGACGAAACCCCAGGCGCCGAGGGCCAGGATGTCCGAAAGGGCGCAGCGTGTGTGCATCGTAAGGCCTGTTCTCATGGTATCCTCCCGGGGTCTGTCCGCATCGGTCTGTCGCGTCCGCTGCCGGTCTAGCTGATGAGCGTCTTTACGGCCTCAGCCACGGGGGCGGTGAACAGGGCGATGAGAACCGCGTACAGGGCAAAGGCGCCGGCCGCCTCGCCGAAGTAGAGTTTCACGTATTTCTGCTTGAGGCTGACGATCGTGAGCCCGCCGACGATGAGACAGCCGAGGTGGAAGTAGGGAAAGCTGCCCGGGCCGGCCAGCAGGTATTCGGCAAGAGCGAAGGTCGCCGTGGTCAGCACGACGAAGGCGGTGAGTCCGAGGATCGACAGGGTCTTTTTCATGGCAGAGGCCCTCCTTCGGTTTGTCTTTCTGCTCCTTGCCATTGAAAAACCCGTGCCAGTCGGCGGAGGGCACAGGAGAAAACAGGAATCGCCTTTCATCCCGGGAGGTTAAAGGAAGACCGGTCCGATGCGGGCAGGCCCCCGGGGCGCTCTCGGAGGCCACGGGTTGAATGATCCGTTCAACGCAGGCGAACAAAACGTGGAAGGGCGGAGAATGAGGCGCTCACTTCCGGCGCGTCGCGGAAGATCTACGAAACGCCGGGGCCAACCGCTTCGTGGCCCACTTCATCGGCCTGATCAATTTCCTGGAAGGAAGCCTGGTTTCGACGGAAGGGGCGGAAGGTGTCGTGGCCCTGGGCCCTTTGGAAATCCGGGCGACGGGGCCGGCGGCCGGCGACGGCGTCTCCGAGGGGAGTCCCCTGTGGCTCAACTTCAGCCGCATCGTCGTGATGCCGTTTTAGCATGCCTCCCCCCCGCAGATTCCTGCGGGGGTTTTTCGTCCGAATGACCGTCGAACGCCGTCAGATGACCTGGCTGATGTGCATGGCCTTGAACTTGCCGCCGCTGGCCTTCGCCGCCTTGGCGAGTTGGATGAGGCATCCCGGGCAGCCGGTCACCACGATGGCCGCGCCCGTTCTCTCGATGTTCGCCCTTTTCTTGTCGAGGATCTTCGAGGCGATGTCGGGATAGTCCATGTGAAAGGACCCCGCCCCGCCGCAGCAGACGTCGGCATCCTTCATCTCGACGAAGTTGCCGGCCGCCCGGAGCAGATCGCGCGGCTGTTTCCGGATGCCCTGCCCCCGGGACAGGTGGCACGGGTCGTGGTATGTAAAGGTCGCTCCGGCCTTCTGCCTTGGCGTGTAGCCGGTCCTGGCCAGATACTCCGACAGATCCATCACCTTGCGGCTGAACGCCGCCGCCCGGTCCTTCCACTGCTCATCGTCGGCGAAATAGGAGGCGATGTGCTTCAGGGTGCCCCCGCAGCTCGCGCAATCGCTCACCACGACCTCGGCGTCCTCGTAGAGCTCGATGTTCTTTCGCGCCAGTGCCAGGAATTCGTCGCGCAGGCCGTGGGCCAGGTGCGGCAGCCCGCAGCAGACGTTGTCCTTCACGAGGGGCCTGGTCCCGGCCTTCAGGATGTCGAGCGTCTGCGCCGCGGCCTCGGGGAACATCATCCGCATGCCGCAGCCCTCGAAGTAGGCCACGCGCGATGCCGCCGTAACGGCCGCATCGGAGGGGGGGGCTTTTCCGGCCAGCACGGCCGGCCCGGCAAAGGCGGCCAGGAAGTGGGCGCGCGTGTATTCCTCGGGCACCATGCCGTGGGGGAAGACGCTGTGGAGGCCCAGCTTGCGCAGCAGCGCAAGGGAGCCCGCCGCTAGCGTCACCAGGCCGCGGCTCTTGAGGAGGCCGCCCATCGCCTTGTACCGGGTGTTCGCAGCCCTCGTCCGGTTGACAAGGTACTGCCGGATGTGGATCATCGCGTCGTCCGTTGCGATCTTGCTGGGGCAGACCTCGACACAGGCGCGGCACAGCAGGCAGAAGTTGACCTTGGCGAGCGCCTCCGGCGTGGCCTCGATGCCGCCCTCGACCAGGGCCCGGGCGATGACATTCTTGCCCCGCGCACCCGAGGACTCGACGCTGTTGACGTCGAACAGGGGACAGACGGGAAGACAGGTACCGCAGCGATCGCACTGGCTGACGATCTCGCGGGCCGCCTGAAGATGCTTGTCATTCGGTTCGTTGCGCATGGTTTTGCCGTTTCACTCCGTGACTCACCAGATCTTTCCGGGGTTGAGGATGCCCTTCGGGTCGAGGGCCTGCTTGATGGCACCCAGGGCCCTCACCCCCGACTCGCCGAGGGCCTTGGCGATGTAAGGCCGCTTGGTGATCCCGATGCCGTGCTCACCGGACAGGGTTCCCCCGACGGCCAGGGCAGCGTCGAAGATCTCCTCGACGGCGCGATGGACGCGCTCCTCCTCGCCGGGCTTGCTCAGGTCGCAGAGCACCGAGGGGTGGATGTTGCCGTCTCCGGCGTGGCCGTAGACGGCAATCGTGAGCCTGTGCTTCTCGGCGATGGCGCTGATGCGGCGCACCACCTCGGGAAAGGCGTCCCGGGGCACCGAGATGTCCTCTCCGAGCCGGTTCGGCACTAGGCTGGCGATGGCGGAGCTCAGGCCCCGGCGGATGGCCCACAGCTCGTCGGACTCCTGCTGCGATTGGGCGATGCGGAACTGGTAGACGCCGCACCGTTTGGCCACCTCCTCCATCCGCCTGGCCTGGTTGTCGAGGGCCGCGTCGTCTTCGCCGTCGATCTCGACGATGATGCAGCAGCCGATGGCCGGGTCGAGGTCCGTCTTGCGGTGCCTTGCAACGGCCTCGAGGCAGAAGCGGTCCATGATCTCCGCCGCCGCGGGTAGCAGTCCCGCCTGCAGAATCTGGTGGATCGTGGTGCATCCGTCGTCAAGGCTGCGGAACATGAGCTGCAGGGTGCCGCGCTTCTTCGGCATGGGGATGAGCCTTAGCAGGGCCCTGGTGATGATGCCCAGGGTGCCCTCGGAGCCGGTGAAGAGACTCGTGAGGTTGTAGCCCGTCACGTTCTTGATGGCCTTGCCGCCCGTGAGGAGCACCGAGCCGTCGGCGAGCACCACCTCGAGCCCCATGACGTAGTTCGAGGTTACGCCGTACTTGACGGCCCGCATGCCACCCGCGTTTTCGGCCACGTTGCCGCCGATGGTGGAGAATTTCCAGCTCGCCGGGTCCGGCGGAAAGAAGAGACCCTTGGCGGCGCAGTGGTTGTAGAGATCGATCGTCCGCACCCCCGCCTCGGTCCACACCATCATGTTGTTCACATCGAGTTCGAGGATCCGCGTCATGCGCTCCAGCGACATGGAAATGCCGCCCTTCAGGGGGATGCTCCCGCCGGTCCGTCCCGTGGCGGCGCCGCGGGGCGTGACCGGGATGCCGTGCTCGTTCGCGATGGTCATGACCCTGGAGACCTCCTCGGTCGTCGCGGGGCGCACGACGAGCTCGGGCTTGTTGGCCGGGAACAGCGGCACGAAGGATGCGTCATAGGAATAGCCGAAACGGTCCAGGTCGGCGTCCAGGGCGTTTTCCGCTCCCACGACATCGCGGATTTTCTTCTTGATATCGTCTGTGATCATCGAGATGCCTCCCGTGGGGATCTAGCCGTGGACGGCGAGCCCGCCGTCACGGCGCAGGGAACTGGATTTCCCTTTCGGGCCGGCCCACTATAAGGGAACCCGTCTTGCGTGTCAACGGAGCAGCGGGGGCCTCAGGATATCGAAAGCCTGGGGATGGTCATGCCGCCATCCATGATAAAGGTGACCCGGGCGGAAGGGCCTTTTTCCTTGAGCGCCTCCCTGAGCGCCTCCGAAACACTTCCGAAGGGGCGCATGTGGGCCTTGCTCATGAGGGTCCTGTCCAGCGGGGTGACGGCCCACATCCGGGCCTTGACGCCGATCTCGGCCATCTTGCCGGCCTTGTGGTACCCGAGCTTGTATTCCCGGTCGAGCTTGTCGATGACCGCCTTGCAGGTCGGCTCAGAACTGAGAAGGTCCATGAAGGCCTGGGAGCCGACCCCGCTGCGGCAGGCGGAGACAAGGATGATGATCCCTCCGTCCTTCAAGGCCGTCTTGCCGTTGTCCAGGGCTTTCTGGGACTGATAGAGGTCGATGTCGTTGGGTTCCAGGGCCACGGTGACCACGATGTCCGCCTGCCTCTGGATGGGGACAACGAAGACCTCGTCGGCCCGGGGCAGCAGCGAGTAAAACGACTCCTTCAGGTCGCCGGCGGCCGCCGCGTAGACGCGGTGCTTGCCGTCGAGAACCGTCATGATTGCGAAAATATTCAGCTTTTCAAGAATCTGCTCGGCGTCGTCGAACTCCTCCGCAACGGGGTTTCCCTTGAGGACCATCGCCTGGGCAGCAGGCGAGATAGCAAGTTTGTGGTTTGCCGTGATGCAGTCGTAGCTCGCCACTCCCGGCATGAGGCACTTCCGGCCCCCGGTGTACCCGGCAAAGTAATGGGGTTCGATGCTCCCGATCGGGATGATGGCGTCGGCGTCCCGGACGAGGGTATTGAGCCTCAGGTCGTTGCCGTGTCTCGTCTTGCCGAGCGAGTAGCAGGGGCTCTTTTTGGCATCGTGGACGTGTACGCGGTCCTTGATCTCCCCGTAGAGCGCCCCGAAGATGAAGTCGTATTCCTCCCGGGTCGGGGCCCGGTGACTCCCCGTGGCGATGAGGATCTTGAAGTCCCTGCCCCGGAGCAGCGGGTAGACGATCCTCATGATGGCGTCCGTCGGCGTGGGGCGTGTCGCATCATTGACGAGCAGAAGAATGTCCCGGCGGTTCCGGAGAAACTCCTCGATCCCGGGCGAGCTGAGCGGGTTGAAAATGGCGCTCCGGAGCGTTTGCTCCTCGTCGACGGATGGGACGGCATTGGGGATGATCACCTGTTCGATATGGCGGTCGGCCAACTCGATCCGTTCGACGCCGTCCCCGTAGGGGATCTCCAGCTTCATGACACCCTCCAGTTCGTTGATCCGCGTCCGCCGCCGGGTGCACCTCCCCGTTATGAGCGGACAGGAAAGCTCAATTAATGGCACTTGCGGGAAAAGATCAAGCAAATAATGCAAAAGGAATTTTTCTTGCACGGCAGCCGTAGTAGAGTGCAAAGTATGACGGAATCCGTTCGGGGAGGGCATCCATGAATCACGAAATGCTTGACATCTTCATCCACCTCGCCGTGGCCATGGTGGCCGGAGGCCTCATCGGACTGGAGCGGAGTTACTACGGTCGGCCGGCGGGTTTCCGCACCCACACGCTTGTTTGCATCGCATCGAGCCTCCTGATGATCGTGACCGTCTATCAGCGGGACTGGTTCTCCGGAACCATGATCGAGACGGTGAGGGTGGACCCCACCCGCATGGCCCAGGGGATCATGACGGGGATCGGCTTCCTCGGCGCCGGGGTGATCATGAAGGAGGGGGCGTCGATCCGTGGTCTGACCACGGCGGCCTCGATCTGGATCACGGCGGCCATCGGCATCCTGGCCGGTGTCGGCTTCTACAGCGCCTTGACGATGGTCACGGCGATGGCTTTGAGCACGCTGACCTTCTACCGGCTCGTGGAGAGGCAGCTGCCCATGCTCCTTTATGTCCAGACGTTCATTCGTTTTCCCCGCGACCGGGCGATGACGGAGGCGGAGGTCCGAACCCTCATGAAGGAACACGGGTTCAAGGTATCGAACATGTGCCTGGCCGTCACCAACGACAGGCAATTCTTCGAATACGACCTGGTCATCAATACCCGAAAGGAAGAGAATCTGACTCGCCTGTGTCAGAGCCTCGGGAAAAACGGGGCTGTCCTTGAATTCAGACTCTGCCCGACGAGCGATTGAGCGATACCGGTTTCGGGAGTGACCGGAATGAGAACGGGGGACCCGCCGGGACGCCGCCTCCGAAAATGCCGTCATAGGTCGGCACTGTGAGAATGCCGAGATATCCGACTGCTCCCTGAACACGGCCCCTGCACCTGCGCTTCCGCAAATTCGTCACCGGGACCCGATCACTGTCTTTGGCCATCCGCTCATGGGCCTCGAATGAAAAAGCGGTTGACAGTGTGAGTTTTACGATGTAATAAATAAACGTTATTAACTGACAGTCATTTTCGAATCTTTAGGGACGGGATTGGCAACTTCAATTGAACCGCAAAGGAGAGTCGAGCAGATGCTCGCCAAGCTCCGGGAACGTGATTTCAGGATCACACCCCAGCGGCTGGCCATCCTGAAAATCCTTGCCGCCAGCCGAAGACATCCGAGCGTTGACGAAATCTACCAGGAGGTCAGGACAGAATTCCCCACGACGAGCCTTGCAACCGTTTACAAGACCATCGCTCTTCTCAAGGAACTCAATGAGGTGCTCGAACTCGGGTTCCCGGACGGCAGCAACCGATATGACGGCAGCAACCCGTCGCCCCATCCGCATGCGATCTGTGTCAGGTGCAAGAAGGTGATGGATCCGGAACTCGTGAACATCGATGCGCTCAGCGAGGAGATGAGCCGGAAAACAGGCTATAAAATTTACCATCACCGCCTGGATTTCTTTGGTCTTTGCCCTGAATGCCAGGAGAAACATTGATGGGGAACTTTTTGCGGACCGTTATGAAGAATAATTATTAAAAAATAGGGAAAATTGAAAATAGGCAGGCCTTGAGAGGGTCTCCATAAAACGTGTCTTCAAAAAAAGGATAGGGAGAGGAAATGGCCAGGAAAAAAGACCCGAAGAGCAGGCTCACCACCCGTAGCGGCGCACCCGTCGTCGACAACCAGAACACCATGACCGCGGGGCCTCGCGGCCCCGTTCTGCTGCAAGACGTCTGGTACCTGGAAAAGCTCGCCCACTTCGACCGGGAGGTGATCCCGGAGAGGCGGATGCACGCGAAGGGTTCGGGGGCGTTCGGCACGTTCACCGTCACGAAGGACATCACCCGGTATACCAGGGCCAGGCTTTTCTCGCAGGTCGGCAAGAAAACCGAGTGCTTTGTCCGCTTTTCCACCGTGGCGGGCGAGCGAGGCGCCGCCGATGCGGAGCGCGACATCCGGGGCTTCGCCGTCAAGTTCTACACTGAAGAGGGGAACTGGGACCTCGTGGGGAACAACACGCCCGTCTTTTTCCTGCGTGACCCCCTGAAGTTCCCCGATCTGAACCACGCCGTCAAGCGCGACCCCCGCACGAACCTGCGCAGCGCCCTGAACAACTGGGACTTCTGGAGCTCGCTGCCCGAGGCCCTGCACCAGGTGACCATCGTGATGAGCGACCGTGGCATCCCGGCCACCTACCGGCACATGCACGGATTCGGCAGCCACACCTTCAGTTTCATCAGTCCGAAGCGGGAGCGGTACTGGGTCAAGTTCCACCTGACCACCCACCAGGGAATCAAGAACCTCACGGACCAGGAAGCTGAGGCGGTGATCGGCAAGTGCCGGGAGAGCCATCAGCGCGACCTGTACTACAGCATCGAGAGAGGGGAGTTCCCCCGCTGGACCCTGGCCGTCCAGATCATGCCGGAAAAGGATGCGGCAACCTACCGGTTCCACCCCTTCGATCTCACGAAAGTGTGGCTGAAAAAGGACTATCCCCTGATCGAGGTGGGCGTCCTGGAATTGAACCGCAACCCGGAAAACTACTTTGCCGACGTGGAGCAGTCCGCCTTCAACCCGGCCAACGTGGTTCCGGGCATCGGCTTTTCACCGGACAAGATGCTCCAGGGACGCCTCTTCTCCTACGGCGATGCCCAGCGGTACCGGCTCGGTGTCAACCACCACCAGATCCCGGTCAACGCACCGCGGTGCCCGTACCACAGTTTCCACCGCGACGGCGCCATGCGCGTCGACGGCAACTACGGCAGCACCCTGGGTTACGAGCCCAACAGCTTCGGCCAGTGGCAGCAGCAGCCGGACTTCTCCGAGCCGCCGCTTGCCCTGGAAGGGGCCGCCGGCCACTGGGATTTCCGCAAGAACGACAGCGACTACTACACCCAGCCGGGCCTGCTCTTCAACCTGATGAGCCCGGCGCAGAAGCAGGCGCTCTTCGAAAACACCGCCCGCGCCATCGACGAGGCATCCGAGGAAGTAAAGATGCGGCACATCGGCAACTGTCTCAAGGCCGACCCGGCTTATGGAAGAGGGGTTGCTGCGGCCATCGGCATTCCGCTTGCCGATGTGCCGAAGACGGATCGGTGAGTTGTTCGTTATTGGGAACCATAACGATGACAAGGAGGTAAGGAAATTGGCTGAAGAGATCAAGGCAGGATGCGCAAGGCCGACGGGCGGGCTCGTCGGCGAAGCGGTGAAAGAGGGAACGGCGACACAACAGGAAGAGAAGAAGGAGGTGAAACCCATGATCATGATCGGCCGGAAGGCGCCCGATTTCATGGCGCCGGGATATTTCCAGGGCAAGTTCATCAACGTGCACCTGTCGGACTACTTGGGCAAGTGGGTGCTTTTGTGCTTCTACCCGGGGGATTTCACCTTCGTCTGAGCGACGGAGGTATCGGCGGTCGCCGATCGATACGCGGAATTCGAGAAGCTGGGTGTTCAGGTGCTGACGATGAGCATCGACAGCGTGTTCGTGCACAAGATGTGGGTGGACCACGAGCTCTCCAAGATGGTCAAGAAGGGCATCCCGTTTCCGATGCTTTCGGATGTTGGGGGCAAGGTTGGGACGGCCTTCGGGGTGTTCGACGACGTGGCGGGAGTGGAGACGCGGGGGCGATTCATCATCGATCCCGACGGGGTGATCCAGGGCTACGAGGTGCTGACGCCGCCTGTGGGCCGCAACGTCTCGGAGAGCCTGCGTCAGGTTCAGGCCTTCCAGCACGTGCGCAACACGGGGGGTACGGAGGCCACACCCTCGGGGTGGCGTCCCGGCAAGCTGACTCTCAAACCCGGCCCGGACCTGGTCGGCAACGTCTGGAAGGTCTGGAAGACCGAAATGGAACGCGACTGAACAGGCGATGGACCTCTGCCGGGACGGGCATGCCCGGCGGAGCGGCGAAGACCGACAGAAAGAAGGAAAGACAGGGAGGTTTTTCGAGGTATGGCAACGGAGTACGATCTGAGGAAGCTTTTCCCGCGATGGCCGAAGAAGGTCATGATTGGCGACATCACGATCCGCGACGGGTTTCAGCACGAGGAGAAGTTCATCTCGACGAAGGCGAAGATTTTCTACG
>JAAYEC010000005.1 GCA_012728915.1 Deltaproteobacteria bacterium | reverse complement strand
GGCCGGCGAGGTCCTGGATCACCTGCTCAAGTCCGGGGCAGGCACCGTGTTCTACGATGCCATCGACCCGTCCGTGCGCGACGGGTTGACCCGCGAATTCCTCGAGCTCCTGCAGAAACGCAACGGCAGGAGAAAGACCTTCGTGGTCCGGCACGATTACGTGGCCTGCATCGCGAAGCGAAAATGAAGGGAGGCAGCCCCGGGGTCTCACTTTGCGGCGGCGAAAAGAGCCCCCGGGCGATCGGCGATCAACCATGAAGCGTTCCTCCCCCTTTGTCCGGCTGTTCTGGGTGGCCCTTGTCGTCGCGGCAATTTTCTACCTGTGGCGGGAGGTGCCATGGATCGGGCGGCTCTTCCTTCCCGAGAAGGCGGCAACCCCCCGCACCGTGGCCGCCCGGGGCGACCTGGCGGCCGACGAGAAGGCCACCATCGAGCTCTTTGAGAAGGCCAAGGAGTCTGTCGTCTTCATCACGACGAGCCAGCAGGTCCGGGACTTCTGGACCCGCAACATCTTCACCGTGCCCCGCGGCACCGGGTCGGGATTCATCTGGGACGACAGGGGGCACGTGGTGACCAACTACCACGTCGTGGCAGGGGCCTCGGAGGCCCGCGTCCGCCTGGCCGACGGCCGTGACTACAAGGCGGCCCTCGTCGGGGCGAGCCGCTCTCACGACCTGGCCGTCCTGCTTATCGGGGTCGGCTTCAAGCCGCCGGCTCCCGTCCCCCTGGGGACCAGCGTTGACCTGAAGGTGGGGCAGAAGGTCTTCGCCATCGGCAACCCCTTCGGCCTCGACTGGACGCTCACGACGGGCATCGTTTCGGCCTTGGACCGGTCGCTGGCGGCGGAAAACGGCGCGACCATCGAGCACCTCATCCAGACGGACGCCGCCATCAACCCGGGCAATTCCGGCGGTCCCCTGCTGGATTCCGCCGGGCGGCTGATCGGCATCAACACGGCCATCTACAGCCCCAGCGGCGCCAGTGCGGGCATCGGCTTTGCCGTGCCCGTGGACACGGTCAACCGCGTCGTGCCCGAACTCATCGCCCGGGGAAAGTACATCCGCCCCGCCATCGGCATCGAGGTCGACGACGGGATCAACCGGCTCGCCCAAAAACAGCTCGGCGTCGAAGGGGTGATTATCCTGAAAGTGGCTCCCGGCTCGGCCGCAGCCTCGGCGGGCCTGGAGGGCGCCCGTCGCACCGCTGACGGGGGCCTCGCCCCGGGGGACATCATCACCGCCGTGGAGGACAAGGCCGTGGACAGCGTCGGGAAGCTCTTTTCCCGGCTCGATGACTTCAAAGTGGGCGACACGGTCCGGCTCACCGTGCTCCGGGAAGGCAGAACGCGGGAGGTCGCCGTGACCCTGCAGGCGGGAAACTGAGAGGGAAGCGGGGCCATCCCGCAAAAAGGAGCGGGCCATGGAGGGGAAAGCCATCCAGGACTACTACGCTGAGGAATTCGCCCATTGCTACGGCTGCGGTCCCCTCAACGAGGAGGGCATGAAAATCAAGAGCTACTGGGACGGCGAGGAGGCCCTCTGCCGCTTTACCCCTCAGCCCTGGCACTCGGGGGGAGTCCCGGGGTTTGCCTACGGAGGCCTCATCGCCTCGCTGATCGACTGTCACGGCGCCGCTGCTGCATCGGCGGCGAAACTGAAGGCCGACGGCTTTGCCCTGGGCGAGAGGCCGCTGTCCCGCTTCGTCGCAGCCTCCCTGAAAGTAGACTACCTGAAACCGGCGCCCCTGGATACGACCTTCGAATTGCGGGCGAGGGTCAAGGAGATCGATGGCCGCAAGGTGACGGTGAGCGTGACCCTGTCGGCAAAGGGGGAGGTCTGCGCGACGGGCGAAGAGCTCTTCATCCAGCTTCAGCGGTGGTCCGTCCAGACGGGTTATCCCAAGCCGTTGGACTGAGAGATTTTCTCCAAGGAAAGGGGAACGGGTATGAAAAAGTCACTGGGCGCCAAAACGATACTGTACCCCACGCCGATTATGCTCGTGGGGACCTACGACGCCGACGGCAAGCCGAACGTCATGACCGCCGCCTGGGGAGGCATCTGTTGCTCGAGCCCCCCCTGCGTGGCCGTCTCGCTCCGGAAAGCCACGCACTCCCACGGCAGCATCGTGCTGCAGCGGGCCTTCACCGTCAGTGTCCCCTCGGAAAAGCATGCCGCCGCGGCCGATTACTGCGGCATCGTGTCGGGGAAGAGGACCGACAAGTTCGCCGAGGCAGGCCTCACGGCCGTCCGCAGCGTCCTGGTCAACGCCCCGTACGTCGGGGAGTTCCCGCTCGTCCTGGAGTGCCGGCTGCTCCATCAGATCGAGCTGGGCCTGCACACGCAGTTCGTGGGCGAGATCCTCGATGTCAAGGCCGAAAGCGACATCCTCGATGCAAACGGGGTCGTGGATGTCGAGAAACTGCAGCCCCTTTTCTTTGCCCCCGAGTCCAGCGCCTACTATGGCACGGGCAGGCGTCTGGGGGATGCGTTCTCGATGGGGAAGGCCCTGAAGAAAAAAGGCCCGTGAGGAAGCCGGGCGGGCGGCAAAAGGAGGTGGATTCGGGATGAACGGGAAGGTTCAGGACGCCGTATACCGGCTGATCGTCGAGCAGACAACCGATGCCGTCATCTTTGCAGACCGGGAGGGTCTGATCCGCATCTGGAACAGGGGGGCAGAGGCCGTGTTCGGGTTCACCGGCGACGAAGCGTGCGGGAAGAGCCTGGACATCATCATTCCCGAGGAATTGCGGAAGCCGCACTGGGAGGGCTACAAAAGGGCAATCGAGACCGGCAGGACGCGACTGGGCGGCCGCGCCCTGGTCACGAGGGGCCTCCACAGGGACGGCAGCCGGATCTATGTCGATCTCAGCTTTGCCGTCATCGTCGATGACACGGGACAGTCCCTGGGGTCGCTGGCTGTCGGCCGCAATGTCACGGAGCGCTACCTGGCGGACAGGGCCCTGAAAAAGCGGCTAGCCGAACTCGAGAACCGGGGAAAGCCCTCCGAATGAAGCGAGTTTATGCCGTAGAGAACCGGGGCCTGCTCCAAACCATCGCGGACCAGGCGGAGCTGAAGGACGGCTACGGGGTTCCGGGTTCGAGGAGACCGAGACGAGGGACTTCGCCCACCTGCCGTTCCGGGTCACGTTCATGACCGTCGGGCCGGGTGGTAGGCGTTTTCACCCCGCCGCGATTGACCGGGGGCCGGGCGGGACAGGAGGCGAGGGCCCGGGGCGGGCGGACATTGCCGGGGAAAACCGGCCCCGGGCCCTCCGAAAGATTTAATCGGGTATGTGGACATGCAGGGTGCCGTAGAACCAGCCCGCGCGCTCCGCCCCGTTTCCGTCGGTGTAGGCAATCAGGAGGGTGAAGGGCCGGTCGCTGCGGACAGGGCCGCCGATCTCCAGGATCGTCACCTGCCGCCCCGCCTTCACTTCGGCGATCCTCGCGGTCATCTGCCGGTCGGCAAAGACCGGACCGTTGCGCTCGACGACGGCCTTGAGCGGCAGCGAGGCGTGTGTCGCCGCGGTTGAAGCCGAAATGTTCCGGGGCTGAAAATCCTGCCCTTTCGCGGGCAGTGAGAATGCCCACGCGTAGGCCAGGAGACAAAGAAGCACGAAAAACATCTTGAACATCTTCATGCGAAGGCCCTCACTTTTTCGAGCGTTGCGAGCTTTTGGGATGACCCTTTTTTTCTTGATTTCCGGGATGAGCATGGGTCGTGCCCACGGGTCGGTTTGGAAAAACCTCCTGCTCGTTCGAATACTTGCGGATAATCTGCTCTTCCCGGAGCCCTTCCCGCGAGGGGCCCGCGGCGGTGCCATAACGGCACAACAATTTCAAAGTGCTTTCTTTTCAAACGGTTGAGGTGGATGTGCTGAACCGGGATAGTCCGTCCAGACAATGCCGAAAGGAGGTCGTCATGACAGTCCGCGCCGAACGTCACCTCGTCCCCGTCCTCATTACAGCCGTGTTCGCGATTGCAGCGGTCCTGCTGCGCCCCGGCATCGGCGCTGCCCAGACAGGAAAAGGTTCCCAGGCAGCGCCCGGCATGCAGAAGGTCGTCACCGAGAAGGCCACCTTCGTCCTGTACGTGCCGAGGGGCTGGAAAGCCGTCGAGGGGACCGAGGGCGCCGCGCGCACCGTCAGGGCATCGGACACCTCCGGGCGTTCCGCCGTCTTCTTCTCGACGGGTGCGGCGCCGCAGGGGGAAAATGCGGCGGCCCTGGCGAAGAGGGCCAACGCGGGGCTCGGCCGCCAGGCCGGGGATCTCGCGATTCGAAGCGCCTTTTCTTCCCGCGACGGCTCCGCCCTGGTGTACGACGGTGTCTACACCCCGCCGAAACGCGGGAAGACGGAGTTTCGCACCTGGGTGTCCCGGAAGGGCGACGATTTCACGCTCAGCCGGATCGAGGCGCCGGCGGGCCAGTTCGAGGCGATGAAGCCGATGCTT
>JAAYEC010000070.1 GCA_012728915.1 Deltaproteobacteria bacterium | reverse complement strand
AGGACACGTCGCTTGCCTTCATCGTCGGCGTGGCGGAGCTCACCCACGTGGCCACGCAGATCAACAACCGCACGATGGTTTACCCGGCCCAGATCTTCCTCTTCATCGCCATCATCTACTTCATCCTCTGCTTCATGCTCACGAGCTACTCGCGGCACCTGGAGCAGAAGCTCGCCTACCGGAAAGGGATTTAGACCGGCGACCGGGGGAATATCGTTCCGGACAGAGAAGGTAAGAAGGGGAGAGGGCAAGAACGTTGGATGAGTCGTCAGCCGCATTCCCGCTCATGGCTTCTCCAACCTTCTCACCTTCTTACCCTCTTACCTTCTGCCTGGATGGTCGAAAATTACAACAGGGGAGAGGCGAGATGTCCGCAAAGAAGGCTTACGAGATCCCGCACGAGGTGCGGGCGCAGGTCATGGCGGGGCTGGCGCTGGCCTGGGACGGCCAGTGGTTTCTGAAGGTCAACGACAGGTTCGGGTGGGACACGGCCGCCGAGGTCAACGTCCGGACACGCCATGCCTTCGGGCGGCTCGAGATGCGGAGCACCCTGCAGGCCCTGGGCAAGACAAAAGCGGACGATCTCCAGGACGCCCTCGATGTCTGGCAGGCCTACTTCCGGATGTTCGGGGCCGACCGGGGCGTCTTCGCCGGGGACTACGCCATCGAGGGCGACACCCTCACCGTCACAGTGCACAAGTGCGCGGCCTGGGAGGGGGCGAAGCGGGCCCGGCTGGAAAAGAACGTTCAGGCCTGCCTCACCTGCGAACAGCTCTGGCAGATCTGGTTCTCGTCGCTGCTGCCCGGCCACGAGGTCCGCCAGGAGACGATCGCCCGGATGGGCTTCGGAGCCCCGCGCTGCGGCTTTCGTGTCGTGGCGAAGGCAAAATGATCCTTCTTTTAATCGGCTGCCTGCCCGGCCTGCCGGATATGCCTCCGGGCGCGCAGGAACTCGATCACGCTGGGCAGGACGGAGAGCACGATGATGGCGAGGATCACGAGGGTGAAGTTGTTCTTCACGAAGGGGAGGTTGCCGAAATAGTAGCCGCCGAGGATGAAGACGCACATCCAGGTGATGGCCCCCGAAATGTTGAAAGCGAGAAACTTCGGATAGGTCATCCTCGCGATTCCCGCCACGAAGGGCGCAAAGGTCCGGATGATGGGCAGGAACTTGCCCAGGAAGACCGTCTTGCCGCCGTATTTCTCGTAGAAGTGGTGCGTCCGGTCCAGGTACTCCCGCCGCACCCACCCGCGCTCGACGATCTTCGCCCCCACGAACCGGCCGATCCAGTAGTTGACGTTGTCCCCGACAATCGCGGCGGCGGTGAGCAGAAGCAGGGTCGTCTGCAGGTCCAGGGAGCCCCGGGCGGCGATGGTGCCCGTCACGAAGAGCAGCGAGTCGCCGGGCAGAAAGGGGGTCACCACGAGGCCCGTCTCGCAGAAGATGATCGCGAACAGGATGAGATAGACCCAGGTCCCGTAGGTCTGGATCAGGCCGTCGAGGTGCCGGTCGATGTGCAGGACGAAGTCGATGTAGTTCAGTAAAAAGTCCATGGCGCAGGGCATAAGGCTAATGACTCAGGGCTGAAAAAACAAGAGCGAAGATCGTGCCACCGTGCAGCCCTTCCCGGAAAAATATTTTCCTTTACCCTGCGCTATTGCCTTGAGCCGTCACTTGATTTTATCGACATCCTCTTCCCGACCGACGACGATGAGGACCTCGCTGTCCTTGACGACGAAGTTGGCCGCGGGGACCATGGTGATCTTTTCCGTCAGCATGTCCCTCACGGCAATGACGTCGATGTGATACTTCCCGCGGAGCTGGAGCTCCCCGATGGTCTTGCCGATGAAGCCCGCGGGAGGCGCGATTTCGCCGATCATATAGTCGTCGGCAAGCGGGATGTAGTCGATCACGTTGGGCGACACGAGGCTCTTGGCGATCTTGTCGGCCATCTCCTTTTCGGGGATGATGACCTCCGTGGCGCCGACTTTTTCCAGGATCAGCTTGTGCTCCTCGTTGGGCGCCTTGACGATGATGGTCTTCACCTTCATCTGCTTGAGGTGCAGGGTGATCAGGGTGCTCGCGGCCAGGTCCTCCCCGAAGGAGACGATGACGATGTCGTCCTCCCGGACGCCGATGGCGTTCATCACGTCCTGGTCGGTGCCGTCGGCGACGATGGCCTTGGTGGCGCAGTCCCTCGCCTTCTGTACGGTCTCCTTCGACTTGTCGATGGCCACGACCTCGACACCGCTCTTGCAGAGCTCCTTGACGAGGTTCATGCCGAAGATGCCGAGCCCGATGACGACGACTCGCTGCTTCATGGGTTTTCCTCCTTACCCGACCATGACGGATTCTTCTGCATAGATGATCCCTTTTTTCGTGCTGCGCAGGGCAAGCGAGAAGGCGAGCGTCAGGGGTCCCACCCTGCCCGCGAACATGATGAGCGTGATCGCCAGTTTCTGCAGGTCGTTGAGCCTCGGCGTCACGCCCATCGACAGGCCCACCGTGCCGAAGGCCGAGGTGGTCTCGAACAGGTACTCCACGAAGAAGTGCCGGCTCTGCAGCGGGTGCAGGTTCTGCGCTTCCGCCAGGAGAAGAACCGACGTGACGAGAAAGATGGAAAAGGCCGACGCGAAGATGATCGCGATGGTGCGGGTGATCAGGTCTTTCGGGATCGTCCGGTTCCAGATGGTGGTCTCCTCACTGCCCTTCCACCGGCTCCAGATCAGGAGCGTCAGCAGCGTGGCGCTTGTCGTCTTGATCCCGCCGCCCGTGGAGCCCGGCGATGCGCCGATGAACATGAGGACGATCATCAGGAGGATCGTGGCGTTGGTGAGCTGCCCGATGTCTACGGTGTTGAATCCCGCGGTGCGCGGCGAAACGGACTGGAAGAAGGACACCAGCGCCTGGGTCAGCGGCGGCATGTCCCTGATCGCGTGGTTGCGCTCGAAGAAAAAGAACAGCGTGGCCCCACCGAAGATGAGGATGGCCGTCGCAATGAGCACGATCTTCGTGTGGAGCGAGAGGCGGTTCCCGCTGCCCCGGAAGCGGTGGAAGACCTCGTGGATGACGACAAAGCCGATCCCTCCCGTGACGATGAGCCCCATGACGGTGAGGTTGACGACGATGTCGCTCTGATAGCGGACGAGGTTGTCGGAAAACGTGGAGTAGCCGCAGTTGTTGAAGGCCGAGATGGCGTTGTAGACGGCGTGAAAGAAGGCTGTGCCCGCCGGGAAATCCTGGACGAAGCGGGAGAACAACAGCACGATCCCGACGGACTCGATGATGAAGGTCGAGAGGATCACCGATTTGAGAATGACCAGGAAATCGCGCCGGGGCGTGTGCAGGAACGTGCTCTGGACGATGTCGCGTCCCTTGAACGAGATCCCCTTCCCCATAATGCCGAAGAGAAAGGCGGAGAAGGTGATGATCCCGAGTCCGCCGACCTGGAACAGAACGATCGTGATCACCTGTCCGGCGAAGGACAGGTCCTTGCCGATGTCAATCGAGGCAAGCCCTGTCACGCACACGGCGGACGTGGCCGTGAAGAGGGCATCGACAAGGGAGATCCCTTTCGCGGAGGAAAACGGCAGAGAGAGCAGAAACGTGCCGGCAAGGATGACGCCGGCAAAGCTGAGGATGAAGATCCTCTCCGGGGAGAGGGCCCTTGCCAGGAGAGCATTCAGTTTCAGGCGATGCTTGTTCTGCATAAGGGAGTATAAAAAACGCGCCTGCGGCGTGAATCGCGGCGCAAGGCGCTCCTGGTCCCCGCGGCCGATGCCCCGGTTCGCTGTCCCGGCGCCGTCCGCCTTTTTTCCTTCACTCCCTTTCCTTGCGGTTTCGGCTGTTTATACGCCCGCCCCGATCCGCCGTCAACAGAAACTTTCGGGACCCGGCCGGCCGGGCGCGGGCATCGACGCCCCCGGTCACAGGGCGGCAGGCGCGAAGGCCGCGAGGATCTCCCGGATAAACTCACCCGGGAGAACCCCCGCCAGGAGCGTCAGGACGGCCGCCGCGCCGATGAAGCAGGCCAGCAGCGGGGCTGCGGGGCGGATCTCCGGGCGCTCGGCGCCGTCGCGCATGTACAGAACCGCCACGACCCTCAGGTAATAGAAGAGGGAGACGACGGTCATCACGACGGCGACGAGGACCACGGGGAGCTGCCCCGCATCGATGCCGGCCTTGAAGAGCGTGAACTTGGCGAAGAAGCCGCCCGTGGGCGGCAGCCCGGCCAGCGAGACCATGAAGACCGCCAGGGCGAAGGCGAAGAGAGGCCGGCGCGAGGCAAGGCCGGAGAGGTCCTCGATCTGCAGCCGCCCCCCTTCGCGGCGCTCGAGGGCGGCGGCCGCGGCAAAAGCCCCCAGGTTCATGAAGAGGTAGACGAGAAGGTAGAAGACCAGGGCCTCCCCTCCCCGGGCCGGCAGGGCCGCCAGGCCGATGAGCATATAGCCCGCCTGGGCGACGCCGGAGTAGGCGAGCATGCGCACGAACCCGCTTTGCCTCAGGGCGGCGAGGTTGCCCACGATCATGCTCGCCGCGGACATCGCAAGGACGGCCTGTGTCCAGAATCCCGGGTCGGGTCCCGGCAGGGACAGCCCCAGGCGCAGCAGTACGGCGAAGGCGGCCACCTTGGGCGCCACGGAGATGTAGGCGGCCACCGGCACCGGGGCCCCCTCGTAGGCGTCGGGGGCCCACATGTGGAAGGGCACGGCGGCGATCTTGAACCCGACCCCGGCGGTCACGAGGGCCAGGCCCGCAAAGGCCAGCGACGGACGGGCGGGGGTCTGCGAGAGCGCCCCAAGGCCCGCCGTTCCCGTTGCACCGTAATAGAGGGCCAGTCCGAGCAGGAAGAGGGCGGAGGCGAAGCTGCCGAGAAGGAAATACTTCACCGCCGCCTCCATCCCGTCCCTTGAGGCCCGGCGGGAGCCCACCAAGATGTAGAGGGGCAGCGCCAGCGTCTCCATCCCCAGGAAGAGAACGAGGAGGTCCCGGCTGGCGGCCATCAGGTGCATGCCGATCAGGGCAAAGAGGGTGAGCCCGTAGAGCTCCCCGCCCTCCTCCGCATCCGCCGCTCCGCCGCTGGCAAGCACGATGGCGCCGAGCGCCGCCAGGTCCATCAGGGCGAGAAAGACCAGGGTCACGTCGTCCTTCACGATGAGGCCGCTGAAGCCGGTCATGCCGGCGCCCCGGAAGAGAAACGGAATCGTCGCGAGCGACGAGGCCACGGCGGCGGCTGCGACGGCGGCGGCCCTTCGGCGTCCGGCCCGGCCGTCAAACAGGAGAACTCCCGCCGCCGCCGCGAGGAGGACGATTTCCGGCAGCAGGCTCGCGAGGTTAACGTCGGGGATGCTGAAGGCCATGGGGCTCTCCCTCCGCAAGGATGTGGACGTCCGCCGCCGGCGGGCCCTCCCGGGCGGGACCCGGCGCCGAGACGGCGATGATCTGCCGCGCCGCGGGCTCGAGCCGGTCCGTCAGGCCCGCCGGGAAGAGGCCGATGAAGAACATGGCCAGCACGATGGGCGTCATGACGATTTTTTCCCTCAGCGAGAAATCCCCGAAACCGGATCTCTCCGGCGAGCGGTCCGTCTCGAAGAGCACGCGCTGGGTCATCCAGAGCAGGTACAGGGCACCGAGGACGACCGAGGTGGCCGCCAGGGCCCCGAGCCACCAGGCGTACCGAAAGCTTCCCAGCAGCAGCAGGAACTCGCCCACGAAGCCGTTGAGCCCCGGCAGGCCCACGGAGGACAGCATGGTGATGACGAAGAAGGTCGCCAGCACGGGCGTTCGTCCCGCCAGCCCGCCGAGGCGGTCGAGGTCCCGCGTCTTCTTGCGCTCGTAGAGGGCCCCCACCAGGATGAAGAGCGCCCCCGTGCTGAGTCCGTGGTTGAGCATCTGGACGATGCCTCCCTTCAGCCCCGCCAGGTTCATGCAGAAGACGCCCACGACGATAAGCCCCATGTGGCTCACGCTGGAGTAGGCCACCAGCCTCTTCAGATCCTTCTGGGCGAAGGCGACGAGCGCCCCGTAGACGACCCCCACGATCCCCAGGGCCATGACGGCGGGCGTGAAGAATGCTGTCGCCTCGGGAAAGAGGGGGAAGCAGAAGCGCAGGATGCCGTAGACGCCCATCTTGAGAAGCACCCCCGCGAGCAGCACGCTCCCCGCCGTGGGGGCCTCCACGTGGGCGTCGGGCAGCCACGTGTGCAGGGGAAAGAGGGGCACCTTGACGGCGAAGGCGACGAAGAAGCAGGCAAAGAGCCAGCGCTGGTGTGACGCGGGCACTCGCAGGGCCGTCCAGCGGGTGAGGTCGAAGCTCGGGGCGCCCCCCTGCGCCTGGGCGAGGAAGGCCATGACGATGAACCCGACCAGCAGGAAGAGGCTCCCCGCCACGGTGTAGAGGATGAACTTGACGGCCGCATAGCGCCGGTTGTCACTCCCCCAGATGCCGATGATGAGGAACATGGGGATGAGCATGGCCTCCCAGAAGACGTAGAAAAGAATGGCGTCGAGGGCGAGAAAGACCCCCAGCATGCCCGCCTCCAGGACGAGGAAGGAGACGAAGTAGGCCTTCACCTTCCGCCCGACGCTCTCCCACGACACGAGCACCGCCGCCAGCGACAGGAATCCCGTCAGCGGCAGCAGGAAGAGCGAAAGCCCGTCGATCCCGAGGTGCCAGGCGATCCCCAGCGAGCCGACCCAGGGTCGGTATTCGACGAACTGGAACCCCGGCTCCCCCTCCCGGAAGAGGAACAGGGGCGCCAGCGTCGCCAGAAACGTCGCAAGCGCCGTGGCCAGTGCGACGGCACGGGCCCGCCGCTCGTCCATCGCGAGCACCAGGACGCTTCCCGCCAGGGGCAGGGCGATCAGGACGGACAGCAGGGGGACGTCGTTTGTCGTCATCTCAGAGACCTCCGGCGAAAAAGACGGTGAGGGCGATCAGGGCGAAGGCCCCGGCGATGAGAGAGACCGCGTAGTGGCGAAGCTGGCCGGTCTGCAGCCCCGCCGTAAGCCGGCCAAGGGCCATGGAGAGGCCTCCCAGGCCGTTGACGGCGCCGTCGATGACGCGCGCGTCCACGACGGCCGCGAAAAACCGGGCGACGGCCTTCAGGGGCCGGACGAACAGCCAATCGTTGAGACGGTCGATGCCGAAACCGCTCGCCAGGACGGCCGGGTCGGCGGGGCGCCGCGCCCTCGCGAAGATCCGGATCGCCCCGGCCAGGACGGCCAGGACGGCCATGGACTGCAGGACCGTGAGGGCCACCTCGAGGCTGTGCGATGCAGCCGTTGCGGGCGCCGCAGCGGGCATGCCCAGGAACCGCGCGAAGAAGGTGTCCCGCGTGAAGAGCGGCAGGCCCGGGATCCCCGCGAGCAGGGCGAAGACGGCCAGGACGGTCAGGGGAGCGACGATGACGGGCCCCGGGCGGTGGGGGCGCCCGTCGGCTCGTCGCGGGCCGAGGAAGGCGGAGAGGAGTTTTGCCGAGTAAAGCGCCGTCGCGAGGGCGCCGCCGAAGGCGGCGAGCCAGAAGAAGACCCCGTAGTGCTCGAAGCCCCCCCAGAGGATGGCGTCCTTGCTCACGAACCCGGACAGGGGAAAGATCCCCGCCAGCGCCAGAAGACCCGCGATGAAGGTGACGGAGACGGCCGGCAGATCCTTCACGAGACCGCCCATCCGCGACAGGTCCTGCTCGCCGTCGAGGGCGTGGATCACGGCCCCGGCCGCCAGAAAGAGCAGCCCCTTGAAGATGCCGTGGGTCAGGAGGTGGAACATGCCGGCGGCCCAGAGGCCGCAGCCCAGGGCCACGAACATGTAGCCGATCTGGCTCACCGTCGAGTAGGCGAGCACCCGCTTGATGTCGCGCTGGCCCAGGGCGGAAAGCGCCGCATAGAGGGCCGTAAGGAGCCCCACGGCGGCAATGACGGGCAGCACTGCGGGGGCCCGTTCGAGGAGGGGCGCCATGCGGCACATGAGGTAGACGCCGGCGTTGACCATGGTGGCCGCGTGGATCAGGGCCGAAACAGGCATGGGGCCTTCCATGGCGTCGGGCAGCCAGACGTGCAGCGGAAACTGGGCCGACTTGCCCATGGCTCCCATGAAGAGCAGCAGGGCGACGGCCGCCACGACGTCCCCGGGGACGGTCGGGCCCGCCGCCAGAAGGCGGGCGAGCTCCCCGTAATGAACCGTCCCGAAGGTGACGGCGGCCAGCAGGATCCCCAGAAGAAACCCGAAGTCGCCGATGCGGTTGACGATGAAGGCCTTCCGGCCCGCATCGCTGGCCGGGGTTTTTTCGTACCAGAAGCCGATGAGCAGGTACGAGCACAGGCCCACCCCCTCCCAGCCGACGAAGGTGACGACCAGGTTGTCGCCCAGCACGAGGACGAGCATGAAGAAGACGAAGAGGTTCAGGCAGACGAAGAAACGGCGGTACCCGGCATCGCCCCTCATGTAGTCGACCGAGTAGAGATGGATGAGGAACCCCACGAAGAGAACGACCATCACCATGACCATGGCGAGACGGTCCAGCACGAGGCCCGCCTCGATGCGGAGCGTTCCGTCGGTGAGCCATCGCCAGAGCGTAACGGAGAAGATCCGGTCGTCGGCCCCGGTCAGCATCTCCGCCATCAGGGCGAGGGCCGCCGCCAGCGCGAGTCCCACCGCGCCG
Organism: Deltaproteobacteria bacterium; assembly: GCA_012728915.1. GTDB lineage: Bacteria > Desulfobacterota > Syntrophia > Syntrophales > UBA2192 > UBA2192. The sequence continues at coordinate 4,762 of JAAYEC010000070.1, read as the reverse complement.
ACGGCAACGGCGGCAACGGTCCGATCGCGCCAGGCCGCTCCCAGCAGCCCGTTGGCAAGAGCCCCCAGAGCGGGAAGGGCGGGAAGGATCCAGATGGATTCGGGCGGCATGGCGTCATCCTTTCAGGAGGTTGATCCGGCTCATGTCCAGGGTTCTCAGAAGCCGGTAGAGGGCCACGAGGATGGCAAGCCCCACGGCGGCCTCCGCGGCGGCCACCGTCATGATCATGAAGACGAAGACCTGGCCCTCCGTTCCGTGGAGGTAGCGCGAAAACCCGACGAGAATCAGGTTCACGGCGTTGAGCATTAGCTCGACGCACAGCAGAAGCACGAGAGCGTTGGAACGGATGAAAAATCCCGCCGCCCCGACGGCGAAGAGGACGATTCCCAGTCCGACGACGTGTTCCAGGCTCATGAGGATCTCCTTTTTCCCGTCCGGCTGATGAAGATGGCGCCGACAGCGGCCGCCAGGAGCAGCACCGAGGTCAGCTCGAAGACGAGCAGGTGTCGTCCGAAGAGATCGAAGGCAAGCTCGAAAACGCCGGGCGCCGGCCGCGGGCTCCCGGCCGGGGGCGCGTGCGACGCCGCCACCCAGGCGGCCCAGCCCGCAGCCGCCGTGATCCCGACCCCGGCCGCGCCGGACGCCGCGGCACGCGCCGGGGCGGCGGACGCCTTGAGGTCGAGGAGCATCACGACGAACAGGAAGAGCACGAGAACGGCCCCGATATAGACGATGAGCTGAAAGAGGGCCACCACGACCGCTCCCATGAGGGCGTAGAGGCCGGCCGTGGCGAGCATGGCCGCAAGCAGCGCCATGACGCTGCCCACGGGGTTTTGCAGGGCGACGACGCCCAGGGCGGAGGCGACGGCGGCCGCGGCGAGCCCCCAGAAGAGAACCGCTTCGATCATGGTCTTTCCTCCCCCGGCCGATCCGGCGCGGCCAGCAGACGCCCCTCATCGAGGACGAGAGGCTCGCGGCTTCCGGAGGCCAGTTCATATTCGCCGCTCATCACGATGGCCTCCACGGGACAGGCCTCGACGCAGAGCCCGCAGAAGGAGCAGCGGTTGAGGTCGAGCCGGTAGCGGGCCAGGGATCGGGTGCCCTCGGGCCCCGTTTCGGCGACGACGGTGATGCAGAGGCTCGGGCAGATCTTTTCGCAGAGCCCGCAGGCCACGCAGCGGGGCGCCCCGTCCGCGCGGGCGACGAGCGCGGGCCGCCCCCGGAAGCGATCCGGCACGGGCCGCTTCTCGTCGGGGTATTCCAGCGTGACGGGCGGGCGGAAAAACGTTTTGAGGGTCAGCGCCAATCCCTTCAGCAGGGCCTTGCTCATGTCCGCTCCTTACGAGAGGGCTACGGTCAGCGCCGCCGTCACCATCAGGTTCACGAAGGCAAGCGGCAGCAGCACCTTCCAGGAAAAGCCCATCAGCTGATCGTAGCGGACGCGGGGGAAGGTGGCCCGCACCCAGATGAACAGCGCAAAGACGAAGAACACCTTGCCGAGCAGCCACAGGGGCGCCGGCAGCAGCGGCCCGTTCCACCCGCCCAGGAAAAAGAGGCTCACGAGACACGAGGCGAGCAGGATGTGAGCGTACTCGGCCATGTAGAACAGACCGAACTTCATGGAGGAGTACTCGGTCTGGTAGCCGGCGACCAGTTCGTTTTCGCACTCCAGCAGGTCGAAGGGCGTGCGGTTGGTCTCCGCCGAGACACAGACGAGGAACAGGAGAAACCCCAGGGGCTGCTTGACCACGAACCAGAGCCCCTCCTGGGCCTTCACGATCCCGACGAGGCTCATGGAGCCGGCGAGGATCAGCACGCCCACGATGGACAGGGCCAGCGGGATCTCGTAGCTGATCAGCTGGGCGGCGGCCCGCAGACCGCCCAGCAGCGAGTACTTGTTGTTCGACGACCAGCCCGCCAGCAGAATGCCGTAGACGCCCAGGGAGGACAGGGCCAGGAGGTACAGGACGGCCACGGGGATGTCCGCCACGACGATCGACGGCGAGGCGGGCACGACGGCAAAACAGGCAAGCACCGAGACGAGCGCAATGGCCGGAGCCAGCCGGAACCAGAAACGGTTCGCGTGGGAAACGGTCATGTCCTCCTTGAAGAGGAGCTTGATGCCGTCGGCGATCGGCTGCAGCAGCCCCCCGGGTCCCACGCGGTTGGGGCCCAGCCGGAGCTGGAAAAAGCCCAGGAAACGCCTCTCCATGAGGGTCATGTAGGCCACGAGACCCATGACGGCCGAAAAGATGAGGACGATCCGCAGCACGCCCCACAGAATATCCGTTGTCGTCATGTCCCGATCCTCACAATGTCCGCCGGGATGCAGCCGGCCCCCTGCCGGATGAGAGAAAGCCCGGCAGGTCTTCCCGCCGCGTGGCGCAGAAGGAGCAGGCCCTTCAGCATCCCCGCGTCCCGCTCCGCCTCGGCGCGGGCGGAGCCGGCCGGGGTCCGGACCTCCACGGTTTCGCGCTCCGCAAGCCCCAGGCGCTCGAAGTCCTCGCCGCTCATCACGACCCGGAGCCCGCGGCGCAGTTCCTCCAGGTCGGGGCTCTGCCTCGACAGGATCCCGTCACCGAACAGCGACGGCACCGCTTCGAGTCGGAAGGGCATCGCCGCCTCGTCGGCCGCCGGCGTGGCGGCAGGCCGGGGAGCCGCCGGCTCCGGCATCGAAGGGGCCGAGGGCACGCGCGGCCCGGTAGCCAGGGCCGCGGCCAGGCCCGGGAGGATCTCCCCGTCCGACCGGGACTGCCCGAAGGGCGGCAGCACGGGGCGCAGGCTTCGGCTCTCCCCCAGGAGCGACAGGATCGAGCCCCGCTTTTCATGGAGGAGGGCGGAGGGAAGGACCGCGTGCGCGAGGTCCGTGACCGCCGTCCAGAAGGGGCTCTGGCAGACGATGCAGTCGAGCCGCTCCAGGGCCCGACGCACGCGCTGCGGATCGGGCAGGCCCTCGAGGGGGTCCTCGCCCAGGAGGTACAGGGCCCGGATCCGGCCGGCCTCGATCGCCTCGGTGAGCGCAATCCCGTTTCCGGCCCCGCCGTCGGAGACGAGGCCGGAACCGAGAACGGCGCCGGCGCTGTTGACCTGCCCGCCCAGGGGCACGACGGCCCTGACCCGATCCTGCAGATACGCCGCCAGGCGGGCCTTCTGCCGGTTGTCCCCCCAGGGCTCGGGCGCGACGAGCACCACGACCCCGCGGCTTTCCACGAGAAGACCGACGAGGCGGGCCAGGGCACAGGAGTCGATGCCGTACCTCGCCAGGTCGGCCGGAGCACCGGCCCTCTCCGACCCGAGCGCGGCCAGGAGCTCGCCGCAGAAATCCTCCACCAGGCCGGGGGTGACGGTCAGGGGCAGTGTTGCCCGCCGCGTCAGGGCGTCAGGCCAGGACGAGACAACGGCGAGTTCCCGTCCCCCTCTTCTCAACCAGCCGTTGACGAGGGGTTTGAGCACGGGGTGCAGTTCGGCGGAGCCGCCGCCCAGCACGACAAGTGCGTCCGCCTCGTCCAGATCCCGGGGCGTCCCCCCCGCAACCCGCGCGCCCCGGACGCCGGCCAGGGTTTCGAGGATTTGGCGGTACCCGTCCGCCTGGATGGAGCCGACCGGGCCGCCGCCGAAGGTGTCGCGCCAGAAGGCGCCCCAGGCCGCGGCCTCCTCCGTGGTGAGGTGGTCCGCCGTGAGCAGGGCGACCGACGCCGCGCCGTGCGAGCGCCGGACGGCATCGAGCGCCTTCGCGGCATGAGCGATGGCCTCGTTCCAGCCGGCCTCGTGCAGGACCCCGTCCCGCCGGATCCGGGGCGCCCCGATGCGGGAGGGACTCCGGAAGGCCCGCCAGCCGAACTGCCCCCTCGCGCAGAGGAGCCCCTTCCCGTTGCCCGTCGGGGCGGCCGGCGTCACTCGCCGCAGCTGCCCCTCCTCGAGGTGGAAGTCCGCCTCGCAGGCCAGCCCGCAGTGGGTGCAGACGGAAGGCTCCCTGCGCAGCTTCCAGACGCGGGTCCCGTCCTTGAAGAGCTTGTCGTTGAGCGCGCCCACGGGGCACGTGGAGACGCAGAGACCGCAGAAGTCGCAATCGAGGGCCCGCCCCCCGTCGGTCCCCACGACCATCTTGTGGCCCCGGTGCTGAAACTCCAGCTCCTCGCGGCCCTGCAGCTCGCCGCAGATCCGGACACAGCGGCCGCACAGGACGCAGCGGGTCATGTCCCGTTCGATGAGCGGCGAGCGGCGGTCCAGGTAGCGCGCGAAGGCCTCCGTGCCGAAGGGAGCCTCGGTGACGTTGTAGCGGATGACCAGGTCCTGGAGGGTGCACTCGCCAGCCTTGTCGCAGATGGGGCATTCCAGCGGGTGGTTCACGAGGATGAGCTGGAGCTGGGTCCGCACGGCCTCGAGCACGGCGGGGGTCTCCGTGAGGATCTCCATCCTGTCCCGGGCGGGGGTAAAGCACGACGGGATGAGACTTCCGGGCTTCCTTCGTTCCTCGACGACGCAGAGCCGGCATGCCCCGTAGGGAGTGATTCGCCTGTCGTGACAGAGCGTCGGGACGAAGACACCGGCCTTCTCGGCGGCCTGCAGGATGGTGCTTCCCCGGGGAACGCTGACTTCGATGCCGTTGACTTTCAGCGTGATCATGGACGGCCTCTAGCAGGGTGTTGAAAATCTGACTTCTTTTTCTCGTTTGTCCTTTATTATCGGGTCAAACGAGTGTGCGGATGGCTTAAACTGTGTTTTTTGCTCTTTCACATGGCTGATTCATAGGGCCTCAGCT
>JAAYEC010000069.1 GCA_012728915.1 Deltaproteobacteria bacterium | reverse complement strand
TGTCTTCAATCCCGCGCATCGCAAGCCTCCTGGGGTTCTTCAGGGATGCCTGAACTGTAGCACAACCATCTTTCAAAGAGCAGAGTAAAATGAGTTTTGTTGTGAGTATTTCAACAGCCTGCTAGTACGCGTAGGGGTTGATCTTCTTGACGTGGATCTCGGCGATGAGTTTTGCGAGCTTGGCCACCTCTCGCTCCGTCTCCGGGTATCCGAAGAGGTCGGGGTGCGTCTCGATGTAGCCCGTGTCGAACCGGCCGGCCCGGAAGTCGGGCTCGTCGCAGATCGCCAGGTAGAAGGGGATCGTCGTTTTCGGCCCGACGATGTTGAACCCCAACAGGGCCCGTTTGAGCCGGTCGATCGTCTCGCTCCAGTCGTAGCCGCGGCAGGTGAGCTTGACCATCAGCGAGTCGTACTCCGTGGGGATCTTGTAGCCCTGGTAGACCAGCCCGTCGAGCCGGATGCCGGGTCCGCCCGGAGAGTGGTAGACCTCGACGGTCTTGCCGCCCTCGGGCATGAATTGGTTCTTGGGGTCCTCGGCGTTGATCCGCACCTGAACGGCCTTCCCGAGCATGTGGACGCGTTCGGCGGGGATGTCGAGGGCCTCACCCTGCGCGATCAGGATCTGCTTCCTGACGATATCCACGCCTGTCAGCTCCTCGGTCACGGTGTGCTCCACCTGCAGGCGCGTGTTGACCTCCATGAACCAGAACTCGTTGGTCTTCGAGTCCACGAGGAATTCGACCGTCCCGGCGTTGACGTAGTTCGAACCCTTCGCCGCCGCGATGGCGGCCTCGTACATCCTCTCCAGGACATCCTTGGGCAGATCCGCCGGTGCGATCTCGAGAAGTTTCTGATGCCGACGCTGGATCGAGCAGTCGCGCGTGCCCAGGTGTATCACGTTGCCGTGCGTGTCGGCCAGAATCTGAACCTCCACGTGGCGCGGGGCCTCGATGCACTTCTCCACGTAGACGCTGTCATCGTTGAAGGCGCTCCTGGCCTCCGTGCGGGCGACGGGAAGCTGCAGGAGCAGATCGGTTTCGCTCTCCACCTTCCGGATGCCCCGCCCGCCGCCGCCGAGAGAGGCCTTGAGCATGATCGGGTATCCAGCCTTCTTGCCGAACTCGATGGCCTGACTGATCCCCGCCTCCCCGGGCTGCAGCGTCCCCGTGCCCGGGACGAAGGGGATCTTCGCCTTCTCCATGATCTGCCGGGCCACGACCTTGTTGCCCAGGTCCCGGATCACCGCGGACGGCGGGCCGACAAAGGCGATGCCCGCCTTCTCGCAGGCTGCTGGGAAGTCCGGGTTTTCCGCCAGGAAGCCGTAACCCGGGTGGATGGCGTCAGCCCCGCTCTTCCTGGCCGCCCAGATGTGCTTTTCCACGTCGAGGTAGTCCCGGCGGGGTCCGTTTCCGATGAGGATGGCCTCGTCGGCCAGCCGGATGTAGTAGGCCTCGCTGTCGGGCTTTTCGTAGACGGCGACGGTCTTGATGCCCATCTCCATGGCCGTGCGGATGATCCGCAGAGCGATCTCGCCGCGGTTGGCGATGAGAATCTTGCTGATGCGCTTTTCCCTCGTTCTCCTCGGTGTCATCGGATCCCTTCTCGTGAGCTCCGGTCCTCTTCCGGCTCTGGACAGGATGATGATTTTCGCAGGGTTTTGGTTATACGGACAAGACCGAAGCCTGTCAAGGGCTTTGTGCCCGATTTTCCTAAAATTGTCTTGACTTTAAAATGCCCGTTGCGCTAAACGGTGCGGATATTGATTGACGAGCGCCGGCGGGAAAGGAGCTTCTATGGCAAAGTACGATTCGAAATCCCTTCGCAATATCGCGATCGTCGGACACGGCGGCACCGGGAAGACGTCGATCGCCGAATCCATGCTCTTCGTGACCGGAAAGACGGACCGCCTGGGGCGCGTCGACGACGGCACGTCCACCATGGACTGGGAGCCCGAGGAACAGAAGCGCTGCATCTCCATCAGCGCCTCTGCTGCCTTCGTCGACTGGGACAGGCACCGGATCAACCTGCTGGACACCCCCGGCGACGCCAATTTCGCCATGGACACGCGCAGCTGCCTCCGCGTGGCTGACGCGGCCCTCGTCGTCATCGATGCCGTGGGCGGCGTCGAGTTCCAGACCGAGAAGGTCTGGGAGGCCGCCGACGAGTACGGCCTGCCCCGGCTCCTGTTCATCAACAAAATGGACCGGGAACGGGCCGATTTCGCCAGCGCTATCGAGAGCGTGCGCAAGATCATCGGCAAGAAGGCGACCCCCCTGTTCATCCCCATCGGCGCCGAGGACGCGTTCAAGGGCGTGATCGACCTCATGCAGATGAAGGCCCTGTCCTTCGACGAGACCCGGGGGAAGGTGAAGGCCGGCGAGATCCCCGCCGACATGGCCGACGAGGCCAGGAAGTACCGCGAGGCCATGACCGAGGACATCGCCGAGTGCGACGAGGCGCTCATGGACAAGTACCTCGAGAGCGGCGAGCTTTCCGCCGAAGACCTGAAAGCGGGGCTCCGCAAGGGCGTGGTGTCCGGATCTCTCTTTCCCGTTGCCTGCGGGATCGCAAGCCGAAATATCGGGATTATGCCCCTCCTGGACCTGGTCGTGGCCGCCGCGCCCTCCCCGCTCGACCGCGGCGACGCGAAGGGCAGGAACCCCGCCACGGGCGCGGAGGAAACGCGCAGCCCCGACGAGAAGGCCCCCTTCTCCGCCTTCGTCTTCAAGACCATCTCCGATCCCTTCGCGGGACGCCTGACGCTCTTCCGGGTCTACTCCGGCACGGCGGGCTCCGACGGCACGTTCTACAATCCAGCCCGGAAGTCGACAGAGCGCTTCGGCAACATCTTCCACCTCGACGGGAAGATCCAGCGCCCCTCGGAAGGCGTCATCCCCGGCGACATCGCCGCCGTGGCGAAGCTCAAGGAGACCTTCACGGGCGACACGATGACGGACGAGAAGAGCCCCATCCAGTACGAAAAGGTCCAGCCGATGCCCGCCATCATCTCCTTCGCCGTCCAGCCCAAGTCCAAGGGTGACGAGGAAAAGATCATGTCCGGGCTCAACCGCCTCGTCGAGGAGGACCCCACGCTGAGCTACCGTCGCGACGAGCAGACCCGGGAGATCATCCTCTCGGGCATGGGCCAGGTTCACATCGAGATCGCCGTCGAGAAGATGAAGCGCAAGTTCGGCGTCGAGGTCACCCTGACGACCCCCAAGGTCCCGTACAAGGAAACGCTCAAGGGCAAGACCACGGTCCAGGGCCGCTACAAGAAGCAATCCGGCGGGCGCGGACAGTTCGGCGACACGTGGCTCGAGATCGAGCCCCTGCCCCGCGGCGGTGGATTCGAGTTCGTCGACAAGATCGTCGGCGGCGCGATCCCCCGCAACTTCATTCCCGCCGTCGAGAAGGGTATTGTCGAGGCCATGCTGGAAGGGGTGCTCGCGGGCTACCCCGTCGTGGACGTGCGGGTTTCGCTCTTCGACGGATCTTTCCACACGGTCGATTCGTCGGAAATGGCCTTCAAGATCGCTGGCTCCATGGGATTCAAGAAGGGCGTGGAGCAGTGCAACCCGACGCTGCTCGAGCCCATCGTCAATATCGACATCGAAATCCCCGACGAGTACATGGGCGACGTCATCGGCGACCTCAACTCCCGCCGGGGTCGCGTCATCGGCATGGAGCCCAGGGGTCACAACCAGGTCATCAAGGGCCAGGTCCCTCTGGCCGAGATCCTGAGGTACGCGCCGGACCTTCGCTCGATCACGAGCGGCCGCGGGACGTTCACCTACACGCACTCCCACTACGAGGAAGTGCCGCCCATGATCGCCGAGAAGATCATCGCCGGGGCCCGCAAGGAAAGGGAAGAAAAAGGTTGATCCGGGCAGGGATCCTCACACTGAGCGACAAGGGGTCCCGCGGAGAGCGCGAGGACCTGAGCGGGCCGGAAGCCTCCCGCATGCTCCGGGAGGCCGGGATCGAGACCGTGCACGCCGAGGTCGTCCCCGACGAGGCCGAGCGGATCGCGGCCAAACTCGTCGAGTTCGCCGACGCGCGGAGGTTGGATCTCGTCGTCACGACGGGCGGCACCGGGGTGAGCCCCCGGGACGTCACACCCGATGCCACCCTGAAGGTCATCGACCGGGAGATCCCGGGGATGGCCGAGGCCATGCGGCGGGAGAGCATGCTCAAGACCCCCCACGCCATGATCTCGCGGGCCGTTGCCGGCATCCGCGGGCAGACCCTTATCGTGAATCTTCCCGGCAGCCCGAAGGGCGTCCGGGAAAACCTCGCCGTCATCCTGCCCGCGCTGACTCACGCCATCGAGAAGATCAAGGGCGACCCTCGAGACTGCGCAACCTAAAAAAACAGAAGGCGAGAGGGTTAGAAGGTAAGAAGGTTGGACATCCCCTCCCTCTTACCCTCTTACCTTCTGATCCGTTCCTGCCTTTCGCGCCATCGGCATCCAGTTTCAGAATCCGGCGCAATGTCTCCATGGCCCGCGCCCGGTGCGTCCCGGGCCAGTAAACCCTCCTGCATGCCGGGCAGATCCGGAACTCCTGCTGGGTTTGATACACGTAATCGGGAACCCTTGAGCGCGCATCCTCTTTCGATACCGACCCCAGGGTCACGTTACACTCCAGGCAGATCGTGAAGAAGGCCCCGGGGTCCGGTTTGACGTTCAGCGTTCGCAGGACCTCGGCGATCTGATCCTCGACGCGGTCGCTCTCCACGAACAGGACGACGCCGGGGTGTTGCCGGGCGAGGACATCCTTGCGCCGCGTCAGCGCCACCCTGCCCTCGCGCTCCGCCGCGCGCAGGAATGCCCGGTCCGCCCCCGCACGCCAGTACGCCGTGTCGCAGCCGAGGATCCTCAGCCACCTCGACAGGCGTCCCAGGGAACGGTCGGCAAGAAACTTCATGAGGCACCCGAAGCGGGGAAAGGGGATCTTGCGGCTACATCACGCCCGGCGGCTGGGACGGCGGGGGCTGGGTCGAGGAGCCGCGCATGAGCGAGAGGTTTTTCTGCTCGAGTTCGTCGATCTTCCGGTAGAGCTTGTTCATCCTGAGCGTCATGCGGAGTCTGTCGATCGCGCCGAGCAGCGCCGTCGCGATGACGCCCAGGAGAAACGCACCGAAGACGATGAGGTAGAGGGGGGCTTCCGCGTAAAGGTAGCCGTAGTACTTCAGCTGGATGCTGTAGGGGTTTTCGAAGGCGAAGGTGACGAAGAAAAAGGCAAAGGCAACAATGACCACCAGGTAGATGAATCTCATGTCCCGACCCCCTCTTCGTATTTCCTGAAATGCGGCAGGAGCGTCTCTTTCGTTTTCATGAGATCCTCGGAAATGACCCGGACCTCCCCGAAGACGGACAGGGCGTTCGTGTCGCCGAGCCATCGGGGAACGATGTGCATGTGCAGGTGGTCTTCGACGCCCGCTCCTGCCGCACGGCCCAGGTTCATGCCCAGGTTGAACCCCTGAGGGCTGAAGGCCTCCTTGAGCGCCCTGACGCACCGGGCCGTGAGCTCGAACATTTCGCAGTGCTCCTCGAGGCTCAGCTCCTCGATGTTTCGGACATGCCGGTGCGGGGCGACCATGAGATGGCCCGTGATGTAGGGGTACCGGTTCATGATGATGAACGCGCGCCTGCCGTCGTGGAGCACGAACTCGCCGTCCCGGATGGATTCTCTGCAGAAAATACAGCCGTCCGCCTTCTTCCCTCTGATGTATTCCATCCGCCATGGCGCGTAGATGCTTTTCATGCCGCCTCCGCCCGGTTTGCGGTTCAGTCCCCGTCGAGGGCGATGATCCGACCCGCGATGGAGTCCTCCCCGACCTCGAGAATTCCGACCGAGTTGGACACGGACCAGCGCCGATCGCAGGCCGTGCCCGGGTTGAAAAAGAGAATCCCGTCCCGGACATGGTTGGCCGGGTAGTGGCTGTGGCCGTAGACGATGCAGTCGACGTTGCCGAACTTGCCCCGGACTCGTTCCTCGAGACCATGAGGAGTTCCCCAGCCGTGGATGAGGCCTATCCGGAACCGCCCGACCTCCAGGAGCCGCTGATCCGGCATCCGCGCTCCGACAGGCGGCGGATCCATGTTGCCGCAGACGCCGAGCACCGGCACCTCGCCGAATGCCTCCAGAACGGACAGATCAACGAGATCCCCGGCGTGGAGGATCAATTCGGCGTTTTGAAAGTGCTTCCGGACGACGGCAAGAAGCCTGTCATCGGGCCTGCAGAGGTGCGTATCGGAGATGACGCCGATCTTCAAAACTGAAACCCTCCGGGGACGCGGTGATTATATCGCCCGTCGGCAAAAAGACAAGTGTTTTTTGGACTCTGTGCGTTTCCGCGCCTCTTTCGGTTTGACTTTTCCCGGTCCGGGGACTAAGCTTGATTCAAGCAGGGGAACGGGTCATGCTGGAAAATACCCTCGAACGGATCGCGGAAAGAATCCTGAGCCTCGATGAGGCATCCCTCGCCGCCCTCTGGGACCGCTACAAACAGAAAATGGAGGCATTCCATCCCTCGAGAGAGTGGGAGCGGTCCGTCATCGTTTTCTTCATCATCAACTCCGTACGCGTCAAGAACCATATCTTCAACGAACGCATCCTGCATCACCGGCAGAGTGGAGAACCCGGGCCGGAAGAGACGGCGCCGAAGGGAAAACCGAACCTCAAGCTCGTCAAGTAGATGGACAGATCGCAGGCCCTCAAGCGCATCCACGAACTCCGGGACCTCATCGAGTACCACAACCGCCGTTACTATCAGCTCGACGATCCCGAGATCTCCGACGCCGAGTACGACCGGCTGCTGCGCGAGCTCATGGATCTCGAGGAGCGCTTCCCCGACATAGACCGCTCCGGGTCTCCCTCGCAGCGTGTGGGCGCTGCCCCGCTGGAGAAGTTCCATCCCGTCTCCCATCTCACCCCGATGCTCAGTCTCGGCAACGCCTTCTCCGAGGAGGAGATCTCCGAGTTCAGCGAACGGATCCGGCGCCTGCTCGACGGCAGGGCGGGCATGGAGTTCGTGGCGGAGCCGAAAATCGACGGCGTCGCCGTCAACCTGGTCTACGAGAACGGCGTCTTGCAGGTCGGCTCCACCCGCGGCGACGGGTTCACCGGCGAGGACGTGACGCAAAACCTCCGGACGATCCGCGGCCTGCCTCTGCGGATGGCCGTCCCGGCCCACGGGCGATTCCCGCGACGGATCGAAATCCGCGGGGAGGTCTACCTCGAAAAGGAAGCCTTCCGGAAGCTCAACGAGCGCAGGCTCGTACAGGGGGAGAACGCATTTGCCAACCCCCGCAATGCCGCGGCGGGGTCACTGCGGCAGCTCGACCCGCGCATCACCTCCCGGAGACCTCTCCGCATCTTCTGCTACGGTGCGGGCGTCGTCGAGGGCGTGGAATTCCGGACTCACTGGGAGATCCTGAAGGCCCTGCGTGACTGGGGCTTCCCCACGAACCCCGACACGCGCCTGGCCCGAAACATCGAGGCATGCATCGCCTATCGGCGTCACATGGAATCCATCCGGGAGAGGCTGCCCTACGAGATCGACGGGATCGTCCTCAAGGTCAATTCCCTGTCTTTGCAGGATCAGCTTGGAGCGGTCTCGCGGGGCCCCCGCTGGGCCGTCGCGGTCAAGTTCGCCCCCACACAGGCCACGACGGTCATCGAGGATATCATCGTCGGCATCGGCAGGACCGGGGTCCTCACGCCGGTTGCGGTCATGAAGCCTGTCCAGGTCGGCGGCGTGACCGTCACCCACGCCACGCTCCACAACGAGGACGAGATCCTGAAAAAGGGCGTCCACGTCGGGGACACCGTCATCGTCCAGCGGGCGGGCGACGTCATCCCCGAGGTCGTCCAGGTCGTCGAGTCGAAGCGCACGGGACGCGAGAAGCCGTTCCGGATGCCCGAGCGGTGCCCTTTCTGCGGCTCCCCCGTTGTCCGGCCCGAGGGAGAAGCCGCCCGCCGCTGCGTCAACCCGGACTGCGGCGCCCAGCTTCGGGAGCGGATCAAGCACTTCGTCTCCCGTGACGGAATGGACATCGAGGGGCTGGGCGACAAAATCGTCGGCCGACTGCTGGAGTCCGGCATCATCCGTGACGCGGCCGACCTGTACCTCATCACCCGGGAACAGCTCCTCGAGCTCGAACGTTTCGCCGACAAGTCCGCGGACAACATGATCGCGGCCATCGCGGGCTCGAAGCGACCGCCGCTGGAACGATTCCTTTTCGCCCTCGGCATCCGGCATGTCGGCGAATTCGTGGCCAGGATCCTCGCAAGGGAATTGGGGAGCCTCGGGGCCATCGGGAAGGCCAGCCGGGAGGAACTCACGGCCATCGAGGGGATCGGCCCCGCCATCGCCGAGAGCATCTTCACGTTCTTCCACGAACCCCGCAACCTCGCGTTCCTGGGGAAACTCGAAGAAGCCGGTATCCGGCCGGTTGCGGGCAAAAAGACCGTCTCGTCGCTCCTCAAGGGGAAGACCTTCGTCTTCACCGGAGGGCTCAAGGGGTTCTCGCGGGAAAAGGCGAAGGAGATGGTTGAATCCCTCGGCGGCACTGCCGCATCCTCCGTGTCGAAGAAGACGCACTACGTCGTCGCCGGCGAGGACCCCGGCTCGAAGTACGAGAAGGCGAAATCTCTCGGCGTGCCCATCCTCGACGAGGACGGCTTCCTGAGACTGATCCGCGACATGGAAAGCCGGCAGGGCTGATTCAGCTTTTTGTTTTCTCTTTCGCCTTTAGCCCTTTGTCTTATGCCTGACATGAAACACGTCCATGTCGTCGTCTCGGGAAGGGTCCAGGGCGTATTCTTCCGGGCCAGGACCCGTGATGAGGCCATCCGAAACAACGTGCGGGGATGGGTGCGCAACCTTCCCGACGGCCGCGTCGAGGCGGTCTTCGAGGGGAACTCGGACGACGTCGATCGCCTCGTCGACTGGTGCCGCGTCGGCCCCAGCCAGGCCGTCGTCGAACACGTGGAGGCCGTTGAGGAACCCTTCACGGGCGCATTCCAGGCGTTCGAGATCCGGTATAGGCCCTGAGAAGGGAATGTCGGTTCACATGCTATTTGACTCCTCTTTGATATGGCCAAGAAACAGCACAAACAATCGAATGAAATGCAAAAGGAGGACATGCGATCAAAAAAAGCAAATGACATAGAGCGGAATGTTGGTTCTTTGCCTGGGGCTGTTATTGGCTGCTATTCCTGCAACGGCAGCAACTACCACGGATCAAATCGTTACCCAGATCGATGATATCCTCAAAGCAAATCCCCTGTCGCCAACGGATAAGGTTCAAATGATCCCTGTCGCTCAGGACGATACGATCACGATCAACGTGGCAAGGTTCATAGAATGGGCGGAAGTGAAGCCTCATTTGCATAAAACTCACGATGAAATGGTCTATGTGCTTAAGGGAACGGGGCAGATGTTTGTTAATGAAAAATAGGTTGATGTTAAACCAAGCACCTTCCATTTCAATCCAATGAATAAGGTCCACGCAACGAAAAATACGGGGAAAGAGGACTTAGTCATTTTTTCAATATTTACTCCTCCCATGAAAGAAATGGATCGTCATTTTGTAGACGCGAAATAGGATCGACACCTGATCTTTCACGTTGAGAAGATCCCGTTCAGTATCTCTCGTTCACGATGGTCATCAAGGCCCACTACGTTTGCCTCGACCCCGAAGGCCCGGTCGAGATCTCCGTCACCTTCAAGTAAGCCCGACATTCCGTTCATCGCTCAGCGGCCATGGCCCCACCGGCGACATGGCCGCTTTCGCATCTGGCTGTCGGATGACCGGTTTTCTTGACAGGGCGGGAAATCTCCTTTACAGTGCTGCATCTGCAGGCACCTCCGGCCGGAAAACCGGGGACCTCCCGTGCACGGACCGAGTGTGTGCCTGCTGGGGATACGAATTCACAAGCGGCAACCCGATCAACCCATGAAACCAAACGACAAGACACCCCCCGGCACGGAACCCCTGCGACCATCTGATTCGGAATCCCACTTCCCCGCCCGCTCCCGAGGCAGCGACCACATCTTCCGGACCCTCACGGAGAAATCCTTCGTGGGGATGTACGTGGCGCAGAACGGTCTGTTCGTCCGCGTAAACCCGATCATCGCCTCCGTCTCGGGATACGCCGTCGAGGAACTCGAGGGGCGCCGCGCCGACAGCCTCATCCACCCCGACGACACAGGCTACGTCAAGCGGATGGCGCGCGAGATGCTCCGCGGGCGGCGCACGACGGCTCACGAATTCCGGATCGTCACCCGCAAAAAGGAGATCCGCTGGGTGATGGAGGCGGTCACGCCGATCACCTACTCGGGCCGCCCCGCCATCTTCGGCCACTTCATGGACATCACCGACCGCAAGGCCATGGAGGAGAAACTGCGCGAGTCGGAGACCCTCTACCGGACCATCTTCGAGACGACGGGGACGGCCACGATCATCATCGAGGAGGACACGACTGTCGCCCTCGTCAACTCGGAGTTCGAGCGCCTCTACGGGGCGCCCAAGGAGTACTGGGAAGGCAAGCGCAGCTGGCTGGAGTTTGCCGCGGAGAAGGAACGCGAACGGATGCTCGGGTACCACAACCAGCGCCGGGTGAACCCCGCGGCGGCGCCGAGCCGCTACGAGTTCAGCTTCGTCAACCGTAAGGGCAAGGTGAAGGACGTGCTCGTCACGATCTCCATGATCCCGGGAACCGGCCGCAGCGTCTCCTCCCATGCCGACATCACGGAGCTGAAGCGGCAGGAGAAGGACCTGCGCAAGCGCGAGCGGGAGATCCAGGCCAAGTCCCGCAACCTCGAAGAGATGAACACGGCCCTGAAGGTGCTCCTCAAGCAGCGCGAGCAGGATCAGTCGGAGATGGAGGACAAGGTCCTCGCCAACATGCGGCACCTCGTGCTCCCCTACCTGGGCAAACTCAAATCGGGCCGCCTCGGAGAAAAGGAACGCTCCTGCATCCGGGTCCTCGAGTCAAACCTCATGAGCATCATCTCGCCCTTCTCCCAGCGCCTGTCGTCGAAACTCCTCAACCTCACCCCGAAGGAGCTGCAGGTGGCCGGTCTCATCAAGGAGGGCCGCACGAGCAAGGAGATCGCCGAATTGCTCGACGTGGCGCCGTCGACGGTCGCCCTCTACCGCAACCGGATCCGCAAGAAGCTTACCGTCACCGGCAAGAAGGTGAACCTCCGGACCTACCTCGCCTCCCTGAACTGACCGTATATTTTTCATACATGGTTTGCCCTCACTCTTATCACATTGCCCTTCCCCCCCGGCTGATTTACACTCGGTCCCGTCATCGGACGTCAGGCTGTCCACCCTGCCCGGAGGTTCTTTCCCGGCGGTTCTCGAGACGCGTACGTGTGTCCTTCGGCCTGGCTTCCCGGCGTTGAGTTCCCACGCCAGGATGTCGAACAACGGAGGTCATCGCTGCCATGATTCCCACCAGGGCCAATCGAATGCTCCCGATCTGATTTCACCGGTCTCCCATCTGCGTCGACGAAGACGACGAGCGCCCCTTTCCGGGCGACCGCGGAAACGGCCTCGCTTGCCCCGGGCGCACAACCCGCGGCGGGCGGGAACCCGTCGGCAGGAGCACGCGGCCCTGATGAACCGAGTTCACGGAATGCAGGAATCCCGCTGCCCGACAGATTCGGACGACAACTCACGACACCCTCTCAAGTTCGCAAGACCAGAGACGCGGTGCCTTGAGGCCCATCAAAATTCTTTAAGGGGACACGTTATGAATTTTGCATTGACCGAAGAACAACAGATGGTGAAGGACCAGATTACCAAGTTCGCCGAAACCAAGATCAAGCCCATCGCGGCGGAGCTCGACCTCACCCACCGCCACCCGGAAGAGATCTGCCGGGCCCTGGGGGAGATGG
>JAAYEC010000068.1 GCA_012728915.1 Deltaproteobacteria bacterium | reverse complement strand
TCCGGGAGGGGAAACTCTCCTGGGAGCATCTCGATACCTCCTTTCGAGTTTTGGCGAATTCTCCAAAGGCGTATCAGATGCTCTCTGCTTTTTCAAAGAACAGGTAACGTGTATTTTATGCTATCAAGAAGGTAAGAAGGTTGGAGAAGCGCAGGACAGGCAACCGGCCGTTGCCTCATCCAACGTTCTCACCCTCTCACCTTCTCAACCTCTGCGTTCAAGAGGGGTGTGGCCATCCACAAGAGGGATACGGTCATGGAAAAGGCCATCGAGGCCTTCGGGGCGCACCTGGCGGCGGAAAGGAACCTGAGCCCCCACACCCGGCGCGGCTACCTGGCCGACCTCGGTCAGTTCCGGACGTTTCTCGAGGAAAACGGGCTGATTCCCGGCGGCGGGAGCGAGAGGGAGCGGCTGGGTGCCATCGATCACCTGGCCGTCCGGGCGTTCCTGGGCTCGCTGTACAGAAGGAAGGTCCGCAAGGTGACGATCGTCCGGAAGATCGCCGCCCTCCGCACCTTTTTCAACTACCTGATCCGGGAGGGAGTGGTCCGGGTCAACCCGGCCGAGATGGTCCAGGCCCCCAGGGCCGAGAGCTATCTTCCCGCCTTTCTGCCGGTGGAGGAGATGTTTTCGCTTCTCGGCCTGGCGTTTCCCGACGATGCCGGCGGGGCCCGGGACCGTGCCATGCTCGAGCTCCTTTACTCCTCGGGCCTGCGGGTGAGCGAGCTGACGGGCCTCGACGTAGGCGACCTTGACGTTGATCAGGGCCTTGTGAAGGTGCGGGGCAAGGGCCGGAAAGAGCGGATCGTTCCCGTGGGCGGGCAGGCCCTGCGTTCCGTGCGGGCCTACCTGGCGGTCCGGGACGATCTGAAAGCTACCGGGGAAGGATCCCCCCTCTTCGTGAGCGGCAACGGCAGGCGGATCACCGGGCGAAGCGTGGCCAGGATTCTCGACCGCTGCGTCCTGGTGAGCGGGATCAGCAGGAAGGTGAGCCCCCACACACTGAGGCACAGCTTCGCCACGCACCTGCTCGATGCCGGCGCCGACCTGAGAGCGATCCAGGAGATGCTGGGCCACGAGAGTCTCTCGACGACGCAGAAGTACACGTCGGTGAGCGTGGCCAGGCTGATGGAGATCTACGATCGCGCGCACCCCAAGGCAAAGGGGTGAAGCGCGGAGGGCGTAAAGCCGACGGCGTAAGGTCCGGGGAAACAGGGCAAGGTCTTTCCCCTCGCCCTGATCCCTCGACCACGCGCCTTTTGCCGAAAACGGACTGCGTTGTCTGCGCAAACGGGGAGTGAACATGCAGTTTCACGGCACCACCATCCTCGCCATCCGCCACAAGGACAAGCTGGTCGTGGCCGGCGACGGCCAGGTCACGTACGACCAGACGATCATCAAGCACGGGGCCCGCAAGGTCCGCAGGCTGTTCCACAACCGGGTCATTGTCGGGTTTGCCGGCGCAACGGCGGACGCCTTCACGCTCTTCGACCGCTTCGACCAGAAGCTCGAACAGTACAACGGCAACCTGCTGAGGGCCGCCGTGGAACTGACGAAGGACTGGCGGACGGACCGGGTGCTGCGGCACCTGGAGGCCCTCATGATCGCCGTGAGCCGCGACGGATTCCTCGTCATCTCGGGAAACGGCGACGTGATCGAGTCCGACGACGACGTGGCCGCCATCGGCTCCGGCGGCCCCTACGCGCAGGCGGCGGCGCGCGCCCTCGTGAGGCATTCCGGTCTCGATGCGGCGGAGATCGCCCGGGAGTCCCTGCGGATCGCCTCGGAGCTGTGCATCTTCACCAACGACCGCGTCACCCTCGAGGAGATCGACCTGAACGCGGAGGAAGAGCCCGAGCCGGACAGAAAGGCGAAAGGAAAGCGGTAGGCGCCCTGCAAACAGAGGGTAAGAAGGTAAGAAGGTAAGAGGGTAAGAGGGTAAGAAGGTAAGAAGGTGTTTGCCTTCTCAATGGATGTGAACGGAAAGGAATCCGGCGGACAGTCCGGTATCGGGAAGGAAAATGTCAGCCATAGAGTTAACACCGAAAAAGATCGTCTCCGAGCTCGATCGGTACATCGTCGGCCAGGCGGAGGCCAAGAGGGCCGTGGCGATCGCGCTGCGCAACCGCTGGAGGCGTCAGAATGTCCGGCCGGACCTGCGCGACGAGATCGCCCCGAAGAACATCATCATGATCGGCCCTACGGGCGTAGGCAAGACGGAGATCGCCCGGAGGCTCGCGAAGCTGGACAACTCGCCGTTTCTCAAGATCGAGGCCTCGAAGTTCACCGAAGTGGGTTACGTGGGGCGCGATGTGGACTCCATGATCCGCGATCTCATGGAGATCGCCGTGGGCATGGTGAAGCAGGAGGAGATGGAGAACGTCCGGGAAAAGGCGAAGGAGATGGCCGAGGACCGCGTCCTCGACCTGCTGCTGCCCGTGAGGCGCGCCGAGATCCGCAGCCCCGAGGGGGTGGAGGCCGCGGCGGGTGAGAGCGAGGCCGGACATTCGGACACGCGGGAAAAGCTCCGGCAGATGCTGCGCGAGGGGCGGCTCGACGCGCGCGTCGTCAACCTGGAGGTCACCGAGAAGGCCGGGGGACCCATGATCGAGGTCTTCTCGTCCTCGGGCGTCGAGGACCTGGGGCTCAACATCAAGGAGATGTTCGGCAACCTCTTCCCGCAGAAGAAGAAGCGCCGCCGCCTGCGGATCCCTGAGGCCCTCGCGATCCTCGAGGAAGAGGAGGTGCAGAGGCTCATCGACATGGACAAGGTCGTGCGGCTGGCCCACACCCGCGTCGAGCAGTCGGGGATCATTTTCCTCGACGAGATCGACAAGATCGTGGGCAGCAACGCGAGCCACGGGCCCGACGTGTCCCGTGAGGGCGTCCAGCGGGACCTGCTGCCCATCGTGGAGGGCTCCACGGTGAACACGAAGCACGGCATGGTCAAGACGGACCACATCCTGTTCATCGCCGCCGGGGCCTTCAGCACGGCGAAGCCCTCGGACCTGATCCCGGAGCTGCAGGGGCGCTTCCCGATCCGGGTCGAGCTCGATTCGCTGACGAAGGAGGATTTCATCCGGATCCTCACGGAGCCGTCGAATGCCCTGGTGAAACAGTACATCGAAATGCTCGCCACGGAGGGGCTCCGCGTGGAATTCACGGAGGACGCCGTCGCCGAGATCGCCGAGGTGGCGACCCTCGTCAACGAGCGCACGGAGAACATCGGCGCGAGGCGCCTCTACACGATCATGGAGACGATGCTCGAGGACATCTCCTTCGAGGCGCCGGACATGGCGGACCGCGACGTCCTCATCGACGCCGGCTACGTGCGGGAGAAGCTCGACGACATCGTCGAGGACGAGGATCTGAGCCGGTACATCCTGTAAAGGCAGGCATTGGGCGCGCGGTGCAAGGCGAACGGCGCAAGGCAAAAGACGGGGGGGCGATTTCCCCCATTTTGACGATAGGCTGATTCCGGGGGGTGATGCGATGACCGACATGAAACTGGGTGCCCAGGAGAGGGCAGAGATCCTGCTGGAGGCCCTGCCCTACATCCGCCGGTTCTACAACAAGACGATCGTCGTGAAGTACGGCGGACACGCCATGGTGGACGACGAGCTGAAGAGGCTCTTCGCCATGGACATCGTCATGATGAAGTACATCGGGATCAACCCCGTCGTCGTGCACGGCGGCGGCCCCCAGATCGGGGCCGTCCTGAAGAAGCTCGGCAAGGAGTCGCAGTTCATCCAGGGCATGCGGGTCACCGACGAGGAGACCATGAGCATCGTCGAGATGGTCCTCGCGGGTTCGGTGAACAAGGAGATCGTGGGCCTCATCAACCGAAACGGGGGCAAGGCCGTGGGGCTCTCCGGCAAGGACGGCAACCTCACGCGCGCCGAGAAGTACTACCTCAACGAGGAGAAGCAGAAGGACATGCCGACGGAGATCATCGACGTCGGGCTCGTGGGCAAGGTGAGGGAAATCAACGCCGAGCTCGTCCTGTCGCTCGTCAAGAACGGCTTCATCCCCGTCATCGCCCCCACGGGAATGGGCGACCGGGGGGAGACCTACAACATCAACGCCGACATCGTGGCCGGGGAGGTGGCGGCGGCCCTGAAGGCGGAGAAGCTCGTCCTGCTGACGGACGTGGAGGGGGTCTGGGACCGGGACAGGCAGCTCATCAACACGATGGACAACGGGCGGGCCCTGCAGATGATCGACGACGGGACCATCGCGGGCGGCATGTTCCCCAAGGTGAAGTGCTGCCTGAAGGCGCTGCGCGGCGGGGTCGCCAAGGCGCACATCATCGACGGCCGCAAGAAGCACGCCATGCTGCTGGAGGTGTTCACGGACCAGGGCATCGGCACGGAAATCGTTCTCTAGCGGGGTCCGGGGGAAAATGAACCAGGAAGAACTCATCGCGTTGTCGGAGAAGAACATCGTCGGGACCTACCGGCGGCAGCCCGTCGTCTTCGTCCGGGGCGAGGGCGCGCGCCTCTGGGACATCGAGGGGAAGGAGTACCTCGACTTTGTCGCGGGGATCGCCGTCTGCAGCCTGGGCCATTCGCACCCGAAGGTCGTCGAGGCGATCTGCCGGCAGGCCGGCGCCCTGATGCACGTCTCCAACCTCTACTACACGGAGCCCCAGATCCGGCTGGCCTCGATGCTCACGGAGCACTCGTTTGCCGACCGGGTGTTCTTCTGCAACAGCGGGGCCGAGGCCAACGAGGCGGCCATCAAGCTGGCCCGCAAGTACGGGCACGACCGCCTAGGCGGCCGGTACGAGATCCTCACCATGAAGGGGTCCTTCCACGGCCGGACGCTTGCGGCCATCACGGCGACGGGACAGGAAAAGTTCCACGCGGGCTTTGCGCCGCTGCCCGAGGGATTCCGGTATGTTCCCTTCAACGACGTGCAGGCGCTCGAGAAGGCCCTTTCGGAGAAGACCTGTGCCGTCCTGCTCGAGCCCATCCAGGGCGAGGGCGGCGTGCGGGTGCCCGACGAGGGCTACCTGAAGGCCGTCCGGGGGATCTGCGACCGCCGGGGCATCCTGATGATCCTCGACGAGGTACAGACGGGCATGGGCCGCACGGGCAAGCTCTTCGGCTACGAGCATTACGGGGCGAGCCCCGACATCATGACGCTTGCCAAGGCCCTGGGGAACGGCGTTCCCGCGGGGGCGCTCGCGGCGACGGAGAGGGTCGCCGCCGCCTTCGGCCCGGGGACTCACGCCTCGACCTTCGGTGGAAACCCGCTGGCCATGGCCGCGGCCGTGGCGACCCTGGAGACGGTCCTGTCGGAGGGCTTCCTGGAGCGCTGCGCCCAGACGGGCGAGTACCTCCGGGAGAAGCTGTGGTCGCTCAGGAAGGATCATCCCGTCGTCCAGGACGTGCGCGGCAAGGGCCTGCTCGTCGGGCTGGATCTCGGCGTCGACGGTAATGCCGTCGTGAAGGCCTGTCTCGAGCGGGGGGTCCTGATCAACTGTACGTTTGACCACGTCCTTCGGATGGTGCCCCCGCTGGTCATCACCCGGCGGGATGTGGACAGGCTGGTGCAAGTACTCGACGAGGTGCTGGAGCGGTGAAGAAAGATTTTTTGAGCGTTTACGATTTGACCCGGAAGGATTTCGACCGCATCTTCCGCCACGCGGCCAACCTCAAGTCCATGTTGAAGGACGGGATCATCTACCAGCCACTGGCCGGCAGGACGCTGGGGATGATCTTCGACAAGTCCTCGACGCGCACGAGGCTTTCCTTCGAGGCCGGGATGTATCAGCTGGGCGGGCTCGCCATCTATCTCAACAGCCGCGACACCCAGCTGGGCCGGGGCGAGAGCATCGCCGACACGGCGAGGATCGCCTCGCGATACCTCGACGCCGTCATGATCCGGACCTTCTCGCAGGAGTCCGTCGAGGAGTTCGCGCGGCATGCCACGATCCCGATCATCAACGGCCTGACGGACCTCATGCATCCCTGCCAGATCGTGAGCGACCTGTTCACCCTCGTCGAGAAGAAGGGCGGCTACGAGGGGCTCCGGATCGCCTACGTGGGCGACGGCAACAACGTGGCCAACTCCTGGATCGACGCGGCGGCGAAGCTGCCTTTCCGGCTGGCGCTGGCCTGTCCGAAGGGTTACGATCCCGACGCGCGGATCCTGGAGAGGGGAAAGAAGAAGGCCCCGAAGGGCGTCACCCTGTACCGGGACCCCGTCCAGGCGGTGAAGAACGCCGACGTGGTCTACACCGACGTCTGGGCCAGCATGGGCCAGGAGGCCGAACAGGAGGCCCGGGCCAGGATCTTCGAGGGCTACCAGGTGAACCGCGCGCTGATGAAGAACGCCAGGCCCGACGCCATCGTCATGCACTGCCTGCCTGCGCATCGCGGCGAGGAGATCTCGGCCGAGGTCCTCGACGGGCCGCAGTCCGTCGTGTGGGACGAGGCGGAGAACCGGCTCCACGTACAGAAGGCCATTCTTGAGATCTTGGTGGGCAGGTAACGCCTGCCATGAAACGAGGATGCCGTTTTTGCCGACGGCAGAGGGGTTGAGGGTATGAGGGGCGAAGGCCGGGGGATCGGCAGGCATCGGGCCTGCCGCGAGCCCGTCCGGCCTCCTTCCCGTCTCACCCTCTGACCCTTTCCATTTCAAAGAGGAGGAAGAAAACAGTGTCGAAACCGGTGAAAAAAGTGGTTGTCGCCTATTCGGGCGGGCTGGATACGTCGGTCATCATCCAGTGGCTCCTGGAAGCCTACCCCGGCTGCGAGGTCATCGCCTTTGCCGCCGACGTGGGCCAGAAGGAGGAACTCGACGGCCTCGAGGAGAAGGCCCTCAGGACAGGCGCCAGCAAGTGCACCATCGAGGACCTGCGCGAGGAGTTCGCGCGGGACTTCGTCTTCCCCATGCTGCGGGCCAATGCCATCTACGAGGGGACCTACCTGATGGGGACCTCGATTGCGCGGCCGCTCATCGCCAAGAAGCAGATCGAGATCGCGCACCGCGAGAAGGCCGACGCCGTGTGTCACGGGGCCACGGGCAAGGGCAACGACCAGGTGCGCTTCGAGCTGACCTACATGGCCCTCGACCCGGACATCCGGATCATCGCCGCCTGGCGCGACGACAAGTGGACCTTCACGTCGCGGGAGGACATGATCAACTTCGCGGCCAAGCACAACATCCCGCTTCCCGTCTCGAAGGACAAGCCCTACAGCTCGGACCGCAACTCCCTGCACATCTCCCACGAGGGCGGCATCCTGGAGGACCCCTGGAACGAGCCGACGGAGGACATCTTCACGATCACCGTCTCCCCCGAGAAGGCCCCCGACCGGCCGACGTACGTGGAGATCGACTTCGAGAAGGGCAACCCCGTGGCCGTCGACGGCAGGAAGATGAGCCCCGCCGTCCTGCTCGATCACCTCAACACCGTGGCCGGCGCCAACGGCATCGGTCGCGTCGACATGGTGGAGAACCGCTTCGTGGGCATGAAGTCCCGGGGCGTCTACGAGACCCCCGGCGGGACGGTCCTCTGGGCCGCGCACCGGGCCGTCGAGACGATCACCATGGACCGCGAGGTGATGATCCTGCGAGACGGCCTGATTCCCAAGTACGCCCAGCTCGTCTATAACGGGTTCTGGTTCGCGCCCGAGAGGCAGGCCCTGCAGCAGCTCATCGACGCCTCGCAGGAGAGCGTAACGGGCACGGCGCGGCTGAAGCTCTACAAGGGCAACTGCATCGTCGTTGGACGAAAGTCGCCCTATTCGCTCTACAGCGAGGACATCGCCTCCTTCGAAAAGAGCGGAGGCTACGAGCAGAAGGATGCCACGGGCTTCATCCGGCTCAACGCCCTGCGCCTGCGCATCGCGGCGCTGCTCAAAAAGAGGCGCGGCTGATCGCCGCGCGGCCCGGGGTGTAAGGCTAAAGGCGTAAGGCAAAGACGGGAAAAATCTTCGCACTCCTGCCCCAAGCCTTAAGCCCTTCGCCTTTAGCCTGTTTGGATGGGTGATCCATGAGCGGAAAAACTCGGCGAAAACTCTGGAGCGGACGGTTCAGCGGCGAAACGGACCGGCTCGTGGAGCTCTTCACGGCATCGCTTCCCTTCGACGCGAGGCTCTTCGACTGCGACATCGAGGGCAGCATCGCTCACTGCCGGATGCTCGGCAGGCAGGGGCTCGTCCCGCCCGACGACGCGGCCCGGATCATCGAGGCCCTCGGGGAGATCCGGGAGGAGATCCGAGCGGGCACATTCCGGTTCGTACCGTCCGACGAGGACATCCATATGGCGATCGAGCGGGGTCTCATCGAGCGGATCGGGCCCGCCGGAGGCAAGATCCACACGGGCCGGAGCCGGAACGACCAGGTTTCCACGGACATGAGGCTCTACCTCCGCGAGCGGATCGGGGACATCCTCGACCTCGTGGCGGGGCTCCAGAGGACGTTCGTTGCCGTCGCGAAGAGAGAGATCGACACGATCCTGCCGGGCTACACCCACCTTCAGAAGGCGCAGCCGGTGCTGCTCGCGCACTACCTGCTCGCCTTCCGGGAGATGCTCGAGCGCGACGCGCAGAGGCTTGGCGAGTGCCTCGAGCGGGTCAACGTGATGCCGCTGGGCTCGGCGGCGCTGGCCGGGACGAGCCTGCCCCTCGACCGGAAATACACGGCGAAGCTGCTCGGGTTCCGGGCGGTGACGGCCAACAGCATGGACGCCGTTTCCGACCGGGACTTCGTCGCCGAGTTCGTCTTCGACGCATCACTCCTGATGATGCACCTGAGCCGGTTCTGTGAGGACCTGATCCTCTGGTCCTCGGGCGAGTTCGGGTTCGTGGAGATCGCCGACGCCTACACAACGGGATCCAGCATCATGCCCCAGAAGAAGAACCCCGACGTGGCCGAACTGATCCGGGGGAAAACGGGCCGGGTCTACGGGAACCTAGTGCGGATCCTCACGGTCCTCAAGGGGCTTCCCATGACCTACAACCGGGACCTGCAGGAGGACAAGGAACCCCTCTTCGACACGGTCGACACCGTGAAGGCAAGCCTCATGGTCCTCATCGGGATGGTCGGCAACCTCTCCTTCAACCGGCAGCGGATGGCGGAGGAGGCCGCGAAGGGGTTCTCGACGGCCACCGATGTGGCGGAGTACCTGGTCACAAAGGGGGTGCCCTTCCGCGAGGCCCACGGGATCGTGGGACGGCTCGTGGCCTATTGCATCTCCAGGAAGAAGGACCTGGCCGACATCAGCCTCCGGGAGTTCCGGAAATTCTACACGGGGTTCGATGACGGTGTCTATGCCGTCATCCCGGTGACGAAGGCCGTCAACGCCCGGGGCACCCTGGGCGGCACGGCGAAGAAGGAGGTGCTCAGGCAGATCGAACGGGCCGAAAAATCGGCGAGGGTCGCAGGTCGCGGGGAGAAGGGGAAACGATGAAAAGAACGCGCTTGTGGAGACGGGCCGGCGTCATTATAATAGCACTCTTTTTGCTGGCCGGGACGGCCTGCGGCAAGAAGGGCGATCCCCTGCCGCCGGAGAAGCCGAAAGCGGAGACGATGTTCAATGGAGAAGGCAAGGGGCTAAGGGCGAAGGGCTAAGGGCGAAAGGCGAAAGGCGAAAGGCGAAAGGCAAGTACCCTATCCGGTTTCTTTCAGCCTCGAGCCCGTTGTCCTGTGCCGTTTGCCCCGAAGGAAAACGGATGAACGACTTCAACTATCGCGACGACAGGCTCTGGTGCGAGGACGTGCCCGTCGAGGTCATCGCCGGAAAGGTCGGCACGCCGTTTTACCTCTACAGCCACAAGACCCTGCTGCAGCACTTCCGGGTTTTCGACGAGGCCCTCAGGGATGTTCCCCATATCATCTGCTATGCGGCCAAGGCAAACTCGAACCTGGCCATCCTGCGGCTCTTCGTCAAGGAGGGGGGCGGCGTGGACATCGTCTCCGGCGGAGAGCTCTACCGGGCGCTCCAGGTCGGCGCGGACCCCGGAAAGATCGTCTATTCCGGGGTGGGCAAGCGGGTCGACGAGATCGACTTCGCCCTGCGCTCGGAGATCCTCATGTTCAACGTGGAGTCCTCCGAGGAGTTGGGGGTCATCAACGAGCGGGCGGGTCTCATGGGGAGGAAGGCCCGGATCTCGCTGCGCATCAACCCTGACGTGGACCCGAAGACGCACCCCCACATCTCCACGGGGCTGAAGTCCAACAAGTTCGGGATCGACATCGAGAAGTCGCTCGAGGAGTACCGGAGGGCCCGAACGCTGCCCCACGTGGAGATCGTCGGAGTGGACTGTCACATCGGATCCCAGGTGACGCAGATCTCCCCCTTCATCGACGCCCTGGAGAGGCTGAAAAGTCTCATCGGCCGACTCCGGGAAGAGGGCATCGAGATCCGGTACCTGGACCTCGGAGGGGGCCTGGGGATCACGTACAACGAGGAGATGCCGCCCCACCCGGAGGAATACGCCCGGGCGGTCATCGAGTCGGCACGCGACCTGAAGGTGACCTTCATCTTCGAGCCCGGGAGGGTGATTGTCGGAAACGCGGGGATCCTCGTCTCCCGGGTCCTCTACACCAAGAGCAACGGGGAGAAGAACTTCGTCATCGTCGACGCGGGGATGAACGATCTCATCCGGCCGAGCATCTACGGATCCTACCACCAGGTCCAGCCCGTGGTGATCAGGGACCGCGGGAGCTTCCTGGCCGACGTCGTGGGGCCGATCTGCGAGTCCGGGGACTTCCTCGCAAAGGGCCGCATGATCCCAAAGCTCGAGCGCGGCGAGCTCATCGCCGTGATGAGCGCCGGCGCCTACGGGTTCTCCATGGCCTCGAACTACAACTCGCGGCCGCGGATCGCCGAGGTCCTGGTGAAGGACAGAAAATTCCACGTCGTCCGTAAGCGGGAGGAGTACGCCGATCTCACCCGGGGTGAGAGGGTGCCGGCATTCTTGAAATAATGGTCCAGGGTCTCGGGACTCGGGGCATGAACGGAAAGATTCTTTTATCCTGAAGCCTGATGCCCGATGCCTAAACCTCAAAGAGGTTTTCATGATCGAGTTTTACAAAATCCAGGGCAGCGGGAACGATTTCATTCTCATCGACAACCGGGAGAATGCCCTGAAGGATGTCGGGAGAGTCGACGAGTTCGTCAAGCATGTCTGCCGGCAGCACGTGTCCGTGGGGGCCGACGGGCTCATCCTCATCGAGAGCTCGCACAGGGCGCATTTCCGCTGGCGTTTCTTCAACGCCGACGGCAGCGAGGTGGAGATGTGCGGCAACGGCGGCCGGTGCGCGGCGCGTTTCGCCCTCATCAGGGGGATTGCCCCGGAGCGGATGTCCTTCGAGACGCGGGCGGGGATTATCGACGCCGAGGTGTCGGGACAGTCCGTCAAGCTGCGTCTGCCGGACCCGAAGGACCTCCGCAGGGCCTACACGATCGACCTGGACGGTGTCCCCACCCTGGTCAGCAGCATCAACACGGGGGTGCCGCACGTGGTGGCCTTCGTCGACGACGTCGACGGCCATGACGTCTTCACCATGGGCAGGACCATCCGCTACCACGGGGAGTACAGGCCCGCCGGAACGAACGCCAACTTCGCCCGGGTGCTCGGGCGGCACCGGATCAGGCTCCGGACCTACGAGCGCGGCGTCGAGGACGAGACGCTGGCCTGCGGGACGGGGGCCGTCGCCACGGCCCTGCTCGCCTCGTGGACGGGGCTCGTTGACAGTCCCGTGGATGTTCTGGTAAAGAGCGGGGAGACGCTGAAGATCCACTTCACGAAGACGGAGAAGGGATTCGAGAAGGTCTACCTGGAAGGGGGCACGACGGTCGTTTACCAGGGCTTCCTCTGGGACGAGGCGTATCGCACGGACGGAAGGTAAGAAGGTAAGAGGGTAAGAGGGTAAGAACCGGATATGGAAGAACTATTTTTCCATCTTTCTCAACTTCTCAACGTCTTACCTTCTCAACTTCGTGTGGAAAACGGATGGATCAAATAAGGGAGGCGGCATGCTGCCGTCTGCCGACGAGCTTAGTGAGAACCGAGGAGGATTTATGGGAGTCATGTTTAGAGGCGCAATCGTCGCCATTGTGACGCCTTTCAGGAACGGAAAGGTGGATGAGGGGGCCCTCAGGGAACTCATCGAGTTCCAGATTTCCAATGGAACCGATGGCATCGTTCCCTGCGGCACGACGGGCGAGTCCCCGGTGCTGTCCCACGAGGAGCACGACCGCGTGATCGAGATCACGGTGGATGCCGTGAAGAAGCGAGTCCCCGTCATCGCCGGCACGGGCTCGAACAGCACCGACGAGGCCCTGCGCCTGACGAAGCACGCGCACGAAGTGGGCGCCGACGCCGTGCTGATGGTCAACCCCTACTACAACCGGCCCACGCAGGAAGGGCTCTATCAGCACTACAGGCACATCGCCAACAATGTGCCCATCCCCATCATCATGTACAACATTCCCAGCCGCACGGGCGTGAACA
Organism: Deltaproteobacteria bacterium; assembly: GCA_012728915.1. Classification (GTDB taxonomy): domain Bacteria; phylum Desulfobacterota; class Syntrophia; order Syntrophales; family UBA2192; genus UBA2192. Next base: position 9,298 of record JAAYEC010000068.1, on the reverse strand, counting down.
TGGAGCCCGCGACGATGGCCCGGCTCGCCAGGGAGTGCAGGAACATCGTCGGCGTGAAGGAGGCGGCGGGGTCCCTGCAGCAGATGCAGGACATCATGACGGCCTGCGGCCCGGACTTCAACGTGGTCTCCGGCGACGACTTCTTTACATTCCCGCTGTTGTGCCTGGGCGGTCACGGGATCATCTCCGTCGTCTCCAACGTGGCCCCCGCCGACATGGCGGCCCTGGTCGACGCGTTTGCCGCGGGCGACATGAAGAAGGCCAGGGAGCTCCACTACCGGCTCACCCCCCTCGTGAAGTCGCTCTTTATCGAGACGAACCCGGTGCCCGTCAAGGCGGCTCTGGCCCTCATGGGCAGGATCCAGGATGAGATCCGGCTTCCCCTGGCAAAGCTCTCCGATGCCAATTACGAAAAGCTCAAGCAGGCCATGAAGGCATACGGGCTCATCAAGTAACAGTCGCGTCGGATTCAATGCGGAGCCCGTCTGAAAAGCGGGCTCCATGTGTATGGGGAAGGCGAAGGGTGAAGGACGAAAGGCGAAAGGCGAAAGGCAGGGGAAGAGAAGCCCCTTTCGTGTTATGCCCTGAGCCATAAGCCTTAAGCCATACGCCGTGTTCATCGTCCGTATTGAAAAGGAGGGGCGAGATGGTCAAGGCAATCGTCATGGGAGCCGGAGGGAAGATGGGCGGACGGATCGCGTCTGTCGTCAGCATGACGGACGGCATCGAGATCGCGGCGGCCGTCGAGAAGGCGGGGCATGCCGTCATCGGCCAGGACGTGGGAGAAACCCTGGGGCTGGGCAAGAAGGGTATTCCGATCTCCGCGAGTCTCGAGTCGGCCATCGGGAAAGGCGACGTCGTCATCGACTTCACGCACCACGACGCCTCCGTGGAGCATCTCCGCATCGCCGCGGAAAACGGGAAGGCCATCGTCATCGGGACAACGGGTTTCACCGCGGACCAGATGGCGACGATCCGGGAAATCGCCCCGAAGACGCGCTGCGTTCTGGCCCCCAACATGAGCGTGGGCGTCAACGTCATGTTCAAGGTGCTGGAAACCGTGACGAACATCATCGGCGAGGACTTCGACATCGAGATCATCGAGGCGCATCACAACCTCAAGAAGGATGCCCCCAGCGGCACGGCCATGCGCATGGCCCAGATCATCGCCTCGGCCCTCAAGCGCGACCTCGACAAGGAGGCCGTCTACGAGCGCAAGGGCATGATCGGGGCGCGCAGCAAGTCCGAGATCGGCATCCAGACCATCCGCGCCGGCGACATCGTCGGCGAGCACTGGGTGATCTACGGAGGCCTCGGCGAGCGGCTCGAGTTCATCCACCGGGCCCACAGCCGCGACAACTTTGCCAAGGGAGCCGTGCGGGCCGCGAAGTGGATCGTCGGCCGGCCCAACGGGCTCTACGATATGCAGGATGTGTTGGGATTGAAAAAATAGCATTTTTTCAATCCCAACGACACAGGGCTAAAGGCTTAAGGGAAGATCAAATACGTAACCTCCTGCCCTTTGCACCCTTTGCCCTGAGCCCCTCGCTCTAAGCCATTCATCGGAAGGAGAGGACCGTGCAGATCGCCGACAGACTTTCGAAGATCCCCCCCTATCTCTTCATGGAGCTGCGCAAGAAGATCAACAAGGCCAAGGCCGACGGCGTCGACGTCATCAGCCTCGCGATCGGCGACCCTGTCGAGCCCACCCCGGGCGGTGTCATCGAGGAACTGTGCCGGACGGCGAAGATCCCCGAGAATCACCGCTATCCCACGGACGAGGAGAAGGGCATGTTTGCCTTCAGGGAGGCCGTGGCCGCTTGGTACCGGGAGCGCTACGGCGTCAGCCTGAACCCGGCCGACGAGGTCCTCGGGCTCATCGGCTCCAAGGAGGGCTGCCACCACTTCATCTTTGCCTGCACGAACCCCGGCGACATCGTCCTCATGACGGACCCCGGCTACCCGGCCTACCGTGCGAGCATCCTCATGGGCAACTGCGAGCCTTACTCCATGCCGATGCTGCCCGCGAATGACTACTTCCCCATTTTCGATGACATTCCCCCGGGCGTTCTGAAGCGGGCAAAGGCCATGTTCCTCAACTACCCCAACAACCCCACGGGGGCCTGTGGGTCGCGGGAGTTCTTCCGGAGGGCTGTCGATTTCGCGAAGAGGAACGGCATCGCCATCTGCTACGACAACCCCTACAGCGAGGTGGTTTTCGAGGGGCAGGAGCGGCTGAGCTTCCTCTGCGTCGACGGGGCGAAGGACGTGGCGGTGGAGCTCAACTCGCTGTCCAAGCCCTACAACATGACAGGCTGGCGCATCGGCATGGCCATGGGGAACCCGCAGATCGTCGCCGCCATCAGCAAGGTCAAGGAGAACACCGATTCGGGTATCTTCAATGCCGTGCAGTTTGCCGGCATCCGGGCCCTCAGGGAAGAAAACGGGAACATCGCCCGGATGCTCGAGATCTACCGCAAGCGCCGGGAACGGGTGCTCGGCACGCTGAAGAAGATCGGCATCGACTTCAAGGCCCCGAAGGGTACCTTCTACCTCTGGGTTCCCGTGCCGAAGGGCATGACCTCCCTGGAGTTCACGGACCGGCTCTTCGAGAAGACGGCCGTCGTCGTCGCGGCGGGCCCTGCCTACGGGAAGTACGGCGAGGGGTTCATCCGGATCTCGCTGACCGTGCCCGACAGCCGCCTCCAGGAGGCCATGGAGCGGATCGAGAAGGAATTCGCCTAGTCTTTTCCGGATGGTCTGATCCTGTGCGATCGCCTGTGGCGCTTCGTTCCGGGTGCAGCATCGCGGACGCGAAGTCAGGACGTTATGAAGAGCAGAAGAGCGGAGTGGATCGGGGATTCATTTCTTACATTGTCCGCTCTTCCGATTTTCGCGGGCATGATATCGGGAGATGAAAACGACGCATTCAGCGGGACACCTCACCGATCGGCTGCCCGTCATCGCATACCTGGGCGTGGGCTCCAACCTCGGCGATCCCGTGCGGAACTGCCGGGATGCCCTTCGGGAGCTGTCCTCTTTGAAGAACATTCAGGTGCTCCGGCGCTCGTCTCTGTACAGGACGGAGCCCGTGGGGGACACCCGGCAGGACTGGTTCGTCAACGGGGTCCTCGAGATCCGAACGACCTTCACGGCCCGACAGCTCCTTAAGGCGGCGCAGTGGGCGGAGCAGGCCCTCGGGCGTGTGAGGGCCGAGAAGTGGGGCCCGCGGGCGATCGACATCGACATCCTGCTCGTCGGGCAGGAGATCGTGAACACGGATGCCCTCGTCGTTCCGCATCCCGAGATGCACCGGCGGCGGTTCGTTCTCGAGCCCATGAACGAGATCGCTCCCTACGTCATCCACCCGCTCTACGGCGTGTCGATGAAGGGGCTTCTGGACCGGCTGGTGGATGAACACGCCGTCGAACGGATCGACGCGGGCTGGTGAGCCATGTATCGCATCATCGTCATCGGCATTGTCCTCATCCTGGCGTATCTCCTGCTGAAGAAGCTCCTCTTTCCCCCGGGCCGCATCGACGGCCGGCGGCGGGACGAGAGACGCATTCGGGGGGAGGACCTCGTCGAAGACCCCTGCTGCCACACCTACGTTCCCGTCAGCGAGGCCTTCCGGGTCAAGGTGGGAGGAAAAACGCTTTATTTCTGCAGCGAAGAATGTTACAGGAAATTCCGGGACAAGGGCGGACATCTCCCCGACTGAACCCTGCCGACTGCAGCCCTGTCGCTTCCGACGGGATCATCCACAACGATTTCAGTGATCTGGAGGCTTCATGAAGTTCTTCATCGATTCGGCCAATATCGGCGATATCCGGGAGGCGCTGAGCCTCGGCATGTGCGACGGCGTGACGACGAACCCGAGCCTGGTGGCCAGGGAGAAGCGGCCGTTCAACGACGTGGTCCGGGAGATCCTGGATGCGGTGCCCGGTCCCGTGAGCCTCGAGGTGGTCAGCCTGGACGCGCCGGGCATGGTGGCCGAGGCGAAGACGCTCGTCGGGCTGGGCGGCAACGTCGTCATCAAGGTGCCGATGACGACGGAGGGGCTCAAGGCGACGAAGATCCTCTCCGGCGACGGAGTCGACGTGAACCAGACGCTCGTCTTTTCGCCGATCCAGGCCCTGATGGCGGCCAAGGCAGGCGCGGCCTACGTGAGCCCCTTCGTGGGCAGGCTCGACGACATCGCCCACAACGGCATGGAGCTGGTGGAGCAGATCCTCGGCATCTTCGACAACTACGGGCTTACGACGGAGGTCATCGTGGCCAGCGTGCGCCACCCCATTCACGTCCTGAAGGCGGCCACGCTCGGCGCCGACATCGCCACAATTCCCTTCAGCGTGATCGCCCAGCTGGCGAAGCATCCCCTGACCGATGCGGGGATCGAGAAATTCCTGGCGGACTGGAAGAAGGTCCCGAAGTAAGCGGGGTCCGTGATGGAAAAAGCCGTGATCCTCATCGATATACTCAAAAGGTATTTCGACCGGCTGCCGATTCGCGCCGAGAACCGGCGGATCATCAACCTGCCCAACGCCATCACGCTGCTGCGCATCGGCATTCTCCCGGTGCTCTTTCTGGTACTGCTGGAGCCCGGCGAGGCGATGAGCCTTGCCATCGCGATCCTCTTCATCCTGGCGGCCCTGACGGACCTGCTCGACGGGTACGTGGCGCGGCGCTACAACATCGTGACGCGCATGGGCAAGCTCCTCGATCCCATCGCCGACAAGATCATCATGAGCGCGGCCCTGGTTCTCCTGATCCCCGTGGGTCGGGCCCAGGCGTGGGTCGTGGCCCTCATGATCATGCGCGATTTCGCCGTCGACGGGCTTCGCAGCATGGCCGCCGCGGAAGGCCATGTCATCGAGGCGAGCCGTCTCGGCAAGTACAAGACACTCTGCCAGATCATCGCCGTCTCGGCCCTCATCATTCATTACCCCATCTGCGGCGTCGATGCCGCCACCATCGGCACGGTGTTCCTCTATGTCGCCCTGGTCCTGTCGCTCTGGTCAGGGTTCGATTACCTGGTGAAGTTCTACCGCACCACCCTCGTCTAGCCGCGGGGCGGCGGGCGAAGGGCAGGGACGGCCCTCTTTACCGTTCACCGTTGACCGTTGTCCTTTTCCGCCCCCATGATCGATCCGCCTCGGCGTAGCCCTGGGCCAGCGCGCGCTCGACGGCAAGGCGCGTCTCCTCGAAGCTCTTCTCGTCGAGGTCCTTCGGCACGAAGATGAAATCGCCGACCCGCAGAAGAACGCGGCTGAAGGGCTTGGGGATCATGAAGCGGTCCCAGCTGTTGAATACAAGGGGGTTTTCGTAGGAAATGTAGCCTGGGCTGATCGCCGCGCCCGTCTGCGACGCCAGGGCGATCAGGCCGGGCTTGACGATGCACGGGGGACCCTGGGGGCCGTCGACGATGTGGGCGCCCATCCGGTGCACGGCCACGCCGGCGATCATCTCCTGGAGGGCCTTCTTGCCGCCCCGGGAGCTCGATCCCCGCACGGGGACCCACCCGATTCGGGCCACCACATCGGAGACGACGTCACCGTCGCGGCTCTGGCTGATCATGATGCAGGGGTTCATCCCGAAGATCCTCGGAACCCAGAAACCGGAAAAGAACCGCTGGTGCCAGCAGGCGAAGATGACCGTGCCTCCCCGCGCGATGTGATCCCTTACCCGTTCGATGCCCTCGGGGATGACCGTGACGGTGCCCGCGTGGAGCCTGCAGACCCAGTAGCCCAGCCTGATGAGGAAGTTCTTCGCGATGAAGAACTTGATGTCTTTCAGGGTGCCCATGGGTCCATTCTGTTATCCCCGAATGCCGTTTCTTTCAAGAAAAAAGGATCACGGCGGTCTCTTGGGTCTTGAAAAGGATTCACCCTTCGGCTAATTTCTTGCCTCAGCAAAGAGGCTGGAGGACAGTATGGACGGGAAGCAGGATTTGCGCTTCGGGGAGCTCGTCGTCGATTTCGCCAATGCACCGACGCCGGAGGAGGCCGGCTCCGCGTTTGTCCGGGGAGCCGCGAAGGCTTTCGGCTATGGCTCGAAATTCCTCAGGAACGCTCTGGACCGTTACCCGACCCTGAAGAGATTCGAGGGTGCGCTGCAGGCGGACGACAGGGAACTGGTGGGTCTCCTGCTCGAGGAGCGGCGGCTCCTTTCCGTCATCAACAATCTGCCCTGCAACATCGTGCTCGCCTCCTACGAATGCGATCAGGCCCGGGTGCTCCTGTTCAGGGTCCAGCCCCTGGAGCCGAAGTGGGACTGCGAAAACCCCTATGAGGAGGACGAAGTCCGGATCGCCGTCGGGGCGGAAGGGAAGGCATGGCTCGACGAGGTCGCGGAGATGTTCGATGATCGGGCCCCGCTGGCGCAGGAGATGGACGAGGTGAAGGAGCGGCTGCTCGACTGCTTGGAAGCGTACGTCGGGCTGGGAGACCGCATCCTTTCGATCCGGCGGTCCATCCCGCCCGAAAAGGCCCATGAGGCGCAGAAGTGGGCGGCCTACTACAGCCGTATCGAAGCCGAGCAGGAGGTGCTCGCCGAGCTGCTGGAGCGCTGGAGGAAGGTCCTCGGGGAGATCGTACGGGCGGAGGACCTGCCCCGAAACCAGGCCCTGCTCGACCTGCTGGCGGTCTACAACGTGGTCAACCGCAGGGAGCTCGCCGTCGGTGAAGACGGGACCCTCTTCGAGAAGCCCCTGTTCGAGGAGCGCTATTTCATCGAGCGCGCGGGCCTTGCCGACGAGTACTACCACAACGTGCTCGTCTACGGGTTTGTCGAATTCCTCAGGGTTGCCGGCAACCGGAAGCGGCTGCGGAGGTGCCCGGCGTGCAGCGCCTTCTTTATCGGGGGGACGGACCGGTCGGAGGCAAAGAGATGCGGGGCGTGCCGCGCGGCAGCGAAGGATCGGCAGAAGCGGCGAAAGTGACCGGGCAGGCCGGGGAGCCGGGGAATCGCCGCAACCGAGAGGGAAAACCGAGTTGTCCGCAGCAAGCGGCCATGGATACGACCCTTGCCGTCATCAGCGGCCTCATCCTGACGCTCGCCGCGCCGTTGCTGATTTCGATGATCTACCGGTTCCTGTGAGGGGAGATGATCCGCTACGGAAACGAGAAAGGGGCTGCCGCGTCCGCTGCAACCCCTGAATCCTTTATTTGGAGGCGGCAACCGGATTCGAACCGGTGAATAACGGTTTTGCAGACCGCTGCCTTGGCCACTTGGCTATGCCGCCGCTGTTGGCTGGAGCGGGCGAACGGATTTGAACCGTCGACGTCTACCTTGGCAAGGTAGCACTCTACCGCTGAGTTACGCCCGCTCTTGCTGTCAAAGAAGAACAGATAATAGCAAAAGATGTTCTCTTGTCAATAGAAAACTGCGGCGCTTTTTCCTCTTGAAAAACGGGCTCCAGTGCGCTATAGGATGGCGACGCGGGCGGTTAACTCAGCGGGAGAGTGCTACCTTCACACGGTAGAAGTCACTGGTTCAAATCCAGTACCGCCTACCATGAAAGTCAGGGCTGCGGCTTCGGTCGCAGCTTTTTTTCGTGCCCGCCGGGGTGTCAGGGGACCCGTCTCGAACGGCCGGGGTTGCGCGGGTCATACTGCACGGGCGGCTTTTCCGCCGGTTTCTGCAGCGTCTCGATTTCCTGCCGGATCTCCCGGGCCCTGTCGCTGTCGGAGGGGAACTGGCCGAGCGCCGCCCGGTAATGGAAAAGGGCGCTGTCCTTTTTCTTCTTTTTCTTGAAATAGGTCCCGAACCAGTAATGCGACTCTCCGGGATTGTTGAGCTGGCCGTATGCCGTGGCAAGGCCGTAACAGATCTGGTCATCGGCCATTCCCATCGACAGGGCCTTCCGGTACAGCTCGAGCGCCGTAAAGTAATCGCCCGCCTGTTCATAAGCCTTTCCGAGGTAGAGGACCGTCTCTTCGTCGGCGTCGTTCAGCTGGTAGGCCTTTCGCAGGAACCGGGCCGCCTCGGGGTAGTCTCCCGCCAGGTAGACGATGATGCCCGCGTCCCGCAGGATCTCGGGGTCCTCCGGGGCAAGGCGCAGCGCCGCGCGGATGTTCGCGTCGGCCTCCCTCGTCTGCCCCATCTTGGCCTGGACCACGGCGAGCCCGTACAGGGCGTTCACGTCGGAGGGGTTTTTCTTCAGTTCATCCCGGAAGCGGGCCTGCACGGGTTCGAGATTCCTCTCCTCCATCAGCATCTCGATCTGGATGCGCCGGAACCCGCCGACGATGCTCTCTTTGCCCTTTGCCGTGTAACGGGCCTCGAGGAGGTTGTCGAGGTAGCGGATGCGGTCGCTCGTGCCCGGGTGGGTGAGAAAGTAGGAGGGCACCAGGTTGGAGTAGAACTCATGGCGTCTCATGAGCCTCATGAAGTCCACCATGCTCTTCGGGTCGTATCCTGCCGCGGCGAGGTAGCCCATCCCGTAGCGGTCCGCCTCTTCCTCGTTTTCGCGGCTGTACTGGAGGGACATGGTCTGGACCCCGGCCATCGTGCCCATTGCCACCGCCGCGCCGGCTGCGCCGCTGCCGCCACCCAGCAGGGCGCCCGCGATGACCCCCGCCAGGGCCGCCGCGTTGAGCTTCTGCGACTTCTCGATCATGGCGTTGATGTGCCGTGCGTTGGCATGGGCGATCTCGTGGGCCATCACGCTCGCCAGCTCGCTCTCGTTTTCCGCCAGAGTGATGAGGCCCCGGAAGATGTAGATGTAGCCCCCGGGGGTCGCAAAGGCATTGATCGCCGAGCTGTTGATCACGTTGAAGGTGAAGTCGAAGGGAACCCTCTGCTGCCGCACTAGGATTTGCGCGCCGATCTTGCGGACGTAGTCGACGACCTTCTGATTCTTCGACAGTGCGTTGGCCTTCTCCAGCTTCTCGTAGATCTCGCGGCCGAGCTTCTTCTCTTCCTCGATCGTGAGGCCCGCGGCGCGCGCAGGCAGGGGGGCTGACAGGAAAACGAGGGCTGCGACAAGGAAGGCGACGCAGGCCTGACAGGCTTTCTTGCGGCGATGTGTCATTGCAATCCGTACCCGGCCCTTTCGGGCCGGGCTCGTGGCCAGGCTCCTTGCATGCCCCCGGCAGCTGAAGCTGCCGGGGGCGATTCGCCGCCTATTATAGTCGCTTTTCGAGAGGAATCAAGGAGATGATCCGGGGCGGGTAACGTCAAGAGTTATGTGTCATGATCAGGAAAGGGGTCATGGTATTTTCTTTCAGGTTTTCATGGGTAAAGATGGCATAGAGGATTCTCTCCATGCTGGTTCGATCCGAGAAGACGCCCATGG
>JAAYEC010000067.1 GCA_012728915.1 Deltaproteobacteria bacterium | reverse complement strand
CCTTCGTGCTGCGCAAGGCCATGGAACACAAACTTAAAAAAATCTTCGATCTCTGCTATAAACGGACTCTCTGTCGTCAGCGACCTGAGCCCCATCTTCGGTAACATTTATTTATGAGGCAACGGGACCGGGGGGCGGCCCGCCACGACTTCGCCGGACCCGTTGCGCGATGGCGGCGCCCGCGGACAGGACCGCCCCCGGCAGCCGCTTGAGAAGTGTACAGGCATGGCCGAGGGTGCGCGGAGCGCGGCGGATCTTTCCCAGGAGCCCGGGAACCTGCCGGATCCGCATGGTCCAGTATCCCCGGGTTGCCAGCTTCCGGTACTCCCTCCGTTTCATCCATTCCTGCCCGTCGTCGAAGAGATCGTAAGCGGCCGGGACGACGACAAGGGTCAGGAAGAGGGATGTCAGCAGACCGCCGATCACGGCGATTCCCATGGGGGCTCGCGTCTCGGCCCCCTCGCCGACCCCCAGGGCGACGGGAAGCATGCCGAAGATCATGGCGAAGGTCGTCATCAGGATGGGCCTCAGCCTCACGGGGCCCGCCTCGAGGATGGCCTCCCGCCGCCCCACACCCCTGGCCCGGAGGGTGTTGGTATAATCCACGAGCAGGATGGCGTTCTTTTTCACGAGCCCCATGAGGAGGATCAGGCCGATGAAGCTGAAGACGTTGAGGGTCTTGCCTGTGACGAGCAGCGCCCCGAAGGCCCCGATGAACGACAGCGGCATCGAAAGCAGCACGGTGAAGGGGTGGACGAAGCTCTCGAACTGCGAGGCCAGCACCATGTAGGCCATGACGACGCCGAGGAAGATCGCAAACATCAGGTACTGAAAGGATTCCGCCATGACGTCCGCCTGACCCTTGTAGCGCCCCGTGAAATCGGCCGGCAGGATGCCCGCGCTGATGACGTTGAGCTCCCCGATGGCCTCGCCCATGGTCTTGCCCTCCAGGTTGGCGAAGAGATTGATCGCTCTCTGCCGGTCGACGCGGTTGATGATGCTAGGCCCTCCGCCTTCGACGATCCGGATGACATTGGAAATCTCCACTAGCCGGCCGTCCCTGGAGCGCACATAGATCTTCCCGATGTCCGCGGGACTGGTGCGATCCTGCGGCTCGAGGCGCGCCCGGACGTCGTAGCGCCGTCCCCGGGCCTCGTCCTTGAATTTCGTCACATCCACCTCGCCCCCGATGAGGAAGTTGACCGCTTCGGCGATCGTCGAGATGTTGATGCCCAGGTCCGCCGCCTTTTCCCGGTCGACGTAGACCTTCAGCTCGGGCTTTCCCGTCTCCAGGGATGTGTCGACATCGACGATCCCGGGGAGCTTCGCAAACTCCCGGGCGATCTGGTTCGTGTAGACCTGCAGGGCCTCCAGGTCCCTCCCCCGAACAGCGTACTGGATGGGAACGTTGCGCTGCCCCCCACCGATGAGCGAGATGTTTTCCGACGTCCCCTTGAGGCCCGGGATCGCGGTCAATTGCCTCCGGATATCGGACATGATGTCCTGCTGGCTCCTCTTCCGGTCCGCCTTGGGCGACAGGGTCACGAAGAACACGGCCCGGTTGACCTGCTGGAGTCGGCCGTACCCCTGCATGGAGGACATCCGGATCACCTCGGGGATGCCCCTCACGATGGCTTCCGCCCTCATGATGAGTTTCTCCGCCTCGTCCACGGAGTAGTCGATGGGGGTCTCCAGGCGCACGAGGAACTGGCTCTGGTCCTCCTGGGGGACGAACTCCTTCCCGATGAGTCGCGTCATGAACAGGCTGAGCACGAACACGGCAAGCGCAAGGGCCAGGACCGTGTTCCTGCGGTTCAGGCAGGTGACGAGGATCTCCCGGTAGACCCGTTCGGCGGCCGAGTAGCAGGTCTCGAGCACCTCCCCCGCCCGCTCAAACAGGGCCTTTAACCGTCGGGTGCGCTCCGGGGGGTCTCCCGCCGGCCTGCGCGGCTTCAGGTATCTCGACGAGAGCATGGGGGTGAGGGTGAAGGAGACGAGCAGCGACACGAGAACGGAGAAGACGACGGTCAGGGCGAACTGCAGGAAGAACCTCCCGATGATCCCCTTCATGAAGGCCACGGGCAGAAAGATGGCCACGATGGCCATTGTGGTGGCCATGACGGCGAGTCCGATCTCGGCCGTCGCGAAGTGAGCCGCCTCCCGCGGCTGCATGCCCTCCTCGACATGCCGGTAGATGTTCTCGATCACGATGATCGCGTCGTCGATGAGGATGCCGATGGAGAGCGTCAGGGCCAGCATCGTCATGTTGTTGAAGGTGAACCCGAAGAGCTGGATGAGGAAGAACGTCGAGATGACCGAGATGGGAAGCGCCAGCGCGCTGATGAGCGTCGTCCTCACGTTGCGCAGGAAAAGAAAGACGGCCAGGACGGCCAGCAGCCCCCCGATCACGAGATGGTGCTGGACCTCGTTGATGGAGCGCTTGATGAACCGCGACTGGTCGAAGGAGACGCTCAGGATCATGCCGGGCGGCAGGGTCCGTTCGATCTTCTGCAGTTCCTTCTTGACCGCGTCGATGACCTCCACGGTGTTCGTGCCCGACTGCTTCTGCACGCCCAGGGCGACGGAGGTGACCCCGTTGAGCCGTGCGACGGTGCGTTTCTCCTCGAGGCCGTCCTCGGCGCGTCCGAGATCCCGGATCCGTACGGGGGCTCCGCGGAAGTAGGCGATGATCAGGTCGTTGAAGTCGGGGACGCGGGGGAATTCCCCCTTGACCTTGATGGCGTATTCCTTGGAGCGGCTCTCGATCCGGCCCCCGGGCAGTTCCACGTTCTCCTTGCCCAGGGCCTGGACGACGTCGCTTGCCGTGATCTGGTAGGCCCGGAGCTTGTCCTGGTCAAGCCAGACCCTCACCTGCCGCAGCCGCAGCCCGGACATGTTGACGGCCCCGACGCCCTGCACCTTCTGGATCTGTTCCTTCAGGACCTCGTTGGCGTAGGTCGACAGGTCTCCGATGGAGCGCTGCCCGGCCAGGTTCATCCAGAGCACCGCGGTGGCGTCGGGATCCACCTTCTCGATGATCGGCTCGTCGATGTCCTGCGGGAGGCCTTTGCGGGCGACGGCGACCTTCTCCCGGACGTCCTGAACGGCCAGATCGATGTTGCGCTCCAGGACGAACTCGACGGTCACGACGGAGACACCCTCGCTGCTCGTCGAGCTGATCGTCTTGACGCCGTTGATCGTGTTGACCGCCTCCTCGATCTTGTCGGTCACGTCGATGTCCATGATCTCGGGGCTCGCGCCCTTGAGGCGGGTCGTCACGTTGACGATGGGAAAGTCCACCTTCGGGAATAGATCGACGCCGATGTCGGGGTAAGCCACGAGGCCCAGCACGACCAGGGCCATGAGGAGCATGGTCGCGAAGACGGGGCGCCGGATGGAGGTGTCAGCGAGCCACATTCAGTTTCGCCCCCTCGGAGAGGTTCTGCTGGCCGGCCACGACGAGCGTCTCGCCGCCCCTCAGCCCGTCGGTCACTTCCATCGCGTCGTCGTACTTGTTTCCCACCTGGATGATCGTCTCCCTGGCCCGGTCTCCCTCGACGATGAAGACCTTGAGCTTCTTGCCCTCGTAGAGGATCGCCGTCACGGGCACCACGACGGTCTGCCTCGCCTCGGCCGTGTAGAGGATCACCTTGGTGAAGAGCCCGGGTTTCAGGAGCCGCTGCGGGTTCGCGGCCCTGGCCTCGACCATCAGGCTGCGGGTTCTCTCGTCGAGCGTCGGGTAGAGGATCGAGACCTTCCCCGTAAATTCCCGGTCGGGGTAGGCATCCACCCGGAACTGGACGTCCTGCCCGACCTTCAGCCTGCCGATATCCTTCTCCGAGACCGTGAAGAGAAGCTTGAGTGGGTCGATCTGGACCAGGGAGTACAGCGGGGTCCCGTTGCGGACGTATTCCCCCTGGGAGATCTTCTTCTCGCTGACCCAGGCGGCCATGGGCGCCAGGATCCGCGTCTTGGCATAGCGTTCCTTCGCGATGGCCAGGGCCGCCTTGGAGCGCTCGACCTCCGCATCGGCGACGGCGAGCCTCGTGGCAACGTCGTCGAACTGCTGCTTGGTGACGAGTTCCTCCCGGTAGAGGGTTTCCTTGCGGCCGTGCTCCGCTTTCGCGTTGACGAGGGTCGCCTCGGCCTGCTTCAGGGCGAACTCGACCCTCCGCAGTTCACTGGCGTAATCCCGGTCGTCCACCGCGGCCAGCACGGCTCCCTTCGACACGAAGGAGCCCTCTTCGACGTTCGCAGTTCTCAGAATCCCTTCGATCTCGCTCGAAACGACGACCTGCTCGAAGGCCTTGAGCGTCCCGATCGCCTCGATGAAGGGTCGGAGTGACCTGGTCTGCACGGTCTCAACCTGGACGTTGACGGCTTTCTCCGGGAGGACCTTCGCTTCCTTCGTCCCGCAGGACGCCAGAGTGAACACGGCAAGGATCAGCAGGGAGGCCGACGCCGCACGGAATCGGCAGGGTCGGTTGAACTCGGGAATGGGTCGCCTGGGCATGCGTTTCGATTCCTCCGGTTCCTAGGGCATCTCGTCTGCGGTCGGGACCCCGGAGACGTAGCCCATCAGGGGGACCCCGGTGACCCGCTGCATTCGCAGGATAAAAAACTGGTAGTTGTAGGTCGCATCGGCCATGAGTTTCTGGGCCGAAATGAGGAGGTTGTTTGCATCGATGACGTCGAGGCTGCTCGCAAGGCCGAACTCGAACTGCTTCGTCACGGCCCGGATGTTGTCCTCGGCGTAGGCCAGCTGGTCCTGGGCGGACTTGAAGATCCCCTTCTGCGCCACGAGGTCCAGGTAGGTGTTCTCCACCTCCACGCTGACGGATTTCACGAAATCCCGGTAATGGAACTCGGCCTGCCGGTATCTCGATTCCGACTCCCGTACCTCCGCCCGCCGCAGACCTCCTTCGAACAGCGGGAAATTGAGCGTCACGGCCCCGTAGGCGCTCTCCCGATTATAGGACGCCGTCTCGGGACTCTGCTCGGTCGAGGAGTACACGCCGGCCACGTTCACCGAGGGCCAGTAGGCCCCCCGGCTGACGTCGATCTGTTTCTCAGCGATCCGGACCTGCGTCTCGGCGCTCTTGACGTCCGGGCGCGTCTTGAGGGCCCTGTCCTTCAGGACCCCGAGATCCGGCGTCTCCAGCTCCGTGACGGGCACCTCGCGGATCCCGAACTCCCGTTCGATGCCGACGAGACGAGCCAGGAACACCCGCGCACTTTCATAGGCGTTCCGGGCCCGGATCTGGTCAGACAGCGCCCCCGAGAGCTCGCCCTCGGCCCGCAGGACGGTCGTCTTCGTGATTTCGCCGGCCTGGAGTCGTGTCCGTGCGGCCTCACGGTACTTGGCCAGGCGCTCCACGTTCGAGTCGGCGATCTCCAGCCCCTTGCGGGCCTTCATGAACTCGAAGTAGGCCAGGGACACGGACAGGAGGAATTCCTCCCGGTAACTCCGGAAGTCGTAGCGGCTCCTCTCCACGTTGTCCTTCGAGAGCGAGAAGGAGGTGAACTCCCTGCCGCTGAGCGAGAGGTTCTCGTCGATCCGCGCCCCCCAGACACTCTGCCTGTCGGGCTGGATAAGGGAGTTGGCGGCGTTGCGCTTTTCGTCCGTGTAGCTTGTGTACGTTCCGAATGCCGTGACCCTGGGCAGAAGCGTCGAGAGGGCCCTGTATTTTCCCGAATCGGCGATTTCCACATTCTCTCCGGAGATCCGGATCTTCTCCGACTTCTGCATCCCGATGCGGAACAGATCCTCCAGCGTGTACTCCTCCGCCGCGGCCGTCGCGCCTCCGAGGAGGAGCAGCAGCCCGACCATGACCGCCCGTGTCGTCAAACCGTTCATTCCGCCTCCTGATGATGGGCTCGTTCCTTGTATCTGCCGTGGAAGCCGGCCCCGGTGCCCGGCGACGGGGCAGCGCCCCGGAAGAACAGCTCGAGGACGCCGTCCACCTTTCCCGAAAGGGACTCCGCCCGGGGGCCCATGATCCCGCCGTACATCTGGCAACCCTTCTCCATCACCATGAAGGAATAGAGCGGCCCCTTGGCGCTGAAAAAACGGTAACGGCCTCCGATCGAAAATCCGGCCGACGAGGCAACCTCGGCCATGGTCGTTTCGTGGAAGCCTTTGGAAGCGAAGAGCTTTCCCGCGCGATGGAGGATTTCGGCCGGCGGAAGCGGAACTCCCGTTCCTTTCTCTGCCGACTCCCGCCAGTGCCCTGTGCGGGGTCATGACGAACGTCCGTTCATTTTTATGAATGAGCGCTCGATAATGAAAAAACAGCCGTGAATTGTCAAGGGATTTTTAGTCGAGGGAGGATATTCGGCCGTGCCGTCCGCGCTGCTCATATCGTGACGACAAAGCCGATCTGGTCTCTCAGCATAGGAAGCATGAGGTTCAGTGCGCGGCGGCCGGCGTCAATGACCTCGTCGGCCCGGTTGAACTCGAGCGGCCCGATGTGGGAGACGTGCGGTAGAATCATGACGTCCGGGGGGTCGCCTGCGAGACGCTGGCGGCCGATCCGGTCGCCCATCAGGTTGATGGACGCCAGGATGACTTCCAGGAGCGAAGGCTCCCGGAATGTCCCGTCCTCGGTAATCTGCCCCAGGGCAAGGGACTTGCCCTGCTTCATCGTCTCGTTGATGTAGTCGGTGAGATACCCCATGAGGTGATCCCGGAGGCCCTTGTTCTGCTCCTCAGCGTCCTTCGAGCCGAAGCGACCCGCGAGCGCTGATTTGCCCCGCTTAAGCCGTTCCGTCACGTACAGGGTCAGCCCTGCAAACAGGAGGTCCCTGACGCGAAGGTCCGGCTCCTCTTCTCCCGGTTCCTGCTTCGGCGGCGCGCCGACGACCGGCTTGTCGGAAAACGCGTACTGGATCTTGACGTCCGTGTTGGGATTGACGGCAATGACCGTGCTGGCCCCCATGGAGCGGCACAGGGACACGGGAATGGGATTGATGAGCCCTCCGTCGACCAGCAGCCTCCCCTCCCTGAAGCAGGGGGTAAACATGCCGGGCATGGAGATGCTCGCCCGGATCGCCTCGATGAGAGAGCCCTGGCGCAGCCAGACCTCCTGCCCCGAGGTCAGGTCCGTCGCCACCGCCGCAAACGGGATGGGAAGATCCTCAATGTTCGGGTCTCCGATGCGCTGCCGGAGGTATTCGGCGATCTTCTCGCTGCTGATGATGCCCGACCGCGGGACGGGGACTTCCATGAACCCGAGCAAATCGGACCAGGCAAGCCCCCGGATGAGCTTCTCCGCCTCGTCGAGCTTACCTGCCGCAAAGGCGCCGCCGACAAGGGCCCCGATCGAGGAGCCGCACACGATGTCGATCGCGATGTTGGCCTCCTGAAGCCCCCGGATGACCCCGATGTGCGACCATCCCTTCGCTGAGCCGCTCCCGAGCGCAAGTCCGATCTTCCGAAGCTTGTCCGGCATGCTGTGTTCTCCGTGCAGCGGGGGTGTGACGTTTCCCGTTCTGTGCAATTCCCCGCTGCCCGAAACCGGAACGGGGGCCTCCTGCTGCACCCTTTGTAGCGAAATCCGGGGAATAATTCAAGCCCGAGGGCGGGTGTTTCCGGAGCCCGTCGACGGTCTCCCGGACAGGGGCGGCGTCCCCCGTGCCGCGGGCACCACCTCGGGTAAACACGTTGTCCGGATTTCATTTTGCCTTGGACCTTCGGTTGTGATAGGGTTTTCCATCGCGGCGAGACCCGTCCCGCGCCGCCCGGAATCCGATTGCGAGATCCGTAACGGGGTATAGACTGCGTGGAAAGATCGTTTGCGCGGATTCTTCTCGTTCCGCTGGGAGCGGCCATTGGGATTTTTCTCGTTGTCCACTACGACCTGCACTCCTTCTTCATGGACCGTGAGGGGCTCTCCGAGCTGCTGACCTCCTACGGCGCCACGTCGGTCTTTCTCTTCATCGCCCTCCAGATCACGCAGGTGGTCATCTCTCCCCTGCCCGGCGACGTCACGGGGCTCATCGGGGGATACCTCTATGGGCCGTTCCTGGGGACGGTCTATTCCACGATCGGTCTGTGCATCGGGTCGTGGGCCGCCTTCGTACTGGCCCGGAGCTTCGGACTGCCCTTCGTCGAGCGGATCATCCGGCCCTCCAGAATCCGCCAGTACGATGCCTTTCTCGAACACAAGGGTCTTGCGATTGCCTTCATCTTCTTCCTGATTCCCGGCTTTCCGAAGGACACCCTCTGCTACATCCTGGGCCTGTCCCACATGAAAACCTCGAATTTTCTCGTCGTCTCCACGACAGGACGCCTGCTGGGCACGGTCATCCTGTCGCTGCAGGGAAGCTCCCTGCGGGAGGACCGGGAGGTCTTCTTCTTCATCCTGCTGGGGGTAACGGCGCTGCTGATCTTGGGGGGGTATTTCCACGTGGGCTGGTGGCTGCGGTCCGTGATCCGGGACCGGAGACGGTCACGGCCTTCCCTTCCCGCGCCGCCTCCGGAAAGGGTGGCGCAGCCGCCGGAAGGCGGCAACGAAGGCAAGGAGGGCTGACGCGCCCGCGGCGAGCCGATGAAGGGGAGCCAGGAGACCCTCCTGCAGGCCCTTCTCGATGTCCCGGATTTCTCCGGCAATGTTCTCGAACCTCGCACCGGTCTCCGACGCCCGCTCGGAAAGCAAGCGCAACGAGGCGCCCAGGGCGTCTGCATTGCGCCCGATCTCCTCGAGATTCCGGCGGATCGCGGGGACGTGCCGCTCGAGTGCTGCCGCAAGCTCGGCGGCGCGTCTGCAGGTCCTCAGGACCTCCGCGAGCGTGAGCGCCGCCAGGACGGCAAACACCAGCAGCGATGCGCCGGCCAGCCCGGCGCCGAACTCCCAGGACATGGGCGTGCCTCTCGTGCGGAGGCCCCGGCCTGCCCGGGGCCTTACGGGTTCAGGATTTGACCCTGGCAGCCAGTTCGTCGGCTTTCTTCCGGGCGGTCTCCTCGATGTCGTGCAGGCTGTGAATCAGCGTGTCCGTCGTGCGCCTGGCCTTGTCGTACAGGACATCGTACTCGTCCTGGACCTTCTCGGCGAAGTCTTTCGCCTTTTCCGCCAGTTCCTCGCGCATTTCCTCACCGCTCTTGGGTGCGACCAGGATCCCGACGGCAACACCGATCAGGCCCCCGATCAGCGCACCGGTCAACAGCCCCTTCGCAAAATCGTCTTTTTCGCTCATGGCGTCCTCCGTTCGTTCATCCTGCCGTTTCGCGTGCTCCTCCCGATGACCTCAGCCCGGCGTCTGGCTCATCTCCTGCCGGATCCCGTCACGTCCTGGCGGATTCGAGCGCGGAGCGGACCCGCTTGACCAGGCCTGCGAAAACTTTCAGCCCCTGGGACATCTGGCCGCGCGCCCGGTCCTTGATCCCCTCGTCCAGGTGCGCCAGGCTGCCGCGAACCCGCTCGAGGCCTCCGGAGAGCTCGTCCACACGGCTACGGACCAGTTCCACCGACTTCTCCACGGTCGCTGTGAGGCGGTCGACATTTTCGAGAATCGAGGGCAGCGACCGGTTGATCGTCTCCTCCAGCGTGGCGCGCACCGCGTGCACGCTCTGCCGGACGTTCTCGGTGATGAAATCCACATTCTTCAGAATCTGGGGAAGATCCTGGTTGAGCGTCGTGATCGTCGTATCCAGGTTCCGGACCGTTCTTCGAAGCTGCAGCAACAGGGGAATCGTGAACCCCACAAGGGCGACCACGGCCAGGCACAGGATGAACAGGCTCGTTTCCCAGCTCATAGGCTTTCACTCCTCCCTCCGGATCAGGCAGCCGGGCCTCCCTCGATCTCCCTGGCTTTCTGCTCGGCCCTGGCTTCCACTTCCTTGAGTTTCCTGAGCAGGTTCTCGTAGGCGCTCTTGCTCTTCTCGAACGCCACGTCGTACTCGTCCTTCAGCTTGCCGGCGATGTCCTTCGCCCGGTCCGACAGCTCGTCCCGGGTCTCCCTGCCGCTCTTGGGCGCATAGAGAAGACCGACGATGACACCGACGAGGCTGCCGACGAGAAGACCCTTCATCCAGTCGCCGCACCTGTTGTCCGACATGACGACACCTCCTTTACAGAAACGGGTTTTGCTGGCAGTATGACACGCGCAGGTAAGATTATAAGGGCAACCCCGGGACGAGTCAACGCGGAAAACGGAAACGGCGCATCCGCGCGCATCTCCGGGGGATGCCGATTACGACGGGCGGGAAAGGACGCTGTGCCGAAGCGGAAGGTCACGAGGCGCCAGAAGGACATCTCGCGTCTGCTGAGAGAGCGGAGGCATGCGGGCAGACCGGAGCCTCATCCGCCCTGCAGGAAGAGGCAGGAAAGGAGGGATTCGCGATGAAACGGATGTTCTGGATTTTTCTCCTTGCGGTCCTGCCGCTGTTCTGGAGCGGCTGCGCCTACGTCAACCTGTCCCTCCTGTCGGAACCCGGACCCCTTCTGGAAAAACGGGTGGACGGGGATGGCGATGCCCGGATCCTCCTGCTGGACGTCACGGGAATCCTCACGGAAGAGAAGAAATGCACCCTGGGACTGCGGCAGGAGATCTCCATGGTCGACGAATTCCGGGAAGCCCTGAAGAAGGCGGGCCGCGACAGGAACATCCGGGGTCTCGTCGTCCGCATCAATTCCCCCGGCGGGACCGTCACCGCGAGCGACATACTCCGCCATGAAATCCTCGAATACAGGAAAAAGACGGGGGTGAGGGTTGTCGCCTGCTTGATGGACGTGGCAGCCTCGGGCGGCTACTACGTCGCCACGGCGGCCGACGAGATCGTCGCGCATCCCACGACGATCACCGGGAGCATCGGCGTCATCGCCATGAAGTTCAACGTCCAGGGGCTCTTCGGAAAGATCGGCGTGGAAGCCGAGGCCATCAAGTCCGGCGACAAGAAGGACATCCTCTCCCCGTTCCGCCCGGCCACGGAGGAGGAGAGAAAGATCGTCCAGTCGGTCATCGACCAGCTGCACGGCCGTTTCGTCGAGGTCATCGCCGAGGGCCGGAAACCCCTCTCCCGGGAGTCCGTCGTCAGGCTGGCCGACGGTCGCATCTACACCGCTTCGCAGGGGCTCGAGCTCGGGCTCATCGATCGTGTCGACTACCTTGACGGCGCCGTCGAGGGGCTGAAGCGCTCCCTCGGCCTCGAGAACGCCACCGTCGTGGTCTACCACCGGGCGGGTTCCTACAAGGGGTCGATCTACTCCGAAGCGGGGGGGAACCTGACGGTCGTCAACCTTCTCCCCCAGGATCTGGACAGCCTGCTGCCCAGGGGGATGCGGTTCATGTATCTCTGGGCGCCGTGAGCCGATAAAGGGCAAGAACGTGAGAAAGAAAGCGCGGACACATCTCCAAGCCTCTCACCTTCTCACCTTCTCACCTTCTTACCTTCTGACCTTCTCAAACTCTTACCCTCACACCTTCCGCGTGTCCCGGCAGTGATGCAGGGATCCGGTAGATGTAGATCGGGTCGTTGTGGAGCCTGGAGGGGGCGCGGAGCGTGGATCGGGCCGTCCATCCGGGGATAGGGAAATTGAAGGAGACGACCCTGGCGCCTTCCGCAAGTTCCGCGGCCAGTTTGGTCCCGAGCCGCCCCATCACGTCCGGGAACAGGTAGCAGACGACGACATCGGCCTGCGCGAGATCGGCAAGCCAGAAATTCCGGAACCGGATGTCGATGCCGTCGCGGCCGGCCGTCAGGAGGGCCGCCTTGGCAAAGGCGATCGGATTGACTTCAAACCCCAGGCAGCGGACCCCGTAGCGCTGGCGCGCGGCCCGCAGGATCCGCCCGTCGCCGCAGCCGATGTCCACGAGCAACTCGCCGGGCAACATGGGCAGGGCATCCAGGGCTGTCCGGATCTTCACGCGCCCCGTCGAGGTATACATGGCCCCCTGCGTCACCGGGTGGACCGCCACGATCGCCAGGGCGTACAGAATTTTCAGGACGAGCGCCGCTCCCAGGATCGCGAAGATGATGACGAGCCACGTCGGCATGTGCCGCCTCCGAGTCCTGCATACCCTATCGTGCGGCGGCTGTCAAAGCCCGGGGCTTCCTGTGGACACATCTTTTCCGCTGTGATAGGGAACACCGTAGCGATCCTCTGGAGGCGAAGCCATGAAAGACCTGAGCCGGATCGGTTGTCCCGGGCTCGACGGGCCCGAAGTCAGCGAGACCCTCTTTCACCCCCGGTCATCCCGGAATGAACCCCTCTCCCGGGAGGGCGTGCGGGACATCCTCATCCCCGTTGCCGAGGGCGTTTCCGTCGGCGCCCGCTACCACGTCGTCGACAAGGACGCTCCCTCGATCCTGTTCTTTCACGGCAACGGGGAGATCGTGGAGGACTACGAGGACATCGCGCTCCTGTACATCCGCAGGGGCCTCAATTTTCTGCCCGTCGACTACAGGGGATACGGGCACTCGACGGGCCGGCCGTCTGTGAGCGCCATGCTGCGCGACGCCCATGTCGTTCTTGAATACACCCGCAAGTGGCTGCAGCTCAACGGCTGCACGGGACCGCTGATCGTCATGGGCCGCTCCCTGGGCAGCGCGCCGGCGCTTGAACTGGCGGAGAGCTACCCGGAACGGATCGACGGTCTCATTATCGAGAGCGGCTTCGCCCATTCGCAGACCATCCTGAACCTCGTCGGGATCGACATGAAGCGTGCCGGCATCGTCGAGCAGGAGGCGTTCCGCCATCTTGAAAAGATCGCCGGCTATGCGAAGCCCACCCTGGTCATCCACGCGGAATTCGATCACATCCTCCCCTTCTCCGACGGAGAGGACCTTTACCGGGCCTCGGGATCGTCGGAAAAGAGGCTTCTCAAGATCCCCGGGGCCGATCACAACAGCATCTTCATGGTCGGGCTGTCGGACTACCTCGAGGCGATAGGGGAATTCGCAGCCCGCCTCCGCTGAAGAACGTCATTTCCTGCTATCCCCGCGCTCTGAAACATTGCATGGGACTTGCATGTTCTTCCACGGTGGCGGTCGCGTGCCGCCGGTTTTTCCGACCAGGAACGCGCGATCCGGGCTCAGCGCGGCCGGTCGAAGACACCCCGGAGACAGAAAGATGAGGAAATCCATAGATCTGGCCGGTGAACTCAACGTTCTCGGCATGCTGGACAAGGCGAGGGAGATTTTCACGGAACTCGGGGAGGCCCCGGCTGTTTCCTACGTCAGGTCGAATTACAGGCTCTTGTCAAAAATCTACCACCCCGACCTGAACCCGAACAACAAGGAAAAGGCCGAGAAGATGCAGCAGAAGATCAATATGGTCGCCCAGATCATCAATTCCCTGGCTGACCGGGAGCTCATCGAGGTGATCAAGAACGGGGCCCAGAAGAAACCGAGGGACAAGTGGAAGGTCCTCGTTGTCGAGGACGAGTTCGGATACCAGGACACCCTGCGGAACATCTTCACGATGGAGGGGTTCGACGTACGGGTTGCCATCGACGGGGACACGGGCTACGAGGTGTACAAGAGCTTCAAGCCGGACATCGTCCTCACCGACGTTCTCATGCCCAACGTGAGCGGCATCGAGCTGGTCCGGCGCATCCGCGGCGACGAACCCGCCATCAAGGTTATCTATATGAGCGGCTTCTTCGGCGTAAAGCGCCTGAAGAAAGAACTGGACGACGAGGTGGCCCTGCACCGCTATCCAACCCTGTCAAAGCCCTTCAAGGTGAGCCACCTGCTGGATGTTGTAAACGAGTACCTGGAGGCGAACTAAGGCGAAGCCTGCTTACTAGATCATCCCGTGTTCACGCGGGGTTATGCATTAATCTTCAAGCTTTTCCTTCATCCATGAAACGCTGGATCCGGTCGATGTAGACACGCGTTTCGCGTGGCAGCTTGTCGGGGCGTCTCTCGACGTTTCCCATGCCCCAGTTATAGGCCGCCAGGGCCGTGTGCACGTCGCCCCTGTACCGATCGAGCAAGCCCTTGAGATACCGCGTTCCCCCCATGATGTTTTCCTCGGGATCGTAAGCGTTTCTTACCCCCAGATCCTTCGCCGTTTCCGGCATGAGCTGCATGAGACCCATGGCCCCCTTGGGGGACGTGCTCTCGCTTCGGAAATTGCTCTCGGCACGGATAACGGCCCGGATCAGCCCCTCGTCGACCCCGTATGCCCTAGAGGCCTGACGGATGATGGGATCGTACCGGTGCGTCCGGTCGGGTGCCCTGCGGAGACGAACGACGGAAGGGATGTCCTCCGCCTGCGTTCCCTGCCCGCCCCCCTCGGGGTTCCTCGCCGGAGCCGGCACGGGGCCAGCGGCGGTCTTCCCCGGCGGCACCCACGGCCAGCCCGCAAACGATTGACGCCAGGACCTGTCGTCGTCCTTGCCCCGCATGAACCCCAGCAGGTGCTCGTCCAGCATCATCTGAAGCCTGATGATCTCTATGATCTGCCTGATCCTCGCGTCGTCGGACATCTCATTGGCCGTCTTTTCCGCCGTGCCGCACATCCTCGACTCGAGGATCCGGCGGAACGCCTCCATCCCGCCCGGGTCGGCCTCACGGGGTTTCCCGCCTGCGATTCGCTGCAGCAGCCTGTCGTTGCCTTCAGGTATTTTCATCTTGTCCCGGACCTCTGACCTCTTCGAATCAATTTCCATGCCACCCGGCACAGTACCCGCACGGTGTGCAGGTCAATCCCCTGCCCCTGCGTCCGAAAAACACCTTCAGGACGGAGGGAAAGTGTCCGATGAATCAGTGTGGCCCGATCTCGGATGCAGAGGCGGATCCGTGCTGAAAAGGATGCTGAGAACCATGTTCGAGCGATACAGTGAACTGATCTATGCGGAGGCTGCAACGATGAGGGGCTTCATGGATCTTCTCATGAAGCCGCGAAATACGGGCATCCCCTGGACGAATGAGGAGATCGGCGCCCTCAGGTGCTCCATCCGCCACCTTGCCCGCTACGTGCCCTGCCTGGCCATCTTCCTGCTGCCCTTCGGATCGCTCTTGCTTCCCGCGATGGCCGAGTTTCTCGACCGCAGGCGCTCCACGGAAAGAGGGTAAGAAGGCGACAGCACGGGTGGCCGAGAAGGGAAGAGAACGGGCTCAGTGGAGAATAGGCCGATCAAACGTGTCCGGATGCAAGGCACCCGCAGTCCCGAGGACCAAGGCGTGTCTTGTCGCGTGTGCCGAGCGACGAGGGTCGAGGCCGCGCAACAGGCGGGCGCTTTTTAACGGCCTACTTGGTCAGGGCGTCGCCCATCTGCATCATCAGCCAGACGTAGAAATTCACCGGTGTCCCCTCGATCTTCGACTTCGCCCCCGTGCCCCAGTCGGAAAGCACCATGTCGACCTGCGGGCTCTCGGCGAGGATGACCCCGATGGGCGCCACCTCCTCGCTGACCAGCGCGGCCGTCACATCGCCCGCTGCGTCCACGGCCTCCACGTCCCAGGCCCTGACGCTTCGGCCTGCAACGGGGATCACCCGCCTCTCGATCCGTTTCGCGACGGCCGTACTCTTGACGTTGCCCACGTCCTTGTCCTCGCCCCGGAAGAAGCTCTCGGGGACAGTGAAGGGCGCGTAGCCCCGGACCTGAACGATGACCTCGTAGATCTCCCCGGGCCCGGTCTTCGTCTGCTCCACGAGCAAGCGGGTGACCACAGGGGGTTCCTTTTCCGGCGTGACCCCGATCTCCATCCAGGAGCAGGGCTTTCCGTTCCGGTCAAGACGCTCCAGCGTGGCGATGGACATGCGGTAATATTCCTGTTTCGACCGGTCGTGGATCAGGTAGTCGGACCAGGCCCCGGGTGTGAACTGGAACACGTCCTCCACGATCATCATGGGCCGCTGGCCCTTGACCTCGGCGCCGCAGGGCGCCGGCGCCGTCACGGCGACAAGCGCCGCGACGGCCAGGACGGCAAACGCCCCGATCCTGCTGCCCTTTCTCATGATCGGCCCCCTATTTCTTTTTTGGTGTTTCCGGCTCGAACTGGGCCTTCCAGGCCTGCACACGGGAGGCCGCCAGGCGCCCCCCGTCGCTGTCCGGGGCCACCTGGAGCTGGAGCTTGTACTGCTCATAGGCCGCCCGCCGGTCGTTGACGTTTTCATAGCACTGACCCAGGATTCCGTGGATCGTCCTGTTCTTGGGGTTTGCAGCGGCAGCCGCGCGCAGCGGGTCGATGGCCGCGCGCCAGTTCGAGGTCCGGTAATGGCTCATGCCCAGCAGGCGCTGGGCGGTAGCGTCACCGGGGAAGATCTGCGCGGCCTTCTTCATGTATTCGATGGCCGCCGCATAGTTCTTGGCGCCGTAGTTCATCATGCCCAGTCCCCGCAGGGCAGGCTGGTAGTTGGCCTGCAGCGAAAGGGCGCCTCGGAAATAGCGCTCGGCGTCGGCTCCCCGGTTCTGCTTGAGGTAAATGTATCCCGCCAGGGCGTAGAACGGGGGCTGATAGCGTTCCTCGGAGATCGCCCGGCTCACCAGGTTGTTCGCCTCGGCCAGGCGGTTCTTCTCGAAGGCCCTGACGGCCTTGTCGTAGTACTCCGTGTAGACCCGGTGCGTCCTGCGGAGATTCGCCGTCATGGACTGGTAGGCCGCCCGGTTCGATCCGTCGCCCGCGGGCGCCGCCCTCGGCGCAGACTCGATCATCTGCTGGATCTCATCGATCCGCACGGACGTGCGCGGATGCGTGGAGAGCAGCTCCTCGAAGAACCCCCTCTCGGTCGGTTCCTGTCCCACGGAGCGGGCGTACTCCTTGTAGACCTTCTCGAGGCTGCGGTGCGCGCCCAGGGCGTTGTTCGGGTTGTAGCCCAGGCGGCTCATGTATTCGACGCCCAGCCGGTCGGCCTCGAGCTCGTCGTCCCGGCTGTATTTCAGCAGCAGAAGCTGGCCCCCCAGGGCACCGAGCCCGACGACGGCCTCCCTCGTGTCCGCATCGCCGATGGAGATGGCCGCAAGGCCCAGGGCAAGGCTCAGCATCATGTTCTTGGACATCTGCCTGGCCGAGTGCCTCGCGGAGACATGGCCGATCTCATGTCCCATCACGTAGGCGAACTCCCCCTCGTTTTCCAGCCCCGCCAGCAACCCCCTGGTCATGACCACGTGGCCCGGGATTGCCCAGGCATTGGGCACGGAGCTGTTCTGCACCGTGAAGGACAGGGGCAGGTTCGGCCGGTGCGAGACCCTGTGCAGCCGCATGACGACCCCCTCGAGGTAGCGCTTGAGCTGGGGGTCCAGGTACTCCCCCCCTCCGCCCTCCGCGCTCCAGAGCGCGTCGCGGTAAACCGACTTGCCGATCTTGATCTCCTCGTCCTCGGAGACCAGCATCAATTCTTCCTTGCCGGTGACGGGGTTCGTCGCGCACGAGGCCGCAACCCCGCACAGCAAGACGATCAGCAGCACACGACATACGCTTCGCACACAGGCGCCGCGCTTGCGGCAGATACGCGTCATCCCGTCCGGCATGCAATACTCCTCAACTCATCGTTTTCGATCCACGCGGCGTCCGCTCCGCGTTCCTTCCCCCCAGGCTGCTCAATGTCCCCCCACCGGACGTCCGGACCGTGCTTCGCCCCCGGGTTCCCGCGGCGCTAGCGGAGTCCCGTCATGACGAAGAGCCTGCCCTGCAGGGCATCATCGTAGAGCAGGACCGGAACGACGCCCGGGGAGCCCGGGCTGCCTTTCCAGGTCCGCGTCTCGAGGATCTGCCCGCCGCGCGAGACCTCGAAGGTAACCTCCCCCGCGGCGCCCGGGCAGACGGGCCGGATCCGGATCTCGCCCGCCCGCACCGTCGTTGCCGCTTCGGGCGCCTCCCCGCGGACCGCGAGGGTGATGTCGTGCGCCGAACGGTTTCGCACCGTGGCGTAGGCGCGCGCCGTCGGGGCTGCAGCCGCGGCCTGCCGCGCTTCCGGCCTGTACTGCGTGAGCTGGAACCCGGATCTGCGCTCGAGCGGCGCGACGTAGGCCTCGAGGCCCGTGTCCGGCCAGTACACGAGGCTTTGACGGTAGCGGATGACAGCGTCCCGGATCTGCCCTTTCTGCTGGAGGGCATAGGCTTCGTCCCGCATTCCCGCTGCGACGGCGCGCCGCAGGGCGAGTTTCTGCCGTTCCGTCTCCTCGGCGACGGCCGGGCGCCCCGCCGCAGGATCCGAGGCTGCACGCTCGGCCGCACCGGCGTTGGCTGCAACAGCAACACACAGGATCGCGAAAAGAAAGATCCCTCTGTTCATGGGAGCGCTCCCGTCGGGTCTTCGATGAAAAATGCCCTGCCCGGCTCGGGGCCGGACAGGGCGCGGGCAGTCAGGACCGCGTGCCAGGCAGCGTCGCGTCCCGGTTTCCGGATCGCGCCGGCCGCGTGCGGGATCGGCCCCTCGGCCTAGTTGATGAACACCTTGTACTTCTCGAGCGTCTTCCTCCAGTCCGGGTGCTTCCTCATGTTGGCGAGGTCGGGGTCCCTCCGGAGGGAGTCGTAGTCGTTGAACCCGTTGGCCAGGGCGGCATCGAGCTCGACGAAGGCCAGGTCCACGTTGCCCATCATGGAATGGCACGAGGCCATGTTGTACCGGACGGCCGGGTCGTTCGGCTTGAGTTCCTTCGCCTTCTTGAGGTCGTCGAGGGCGAGGTTGTACTTCTTCTGCATCATGTAGGCCACGGAACGGTTCGAGTAGGCCGTGGCGTAGCCGGGATCCTTCTTGATCGCGTTGGAGAACTCGTTGATCGCGTTGCTGATGTTCTCGTTGAAGATGGCCGGCGAGTTCGCGTTCTTGGCCGTGCTGACGTAGGCCATGCCCTGCTTGAGGTGCTGCGTCACTTCCAGGGACGGCTGGCCGGGGTCCGCCGCCGGGGCCGGGGCTGCCGGCGCGGGCGCCTGCGCCGCCGGAGGCGGAGGCGGGGGCGGGGGCGGAGGGGGTGAGGACTGCTGCCCGCACCCGGCTGCGCCGAGGGCAAGGAGCCCGACAAGGGCAAGGGACGCGATGATCGTTCTCTTCATGAATGCTCCTCCTTTCGGATCCGTTTCGTCTATCGTTTCACTTTCATGTTCCAGTTCTCGTTGGTGGCCATGGCCTGCGGGGTCTGGGTGATCTCGGCCCCCTTCTCCTGCTGCACGCGCTGCAGGGTGCGGGGCTTCGAATAGTCGAAGGCGTCCTTCACCGAGCCGTCGTGGCGCTTCATCCCGTCCACGAAGTAGTAGGTGAAGACGCTGCTGCGCAGCTGGTCCGACTCCCAGGATTTCTCGCCCGCGCTGCTTGCGCTGATGAGCACCTTCCCGTAGGTCTCCTGCGGACCCAGGCTCTTCGCCGTTGACGCAGACGGCCGCGGCTGGTCCTCCAGGACGATGTCCTTGGCCCCGAAGAGCCTCTTGCCCTGGGCCGTGGAAACCCCGTAGCCCTCGTCCGCGTCGCCGACGCCGAGCGATTTTCCGCCAGGCGGCAGGAAGCCCGGGATGGCCCGGTAAGCGCCGTTGGAGTAGCACGTGTCGAGGATCATCACGAGACGCCTGGCCTTGAGATTCTCCACGAAGTCCTTCAGCGCGCTTTCGGCCACCGAGGTGTGCCAGACGCGCTCGCGGGGTTTGACCTCCGTGTCGTAGGTCACGATGTAGACGCCCCCGAACTTGTCCGGAGGGGTCCCGTGGCTGCTCATGTAAACCACGACCAGGTCGTCCTCCTTCGCGGCGCTGCGGATGCCGTTGAGGTAGCGGACGACGTTGGAGGACGTGGCGTTCTGGTCCGCAAGGAAATAGGTGTTGTTCTTCGCGAACCCCGCCTGCTCGATGAGGAACCGGTAGAAGAGGTTCGCGTCCCTCACGGCGAACTGCAGGGGCGTGATGCCGTTTCTGAACTTCCCGACGCCGACGACGAGGCCGTAGCGGTTGCGGATCGGACCCACGGGGCCGTCCCCCCGCACGCCCGGCTGCAGCACGGCGGCGCGGCTGAACAGCGAGCCGAGCCTCTTCTCCCACTCCTTGACCTTGACGTTCTCCGGCGTGACGGGCGAGACCCACTTCACGCCCACGACGGTCTGGGCCAGGGAAAAGGCCCGGTCCACCTGGACTTCGTCTTCGTATTCCCCCTTGAGCTCCAGCCGCCCGTAGGAGTCGAGCTCGACGCGCCCGCCGGGCACGCCGTTCTGCGCAAAGAGCCGGTTGACCTGCTGGATGTGCGCGTCCGTCACGGCGGACTGCGCCATGGCGGCGCCCGGCGCGAGCGCCGCCATGGCCGCAGCCAGAACGATCATCGCGATGGCGACCCGTTTTGTCATGATGGGCTCCCTTGGTGGTCAGTCGTCAGCGGTTCTCGCTCCAGGCGATGTGGACCGGCAGGGACGCGGTGCCCTTCTTCACGGTAAGGTCGCGCTCGACGACGTCTTCCTTGCCCGCCGAGGCCACCTTGAAGCCGATCCGGTACTTCCCCTCGGGGACGTCCTTGGGGATGTCGAACTTGCCGTCGGCCTTGCGGAGTCCCGGCGCCGCCGTAATCTCCTGGTCCACGGCCCCGAGGTTCGTCCACTCGTTCTTCGACGTGTCGAAGAACTTCACGTAGCGCGTCTCGGTTACCTTCATCTCCTTGGAGCCCTGGGGCGCCATGACGTAGTAGGAACCGCCCAGGTTGACCGTCTTGCCGGGGGTGATCGACCCCGGGGTCACGTTGAATCCCTGGATCTTGGTCACGTTGCCCTGGGAGGGGTTGTAGCCCACCTGCTGGGCCGTCTGCTGGTAGCCCGCCACGGGGGTGCTCTGGAGGGTCGAGTAGAGGCTCAGGCAGTGGCCCCAGGCCACGAGAAACCCGAACCCCCCGCCCACCAGGGCGCCGATGCCCGCGGCCTTCCAGTCGCCGCCGATCAGGGCGCCTGCCAGGGCGCCCGCCGCGGCGCCTCCCGCCGTGTACATGGCGATGCACTTGTTGCGGGCGTCGATCCGCTCTTCCTCCGTCCGGATCTGCGACGGGTCGGGAAGAACCGACGCGCAGGAGGACAGCAGGAAGACGCAGACCATCAGCAGGCTGAGCGTTTTGATGCGAAAGACGTTCATGAAGAGCCCTCCCCTTTTACCGATGCGTCAGCTTGAGGTCCAGGGTGAGGATGCCCCCCTCGTCGATCGCCGAGGCCGGCACGACACCGTAGTTGCTGCCGTCGCGGACATCGCTCTCCAGCATGATGTCCTTGGTCCCCTTGGCCGAGGGCTTCCAGCCCGCCTTGGGGGAGATCACGGCATAGCCCGTCCTGTTCTGGTCTTCCATCACGATGTCCTTGGAGCCCTGCATGCTGCTGGCAATGGCCATCGGCGGGGGCGGGGGCAGGCTGCTGCCGGCGTCCACCACGGGGCCGGGAGGAGGCGGAGGCATGCTCGGAGGCATAGAGCCTGCCGGATCGCCGGCAGGGGGAGGCATGGCCGGCGGGGCAGCCGGGGGCGCCATGGGAGGAGCGCTGGCGACGGTGGTCGACTGCCCGCCCACGATCGGGTTCTGGTTGTTGGACAGCATGATCATGACCTTCTCGGTGCCGGGCGCGCCGGCAAACCTCAGGGAGGTCGCCTTGGGGATCTCGTAGAGCTGCTTGGCCTCCACGTACTCGTTGAAGAGCACGTGCGTGTTGCCCGTGGGGCCGATGTTCATGATCGTGAGGTAGCCCGCCCGGTTCGTGCGGACGAGCAGTTTGATCCGTTCGCCGGACTTGAAGGTCCGCGTCCTCGGGACGACCGAAAAATCGCCGTTGGGCTTCATGAGCGCAATCTTGTAGGAAATGCCGACGTACTTCTCCGCTGCCGGCGCCGTCGCCGCGGCCGGTGCGGGCCCGCCGGAGGACATCCGTACGGACGCGCCGTCGCCGCTGTCAAAGATCGCCTTTGCCCCCTTGGGGGATTTCTGGGCGTCCGCCGCCATGGGAACGAGAATCATGGCGCAGACGAACGTCAGGACCGCGAGAAACGCCCAATGCTTTCTCATCATGCTGCAACCTCCCTGTGAATCTGTGTCTTCCTTTTTCGTATGCTGCAGAAACGCAGACCCGGCACCTGCCGGGCCTGCGGCATCTCAACCCTTCCCACCGCAGCCGGCGACCCTCGAAAAGCTGCGGGAAGTATAGAAAATCGGTTTGTCCCTGTCAATGCGAATCCCTCCCGCAAACCGCACGAACCTTGACTCCCTGCCTGCCGCAATACCGGCTCTGTCCGACGGTTGCTTGACGCTTGCCCGTGCCCCGGCGCGGCGTGTGAGGACGCCGGGTCACAAGGGCCGAACCGGATCGGATACCCGCGCGAACGGACGTGTTCCTGCCGCGAAAGCCGATGCATGTGGACAGGCTCGACATCCGACATGCAAGGACCGTGAAAGTTTGCCCCTTTCCTTGAACTTCCCGCCGCACGTTCCTTTCCAAGTGCCGCACTGCCTGGCGTCGCGGCCTCGATCGGCGCAAAGGATTCCCGTTCTCAATCGGACGGCCATGCACGAAACTTGACCCGTCTTGCATTCTGCGGTGCCGGCCGTCCTCCCGGTTGGTTCCAGGCCGCCGGTTTTCCCATTCCGTCCAGGTTGGCCGGATTCTTGCTTTTGTTTCATTTTTTCACGGGCACCGGCCGACGAAACCGCGGCTCCCTCTGTCGGGAGTGGCCCGCCAGGTTTTCGTCATGCAAGGCAAATCGACGAACGGCATGCCATTTGCCCGGTGTTGCGTCGCAGGGTCTTGGATTCACGAATGGAATCCATTGGACGGGAATGCCGTGCCTCTCGAGGCAGGCCCATCTTTCAGGAGGAGGAAAGACATGAAGCGCTCTCTTTTTGTTCTCTTGCTCGCTTTGGCTTGCATGATGTCGCCCGCCGCAGCCCCTGCCGCCGACTGGGGCGACAACGCGCGCTACCACCAGGCCTTCACCCTTTATGGCGGATCGAAGAGCGACCCCTTCGATCTGTATTACCCCGTCGAGTTGACCCGCCCGGGCCTTGTCCGCGTCATCGTGTCCGTAGAGTCCGGGTCCGGCCCCTCCCAGCACCGCATACGGGCGACACTTGTGGATGCCCGGATCTTCGATCCCAAGAAGACGCCGTCCGGTTTCTGGGATCAGATCTACCGATCGGTACGGCCTGTCGCGAAAACGGCACAGTCGGTGATGGAGATCCACCCCATGGTCAAGGTCTCGGAAAAGATCATCGGCGAGGTCGTGACATACCTGAAAAACATCACGCATGTCTTCACTGGAGACAAAAAAAAGAAGCCCCCGGCCTACTACCACGGTCATAAGGTCATGGAGTCGTCCATGCCCATGAGCGGCCTGGACCACGCCGTGGACCATCCGGAACTGGCGGCGACAGCCGGCCGGTACCTCGTCATCCTGCAGAACTTCTCGTCCCAGACGGTGAAGGGGAAGCTTCTGATCGACTATCCCGGCACGGCCTGGGAGGTGGACCCCGAAATCGAGAAGGGCTACGAGGTCAAGGCCGACCTGTCTGTCGAGTCGCTGGGCCTCGACGGGGCCAACCGGGTCATGGTCGTGATCGCGGGCGCGAGCATGAGGGGCGTCCCGGCGGTTCGGTGGAACGACCCCCGGGAGAAGTCGATCCGGCTGGTCCTCAAAGTGGATGGACAGGAACGAAAAAGCGTTCCGCTCCAGGAATTCGACCCGGGCATGAAGCTCTCGAAGAGCGGGCGGCAGACCCTGCGGTATGTGAGCGATCTCGCGGTGGACCGAGAGGCGGAGGTGACGGCGGTGATCGACCCCGACGGCCGCCTCGTGGAGGGAAACACGCGAAACAACCGCAAGGCCGAGCGGCTCGCCCCCGGACAGCAGCGTCAGCGCCACAAGCGCGGCGAAGCCGGATCGGCGCTCTCCGCCTCCGACCCGGCCGGCCCCGCCACCGGCGCCGAGAACCGGCCCGACCTGGCGGTTACCCGTATCTGGCTCAACGCCGCGCGTCGCGTGAACGTGGAGATCCGCAACCTCGGCGGTCCCGTGCCCCCGGAGCTCTGGCAGCTCTCCGGCGCGGACCAGCCCGTCCTGCAGCTGACCCAGAACGGTCGTTCCTGGGCCATGGCTCCCCTGTCGGCCTTCGACCCGCAGCGTCTCCTGTCCCGGGAGGGTGCCTCCGTCGTGTACGTGCTCGACGTGCCGCTGAATGGCCCCGCAACCGTCGGGGCCGTCATCGACGCGACGGGCCGGATCGACGACCGGGACCGGACGAACAATGCGAAAGCAGAGTCCCTCAGCCCGCGGTGACGATCCCGCGGCACGAAGGGGGACCGCCACCGCATTCCGAACGCGGCCCCTTCCCCGACGAGCAACGCTGGAAATACAGATTTTCGAGGAGGATGCATCATGCCCAGGAGAGACCGGATCGCGCTCGCCGTCGTGTCCATTCTTATTGCGTCGCTTGCCGCCTGTGGAGGCGGGCCGGGCGGCCCCAACATGAAGGAAGGCCTCTGGGAGATCACGATCAGGATGGACATGCCGGGCATGCCAATGCCGATGCCCCCGCAGACGTACAGGCACTGCCTGACCCACAAGGACATGGTCCCCAAGACGCAGGAGCAGCCGGGACAGACCAACTGCAGGGAAGTGAAGCGCGAGGTGAAGGGGGACACGGTCTCCTGGGTCATCGAGTGCACGGCCCCGGAGGGTGCGGTGATCAGCAGCGGAACCGTGACCTACAGGGGGGACGCGATGGAGGGCGCCGTCAAGGTCCGCGTGCCCGACGGAAAGCGGGGCGCCATGGAGATGACGCAGCAGATGAACGGCAAGTGGGTGGGGCCGTGCAAGTGACGGCAGTCCCGGCTCCGGTGGGAAAGAGCCGTACAGAACAGCCCGGGGATCGCCGCATGCCCCGGACCCAGCCCGGCAGACGGGGTTGTCGATGGATATCCCGGCACCGATCCGGCGCCGGGCCTGCGGGGAGACGGCAATGACCGCTCAAGTTCGGTCGCGCCCTGACGATCTTGTTACATGACGGACGACCGACGCAGGGAAAGGAGATCCAGCATGATCATGGAGAAGAAGTCGACCGCAGTTTTCGCCGCCCTGGTTTTCGCCATGGCTCTCGCCTCTCCGGCGCTTGCCGCCGACGCGGCGGCTCCCCCTTCTTTTCAGCACCAGGACTTCATGAAGAAAATGCCGCAGGGTAACCCGGGAAAGTCGGTTTCGGACGGTTTCAGTCAGCCCGCGAAGCCCGGCCAGCCCATGCCGGCGGTCAGGCCCATCATCCTGCCGGGTCAAACACAGGCGCCCGCGCAGCCTCCCCGACCGATCGTGAAAACTCCGGGCCCGGCTCCACAGGACCCGAAGAAGAACGCAACCTTCGTCAACAAGGTCAACACGGCTCCGGCAACGCCGACAGCCACGCAGAAAGCGACCGGCGCGGGCTACAACCAGACGCAACAAGTCCTCGGACGGTAAATCGTCCGAAAGAGCCGGCAGCGCGGCATTGTCCGACCCCCCGGGGATCTGTCCCCGGGGGGTTTGCTCTTCCCCCCTTCCCGACCGCAATGTACCCGCCCACCACAGCGGAAGACATGGACGTTCTTGACTTTTCGTTTCGTTCCTTCTATAGATTCGCCGGGAGGGGAAGCGGAGCCGCAGCTCCCGTTCGGGCTTTTTCATTCTCTGACGCAATGACGGGTCGGATGCCCGGAGAGAGGCGATGACCGAGCTCGAGTGGCAGACAAGAAGAGACCGCATCAACAGGAAGCTTGCCGCGCTCAAGCCGTCCTGGGAAATCATCAAATTCAAGGAAGGCCTGGATCCCGCCCAACTGCACTGCCACGCCGTCGAGGAATATCCCACCGCCAACGGTCCCGCCGACTACGCCTTTTTCGTCAAGGGGAAACTCCTGGGCATCCTCGAAGCGAAGAAAGTCGGCGTGGGGCCCTATACCGTACTGGAGCAAGCCAAGCGATACGCGAAAGGCGCACACGACGGAACCGGCAATTGGCGGGGCTACCGCGTTCCTTTCCTGTATGCCTCGAACGGCGAAGTGATCTGGTTTCTCGATGTCCGGGCCGAAAAGAACGTCTCGAGAAGAATCCATGATTTCCATACGGCCGATGCCCTGGAGGAATGGTTAGGCCGGCAGTCCGGTTACGAGTGGTTCGGTGAAAACCCGAACGCGATCGATCGGCTGAGGCCCTACCAGAAAGCGGCCATCGAGGCGACCGAAGCGGCCATCACAAAGGGAAAGCGCGCCATGCTGCTGGCCATGGCGACGGGCACGGGAAAGACCTTCATGACGGTAGCCCAGATCTACCGCTTCCTCGAGTCGAAGGCCTTTCGACGGGTCCTGTTCCTCGTCGACCGGCGAGCCCTGGCCGCCCAGGCCGTGCGGGAGTTCGCCGCGTTCAATACGCCGAAGGGGCTCAAGTTCGACAAGGAGTACGACGTCTTCAGCCAGCGGTTCCGCCGGGAGGACTTCGACGACGACAAGCCCTACGACCCGAAGGTGCTGCCGGGTGCCTATCTGACCTCCCCCCAGGCGACCCACACCTTCGTCTACGTCTCGACGATCCAGCGCATGGCGATCAATCTCTTCGGCCGGGAAGGCGCCTTCTCCCAGAGCGCAAGCGATCCCGAGTACGACGAGGACGACACCGACCGGATCGACATCCCGATCCATGCCTTCGACGCCATTGTCGCCGACGAATGCCATCGGGGCTACACGGCAAAGGACACCGCGACCTGGCGGGCCGTCCTGGACCACTTCGATGCCGTCAAGATCGGCCTCACGGCAACCCCCGCCCCGCATACGCTCTCTCTGTTCAATGAAGTAGTCTTCCGCTACACCACCGAACAGGCCATTCTGGATGATTACCTGGTCGATTACGACGCCGTGAGGATCAAGTCCAACGTGCGGATGAACGGCGTGTTCCTGAAGGAGGGCGAACAGGTCGGCCTCGTCGATACGCAAACGGGCCAGGAGGTCTACGATCAGCTCGAAGACGAGCGGGAGTTTTCCTCCGAGCAAATTGAGAAAGACATCACCGCTCCGGACAGCAACCGGAAAATCGTCGGGGAGATCGCCCGGTATGCCTACGCGCACGAAAAGGAAACGGGTCGTTTCCCCAAGATCCTGATCTTCGCCGCAAACGACCTGCCCCACATCTCGCACGCCGACCAGCTGGTCCGGCTCTGCCGGGAAGAGTTCGGCCAGGGCGACGATTTCGTCCAGAAGATCACCGGCAGTCCCAGCGTGGATCGTCCCCTGCAGAAGATCCGCGAGTTCCGCAACCGGCCCAATCCGAAGGTCGTCGTAACGGTGGACATGCTGAGCACCGGCGTCGACATCCCCAGCCTGGAGTTTGTGGTCTTCATGCGCCCCGTGAAATCGCGCATCCTCTGGGTCCAGATGCTGGGCCGGGGCACCCGCCTGTGTCCCGAGATCGACAAGTCCCACTTCACCATCTTCGACTGCTTCGACGGGACGCTGATCGAGTATTTCCGGAACACGACGGACTTCGATGTCGAGCCGCCCCGGAAGGAGCCCATGCCGATCGAGCAGGTCATCGAGAACATCTACCAGAACGTCGACCGGGACTACCACGTCCGGGTGCTCGCGAAGCGCCTGAGACGCATCGAAAAAGAAATGAGCGGCGAGGCGAGGGAGAAGTTCGCGGCCTTCATCCCCGACGGCGATATGGGGAAGTTCGCCGGGAGCCTTCCCGACCGAATCAAAAATGACTTCACCGAGACCATGAAGATCCTGCGAAACAAGGAATTCCAGGAGTTGCTTGTCAACTACCCCCGCGCCCGGAAGAGCTTCTATAAAGGATACGAGGTCGTCGACGAGGTCACCTCGGGGGTCATGATCCGCCGGGGAAGCGAGTATCAGAAGCCCGAGGACTATCTCGACACCTTCGCGCGCTTCGTCCGGGATAACCCCGAGCAGATCGAGGCCATCCGCATCCTGCTGGAGCGGCCCAGGGGATGGAAGACGGAGGCCCTGGACGAACTGAGGCGGACGCTGAGCCTCAACCGCTTCGACGAGAAGGACCTCCAGAAAGCCCACAGGCTGGTCTACAACAAGGCGCTGGCCGACATCATCTCCATGGTCAAGCACGCCGCCCGGCAGGAGGAACCCATCCTGACGGCGGAGGAACGGACGGACCGGGCCATGGCAAAGGTGACCGCGGGAAAACAGCTCACCGGGGAGCAGAGCCTCTGGATGGGGCTCATCCGCGAGCACCTGGTCCGGAACCTGACCATCGAGCTTGCCGACTTCGACAACGCGCCCGCCTTCGCCGCGAAGGGCGGCCTCGGCCGCGCCAGAAAGGTCTTTACAGAAGGCCTCGAAACGCTTATTGAACAGTTCAACTACGCCATCGCGGCGTAAGGATCAATCCATTCCCTTTCCGGAGACTTTGCCGCAATAATCTTTTGTCATTGCGAGCCGCTGACCCCTTCGGAGACGGGGTTATCGATGGAAGAAACAGCGCCGATCCGTCATTGCGAGGAGGGCGTGAGCCCGACGCGGCAATCCACTGAAATGATTGAGATTGCTTCGCTTCCCCCCGCGCTTCGCTCGGGGCTTCGGCTCACCGCAATGACCCTCAAAGTTGTTCATTAGGAGGAGGACGCGAGCCCGACGCGGCAATCTTCGTTATTTCATTCAGAATTGTAGATTACCACGCCTCACGAGGTTCGGCTCGTAATGACTCATTTTTCGTTTGAGTTATAGAAGAAAATCTCTCACTTCCGATAGTACTTCGAGGAAGGAAACGCCCCGCCCATGTCCGACATCGTCAACAAGCTCTGGGGGTTCTGCCACACCCTGCGCCACGACGGGATCGATTACGGCGACTACATCGAGCAGCTCACTTACCTGCTCTTCCTGAAGATGGCCGACGAGCGCGGCGTCGAGATCCCGAAGGGCTGCGGCTGGGACAGCCTGAAGGCAAAGTCCGGCACGGAACTGACGGATCACTACCAGGACATTCTCCGTCGGCTTCGGGAGGCCAAGGGCCTTCTCGGCGATATCTTCAGCCAGTCCATGCCCCGATTCAACAACCCCGTCAATCTGAAGCGCCTCATCACCATGATCGACGAGGAAGAATGGACCTCCATGGACGTGGACGTGAAGGGGGCGGCCTTCGAGGGCCTGCTCGAAAAGGCGGCCAGCGAGGGCAAGAAGGGCGCGGGCCAGTACTTCACGCCGCGGGTTCTGATCCAGTCCGTCGTCCGCGTCATGAAACCCGACCCGAGGGCGAGCCGGGACTTCACGATCTGCGACCCGGCCTGCGGGACGGGAGGCTTTCTCATGTGCGCCTACGAGTGGCTGCTGGAGCAGGGCGGGGTCGAGCGGAAGGACTTCAAGCGGGTCCGCTCGGCCACGTACTACGGCCAGGACCTCGTGCCGCGCCCCCGGCGCCTCGCGTTGATGAATCTTTTCCTGCACGGCCTGGAGCCGACGATCTACCTCGGCGATTCCATCTACGAGCCCAACCGCAACGAACTGTACGACTGCGTCCTGACCAACCCGCCCTTCGGCACGAAGGGGGCCAACCAGGCGCCCGTGCGCGACGACTTCACCATCGAGACCAGCAACAAGCAGCTCAACTTCGTCCAACACGTGACGAACATCCTCAAGCGCGGCGGCCGGGCCGCAATGGTCCTGCCCGACAACTGCCTTTTCGAGGACAAGGCGGGCGAGGTGTTCGAGATCCTCATGCAGGACTGCGGGCTTCACACCATCCTGCGCCTGCCGCGGGGCACCTTCACCCCCTACAGCCAGGGCGTCAAGGCCAACGTGATCTTCTTCCAGAAGGGGTACCCCACGGAGAACGTCTGGATCTACGACGCCCGCTCCAATGTGCCGGGCATCACGAAGAAGGAACGCCCGCTCACGCCGGCCCATTTCGCGGACTTCGAGAAATGCTACGGCGCCGACCCCAATGGCGCATCGCGGCGGAAGGACCAGGGCGAGCAGGGCCGATTCCGCAGGTTCCACATCAGCGAGATCA
Organism: Deltaproteobacteria bacterium; assembly: GCA_012728915.1. Lineage (GTDB taxonomy): Bacteria > Desulfobacterota > Syntrophia > Syntrophales > UBA2192 > UBA2192. Next base: position 2,140 of record JAAYEC010000067.1, on the reverse strand, counting down.
GGGAACGGGCGTACAAGCTGGACATCACCTGGCTGAAGGACGAATCCCTGGAAGACGCCGACGATCTTCCCGAGCCGCAGGACCTGGCCGCCGAGGCCATCACGGAGCTGGAGGCGGTGGTGGATGAGCTAAGGGAAATTCTTGAATTGATCGACTCGAATGGTAACGGGAAAAATGAGTGAAAAATAATAGTTCTACCTCGATGAAACCGGGGATCACGGACTGGACTTCATCGACAAGAATTTCCCGCTCTTCCTGCTGTGTGGCTGTCTGATCGGAGATGAGTGGATGCGCCAGCTCGAAGAAGAAATGCGTGCCTTCAAGCAGAGGTTTTTTAAGACCGATAAAGTTATCCTGCACTCTAGGGACATCCGGAAATGCCAAGATGCATTTCAGATTTTGTTCGATTTAAGGCTCAAGGAAAAATTTTATCATGAACTGAATGACGTGATCAAAAAAACCACGTTTCACATTATCGGGGCGGGTATCCACAAAGAGGAACATGTAAAACGGTACGGGCGGGGGGCAAAGGATCCATATGCCTTATCGCTCTCTTTCATCATAGAGAGATTGGTCTTCTGTCTGGATCGCCTTCATCCGGATTCCACGGTCGCGATCGCAGTGGAGGAGAGAGGAAAGAAAGAAGACAGATTGCTCTTGGCGCATTTTAACTCGACAATGGACCGGGGGACCTATTATGTGTCTGCGGACAGACTCAAGAAGAAAATCATTCAGTTCGACTTCTTTTCGAAACGGGACAACATCATCGGTCTGCAGCTCGCCGACCTGTGCGCCTATCCGCTCGCAAGATACATCCTCGCCCCGGAAGTGCCATACATCCCATTCCAGATCATCAAGGACAAGCTATACTGTTCCGAGGCAGGGGAATTCATGGGCTGGGGGTTGAAGTTATTTCCATAAAAATAAAGAGTCTCCAAGTGGAGACCCTTTACCGACCGGGGACACCCCGATCCCAATACGTCAATCTTTAATAGATATAATATGCAGATTTGACTGAATGTCAAGCATGTTTTTGAGCTACTGTAAGTAACCCAAAGAGGCCAGTAATCTGCCCGATCCACAGGACCTGGCCGCCGAGGCCATCACGGAGCTGGATGCGGTGGTGGATGAGTTGCGGGAGATACTGCAGTTGATAGAATCTAACGGGAACGGCCGGAATGAGTAATTTGCCGACAGGATGGCAGGAGATCCCTCTGAACGAAATTTCAGAGATAGTCATGGGACAATCTCCACCGTCAAGTTCCTATAACTCCGAAGGGAGAGGACTGCCGTTCTTCCAGGGCAAAGCTGAATTTCAGGCTCTGTACCCTAGGGTTGTCAAATTTTGCGATGAGCCGAAAAAGATCGCAGAGACAGGAGACATTTTGCTCTCGGTCAGAGCGCCCGTCGGTCCGACAAATCTTAATAAAGAGAAATCCTGTATCGGCAGAGGTTTGGCGGCTATTCGGCCTTCTCAGGTCACAAGCTCTCAATATCTACTGAACTATTTACGTTTCATTGAACCGATTCTCTCCAAGCAGGGCACCGGCTCAACTTTTACGGCAATCTCTAAGAAAGATGTTGAAGGCATCGCAGTTTTACTCGCGCCCTTAGATGAACAGCAGCGCATCGTCGCCAAGCTGGACCAACTTCTGGCAAAAGTCGACGCCTGCAAGGAGCGGCTGGATAAAATCCCGGCCATCCTCAAACGCTTCCGCCAATCCGTCCTTGCAGCCGCCTGCTCTGGTCGCCTCACGGCAGATTGGCGACAAGCAGATACCAAGAGGGCAGATGTGGAGAGATCAAGCAATAATGGTAATCCGTTTCCCGTGCCAGTATCATGGAGTTGGGGATTTCTTGCTGATTATATCGAATCAATGTCAAATGGTATTTATAAGCCTGAGGAATTCTACAATGACACTGGGGTAATCTGCCTGAGAATGTACAATATTCAAGATGGAAAAGTTGATTGGACGAAATTAAAGAGAATGAATCTCCATGAGAATGAGATTGAAAAATATGGTTCCTCGCTGTTTCAAGTGGGTAGCCTGAAGTCCAGTTTGCCGCTGATGAGATAGATCATCGTGATGAAGTTCTTAATGGTTCGGTAACCTCGGGCCCTGGCCTTGGCGGCCTGGAT